>NZ_FNOZ01000061.1 GCF_900107175.1 Modestobacter sp. DSM 44400 | reverse complement strand
ACCGCGTCCAGGATCAATCGGCGGGAATGCTTCTCCGGTCGTCCGCCGCGCCCAGCAGCGCTGGCCGGAGGCGGCAGTACCGGCTCCAGCACCGCCCATTGGGCGTCGGTCATCGACGAGGATGGATAGAAACCGCAGCTCATCGAGCTGTCGGTGGTCCGGGGATGGGTCGGGCAGGACACGCACGAACAGGCAGGCGAGACTGACACCGGAGCTCCTGGTGAGGGCGGGAGGCGTAGACACCCATCCGCCTACCAGGAGCTCCCTCACATCACCGGCAGCACACGCCGACCACTAACCACACAAGTTTGAAGACGCTCTCTCAGAGCACCGGGTGCCGGGTGCCGGGTGCCGGCGGCGTGCGGGCGGCCCGCCGGGCCGGCAGCGCCGAGGCCAGCAGCCCCACCCCGGTGGCGACGACGACGATCGCGGCCACCTGCAGCCACGGGACGGCAAGGACGATGTCGCCCAGCTCGCCGAGCACCGAGGCGGCCCCGATCAGCCGTACGCGCCGCCCAGCACCACCCCCAGCACCGGGGCGACGCCGGCGACGAGCACCGCCTCCCAGGCCAACAGCCCGCGCAGCTGCCCGCGGGTCAGGCCGAGCTCCCGCAGCAGCCCGCTCTCCTGCTGTCGCTCGACGACCGAGAGGGCCAGCGTGTTGCCCACGGCGATCAGCGCGATCACCCCCGCCACCCCGAGCAGGCCGGTGACCGACGGCCGACCCTAGGGAGCCGAACGTCGCCCGTCGTCGTCCCCGGGGGTGAGCCGCGCGTCCGCCTGCGGGATGACGGCGTCGGGCGGCCGGGCCGTGGCAGGGTCCTCGTCGTGCCCGCACCCCTCGGCCCGGCGTTCCGGCGGCTGTTCGTCGCCAGCTCCGCGTCGAACCTGGCCGACGGCATCACCCGGGTCGTTCTCCCGCTCTTGGCCGCCCGGCTCACCCGCGACCCGGTGCTGGTCGCGGTGCTGACCACGCTGGCGTTCCTGCCCTGGCTGCTGTTCGCCCTGCCGGCCGGGGCCGTCGTGGACCGGGTCGACCGCAGGCGTGCCATGGCGGCGGCCAACGCCGTCCGGGCGTTCGGGCTCGGGGCGCTCGGCGTGACCGCGCTGGCCGGAACGGCGACCCTCGCCGTTCTCTACGTCGTGGCGTTCGGCATCGGCGTGGCCGAGACCTTCTACGACAGCGCGGCACGGGCGATGCTGCCGCAGGTCGTGCGCCGCGACCAGCTCGACCGGGGCAACGGGCTCCTGACGGTGGGCGAGACCGCCAGCGAGACCTTCCTGGGCGCACCGGTCGGGGCTGCGCTGTTCGCGGTCGCCGTCGCCGCGCCGTTTCTCACCACCGCGGCCGCCTACGCGCTGGCCGCCGTCGTCGTCTGCACCATCGCCGGCCGGCACCGGCCGGACCGGACCGAGTCCGGAGCGCGTACCAGCATCCGCCGGGACGTCGCCGAGGGCGTCGGCTGGCTCTGGCGCCACCGGTTCCTGCGCGGCCTGACCCTGGTGTCGGCCACGACCTCTGGCCTGCAGTCGCTGACCACCGGCGTCACGGTGCTGTGGGCGCTGGACGTGCTGGACGTCGGGGAGGCCGGGTTCGGGCTGTTGCTGACCGCCTCCGGGCTGGGCGCGGTGGTCGGCGGACTCGTCGCCGCCCGGCTGGCCGCGCGCCTGGGCCGGACGACGGTGCTGGTCGCCGGAGCGGTGCTCGCCGCACTGGCCACTGCGGCGGCCGGGCTGACCACCGACCGGTACGTCGCGGGTGTGCTGCTCGCGGTCGGGGCGGCAGCGGTGATGTTCTGGAACGTGCTGACCCATGTCGCTGCGCCAGGCGCTGATCCCCGAGGAGCTCTTCGGTCGGGTCCAGGGCGGCTACCGCACGCTGGTGTGGGGCGCGATCCCCGTCGGCTCGCTGCTCGGCGGGCTGCTCGCCGGCGCGACCACCGTGCCGACCGTGTTCGTGGTCGCCGGGTGCGGTCAGCTGGTGGTGGCGCTGACGTTGTGGCGACTGCTGGTGAGGCACCGGGACGTCGTCCGCGATGCGTTTGCGGTACCTGCGCCCGCTCCTGCGGGTTGATCATCGGCGTGTGGCTGCCCGACACGCCGTCCGGGGCAGCCATACGCCGATGCTCACGGGCGGGCGTCGGAGCTCACCGGCCCGCGGCCCACCTGCAACGGCGCCGAACTCCGCCGGCACCGGCAGTGGGCAGAACGCCGCGTCACATTCCGGACGCGATCGGGCTCCCAGCCTTCCCTGTGCGCCGGTCGAGCCGTCTAAAGTGACCGCGATCACTCACAGCTCGCACACAGTGAAGGGACGCCGTGACCCAGCCCGAACGAAGGTTGCTCACCCCGGAGGAGTACCGCGAGGCGCAGAACTCCCCGGAGTTCACCGAACTGCGCCGCCGGTTCCGCAGCTTCGCCGTCCCGATGACCGTGGCCTTCCTGGCCTGGTATCTGCTCTACGTGCTGCTGTCTAGCTACGCGCACGACCTCATGTCCACCCGGGTATTCGGCAACGTGAACGTCGGGCTGTTGTTCGGCCTCCTCCAGTTCGTCTCGACGTTCCTGATCACCCAGCTCTACGTCCGGCACTCCACCCGCAGCACCGACCCGATCGCCGACGAGATGCGGGAGCGGCTCGAGGCGCACGAGTACGTCCGCCCGCAGACCTCTCCGCACGCAGAGTCCGAGGAGCGCACCCGTGGTTGACCTGTTCGCCGCCGACAGCGGCACCATCGGCAACCCGACGGTCAACATCTCCATCTTCGGCGTGTTCGTGCTGATCACCCTGGTGATCACCTTCCGGGCCAGCCGCAACAACAACAGTGCCGCCGACTACTACGCCGCCGGGCGGAACATCTCGAGCACCCAGAACGGCCTGGCGATCTCCGGCGACTACCTGTCCGCGGCATCGTTCCTGGGCATCGCCGGGGCCATCGCGGTCAACGGGTACGACGGCTTCCTGTATTCGATCGGCTTCCTGGTCGCCTGGCTGGTGGCCCTGCTGCTGGTCGCCGAGCTGCTGCGCAACACCGCCCGGTTCACCATGGCCGATGTCCTGGCGTTCCGGATGCGGCAGGGTCCGGTGCGCACGGCGGCGGCGATCTCGACCCTGGCGGTGTCGCTGTTCTACCTGCTGGCGCAGATGGCCGGCGCCGGCGGTCTGGTCACGCTGCTGCTCGGGCTCACCGGCGAGGGTGCGCAAGCCGTGGTCGTGGCGATCGTCGGCGCGTTGATGATCTTCTATGTGCTGGTCGGCGGCATGCGAGGCACCACGTACGTGCAGGTCGTCAAGGCCTCGCTGCTGATCGTCGGCGCGCTGGTCATGACCTTCTGGGTGCTGGGCAAGTACGGCTTCAACCTGTCCGCGCTGCTGGGCGGGGCGGCGGAGCAGGGCGGCGAGGCGGTCATCGACCCGGGAAAGCAGTACGGGATCAGTGGAGCCTCGAAGCTGGACTTCATCTCCCTGGCGCTGGCCCTGGTGCTCGGAACGGCGGGTCTGCCGCACGTGCTGATGCGCTTCTACACGGTGCCGACGGCCAAGGACGCCCGCCGCTCGGTCGTGGTGGCGATCTGGCTGATCGGCATCTTCTACCTGTTCAGCCTGGTCATCGGTTACGGCGCCGGTGCGCTGGTGGGACCGGATGACATCGTCGCCGCGCCCGGTGGGGTCAACGCGGCAGCGCCCCTGCTGGCCTTCGAGCTCGGCGGCACGGTTCTGCTCGGCATCATCTCCGGCGTGGCCTTCGCCACCATTCTGGCGGTGGTCGCCGGGCTGACGATCACCGCGTCAGCGTCCTTCGCGCACGACATCTACGCGTCGGTGATCAAGAAGGGCCAGGTCCGAGCGGACGCCGAGGTCAAGGTCGCTCGGATCACTGCGGTCGTCATCGGCGCGGCTGCGATCGGGCTGGGCATCCTGGCACTGCAGGCCGGCATCAACATCGCCTTCCTGGTGGCGCTCGCCTTCGCCATCGCGGCGTCGGCGAACCTGCCTACCATCCTCTACACGCTCTTCTGGAAGGACTTCACCACCCAGGGCGCGCTGTGGTCGATCTACGGCGGGCTGGTCTCCTGCCTCGCGCTCATTCTGTTCTCCCCGGTCGTGTCCGGAGCACCGGTCAACCCGGCGACCGGAAAGAGCACGTCGCTGCTGCAGGACGTCGACTTCTCCTGGTTCCCCTTGAACAACCCCGGCCTGGTGTCCATCCCGCTGTCGTTCCTGCTCGGCTGGCTGGGCACCAAGCTGTCCAAGGAGGAGCCGGACGTCGACAAGTACGCCGAGCTCGAGGTGCGCTCGCTGACCGGCATCGGCGCAGAGAAGGCCGTTCCGCACTGAGCTGAGACACCCCCCTCTTGCGGTGTTCCCCCTGCTCTTGCGGTGTTGCGGCACCGCAAGAGCGGCAGGAACACCGCAAGAGCGGCGCGCCAGGCGGCCTCGGACGGGGACGGACGACCGCGGGTGGTTGGGTGCGGGACATGTCTGTGCGCATCGTGCTGTTCGGGGCCACCGGTCACCCCGGCGGGTGCACCGCCGGGGCGCTGGTCGACCGCGGCGCCGGGCCGCTGCTGGGCTGGAGCCGTACGCGATGACCCCCGACCTCCTGGTCTGGGGCGCCGAGCGGGCCATCGGCCTCGAGGCGCTCACCGCCGGCGCGGCCACGGCCGGGCTGGACCGGGCATGACCGGCGACCGGCTCGTCTGCGTCGACATCGGGTCGACCTGGACCAAGGCCGCCCTCGTCGACCCGAGCAGCGGAGCGCTGCTGGCGACCCGGCAGGCGCCGACCACCCCGGACGACGTCGTGGCCGGGGTGCTGGCCGCGACTGCGGGCTGGGCTGCGCCGGTGCGGGCGTGCTCCAGCGCCGGCGGTGGGCTGCGGCTGGCCGTGGTCGGCTACGAGGAGCTGATCAGCGCCGAGGCCGGCCACCGGGCGGCGCTGTCCGCCGGCGCGCGGGTGGTGCACGTGGCCGCCGGGCGGCTGGACGACGTCGGGCTCGCCGAGCTGGCCGCTGCCCGGCCCGACGTCGTCCTGCTGGTCGGGGGGACCGACGGCGGAGACGCCACCGTGCTGCAGGCCAACGCGGTGGCACTGGCCGGTGCGGACCGGTCCGTCCCAATAGTGGTGGCCGGCAACATCGCCGTCCGGGAGCAGGTGGCGGCCGTGCTGCGCGCCGGTGGGGTGGCGGTGACCGAGGCCGGCAACGTGCTGCCCGACATCGGCCAGCTGGCCCCGGAGTCCGCCCGCGCCGCCATCCGCGCGGTCTTCCTGCGCCACGTGATCGGCGGCGACCGGCTGTCGGCCGATCCGCGGCTGCGGGAGTGGGTGCGCGCGGTGACCCCGGACGCCGTCCTGGACGGGGTCGTCGCGCTGGCTGCGCTGCGGGCGGACGCCGACGTCCCCGGTGTGCTGGTACTGGACGTCGGCGGGGCGACCACCGACGTGTACTGCGTGCCGGGCGTGGACGCCGAGCAGGTGTCGCTGCGCCGCGAGGCGGTCGGCGTCCCCGCCGCCCGGCGCACCGTGGAGGGCGACCTCGGCGTCTCGGCGAGCGCCGCGGCGCTGCGGGACGCCGCGCGGGCCGAGGGGCTGGCCGACCCGGCCGACGACCCGCTGGCATGGGGAGAGGCCGCGGCGGTGGTGGCGCTGCGCCGGCACCTGCGGGCGGAGGCGGCGTTCGGCCCGGGCGGGGCCACTGCCCGCAATGTCGGCCTGGTGGTGCTCTCCGGCGGGGTCTTCCGGCACGCCGCCCCCGCGGCGCTGGCCGCCGTCGTCGACCGGCTGGCCGGCGACCGGGGCGGCGCCGGCGGGGTGCTGGCCGGCAGCCGGGTGGTCGTCGACGCCCGGTACGTGCTGGCCGCGGCCGGCCTGCTGGCCGGGGACGCCCCCGACGCGGCCGCCGGCCTGCTGGGCGGCCTGCTCGGCGGCTGATCGGCACGGAACTCAGCCGACGGCGATGCCCAGCTCGGCGGCCATCCAGGCCGCACACCCGGCCAGCTGGCGGTGCTGATGGTGCAGCCGCCCAGCCCAGCCGTGCCGTCCAGCGGGTCACCTCGGCGCCTCGAGGTCCTCGGCGTCGATCGGCATCGCAGCTCCTCAGCTCGCCCGCGGGTCGCGTCGTTCGGACAGGGCGTTCCGGGCCGCGGCGGCCCGGTGTGGCGCGCCGGCCCGGTCGGCGACCTCCGCTGCCCGCCGGAAGTGCCCGCCGCCTGGTCGGCGCGGCCGAGGGCGCCGGCCAGCCGGGCCAGGTGGAACGCCGTCGACCGAGGGTCAGCAGGCCGCTGCCGGCCCCGGCGAGCTCGTCCCCGCCGGGAGCAGCTGGGTGTGCAGGCGCTCCATCCGCGGCCGATCGCCGACCCACACCGCCGCCGTGGCGAGCAGGCAGCTGCGGGCCTCGAACAGCAGGTCGTGCGGGGAGTCCGGCAGCTCCGCCAGCGCGGCGCGGGCCCGGTCGACATCGCCCTGGCCGAGCAGGACCAGCGGGCGGACCCAGCCCTCGTGCGCACCCGAGTCGGCCCCGGGGACGGCGGTCGGCCGGAGCGCCAGGGCGTCGAGTCCGAGCAGGGCGAGGGGGAGCAGCCCGGCCGCCAGACCGGACATCCCGGTGGCCGGCAGCCGGGCGGTAGGCCGCGCGCGCCGCGTCGGTCCGCCCGGTGACCGCGAGCCGAAGCGCGGCGTACCAGTCGGTGAGGACGCCGACCAGCGGCAGGCCGTGCCGGTCGGCGAGCGCCTCGGCGGCGGCGTGCCGGTCGGCCGCGGCGAGGTCGGCGAGGGCGGAGCGGGCCTGGACCAGGACCAGGTGCCCGAGCACCTCGAAGGTCATCGGCCCCCGGGCCCCCGCCGTCACGGCGAGCAGCTCCTTTCCTGGCGGTCCAGATCGCCGGGACGTCGGAGGACGCCGACCACCGCTGCGGGTTCCCAGCACCGCCTCCTCGTCCCCGGCGAGGCGGACCAGCACGTCGAGGTCGACGTCCGACCCCTGGACGGCGGCCAGCCGCAGGTGCATCCGGGCGGCGTCGGGGAGCTGGACCAGGCTGCGCCGCAGGACGTCGCGGACGCCGGCCGGCACGGTG
Organism: Modestobacter sp. DSM 44400; assembly: GCF_900107175.1. Taxonomy (GTDB): domain Bacteria; phylum Actinomycetota; class Actinomycetes; order Mycobacteriales; family Geodermatophilaceae; genus Modestobacter. The sequence goes on along the minus strand of NZ_FNOZ01000061.1, from coordinate 12,324 downwards.
CGGAGCGCCGCCTCCCCGTCGGTCCCGTAGAGCCGGACCAGCTCCCGGACCAGGAACGGGTTGCCTGCGCTGCGGGCGTGCAGCCGGGCGACCTGGGCGGAGCTCATCGCCCGGTCGGTGAGCCTGGCGACCAACTCCGCCGGTGCGGCCGCCCTCTGGCGGGCCTGGGCGCCGGACCTGGACCACCGCACGGTGTCGTGCGGGACTTCATGGCCGAGGAGGGCGCCGCCGAGGTGGTCAAGGCGCTGCGCGATCTGATCGCCCGATAGCCGACCGGCTCAGGGGGGCGGTTGCAGGGTCACGACCCAGCTGCCCGACGCCGCCCGCGCGAAGCCCGCCACCTCGTCAGCGGCCACGTCGAACGCGGCGTACCCGCCGCTGCCGGCCCCCACGCAGGCCAGCACGGTGGCCAGCCCGGCCTGGCGCTGGAACAGGCTCTGCCGGACCTGCCAGCCCAGGACCGCCCGCCGCTGCAGCACCGTGTGCTCGCGCACCAGCCAGCCGGCCCGCACCGCAAGGGAGTGCGGCCCGGCGGCGTGCCCGAGGGCGGCGTAGCGGCCCAGGCCCAGCGGCACACCGAGGACGGCGAGCGCCGCGCCGGCCGGGAGCAGGGCCCACCAGCCCACGGTCGGGGTCAGCACCGCGCCGGCGGCCAGGACGGCGAGGCCCGGCAGGACCGCACGCACGACCAGGCGCCGCCGGGCCGCCGGCGGGTGGGCGCGCAGGGGCCCGGGGTCCTCGACCAGCCGGGCGCTCAGCGCCCAGGCCTCGGTCCGCGGGCCCAGCGGCAGCAGCTGCCCCCGCCGGGTGGCGTCGCCGAGGCCGGTGACCAGCGCGCTGGCCCGGCCCGCACCGGCCAACCGCATGCCAAGCCCCTCGGTGACGGTGCAGCCGCGTATCCGGTCGATCTCCAGCTCCGTGTGCCGGCGGGTCACCAGGCCGCGGACGGCGATCAGCGAGCCGCCCCGGCGCACCAGCCGGAACCGCCAGTTGACCACAGCCGCGCCGACCACCGAGCCGACCACCAGCACCAGCAGGGCGGCGACCAGCGCGCCCGCGACGACCGTCCCGGTGAGGGCGTCGGGGCGGCCGACGTCGGGCACGAACCGGTCGGGCAGCTCGTCGGCGATCCGGACCAGCGCTCCCACCGCGGCCAGTGGGACGGCGAGGTAGCCGCCGACCAGCGGCGCGTATCGCAGCCACCGGTTGTCGAAGCGGCTGATCAGCTCCTCGGGCTCCTCAGCCGGCGGCCCGGCGGAGGTCGCGGCGTCGCCGGCCGGGACGCCGGAAGCCGGGTGGCCGCGGCGGGTGAGCAGCGCGGTCCGCAGCCGGTCGCCGTCCTCGCGGCGGAGGCCGTCGACGACCAGCTCCTCGTCCTTGTTGCCGACCGCCCCGGCCGCGGCGTCGATGCGCACCCGTACCAGCCCGAACACCCGGTGCAGCACCGGCGCCTCGACCTCGACGCCACGGACCCGGTCCAGCGGCACCGTGCGCACCGAACGGGACAGCAGCCCCCGGGTGACCACGACCGCGCCGTTCCCGATCGCGTAGCCGAACCGCCACCAGGACAGCGTCGCGCTGCCCAGCGACACCAGGGTCACGCCGACCGCCAGGGCGACCACGGTCCGGCGGCCACCGTCCAGGCCGGTGCCGGCGATGACCGCCAGGGCGACCGGCACCAGCCGCCGGGCCTGCTGGAAGGTGATGGTGTGCACCGCCAGCACCCGCGGGGAGGTGCGCTGGGGAGCGGGCCGGCCCAGCGGCACGTCCAGGACCGGCGACCGTTCGGTCACGTCGCCTCGTCCCGGACGAGCTCTGCCCGGCGGGCGAGGTCCTCGGCGACCCGGCGGGCGACGTCACTCTCCAGGTGCGGCATCCGGACGGTGCCCTGCGAGGACGCGGTGAGCACCACGACCGTGGACAGGCCGAACAGCTGCTGCACCACCCCGCGGGTGACGTCGACGGTCTGGATGCGGGAGACCGGGACCAGGGTCCAGGTGCGGGTCAGCCAGCCGGTCAGGGTGTAGACCGCCTCGTCGGTGACCTCCCAGCGGTGCACCCGGTAGCGCAGCCGCGGCCGTACGCCGATCGCGACGACGCCGTAGCCGACGACCAGGGCCGGGCCCAGCCAGCGGAGCACCCGCACCGCCCAGCCGGCGTCCGCCGGGACGAACACCAGGAAGGCGGTTCCGGCCAGGGCCCAGACCGCCGTGCCGAGGACGCCCTGGGCGAGCCACAGACCGATGGCCGACCGGGACAGCGACCAGGCGGGTTCGCGGACCGGGCCCGGCGGGGGAGGGTGCATCACCGCCCATCCTGGCAGCGGTGTCGACCGCCGTGCGTGCGTGCCACGATGGAGTGCGTGACGATGCCGCAGCAGGTCCCGACCGTGCCCGCCTCCGAGGTGCCCGCGGACGCCGTCGTGCTCGACGTCCGCGAGGACGACGAGTGGGTCGCCGGCCACATCGACGGCGCCACCCACATCGCCATGGGGGACGTCCCCGCGCGCCTCGGTGACCTGCCCGACGCCGACCCGCTCTACGTGACCTGCCGCGGCGGCGGCCGGTCCGCGCGGGTCGCGGCCTGGCTGAACCAGAACGGCTACGACGCGGTCAACGTCGGCGGTGGGATGGGCGACTGGGAGGCCGCCGGCCGGCCGATGGTGAGCGAGACCGGCGAGCCCCCCTTCGTGCGCTGAGCCCTGCCTGACCTGCCCGGCCGGCAGGAACTCGCTGCACGCCCTGGGGGCCATGGGGTGGTGGACCGGTGGTGGGCCCCCTCGGCGCTGCGGTTGCGGGTGGACGGGCTGGAGCTGCGACTTCGCGGCGACGACCAACTCGGGCGACTGGCCGCGCTGGCGGCCGGCGGGTGCACGACCCCGCGCGGATGTCCTTTCCTGTTCTCGTGGACCGACGGCGAGGTGTTCGGCCCAAGCGGTCGCGGCAGCCGACTTCGCCGCGTTGCACGAGGTCGACACCGGGCCGTGGCTGCGACGGGCGCACCAGGGCCGGGGCGTGGGCCGGCGCGCGGGTCGCGGTGCTCGCCGTCGCCCTCAGGGCGCTGGGGGCGGCATCGGCGACCACCTCGGCGTTCACCGACAACCCCGCTTCGGCGCCGTGTCGCGCTCCCTGGGCTATCGGGAGGACAGGATCACCCGCGCCGTGCGCCAGGGGGGAACCCGCCGTACTGCAGCCGTACCGCCTCGACGCAAGGGGCTGGACGTCCCGTGGCCGGTGGCGGTCGAGGGGGTCACCGAGGCGCTGCCGACCGCTTGTGGAGCCCGCGCATAGCACAGCGGGACGGTGGGCGCCCGATGGTTGCATACAATCTCATCACTGCAGACACATCTGTCGCACAGGCATCACGGAACGGAGTCAACGCGCTGGCGTGGCGCCTCTTCTTGCGGCCGACGGGCGCGGCGGCTCCGAGACGCCGCTTACATTTCGCTCACTCGCAGGTGGACAACGAACTCCCTCGGCGCATCGTCGTGACGAACCCGTCCGTCGCTGCTCCGCGGCTCTGCCCTCCGCACTCCCTGCGATGACATGTCGGTGATCACTTCGCCCCGGGGGCGGAGGAGGGAAGGCAGGCTCATGCTCAATCAAGGGATCCTCCAGCGTCGGGGCCCACGGGCCACGGCGCTGATCGCAGCGGGCGGGCTGCTCGCCGGCTCCGCCGTGCTCGGGCTGCTGCCCACCGCGGCCCTGGCCTCCAGCCACCGCGAGGCGCCGCTCATCCTGGGCGACCCGCTCGTCGACAACACCGACGTCTACGCGTTCTCCAGCCCGGAAAACCCGGACAACGTCACATTCATCGCCGACTGGATCCCGTTCGAGGAGCCCAATGGGGGACCCAACTTTTACCCCTGGGCCGACGACGCCGAGTACCTGATCCACATCGACAACAACGGCGACGCGATTGCCGACCTGACCTACCGCTGGAAGTTCACCACCGAGGACCTCCGCGACGGCGACACCTTCCTCTACAACAACGGCCCGGTCACCTCACTGGACGACGAGAACCTGCTGTTCCGGCAGTACTTCGCCCTCGATGTCAGCAAGGACGGCGGCGAGACCTGGGGAAAGCCGATCGCCAAGGGCCCGGTGTCGCCGTCCTACACAGGGCCGGCGAGCATGGGGTCCTCCCAGGACTACGTGGACCACCTGCGGACGCCCGCGGAGACCGAGGTCAAGGGCGGCGGCAAGACGCTGGCCACCCAGACCGAGGACCCGTTCTTCCTGGACCTCCGGGTGTTCGACCTGCTCTACGGCGGTGACCTCTCCGAGCGTGGGGTGGACACCCTGGCCGGCTACAACGTCAACAGCATCGTGCTTGAGGTGCCGAAGTCCGAGGTCGCCATCAACAACGATGCGACGAAGAACCCGGTCATCGGGGTGTGGAGCACGACCACGCGGCCGAACCTGCGCAACGCCGATGGCACGGCAGCCGAGGGTTCCGGGGGTTACACCCAGGTGTCCCGCCTCGGTCAGCCGCTGGTCAACGAGGTTGTTATCCCGGCCGGTCTCAAGGACACGTTCAACTCCATCGACCCGTCGGTCGATGCGACCGTGCCCGCCGTGGTCGACCGGGTGCTCGACCCGGAGGTGCCCAAGCTGATCGAGGCCATCTACGGCATCCCGGCGCCGCCGACTCCGCGGGAAGACCTCTTCGAGGTGTTCCTCACCGGGATCACCACCAAGGTCGACGTGCACGACAACGACGGGGACGGCGCAAAGGACAACCCGATCCCGCTGGACCTCAACTCCCAGGCGAACAACGCCGATGCCGACCCGGCAGCGTTCCAGCCCTCGGAGATGCTGCGGCTGAACATGTCGATCACCGCTCCGACCAGCCTTCCCGACGCTGAGGGCAAGACCCAGCCGCTCGAGCAGGCCAGCCGGCTCGGGGTCGTCGGCGGCGACATCCAGGGCTTCCCGAACGGTCGCCGCCTGGCGGACGACGTCGTCGACATCGAGATCCTTGCGCTCGAGGGCATCTACAACGTCAACGCCGTGCCCGCCGATCGTCAGGCTGCCTTCGAGGCACTCAAGGGCGGTGATCTGGTGGACTCGAACGACAACGCCTTCAGTGGCACCTTCCCCTACATCGCCGGCCCGAACACCCAGGCGGTCAACCAGGGCGGTGGCACCGGCGCCGGTGGCACGGATACCCCCGAGGGCAACGGCACGCCCGTGACCCCGCCGACCACGCCCGTGACCCCGCCGGCCTCGGGCTCGGATGGCGGCAACTCGGGTGACCACAACTCCGGAAGTGGCAACTCGGGCAACCACAACTCGGGAAGCGGTAACTCCGGGGATCACAACTCGGGATGGGGCAATTCCGGTAGCCTCAACTCGGGTGTCGGCAACTGGGGCGCGACTGCAAACGGCTCTGCCGGCACCAACGGTCGGCAGAACGTGGTCAGTGCTTACCCGGTCGGTGGCGTCGATGCCGGTGAGGGTGGCCTTGACCACAGCCTCATCCCGGCGCTGACCGGTTCGGCAGCGCTCCTGCTCCTCGGGGCCGGTGCTGGCTCGCTGATCCGCGGCCACTCGCTGCGCCGCAAGAACAACGCCGGTGGCCACCAGGTCTGACCGGCCCGACCAGTGATGGGGTGCAGCAGCCTTCGCTGCTGCACCCCATCACTGCGTCTCTGCCGCGAGTTCCTCCCGACGAGGTGCGGGAAGCCGTGAAGGAACCGGCGTGGCCTTCGCCAGCCCGAACGATCCCGCACCCGCCCGAACGACAACCTTCCTGACGGCAGCTTTCCATTCCTGGAGTCGGAGCTGCGGCAGGACGACGAACCGGTCGGCGCTCCCTCCCGGCATCGCCCGCCGGTCTGGCCGCTGGCCGCCGTCGCCGCACTCGTGGTCGGTCTGCTGGTCGGCTGCTTGCTCTTCGGAAGCGCGGACGAGGCTTCCGCTGCCGCACAGGTGCGCGCCGCACCCACCACAACCACCACCACGCCGGCGTCCGCGTCTCCCAGAGTTGCGGCGCTGACGTACGCCGCGCCGGTCCAGGTGGACATTCCGGTCATCGAGGTGAGTTCCCCTCGTCGAGCTGGGGCTTCAATGGCGACGGCATCTCGAGGTGCCGGTCGACTTCAGCAAGGTCGGCTGGTTCACCGGCAGGAACCACCCAGCAGACCCCCCTCGGGTCCCCCGGCGCTGATCGCCGGGCACGTGGACGACTACACCGGTCCCGCGGTCTTCTACCGGCTGCGCGACCTGGCCGTGGGCGACGGGGTGCAGGTCACCCGGGCCGACAACACCGGGGCCGACAACACCGGGGCCGTCTTCACGGTGACCGAGCCAGCAGTACCCCAAGGACGCCTTCCCGGCCGACCAGGTCTGCGCCCCGGTCGCCGACTTCGAGTTGGTGCACGTCACCTGCACCGGCAGCTTCGACCAGGAAGCCGGGTCCTACCTGGACAACCTCGTCGTCCGGGCGGCGCTGAACATGGACAGGTCGCTCGCGGAGGCCAACAAGCGGGCAGCATCCGGGCAGCCCGTCCCGGCCGACGATCTGCCGAACGTCTGATCGTGGGCCGACCGCGGCGCCTCGGCACCCACCGAGGCGCCGCTGGACTCCTCGGGTCGGCGGCCAGGAGCGAGCGCCACGCCGCCGCGGTAACTGCTGTTGCAGATGATGTGCCTGGGACCAAAAAGGGCAGAAGGGGCGATTGCGCGCATTGCCGAGCGGGCGGGACTTGATTTCTCGGCGACAGGTGACGAGCAGCTGAACTGCCGTTTGTCATGATCAAATTTATTCCCAGCCGATTCGCAGACATTCCCCACGAGACGCGCGAACGTTGTTCGGGTCGCTGTGATTTACCGCTAGCTTTGTGCACGTCGCAGCAGGGCAACGGGGCTCCACTGTCCTCCTGACAAGCATCTCGACCGTCTGGTGATTTCCTTTCACCGGCTGACTGCGACGTCATGTCGGTGATCGCCTCCCGTGTGGGACGGCAGCGAAAGGACAACGCATGTTCATGTACGAAAGCATTGTGCGGGCCCGGAGTGCACGCTCCACGGCCCTGCTCGCCGCGGGTGGTGTGCTCGCCGGCTCGGCCATGATCGGGCTGCTGCCCACCGCGGCCCTGGCCTCCAGCCACCGCGAGGCACCGCTCATCGCGGCCGACCCGGCCGTCGACAACACCGACGTCTACGCGTTCTCCAGCCCGGAAAACCCGGACACGGTCACCCTGATCGGCAACTGGACGCCCTTCGAGGAGCCCAACGGCGGCCCCAACTTCTACCCCTGGGCCACCGGCGCCGCGTATGACATCAACATCGACAACGACGGTGACGCCGTTGCCGACATCGTCTACCGGTGGGAGTTCTCCACCCAGGACGACCGGGGTGACGGATCCGACCCGCGGAACGACACCTTCCTGTACAACAATGGCAAGGTCACGACCCTCGACGACGCGAACCTGCTTTTCAAGCAGACCTACGACCTGTCGGTGAGCATCGAGGGCGCTGCATTCGCCCCCGTTGTCTCCGGTGTCAAGGTTGCGCCGTCGTTCACCGGCCCGGCCGGCATGCCGGACTACAACGCACTCCGTGAGGAGGCGATCACCGACCTCCCGGGTGGCGGTCAGACGCTCGCCGCACAGGCCGACGACTCGTTCTTCCTCGACCTGCGGGTGTTCGACCTCCTCTACGGAGGCGACCTCAGTGAGACCGGCCAGGACACCCTCGCCGGCTACAACGTGAACACGATCGCCCTGCAGGTGCCCAAGACCGAGCTGGCGATCGCCGGTGACGCCACGAACAACCCGGTGATCGGGGTGTGGAGCACCACGTCCCGGGCGGGTGCGCGCAACGCCGACGGTTCGCCGGTGGACCCCAACGCCGACTACGTGCAGGTGTCGCGTCTCGGTCAGCCGCTGGTGAACGAGGTCGTCATCCCCGCGGCGCTGAAGGACACCTTCAACGCCATCGATCCGTCGGTGGACGCCACGGTGCCCGCGGTCGTCGACCGGGTGATCAACCCCGAGCTGCCGTACCTGATCGAGGAGATCTACGGCGTGACCGCGCCCGGCACGGATGGTGACAAGACCACCCGTGACGACGCGAACCGCTTCGACATCGCCGAGATCTTCCTCAGCGGCATCACCACCAACGCCGAGGTCGACATCGACGGGAATCCGGACACGGACAACCCGATCAACGTCGCGCTCAACTCGCAGGCCCAGAACACCGGCTCGACGGTGCCCTTCCAGCTGTCGGAGATGCTGCGTCTGAACATGAGCACCCCGGTGACCGCCTCGCCGAGCCGCCTCGGGGTTCTCGCTGGGGACTTCCAGGGCTTCCCGAACGGGCGTCGTCTCGGCGACGATGTCGTGGACATCGAGATCCTCGCCCTCGAGGGCATCTCGGACATCAACAACATCCCGGCTGACCGACAGGGCGCCTTCGACGCCCTGAAGGGTGGCGACGGGGTGAACCAGAACGGACCTGGCTTCAGCAACTCGTTCCCGTACGTGGCCCTGCCGAACCAGGGCGCCGTCAACGGTGGCGCGCAGGTCGGCGACGGCAACCCCCAGCCGGTTCCCCCGGCCACGGGCGGTACCAGCGGTACCGACGGTGGCAGCACTGCACCGGTGGCCAGCGGCGGTAACGCCAGTGGCTACCCGACCGGCGGTGTCGAGACCGGTGAGGGTGGTCTGGACCACACCCTGATCCCGGCACTGACCGGCTCGGCCGCGCTCCTGCTCCTGGGAGCTGGTGCCGGATCGTTGCTGCGCAGTCGTACGCTTCGCCGGAAGGTCTCCGTCACCTCGGAGGTCTGACCCGTTCCAACGGCCTTGGGGTGCGGCGGTGTCCACCGCCGCACCCCACGGCCACACCTCACGGACGAACCCTCATCCTTCTCCGCCCCGGAGCTCGGGGCGGAGAAGAGGCAGCAGACCGAAGGAGCCCCTGTGGCCGGCAACACCCCTGACCAGCCCTCGTACGGTTCGCACGACGCTTCCGGCGACGACTCGGCTTTCCTCGACTCAGAGCTGGAGCAGGCCGACGAGAGCGATGCCCCGCACCGTCGGCGTCGCCTCCCGGCCTGGTTGCTGCCCACCGTGGCAGCCCTCGTCGTCGGTCTTCTCGTCGGCGCCTTCTTCTTCGGCGGCTCAGACGAGCCTGCACGCTCCGCGGCCGCCGCGCCTTCGACATCGGTCGGAGACACCGCAACGCCGGCCGCCGGCGCGCTGGCCCACATGGCGCCGGTCCAGGTGGACATCCCGGCCATCGAGGTGAGCACCTCGTTGGTCAACCTCGGCCTCAACGGCGATGGCACCCTCGAGACGCCGGTCGACTTCACCAAGGCCGGCTGGTTCACCGGCGGCAACTTCCCGGGTGACCCGCAGGGCCCGCCGGGGTTGATCGCCGGGCATGTGGACGACTACACCGGGCCGGCGGTCTTCTACCGGTTGCGCGACCTGGCGGTCGGTGACGAGGTGCTGGTCACCCGGGCCGACAACACCGTGGCCGTCTTCACGGTGACCGAGAGCCAGCAGTACCCCAAGGACGCCTTTCCGGCCGAGCGGGTCTACGCCCCGGTCAGTGACTCCGAACTCGTGTTGATCACCTGCACCGGCAGCTTCGACGAGACCGCCCGCTCCTACCGGGACAACCTCGTCGTCCGGACGACGCTGAACATGGCGCGTTCGCTGGAAGAGACCAACAAGCGGGCGGACGCCGGTATGACGGCGCCGGCCGGCAACCAGCCGAACGTCTGATCGTGCGCACCCGGACAGCGGTCGCCTCCATCGTTGCCGGCGGCCTGCTGCTCGTGGCCGCGGCCGCGGCTTTCTACACCGTCCAGTTCGACAAGCAGGCAGTCGCCGGGCAGGAGCAGGCCGCCGGGCCGGCGGTCGACCCTTTGGTGGCTGCCATCACCGCGGCCCAACAGCGACTGGAACAGGTGCCAGGTGACTACACGACCTGGGCTCAGCTGGGGTCGGCGTACGTCGAGCGGGCTCGGATCACCGCCGATCCCACGTACTACGACAAAGCGGACGGCGCACTGCAACAGTCGCTGACCCTGCACCCCGACGGCAACGACACCGCGCTGATCGGCCAGGGCGCGCTGGCCAACGCCCGGCACGACTTCGCCGGGGCTGCCGCGTTCGGCGAGCAGGCCGTGCAGCTCAACCCCTACAGCGCGACGGCCTGGGGTGTGCTCACCGATGCCCGCACACAGCTCGGCGACTATCCCGGGGCGACGGACGCGCTGCAGCGGATGCTGAGACTGAGGCCCGGCATCGCGTCCTTCACCCGCGCTTCCTATGACGCCGAGTTGCACGGCGACCTCGTGAACGCGCGCTCCGCGCTGGAGCAGGCCCTGGAGACGGCGCAGGGTGACAGCGACGAGGCCTACTGCCGGACCTACCTGGGCGCGCTGGCCTTCTCCACCGGCGATCTGGACGAGGCTGCCGCGCAGTACGACGCTGGCCTCGAAGCCGACCCCGGTGAGCCGACGCTCCTGCTGGGCCAGGCCCGGGTGCTCGCCGCCCGCGGGAAGAGCGACGCGGCGGTCGAGAACTTCCAGTCGGTCGTCGACGAGCGTCCGTTGCCCGCGTACTTCGTCGAGTTCGGCGAGTACCTGGAGTCCCTGGGCCGGGACGCCGAGGCTCAGCAGCAGTTCGCCCTGGTCGGTACGGTCCAGACGTTGTTCGCGGCCAGCGGGGTGCAGGACGATCTGACGACGGCGCAGTTCGCGGCCGACCACGGCGATCCGGCGGCCGCGGTTGCTGCGGGAGAGGCCGAGTACGGCCGGCGCCAGAACATCGACTCGCAGGACGCGCTGGCCTGGGCGTTGCACAGTGCCGGTCGCGATGCCGAGGCGCTGCCGCTGGCCCAGCAGGCGACGGGCATCGGCGGACAGAATGCGCTCTTCCTCTACCACCGGGGTGCGATCGAGGCCGCCCTCGGGATGACGGGTCAGGCCCGGACCACGCTCAGCACCGCGCTGGACACCAACCCCTACTTCTCTCCCCTCCACGTTCCGCGCGCTGAGGAGCTGCTCGCCTCGTTGGGTGGACGACGGTGAGGGGAGGTCGGCTGCTGGCCGTCGCCATCAGCGCCGGCGCGCTCTGGGCGGTCACGCCCGGGGTGGCCCAGGCCCATCCGCTGGGCAACTTCACCGTCAACCACTACGACCACGTCCAGCTCAAGCCCGACCGGGTGGAACTGACGTCCATTCTCGACCGCGCCGAGATTCCCACTGCCCAGGAGCTGCAGAGCGTCGCGCCCGACGGGTCCCCGACGGCAGCCCAACTCGCGACGGCGGCCGCCGCGGACTGCGCCGACGTTGCCGAAGCGGTCCAGGTCACCGTCGACGGCACGGCACTGACCTGGACGGTGGAGAACACCGCGATGGAGACCCGTCCGGGGGCGGGTGGCCTGCCCACGCTGCGCCTGAGTTGTCACTTCCAGGCGGACGCCGCGCTGAACGACGCGGCGACGGTCACGGTCGAGGACGGCTACCTCGCCGACCGGGTGGGCTGGCGGGAGATGACGGCGGACGGCGACGGGGTCCGACTGATCGACTCGCCGGTGCCGGTGGACAGCGTCACCGACGAACTGCGGCAGTACCCGGTGGATCTGTTGGCCTCGCCGGTGGACGTGCGCGGCTTCACGGTGCAGACCGAGCCGGGCACCAACACCGGGTCGGGTACCGCGATCACCGCAGGGTCCGGTGATCCGTTCACCAACGCAGTCGCGGGGTTGGACCGCCGGCTCGAGGACCTCATCGGCGACCGGGGGCTGACGCCGCTGGTGGGTGGGCTGGCCGTGCTGCTGGCCGTGCTCCTGGGCTGTGGCCACGCGCTCCTCCCCGGACACGGCAAGACGGTGATGGCCGCCTACCTGGCCGCCCGCCGGGGGCGCAGCCGGGACGCGATCGCCGTGGGGGCGACCGTCACGGCGACGCACACGGTGGGGGTGCTGGTCCTCGGCCTGGCCATCTCCCTGTCGAGCTCGCTCGCCGGGGATCAGGTGATCCGCTGGCTCGGGGTGGCCAGTGGGCTCCTCGTCGCCGGCATCGGGGCCGCCATGCTGCGTGCGGCCATCCCGCGCTGGCGGGCCGCGCGGGCACTGCAGGTTCCGGCTGTCGAGATGCTGCCCGAACCCGCCCTGGCCGCCGCGCTGAGCAGCCACCCCACGACTGTCCCGACCGGGCACTCCCACGATGACGGGCACTCCCACGATGACGGGCACTCGCACGATGACGGGCACTCGCACGGTGACGGGCACTCGCACGGTGACGGGCACTCGCACGGTGACGGGCACTCGCACGGTGACGGGCACTCGCACGGTGACG
>NZ_FNOZ01000051.1 GCF_900107175.1 Modestobacter sp. DSM 44400 | reverse complement strand
CAACGGCCGGCGCCCGCCCCCGGGGCGACGCACCCGATCGGTCACCGGCGCGCCGCCGGTCAGCTCCGCCATCCCAGCGGTCACGGTCTCCGGGTGCAACCCGCTGGCGCGGGCCACCCGGGCGGTGCCGCCCCGGCCCAGCGAACGTGCCTCGGCCCCCGCCAGCAGCCGACGCTGCCGCTCGTTCAGGTGCGGAAACACGCTGGCGAACTTCTCGGCCAGTGCCTCATCGGACACACCGGTGGTCACCTCACCAAGCTTGACCCCCGAAGCCCAATCCTGGAGTTGATCCCTGCCGGGCCCTAACTACAGATGCCCAACCAGCGGATCGCCGGCGACGAAAACGCGCCGGCGACGGCGGTTCTTGTGCCTTAGACCTCTCCACACGGGTCTGTGTCGATTGTGATCTTGAGGCGCTTCCGGCGGGGTGACGTCAGCGGCGGGTGTCGATTCCCGGCGTAGTTGGCCAGTTCTCATTCGACGCGGCCGGGTCGTGGCCATTTCCCGTCGAGTTGGCCAGCGTATCGTCGCCACGCCTCGTCTGCCCGGACAGGCAGAGGACCGTCGCGCTGCCCGGGCTGTCGGTCGCCATGGCCACGTGCCCCACGAGATCGCGGACCCCGCCAGCCGGCGCAGAGAAGTCCGCGTCCCGCTCCTCGGTGCGCAGCTGCCGCGGCGGGGGCGGCTTGTCCGCCGCTCGTCCGCCACGAGTGCCCGCAGCCGTTCGTCCTCCACGCCGTCGACCGTGCTGGATGCGCGACCGCGGGGCGAGTCACCGGAAGCGGGAATCTGAGGAGGCTCCGAGTGGCTCCCGAGCGGTTGGGGGCGCGGGACGGTGTCGCAGCCTTGACGTGCTCCCACTCACATGTTCTTCTAAGCAGAGAGGTATCTGCTAGACAGAGATTCATCCCTGGCTGGCCGGATGGGTCACGTCGACACAACGAGGAGTCCACATGTACCGACCACGACGGCACCTGACCAGGAAGGCCCCGACCACGGTCGGCGCCCTGGCGGTGCTGATGCTGGCCTCTGCTTGCGGTTCGCAAACCACCAGCGGCGGTAGTGGCGGTGGCGACAGCAGCCCGTACACCTTCGGTGTGGTGACCAGCCAGACGGGTGGCGCGAGCCAGCTCGGCGTGGGAGAGCTGCGCGGTGCCCAGCTGGCGGCGGACTTCGTGAACGGTAAGGGCGGCGTCAACGGTCACAAGATCCAGATCGAGTCGGCCGACGACCAGAGTCAGCCGAACCAAGCGCTTCAGCAGACGCGCAACCTGATCGCGAAAAAGGTCACGGCCCTCGTGGGGCCATCCGTCGTCGCCAACTGCAACGCGATCGCGCCGTTCGTGAAGGACAACGGGCCGGTCGACTACTGCCTCTCTCCCGGTATCGACGCCTCAGGGTTCGTGTGGTCGGCGAGCGCCAAGACTGACGCGCTGGCCGAGGAGACGATGAGCTACTGGAAGAACAAGGGCATCACCCGGGTCGCGATCATCAACACGACCGACGCCAGCGGCACCGACGGCGGGCGCGCGGCGAACGAGGCGGCCCAGAAAGCCGGTGTCACGGTCACCGCACAGGTGACGTACGAGCCGGCCGCCGTGTCCGCAACCGCTCAGCTGCAGCAGGCGATGGCCAGCAACCCGCAGGCGCTGGTCGTCTGGTCCACAGGTACGCCGGTGGGTGTGGCGCTCAAGGGCATCCAGCAGCTGGGCATCGACCTACCGGTCATGACCACCGACGGGAACCTCGCCGGGGCATTCCTCGAGCGGATCGCCGACTACACGCCGAAGACGCTGCTCATTCCGGCCACCCGCGACTTCTGGTGGGAGACCCTGCCGAAGACCGACCCGGCCTACGACCTGGAGCAGCAGTACCACGACGCGTATCAGCAGAAGTACAACGAGGCACCCGACTTCGGGCCCGGTGTGGGTTACGACGCCGTGCTGGTGCTCGCCGAGGCGCTGAAGCACGCCAAGTCGACCAGCGCCGCGGACATCCGGACGGCGATGGAGTCCATCGACGGCTTCCCCGGCGTCGTGGGCACCTATCACATGTCGCCCGATGACCACCGCGGCCTCACGGTGGACGACGTGGCCATGGTGCAGGCCGAGAACGGCAAGTTCACCTACGTCGGAAAGTAGTCATGACTGGACTCGCCCAGACACTCGTCGGAGGTTTGGCAGTCGGGAGCGTCTACGCACTGATCGCGCTCGGCATGTCGCTCATCTACTCGATGAGTCGTGTCATCAACCTCGCCCAGGGTGCGTTCGTCGTCCTGGCGGCGTTGACCGCGGTCAGCCTGAAGAACGCGCTCGGCGTCAACCCGGTGCTGCTGCTGATCATGACGGCGATCATCTTTGCGGTGGTCCTGGCCGTCGTCGACCAGGTCGTCATCCGGCCGGCCACCAAGCGGGCAACCCCGGAGCGGATGCTGTTGATCACGGTCGGCCTGCTGCAGGCAGTGGGCGGCTTCCTGCTCATCGTGTACGGCAACCTCCCGTACACGCTGAAGGCCTTCTCGCAGCCCAGCTCGGTCACCCTGCTCGGCGTCCGGGTCGCCACCCAGGACTTTTGGATCTTCGGCGTCCTGCTGCTGTCGGTCCTGGCGCTGTGGTTCCTTCTGCAGCGCACCGGTCTCGGCCTGACCATGCGGGCGACCGCGCAGGATCCCCGCGCCGCCGCGCTGATGGGGGTCAACGTGGACCGGGTAAGGCTGATGGCCTTCAGCATGGCCGGCGCCATGGCGGCCATGGCGGGGGCGGCGATCGTTCCGCTGACCTTCCTCCAGTACGACACGGTGGTGCCGTATGCGGTCAACGGTTTCATCGCGGCCGTTATCGGCGGATTGGGCAGCGCCACCGGCGCGCTGGCCGGTGGGCTGCTGTTGGGCGTGCTGGAAGGCGTCTTCAGCCGGTACACGCCCGCGTCGACGGCCGAGGTGCTGGCGATCGGCGTGCTGATCGTCGTCCTGCTCGTCCGTCCGGCAGGGCTGCGCGGAAAGGTCGAGGAGGTGCGCCGATGACCCAGCTCGCACCGGGGGCGGACGCCGTCAAGTCGACCGCGGCCCCCGCACAGCGGCAGGGACCGTCGTCGTGGCGGCGGGCGCTCCTGCCGGTCGTCGTGGTGGCGCTGCTGGTGGCTGTCCCCTATCTCACGCCAGGTTATCTGAGCTTCCTCATCGTCATGGGGATCTTCTTCTTCATCGTGCTCGGGCTCGACGTCTTCCTGGGGCAGGCCGGTCAGGTCTCCCTCGGGCAGACTCTCTTCATCGCGCTCGGTGCCTACGGTGCCGGAATCCTGAGCCTGCGCTACTCAGTGCCGACGGTGCTGGCGATGGCCGTCATGGCGGTGGTCTCCGCGGCGCTGGCCTACCTGTTGGGCAGGCTCTTCCTCCGCTTGCGGGGCTACTACCTCTCGCTGGCCACGCTGGGTTTGGCGGTCATCACGGTCAGCCTTGCCAACGGACTCGGGGACATCACCGGCGGCCCCTCCGGGCTGGTCGGCATCCCCAACATCGGCGTCGGCTCGTTCGTCGCAGTGTCCGACACGGCCAACTACTACGTCGTCCTGGTCGTCTGCCTGCTCGGATCGCTGTTCGTCTCCGGACTCCTGCGCTCGCAGACCGGCCGCGCGCTGGCGGCCATCTCCAGCGACCAGCAGGCAGCCGCGATGCTCGGCATCAACCCGGCGCGCTACAAGACCGCCGCCTTCATGGTGGCTGCGGTGTTCGCCTCGGTGGGGGGAAGCCTGTACGGGTTCTACTCGCGATTCGTCTCCCCGGACATGGTCGGCGTGCTGGTGGCGCTCAACCTGGTCGTGATGCTCGCCCTGGGCGGGTCGCGGACGATCGTCGGACCGCTCCTGGGGGTCTTCCTGCTGCAGATCCTTCCCCAGGCGGGGCAATCGGTCGCGGCCTACGAGCCGCTTCTGGCGGGAGTGGTCCTGGTCATCGTCATCACCTACCTGCCCCAGGGTCTGTGGGGCGGCGTTCGGACACTGGTGCAAGGGCGGTTCAGACGATGACGCTTCTGCTGGAGGTGGCAGGGATCTCGCGCCGGTTCGGCGGCCTGCAAGCCCTAACCGACGTCAGCTTCAGCGTGGAAGAGCGGTCGGTCCAGGCCATCATCGGTCCCAACGGGGCCGGTAAGACCACGCTACTGGACATCATCACCGGCTTCACCCGCCCGGACCGGGGAGATGTGACCTTCGAGGGTCACCCGATCACGCACGCCGATCCGTTCCGGTTGCCGAGCATGGGGCTCATGCGGACTTTCCAGTCCGCCCGTCTCGTGCCCCGGCTCACGGCGCGGGAGAACATCATGCTCGGCGGGCACTACCTGACCAGAGCGGGATTTTGGTCGACCGGGCTGAGGTTGCCGTCGGCACGCCGGGAAGAGGCGGCGCTCCGGGTCCGGGCCGACGCGGCGCTGCGATTCCTCGAGCTCTCCCGATTCGCGGACATCCCCGCCTCGGACCTCCCCGCCGGCACCCAGCGCCTCATCGAAGTGGGGCGTGTCCTGGCCGGCAGTCCGCGGCTGACCCTGCTCGACGAGCCCGCCGCGGGGCTCGACGACACCGAGACCAGGGAGCTCGCTGATGTGCTCCGGGCCGTGAAGTCCAGCGGCATCACCATGGTCATCATCGAGCACAACATGGGACTGGTGATGTCGGTCAGCGACCGGGTGCTGGTTCTCGACGCCGGGAACCGGATCGCCGAGGATGTTCCCGAGGCCGTGCAGAAGGACCCGAAGGTCATCAGTGCCTACCTGGGAGAGGTCCCCGCATGACACTCCGCGTGGAGAACCTGACTGCCCGGTACGGCTCGACGACCGTCCTTCGCGACGTGAACCTCGAGGTGCGGGCCGGGCAGGTACTCGCCCTCATCGGTGCCAACGGCGTCGGCAAGTCCACCCTGCTCAACTCGATAGCCGGCCTGCACCGGACCGCCAGCGGCGCCGTCACTCTCGACGGTTCCTCGATCCTCGGGAAACCGGCCCACCGCATTGCCGGATCGGGCCTGGCTCTCGTACCCGAGGGGCGGCACCTCTTCGGCGAGTTGACGGTGCTTGAGAACCTGACGATGGGCATGCACGGCATGGGTTATTCGCGGGCGACGACCCAGGAGCAGACCTCGGCCGTGTTCGCGATGTTCCCCATCCTGGCGGAATTCTCCGCCCGCCGGGCCGGACTGCTCTCGGGTGGTCAGCAGCAGATGCTGGCAATCGGCCGCGCCCTCGTCCGGCGGCCGAAGGTGCTCCTGCTCGACGAGCCGTCGCTGGGATTGGCGCCACTGCTCGTGCAGCAGATCCTCGGCACGGTGCAGACGCTCGCGTCCGACGATGTGGCGGTGATCCTTGCCGAGCAGAACGCCGCCGCCGCCTTGCGCGTGGCCGACCGCGGAGTGATCCTCGACAGCGGCCGGGTCGTGCGGGAGGACCGGGCGGGTGCGCTGCTGGAAGACGAGCTGGTCAGCCAGCACTATCTGGGTGGTGCCAGTGGGGCGGAGGCAACCGGTGCGTTGCTGGCCGAGCTGCCCCCCGAGCTCCGGACGCGATCGCTGCGAAGCGGACGAGAGCGCTGATCCACTCCGGCTCTGTCTGTCCGGTGTGCGGTGCCGGGCAGGCAGTACGGGGACGAGCCGTAGAGAGTCGACCGACAGAACAGGACCGTCATGGAGAACGAGCTCTTCGGCTACGAACCGATCACCGAGCGCCCTCCGCTCGTCTGGCCGGGCGGTGCGCGCGTCGCGTTCTACCTCGGTCTCAACATCGAGCACTACCAGGTGGACAAGCCATCCACGAGCATCTTCGGAGGCACCGCCGCACTTGTGCCGGACGCGCTCAACTACGGGTGGCGCGACTACGGACCCCGGGTCGGCATCTGGCGGCTCATCGAGAGTCTGGATCGGCACGGCATTCCGGCGAGCGCCATCGTCAATTCGGATGTGTTCAGTCGTTATCCCCAGATCGTGCGGGCCGGCCTGGACCGGAACTGGGCCTGGGTGGCGCACGGCCGGGACAACTCCACCTTCCAGGCAGGCATGGGCCGAGAGGAGGAGCGTGCCTACCTGGCGGAGATCGTGGCGACCATGGAGGCCGTCACCGGCCGGTTGCCGCAGGGATGGCTCGGCCCTGCGCTGACCGAGACGTTTCAGACTCCCGCGCTCCTCGCCGAACTCGGGCTGGGCTACACCCTGGACTGGACCAACGACGACCAGCCCTACGAGCTGGCCGTACCCGGCATGCTCAGCGTTCCGTACTCGATCGAGATGAACGACGTCACCCTGTTCGTGAGCAAGAGCTACACCGGACCGGAGTTCCTGCAAGCGGTCCGGGACCAGCTCGACCAGCTCTATGACGACGCCGCTGACAGTGGCCGGGTCATGGCGCTGTGCGTTCATCCCTTCAGCGTCGGCCAGCCGTTCCGGCACACCTACCTGGACCAGGCCCTTGAGTATGTCGCGGGCCATTCCGGGGTGTGGGTGACGACCAGCGATGAGATAGCCGCGGCCTACCGCGAGCAGCGCGGGCTCGGGTCCCCGCCCGAAGGAGGTGCGACCCAGTGACCGACGCCCTGGAGGAGTACGCCAGGTTGCGCCAGGAGTTCCGAGAGAAGGGCTTCGGTCGACGCGTGGGGTTCGGGCAACGGCCGGCGATCCTCGTCGTCGACCTCATCACCGGCTTCACCGACCTGCGCTCACCGCTGGCCGGTGAGCTGGACTCGCAGCTGGCCGCGACCAACGCGCTGCTGGAACCGGCCCGCGCGGCGGACATCCCGGTGATCTTCTCCACGGTCGCCTATGACGCCGAACTGCAGGAGGCGGGCATCTGGATACGCAAGATCCCGGCGAACAGCTGGCTGGTCGAGGGGAGTGAGTGGGTCCAAGTCGACGGCCGGCTCGCGCAGCGCGCCCACGAGACGACCCTGGTCA
This sequence comes from Modestobacter sp. DSM 44400, assembly GCF_900107175.1. GTDB lineage: Bacteria > Actinomycetota > Actinomycetes > Mycobacteriales > Geodermatophilaceae > Modestobacter. The sequence continues at coordinate 18,118 of NZ_FNOZ01000051.1, read as the reverse complement.
AGAAGTACGCCTCGTGCTTCTTCGGAACGGACCTGGCGGCCCGGCTGGTCTCCCGGCGGGTCGACACCCTGATCATCACCGGCTGCACGACCAGCGGCTGCGTGCGGGCCACCGCGGTGGACGCCTGCTCCTACGGATTTCACACGATCGTCGTCGAGGACGCCGTCGGGGACCGGGCGGCGCTGCCCCACGCGGCGAGCCTGTTCGACATCGACGCCAAGTACGGGGACGTCGTCGGGCTGACCGACGCGCTGGACTACCTGACGAGCCTTCCGATGACCAGATCGCGCAGTTCCTGACGCGGTTCGTGAAGACGCTCGGCAATCCAGACCCCAGTACTGGAATACGGAGAGCCGCCATGGTCTCGTAGGTGACCCCATCACGTGGCGCGGAGTCTGTTGGGTCACTGTTGGGTCCGGTGTCCAGCACATCGAGGAGGCGCCGTGGCGTACGTGATCGGGATCGACATCGGGGGCACGTTCACCGACGCATTCGTCGCTGACGAATCGGGCACGGTGGCCGGGACGAGGACCCCTCCACACCCCCGAACTTCGCCGAGGGATTCTTGACAGTCGTCGACGAGTTCGCGGCGCGCTGGAGACCGACGTCCGCTCCCTGCTCGGCGACATGCACTACATCGTCACGACACGACCTCGACGCTGAATACGCTCGTCACGGGGACGTCGCGACGGTCGGAGTCCTCACCACGCGGGGGACGCCGACTCCATCGCGATCATGAACCTCGAGGGTCGTTACACCAGCCTGGTCGCCGATCAGGTGCAGGACAATGGTCCGCACAGACAAGCCGGCCCGCTGGTTCCTCCGCAGTTGACCCCGGTGCTGCGGGCGGTGTCCATCGACGTCCTGCCCCGGCTGTCCCTGCAGGTGGTCAGCGCCGGGCGGCAAGTTGGTGACCTGCCCGCCAAACACCTCGCGCAGCTGCCCGATCTCGGGCCGGGATGCCAACGAGGTGCGTGGCCTGGCGGCATGGGATCGCCCGGATGGGATGAGGCGCGCGGCGACGTCAGGACCCCCCGTCTCTCCCTGTCGAACTTCTGCACAGCGGACGACACGTAACCTGGCGTCATGACTGCGGTAGAGAAGTTCCCCGCCGCACCAGAGTACGGAGCGCCGCCGCAGTACCCCATCGAGTCGGTGGACAACGCGCTACGGGTGCTGTTGCTCATGGGAGAGCGACAGAAGCTGCGGTTGACCGACGTGAGCCATTACCTGGGGGTGGCGTCCTCGACGGCCCACCGGCTGCTGGCCATGCTGCAGTTCCGCGGCTTCGTCCGGCAAGACACGGCGACGCGGAGCTATGTGCCCGGACCGATGTTGGAGAACCTCGCGTTCGGGGTGCTGCGCCGTCTGGACGTCCGGAATCGGTCGCGCCCGGTGCTGGAACGGTTGAACGCCGAACTCCAGGAGACCGTGCACCTCGGCCGGCTGGAAGGCGCCGACGTCCACTTCATTGACTCGATCGAGAGCAGCCGGGCCCTGCGCGTGGGCAGCCGGCTCGGCCGGGCGATGGCTGCCCACTGCACCTCCACCGGCAAGGCCCTGCTCGCGACCCTGTCCGAGAGCGAGCTCCTGACGCTCTACCCCGACGAGCAGCTCGTCCAGCTCACCGAGAACTCGATCAGGACCCGCACCGAGCTGCTCATAGCCCTGGAGAAGATTCGTGCCGACGGATACGCCGGTAGCCAGGAGGAGAGCGAGGAGGGGGTCGCCTCACTGGCCGTGGCGCTTCGGAGCAGCCGCGCTCCCCGGCTCGCCCTCAACACCTCCGTGCCGGTCAGCCGGATGACCGCGGCCACCCGCGGAGCCATCCTGGACCGGCTGATGGCGGCGGCCGAGGAGTTGGACTTTCTGCTGTTGTAGGACCGGGGCAGTTCCCCGCCGTGCCGTCCGACCGGGGCGGCACGTGTCTGCTGAAGAGCACCACTCGGTGGCCGAGACCCCCACCGACCTGACCACTGCAGACGCCCGGGAGCTGGTCGCGACTGCCTGCCGGGTGCTGGCGGCTGCTGGCCAGGACGACCTCATCTGGGGGCACGCGTCCTGCCGCGACCCCGGGGGGCACGGCGGTTCAGGAGGCGACCGTCGCCGCCGTCGTGCTCGAGCAGGCGTGCGCGCAGCAACTGCTGACCCACAGCGTTGGCGGGTCGCCCACCTGGTCGCCGGCACAGGAGTCGCTGTGTCAGTCGCCGTCCGTGGCGCCTCGGTGCAGCGCGAAGACGAGCACCTCGCGGCCGTGGAACGTGTCGGTGCGCAGGGCGGACATGCCCAGTCGCTGCGCGACGGAGACCGACGCCTGGTTCTCCGGCGCGATGCACGCGGTCAGGTAGGGGACGTCGAGGTGGGTGAGTCCCCACCGGAGCCAGGCACCACCGGCTTCGGTGGCGAAACCGCAACCCTGCACGTCCGCGCGCAGCACCACCCCACCTCGACCTTGTCGAACTGCGGCCAATAGTGCAGGCCGCCCCGGGAACCTTCCCCTGGCCCGGTCGTGGATCGCCACCCGCCCGTAACCGCGGGTCTCCCACATGGCCTCGGACTCGCGGAGCCGGCGTAGGTGGCCGGCTTCGTCCATCGGCAGCAGGAAGCGGGTCACCTGCGGGTCCGAGGACAGCTCGAGCATGTCCGAGAGGTAGGCAGGGGTCAGCGGCCGCATCACCAGCCGCTCGGTGGTCAGTGCGACCTCGTGCACGGAGTTCTCCTGTAGTTGCCCTGCCGGCGGATGGCGTCTGCCGAGCGTCCCTTCCAGGCGGAGTATCGGCCCGGCACGGGCAGCCGGGCCGGGGTGCGCACCGGCGATGCCCCGCAATTGGGACTGCCGCGACGTCGGTTGACTCGTCCGGTGCGGTGGGTCAGGCCGCGGTGCGGCGAGGTTGGGTGTCTCGCATTCGACCGGTGTGAGTCGTCCGAGTCGGCGGTGCCGGCACCACCGAGTGGCTCATCGACCGGGCCTGACCAAGTCTCTGTCCGCCGGAAATGCTTACTGGACAGCAGAGACTTCAAATGCTTGGGTGCGGTGACCCGCATCACATGGATGCAGCCCGTCACCGGCCGACGGTGGTCGGATCGAGCCCAGGAGACGCCATGGCGTACGTGATCGGAATCGACATCGGAGGCACATTCACCGATGCCTTCGTGGCTGACGAGTCCGGGAAGGTGGCCGGGACGAAGACCCCGTCGACACCGCCGGACTTCTCCGAGGGCTTCTTGACTGTCCTCGACGAGCTAGCAGCCACGCTGGGTGTCGGGACCGGTGCGCTGCTCGCAGACACCCATTACATCGTGCACGGCACCACCTCCACGCTGAACGCGCTGGTGACTGGGGACGTCGCGACCGTGGGTTTCCTCACCACCCGCGGGCACGCCGACTCCATCGCAATCATGAACCTCGAGGGCCGGTATGCCGGGCTGGGCGCTGACCAGGTGCAGGACATGGTGCGCACCGACAAGCCCAAGCCGCTCGTCCCGCCGGAGCTGGTCCGCGAACTCGACGAGCGGATCGACCACAAGGGTGCCGTGATCGTGGAGCTGGACGAGGAGGGCACCCGCATGGCGATCCGCGAGCTGGTGTCCGCCGGTGCACAGGCCATCGCGGTCAGCTTGCTGTGGAGCTTCCGCAACCCCGCGCACGAGCAGCGGGTCGGCGAGCTGGTCGTGGAGGAGGCTCCGGGTGCCTACGTGGCGCTGTCCAGCGACGTGAGCCCGCGGATCCGGGAGTACGCCCGGAGCGCGACCACGATCATGAACACCCAGGTTGGCCCGAGGCTGCGCGACTACCTGCGCCCGTTGGAGGTCGAACTGCGCTCCCGCGGCTTCCAGGGCTCGCTGCTGGTCATGCAGGGCTCCGGTGGCTGCGTGGACTCCAGCGACGCGCCGTCCCGAGCGATCACCACGATCGGCTCGGTGCTCACCGGTGGCGTCGTCGGCTGCACCCGGTTGGCCGCAGAACTCGGCCACCGCAACGTCATCTCCACCGACATGGGAGGGACGACGTTCCTCGCCGGCCTGGTCGTTGACGGTGAGCCGGTGTCGACCACCAGCACCGTGCTGAACCAGTACCAGCTCAACGTGCCGATGGTCGACGTCCGCACCATCGGTGCCGGCGGCGGCGCGATCGCGTGGGTGGACAACGGCGGCAACCTGCACGTCGGTCCGCGCAGTGCCGGCGCCCGGCCCGGTCCCGCCTGCTACGGCGATGGAGGAACCGAGCCCACCGTGACCGACGTCGACCTGCTGCTGGGCATCGTCAACCCGGACAACTTCCTCGGCGGCCGGAAGCAGCTGTCCAAGGAGCTCGCCGCCGAGGCTGTGCGCATGCACATCGCCGAGCCGCTGGGCCTCTCGGTCGACGACGCGTGCGCGGCGATCTACGCCATCCAGAACGCCCAGACCGCCGACCTGGTGCGCAAGGTCGTCGTCACCTCTGGACACGATCCCCGCGACTTCGTGCTCTACGCCTACGGCGGCGCCGGCCCCATGCACTGCGTCAGCTATGCCGCGGACCTGGAGGTCAGCGAGGTCATAGTTCCGCTGGGCCCGACGGCCGCGGTGTTCTCCGCCTACGGCCTGGCCGCCTCGGACATCGTGCTCACCGTCGAGCTCTCCTCGCCCACCAACTTCCCGCCCGAGCCGGCGGAGTTCAACGGCGCGTTTTTTCAGCTGCGTGCGGAGCTGGAGGACCGGCTGGCCGCGCAACGACTGCGCTTCGCCGACGTCGAATACCGCAGCGAGGCCGACCTGCGCTACACGATGCAGCTGGCCGAGGTCGCCACCCCCGTGCCCACCGGCGACCTTGATGCCGCTGGGCTCGACGGCGTCGGAACGGCGTTCGGGCAGCGCTACGAGCAGCTCTACGGTAAGGGATCCGGTTTCGCCGAGGCCGGTCTGCAGCTGATCACTTACCGCACGCAGGCGGTCGGCGTGCTGCCGATCCGGCCCAAGCTCGGTGAGGTCGGCCGGTCCGAGGGCGACGCCCAGCCGACCAGCCGGCGCCGGGTCTTCCTCGACGCGCGACGTGGCTGGCAGGAGGCCGACATTTACGACTACCGGGTACTGGCCGCAGGCCACGAGCTGAAGGGGCCCGCCGTCGTCGAGGCGCCCACCACGACCGTTGCCCTCCCCGAGGGCTCTGTGGGCCGGGTGGACCGGCTCGGCAATCTCGTCATCCGCTACACCCAGGCCTGAGAGGAGCTCCGAAGATGCCCGTCTTTCCCGTTGCCGGTTCCGAGAAGTTCGCCAACCAGCCGGCTTCACGCGAGGAGACCCTCCGCGCCGTCGGAGACTCCGTCCGTCTGCACGACGTCGACCACGCCGTCGTCGACGCGCTCGACCCGCTGACCTACGAGGTCGTCCGGCACCGTCTCACCTCGATCACCGAGGAGATGGGCGAGGCCCTCAAGCGGATGTCCGGGTCGGTCGTCGTGACCGATTGCAACGACTTTGACGCCGCGATCATGGACGAGGTGGGTGACGTCGTGCAGGTTGGGCTGTACAACACCGAACTCGCCGCGTCTCTGGACATGGCCGCCAATTGGACGTTGCGCAACCGCAGCCGAGGTCGAGGCATCAACCCCGGGGACATGTTCCTGTGCAACGACCCGTGGGTCGGAGGCGGGCTGCACCAGAACGACACCAGCCTTTTCGCCCCGCTGTTCGTCGACGGCGAGCTGTTCTGCTGGACCGGCGCGGTCGCCCACCAGGTCGACCTGGGCGGAGCCTCGCCCGGCAGCTGGTCGGTCGGGGCCACCGACGTCTTCTGGGAGTCGCTGCCGACCCCGCCGGTCAAGATTGTCGAGGCCGGGGAGATCCGCGAGGACATCGAGGACGTCTGGCTGCGCCGCTCCCGGGTCCCCAAGCTGGTAGCCCTGGACCTGCGGGCCAAGATCGGCGCCAACAACGTCGCGCACGAGCGGCTCCGCGCACTGTGCGAGAAGTACGGCGCCGGCGTCGTCAAGGCCGTCATGCGTCGCACCATGGACGACGCCGAGTCCCGACTGCGCGCGAAGCTACGCGAGCTGCCCGACGGCTCTTGGACCTCGGTGGCTCACCAGGACTCCGCCCGTGCGGGTGACCGCGGGATCTACAAGATCGTGCTGAAACTGACCAAGGACGGTGACAAGCTGGTCTTCGACTTCACCGGCACCGACCCGCAGGTCGACGGACTGATCAACTGCACCTTCGCCGGGCTTCGCGGCGGGATCATGCCGGTGCTGCTGACGATGCTCTGCGGCGACTTGCCGTGGGCGCCGGGCGGCATCTACCGGTGCATCGAGATCATCAGTGAGCCTGGGACCATCAACAACTGCACCTTCCCGTCCGGGATCGGCAAGGCCTCGGTGGCCTCGGCCTGGGCGACCACGAACGTCGCCACCGAATGTCTGGCCGGGATGCTGGACACCCATCCCGAGCACCGCAAGCGCCTGATGAGCGTGTGCTGCGGAACCTGGGACTTCGCCCTGCTGGCAGGCGTCGACCAGCGCGGCGGTGGCTTCGTGACGATGCTCTGCGACTCGATGGCCGGCGGGCTGGGGGCGCGGTCGGACTCGGACGGGGTGGACACCGGCGGGCTGGCCTGCATCCCGATGGGCCGGGTCGCCGACGTGGAGATGAACGAGTTCGCCTTTCCCATGCTGTACCTGTGGCGCCGTGAGGAGCCCGACTCCGGGGGCCCCGGGCGGTTCCGTGGCGGCGTGGGTGCCTCCAGCTGCTTCGTCCCGCACGACAGCCCTATCGGAGGGGTTCACCTGGTCGTCTCCGCGCCGGGGAAGGCGCTGCCGCTGGCCAGCGGGTTGTCCGGTGGACTGCCGGCCGGGACCCAGCACGACGTCCTTTTACGCGGCACCGACGTCGCGGCCCAGTTCGCCGCCGGCCGCATCCCCGGGTCGCTCACCGACCTGGCCGGCGACGCAGACCTCCTACCCGCCCACCACGAGACCGACCTCGGGCCCGACGACGTGTACTACACGCACTGGCAGGGCGGCGGCGGTTACGGCGACCCCCTGCTGCGCGCTCCCGCGGCAGTCGCATCCGATCTACGGGCTCACAAGGTCTCCCAGGGCGGTGCCGAGGAGGTCTACGGCGTCGTGTTCGGTGCCGACGGAGTAGTGGACGAGGCAGCGACCACGACCCGGCGAGCGGCCCTGCGGCGCACCCGGGCGGGTCTGGACACCGAGGAGGTCACGGCATGAGCGTGTTCATCGACGAGAACCTGTCCCAGGACGACACGGGATCGGTCGCCTGCCGGCACTGCACCACCGTCTTGGGGGTGGCAGCCCACCCGCTCCGCGATGCGCGGGTCCGGGTGACCGCGCCGCAGACAGCCGGCCCCTCGGTGCGCGCGGAGGCCAGCCATTTCACCGACCGTGAGGTGGTGCTCCGCCAGACGTTCTGCCCGGAGTGTCTGACCCTGCTGCAGTCGGAGATCGTGCCGGCCGACGAGCCTTCCTCGCGTAGCCGCTCGGTGAAGGTGGTGGGTGCGTGAGTGACCTGACGGGCCGGGTCGTCGTTGTCACCGGCGGCGGTCAGGGGCTCGGCCGCGCCTACGCACAGCGGATCGTGGCCGACGGTGGCAGCGTCGTCATCGCGGACCTCAACCAGGAGAAGGGCGCAGCGGTGGCCGCCGAGCTAGGCGGCGACGGCACGACTGCCCGGTTCGTGCGCCTCGACGTGGGCGACCCGGAGTCGGTCACCGCGTTCGCCGAGACCGTCAGCGGCGAGTTCGGGGCGCTGCACGGGCTGGTCAACAACGCCGCCATTTTCTCCACGATCCAGATGCGTCCCTTCTGGGAGATCCCGGTCGAGGAGTGGGACCGGCTGATGGCGGTCAACCTGCGGGGGCCGTGGCTGGTGACCAGGGCGCTTCTGCCGGCTCTGCGGGCGGCCGGCGGGGCCAGCATCGTCAACGTCGGCTCCGACGCCGTCTGGCTGGGCCGCGCGGGCTACCTGCACTACATCGCCAGCAAGGGCGGCGTCGCGGCGATGACCCACTCGATGGCCCACGAACTGGGCGGTGACGAGATCCGGGTCAACTCCATCTCGCCGGGCCCCACTTACACCGAGGTGCCGCGCAGCACCGTCTCACCGGAGCAGAAGGCCGCGATGCAGGCGGCCCAGGCCCTGCACCGGGACGCCGAGCCGGCGGACATGGTGGGCGTCGTCGCGTTTCTGCTCTCCGACGACAGCCGCTGGGTCACCGGCCAGACGCTGAGCGTCAACGGCGGGGTGCTGCACCGCTGAACACCGGATCGGAACGGGTGCAGGCCCGTCCCGAGCGCGTGCCGCCGCTGGGCGGGACCCACGACGACGGAGGACGACATGACCCTGCTCGAAACAGCTCACACCGTGCTCGACCGAGCGTTCGAGGTGCAGCTCGGTGGCCGGCCGATGCCCACCGCGGCCCGGTATGAGATCGAGGACCCGACCATCGGTCGCCGGCTCACCGACGCCCCGGACTGCTCGGCGGAGGAGGTGGACCGCGTCGTCCGGGCGGCGGGCCAGGCACAGCGGGCCTGGGCCCGGCTTCCGGCCAGGACCCGGGCAGGAAAGGTTCGAGAGTTCGCCGAACTGCTGCGGGCGCACACCAACGAATTGGCCACCATCGACGCGCTCGACGCCGGCTTCCCGCTGCCCGTCATGCAGGCCGACGTGGGGGCCGCCGCGACCCTGCTAGACATCATGGCCGACCACGCTCTCAGCCTGGGCGGTTCCACCTTCCCGCTGTCGGGCAACCTGCACTATTCCGTGCAGGAGCCTTACGGGGTGGTCGGGCGGATCGTGCCGTTCAACCACCCTCTGTTCTTCGCCGCCGGCAAGGTCGCGGCCCCGCTGGTGGCCGGCAACGCCGTCGTCCTCAAGGCGCCGGACCAGACCCCGCTGTCCTCCCTGCGGATGGCGGAGCTGGCCGCCGAGGTGTTCGGCCCGAACCTGTGCGCGGTCGTCAGCGGCCGAGGCGCGGTCAGCGGTGCCGCACTGGTCGCGCATCCGCTGATCCGCCGTATCGGGTTCATCGGTGCCGAACCCACCGGCCGGCTGATCCAGCGCCAGGCCGCCGAGCACGGGGTCAAGCATGTCAGTCTGGAGTTGGGTGGCAAGAACGCGCTGATCGTCATGCCCGACGCGGACCTGGCCAAGGCCGCAGACGCCGCCGTCTTCGGGATGAACTTCACCGCCACCGCCGGGCAGTCGTGCGGATCGACCAGTCGGCTGCTGCTGCACGAGTCCATCGCTGACGAGGTGCTGGCGGCGGTGGTCGACCAGGTGCGGGCCATCCGGGTCGGCCACCCACTCGCCGAGGGCACTCAGATGGGGCCGGTCATCGACCGCAAGCAGTACGAGAAGTCCATTGGGGCCATCGAGGCCGCCGTCGCGGCCGGCGCCCCGGTGCTTGTCGGCGGGGGGCGGCCGGACACCGCCGGTGACGAGGGCTGGTACGTCGCGCCCACCGTGCTCGGGCCGATGACCCCAGACAACCCGACCGCCGTCGAGGAGGTCTTCGGCCCGGTGCTGTCGGTGATCACCTTCCGAGACGAGGAAGAGGCGGTGGCCCTCGCCAATCGCAGCGCGTACGGGCTCACCGCCGGCGTGTTCACCTCCAACGTCACCCGCGCCCACCGGATGGCCGCCCAGTTGCAGGCCGGATACGTGTGGGTCAACGGGTCCTCCCGGCACTACTGGGGCCTGCCTTTCGGCGGCATGAAGGCCTCAGGCGTCGGCCGGGAGGAGTCCGTGGACGAACTGTTGTCCTACACCGAGACCAAGGCCGTCACCATCGTCCTGGAATGACCTGAGCGGTTGCAGCAGTCCGCTTGACGTGATCGGCCACGCTTGCTCTACTACACGGAGAACGTCTCTGTTGGGCAGAGGAAAGCCACGCTGAGGAGATTGACCCATGACAGACCAGACCGGCGTGATCGGCGACGTCCGCCGCGGCATGATTCCGGCGCACGTCTACAACGACCGCGAGATCTTCGAGCTCGAGAAGGAGCGGGTCTTCTCCCGAGCGTGGGTGTTCGTCGGGCACGAGTCGGAGATCGCGCAGCCCGGGGACTATGTCGTGCGGCGCGTCTTGGAGGACTCGTTCATCGTCACCCGCGACGAGCAGGGCGAGATCCGGGCGCACTTCAACATGTGCTTGCACCGCGGCATGCAGGTCTGCCGGGCCGAGGTGGGCAACGCCAGCCATTTCCGCTGCCCGTACCACGGCTGGTCCTACCGCAACGACGGCCGCATCGTGGGGCTGCCCTTCCACAAGGACGCCTACGGCGGCGAGGCTGGGTTCAAGCGCAAGGGACAGCGGCTCCTGCCGGCGCCGAACCTGGCCACGTACAACGGGATGATCTTCCTGTCGATGGACCCCGATGCCCCGCCGCTGGAGGAGTTCCTCGGCGACTTCCGGTTCTACCTGGACTACTACACCAAGCAGTCGGCCAGCGGCATCGAGCTGCGCGGCCCGCAGCGCTGGCGGGTCAAGGCCAACTGGAAGATCGGCGCCGAGAACTTCGCCGGGGACATGTACCACACGCCACAGACCCACACTTCAGTCGTGGAGATCGGGCTGTTCCGGGAGCCCAAGGCAGAGAAGCGCAAGGACGGGGCCACCTACTGGGCCGGCGCTGGTGGTGGCACCACCTACAAGCTCCCCGAGGGTGACCTGGACGAGCGGCTGCGCTACGTCGGCTACCCGCAGGAGATGATCGAGCGGATGAAGGAGCAGTGGTCCGACGACCAGCTGCGGGTCATCGGTGACGACGGCTTCATGATCAGCGCCGCGTCGGTCTACCCGAACCTCTCCTTCGTGCACAACTGGCCCCGGGTGGCCGAGAGCGACGACGTGCTGCCGTTCGTCTCCATCCGGCAGTGGCAGCCGATCAGTGAGGACGAGACCGAGGTGCTGTCCTGGTTCGCCGTGGACGCCGAGGCCCCGGAGGAGTTCAAGGCCCTCTCCTATAAGGCCTACCTGATGTGCTTCGGCTCGACCGGCATGTTCGAACAGGACGACGTGGAGAACTGGGTCTCCCTCACCAACACCGCGGCCGGTTCGATGGCCCGCCGGCTGCTGCTCAACAGTCGGATGGGGATCCTCGAGGACGACCGGCCCGTCGTGCCGCCTCTGGGCCCGGACGCCTTCCACGGGCCGGGTGAGGCTCGTACCGGTTATTCGGAGTACAACCAGCGGGCACTGTTGAACCATTGGGCCGACGACCTGGAAAAGCCACCGTCCAAGGCGGCCACCCTGGAGGTCGGTGGGCCGGGCGAGGGCGCACAGGACGCCGCCGGCCGGACCTCGGCGAACGCCGACCAGATCTCCCTGCCCGCAGGCGAGGCGGTGGCGCAGGCGTGAGTACCGACCTGCCGGTGGCCCCGGCGAGCGCGGCAGTCGCCGCGATCACCGCCCCGGAGTCCGTGCCCGCCGGCAACCCGACCGGGACGGTTCCGAGGACGCTGAGCGAGCAGTCCGCACTCGGCGGACACGCCTCCCGGGTTCAACGGGTCGGCCGCAGCCTGCCTTTCGACGACCCACGGCACCTGCAGGCGCACCACTGGCTGGTCGACGAGGCATGGCTGCTCGACGCCCAGGCCTACGAGGACTGGCTGGACCTGATCACCGAGGACGTGCACTACCTGATGCCGGTCCGGGTCACCACGGCACTGGGTGCCGGCTACGACACCGCCCGGGGCATGGCGCACTTCGACGAGGACAAGTACTCGCTCTCCCGGCGGGTCGCCCGGTTCCTCACCGAGCACGCCTGGACCGAGGACCCGCCGTCACGGCTGCGGCACCACCTGTCCAACGTACGGACCTTCCAGGCCGACGCTCCCGACCACCTCGTCGTCGAGTCGGCCACCCTGCTGTTCCGCAACCGTGGTGACGTACGCGAAGGGTCTTTCGTCTCGGCCGGGCGGGAGGACCTGCTGCGTCTGGTCGACGGGCGGTGGAAGCTCGCCCGCCGGGTGATCATGGTCGACGACTCGGTCATGCGGATGCAGAACCTGGCGATCTTCCTGTGACCGCCGCTCCCGAGCCGTTGCGTTGGGAGGGGGAGGACGTCGATGCCGCGGCGGCCCGACGGGCGGCCGCCGAGCGCGACGCTCTGCTCCGGGGAGCCCGTGGTGAGGCCATCACGATCGCCAACGAGTTCGCCGAGGTCCGGGTGCTGCGGGTCGACACCCGCAACGGTTCCCGCTTGCTGATCGAGTCGCCCAAGTCCGGTCAGTGGGTCGCCCTCGATCCGCTGGAGATGGAGGCGCTCACCTGGCAGAACACGGCGACCTTCTCGGCGATGATCGGCAACCCCTTCGGGCCGCTGATCCCCGACTCGACCGCCGGGGTGATCACCGACGGGTCGGTGCGGGAAGGCGGGGGGTCCGAGACGGTCGAGGGCGGCAGCCAGTGAGCGGCGGTTGGCTGGAGGGCCGCAGGGCACTCGTCGTCGGTGCGGGCTCGGGCATCGGCCGGGCCGTGGTGGATGCCTTCCTCGCCGAGGGTGCGCGGGTGGCGGTGCTCGAACGGGACCCCGACAAGAGCCGGGCCTTGGCGGACGAACTGCCCGAGGTGCCCGTGACCGTGGGGGACGCGACCACCCGTGCGGCCAACGACGAGGCGGTCGGATCGGCGGTCTCCACGTTCGGCGGACTCGACGTACTGGTCAACTGCGTGGGCGTCTTCGACTTCTACCGCAGCGTCGTCGACCTGGACGCCGACGTGCTCGACACGGCGTTCAACGAGATGTTCCGCACGAACGTGCTCTCCCACCTTCAGTCGGTCAAGTCGGCGCTGCCCCACCTCCGCAAGTCCGGGCACGGGGTCGTCCTCCTCACCGAGTCGACGTCGTCGTACTACCCCGGCCGCGGTGGGGTGCTCTACCTCTCCTCGAAGTTCGCCGTCCGGGGACTGGTCACCGGGCTCGCTCACGACCTAGCCCCCGAGGTGCGGGTCAACGGGGTTGCGCCGGGCGGGACGCTCGGTACCGACCTGCGCGGCCTGCCGAGCCTCGGCACGGCCGAGCGCAGTCTCGGTGACACCCCCGGTCGCGCCGAGGAACTGGCGTCCCGAATCCCCCTGCAGGTGGCGCTGTCCGGGGAGGACCACGCCTGGAGCTACGTGTTCCTGGCGTCGGACCGCGCCCGTGGCATCACCGGCGGGGTCGTGCACCCCGACGGCGGGGTCGGCGTCAGCGCGGCCCCGAAGAAGCGTTCCTGAGACACCCCATCGAGAGGAGTCCGTCATGCCCCGCTTGGTCGCCGACGTGGAGGCCTGCCAGGGATACGGCAACTGCATCACCGGCGCATCGGACGTCTTCGACATCGACGACGACGGCGTGGTCGTCCTCCTCAAGGAGAAGGTCCCCGAGTCCGACCGGGCGCGAGTCGAGGAGGCTGCACGGAGCTGTCCGGTCAGCGCCCTGAGTGTCGAGGACTGAGATGACCCCTCCGGGAACGGTCGTCGTGGTCGGCTCCTCGGTCGCCGGCGTGCGGTGCGTGCAGGCGCTGCGCTCCGAGGGATTTAGCGGCCGGGTGGTCCTCGTCGGAGAGGAGACCCAGCTGCCCTATGACAAGCCCCCGTTGTCCAAGCAGTTCCTGGCCGGTTTTTGGGACACGGCCAGGGTGGCCCTGCTGACCGCTGAGCGTGCAGCCGAGCTCGACGTGGAACTCCGGTTGGGTTCGGCCGCCGAGCGGTTGGACCTGGCCGGGCGGCAGGTGCACCTGGCCGACGGGTCGACCCTCGCCTGGGATGCCGCCGTGCTGGCCACAGGAGCGGCGGCCCGGCCCTCGCCGTGGCACACCGACTCAGGGGTGCACGTTGTCCGGACGCTTGCCGACGCCCAGGCGCTGCGGGCCGACCTGGACACCGACGCCCCCGTGGTGGTGGTGGGCGGCGGGTTCATCGGCGCTGAGGTGGCGGCGACAGCCCACTCGCTAGGCCGCGACGTCACGGTCGTCGACCCGCTGGCGGCCCCCATCGGACGGGTGGTGGGCGCCGAGGTCGGGCAGTACTTCACCGCCTTGCACCAGCGGCACGGGGTGCAGACTCGCTTCGGCGTCGGCGTCGAATCGGTCTCGGGGAGTTCGGGCGACCTGGTCGTGGTGCTCACCGATGGCACCGAGCTCCCTGCCGGCACGGTCATCGTCGGCATCGGCGCCACGCCCAACGACGGCTGGTTGGCCGACTCCGGGCTCCTGGTGGAGAACGGCGTCACCTGCGATGAGCACTGCCGAGCGGTCGACGCACCGGACGTCTACGCCGTCGGTGACCTCGCCCGATGGCTCCACCCGAGCCACGACGAGCACGTGCGGGTGGAGCACTGGACCAACGCGGTCGACTCTGCGGTAGTGGCGGCGCACAACATCGTGCACCCCGACGATCTGCGCGCCCACGCTCCGGTCGAGTACGTCTGGAGCGACCAGTACGACTGGAAGATCCAGATCGTCGGTCGCCCAGCCACGGCCACACGGCACGAGCTGATCGGCTCGTGGGAGGGCACGTCTGCCCGGGGGGCTGCCGTGTACACCGACGTCAGCGGCCAGTTGCGCGGCGCCGTGACGGTCAACTGGCCCAAGGCGCTGGTGTTGTGTCGCCGGTTGCTGATGGCCGGCACGACGTTCGGCGAGGCGATGACCCAGCTGAACGCGCTGCCCGCGGCGGTGGCCCGATGACCTTCGCCGAGGAGCGGCAGCTGATCGCCGACGCCTGCCGGGTGCTCGCTGCCCGCGGACTCGCCTCGGGGTACCTCGGTCACGTCAGCCTGCGCGTCGACGAGGACCGGCTGCTGGTCCGTTGTCGCGGGCGGCAGGAGCGGGGTCTGGCCTGGACGACCGCCGCCGACGTCCACCTCGTCACGTTCGACGGAGGGCCCGGCGCGGTCGGTGAGCTGGACGGGTGGACACCGCCGAACGAGCTGCCGCTCCACAGCGAGGTGCTGCGTACCCGCGGGGACGTCGATGCCGTGGTCCACGCCCACCCTCCGGCCGTGGTGGCGGCAGATCTCGCCGGACTGCGCATCCGCCCCATCGTCGGCGCCTACGACATGCCCGGGACGAAGCTCGCGGCCGGCGGAGTCCCCGTGTATCCGCGGGGCGTGCTGGTCCGAGACCGAAGGCTGGCCGGTGAGATGGTGACTGCGATGGCCGGGCGACCGGTCGTGCTCCTGCGCGGACATGGTCTTACGAGCGCCGGGACCGGGGTCCAGGAGGCCGTGCTCAACGCGATCGCCGTCGACCAGATCGCGCAGCTCTCCCTCACCGTGGCCGCGGCCGGTGGCACCCTCGTCGACCTCGACGCTGCCGACATGGCTGAGCTGCCCGACCTCGGGGCCGGCTTCAACCACGGCACCGCCTGGCGGCACGAACTGGCTCGCCTCCCGTGACTTTTCTGCAGGGCAGACAATGGACCGTACGCTCGGCCCATGGATGGCGCACAGTTCCCACCCGCACCCGAACACGGTGCTATACCGCAGTACCCCATCGAGTCGGTGGACAACGCGCTTAAGGTGCTCCTGCTTCTCGGCCAGCGGCCTGCGTTGCGACTGACCGACGTGAGCCAGTACCTGGGCGTCGCCTCGTCGACCGCGCACCGGCTGCTGGCGATGCTGCAATACCGTGGCTTCGTCCGGCAAGACGCGATCACCCGCGCATACGTGCCGGGGCGGACGCTGGACGGGTTGGCGTTCGGCCTGTTGCGCCGTCTCGACACCCGCACCCTGGCTCGACCGGTGCTAGAGAAGCTCAACGTGGACCTGCAGGAGACCGTCCACCTGGGCCGTCTCGAGGGCAGCGACGTGCACTTCATCGACTCGATCGAGAGTTCCCGTGCGCTGCGGGTCGGTGGTCGGCTCGGCCGATCGATGCCGGCGCACTGTACGTCGACGGGGAAGGTGCTGCTCGCCGGGCTAAGCGAGCAGGAATTGCTGTCCCTCTACCCGAGCGAGAAGCTTCCCCAGCTCACCGATCACTCGATCGGCTCCCGCACGCGTCTGCTCGAGGTGCTGGCCAGCATCCGTGCCCAGGGGTACGCGACGAGTCACGAGGAGAGCGAAGAAGGGGTCAGCTCACTGGCTGTGGCCGTGCCGGCCCGGCACGCCCCGCGCCTGGCGGTCAGCGCTTCAGCACCAGTGAGCCGGATGAGCGAGGCGACCAGCCACATGGTGCTGACCCGTGTCTTCGCCGCCGTCGAGGAGATCGACCAACTGCTGTTGTGAGGGCCCGCGGTCGCAGGTCCACCCCCGACCGAACGGAGACCCCGATGACCACCTCGAGCACTGACGACGTCGCCACCTCCTGCCGGGTGCTTCGGTGTGGATCGGATACTCACTGTGCCGCGGTCCGTCACCCTGGAGCACATCGCCCTCGGGGCTGACCAGGTGCAGCCGGTGGGCGGTGACCTCGCCAAGGCCCCACTCGGCGGACTTCAACCACACACCCCGGCCGTGCGGGTCCCGGGCCGAGGAGTGGCCCCAGATGAAGTCGTCCTGGCCGGCCGCGGCTTCTCAGGCGCTGATGGACGCCGCCTGGGACACGGGCCGCGACCGCCTGTGGGCCACCGTCCGCGCCTGGAACTCTGCATCCTTACGCGTGGCGAACAAGCTCGGCTCCGTCCACCATCACCGCACCACCGACGCCGACGGGGGCCTCCTCTGGCTCACACATGACCGATAGGCGACCGCCCATTGGCAACGCCACCACTAAGCAAGGGCGCGCCCTCGGCGCGCTCGCATACGCTCCTCACGTCACAGTTGGTCATCGCGGGGGAGACATGGCAGACACGACACAGTTCGACCACGACCGCATCAGCCATCTTCTGGCGGATCGGTTGCTTGAGGTTCCAGCTTTTCAGCGGAGCTACTCGTGGGACACAGGAAATGTATCCGACTTCCTGTCCGACCTGGAGACTGCCCGCAAGAAGAATACTAGCTACTTCTTGGGTACGGTCGTATTCGCCAACGCCACCGACAGTCCGCGTCAGCAGATTGTCGACGGTCAACAGCGACTAGCAACCACCGCGATCCTTTTGGTAGCAATCCGCGACGCCCTTCGTGACTTTAAGAAGGACAAGTCGGCGAAGCACATCGACGAGACTTACCTTCGAGGATATGACCTAGACGCCGAGGAGCTCGTCGAACGAATCGTCCTCAACCCAGACGATCAGCCAGTGTACGACTCGTTGCTAGCGCGAGCTCCTCTCCCAGACGTGGGCGCTTCTCCCATCGCGGAGGCCTATCGGCAGGCCAGCAAGTACCTTCAAGAACTGGCTCCCGTGGAAGCCGAATATAGAAAACTTATCGAGATTACCACTCAGCTGGACGAGGACGTTCAAGTTCTCGTTGCCGTCGCTTCCGACTTGCCTGAAGCGTACGTAATCTTTGAAACCCTGAACGATCGAGGTGCAGACCTAACAACCGCTGATCTGCTTAAGAACTACCTGTTCAGTCAGGCAAAGCAAAACTTCGCGCTTGTTCAGGCGGCCTGGACAAAGGCAGGCGGTGACTTCGACAAAGCGGAAGAGTTCGTCAAGTTCCTCCGCTACGACTACATGTCACGCAATGGGCATGCGACCACCCGAGCTCTGTACAAGGCGCTTCAGCAGGACATTGGCAGCGGCCCCTCTCGGGCGAAACAGTACGTCCAGCAACTGGACGCCGCCCGCGCGACCTACCTGGCCCTCAGGGATGTCGACAGCGCGCTGTGGGAATCACTTGACTTCGACATGCGCGACTCGGTCCTTGCTATGCGGCGCTTCGGACTGGAAAGCAGCTACCCGTTGATCATGGCTGCGTTTGCGACGTGGAAGGACGACAAGAAGAAGGCCGCGAAGCTTTTCAACAAGGTGACCAACTGGTCAATCCGCGCGCTCTTCGCCGGACGCCTGGGCGGTAGTGTGGCAGAGAAAGCGTTCAGTCAGGCGGCCCAGATGGTCAGCAGCGGACAGGCCCAAAATCAGGACGATGTTCGAGATGCCCTCTCGTCACTCATTGTCAGCGACCGGGAGTTTATGGACGACTTTCGCGCGTTCGGCACCGTTCCGCTGACCAGAGCTAAGTATCTGCTTGCCATGCTCGAACGGAGGTTGTCCCGGGTCTCGTGGAAGTTGAGGTGGCGGTCCCCCGCC
>NZ_FNOZ01000127.1 GCF_900107175.1 Modestobacter sp. DSM 44400 | reverse complement strand
AGGCGTAGACACCCATCCGCCTACCAGGAGCTCCCTCACATCACCGGCAGCACACGCCGACCACTAACCACACAAGTTTGAAGACGCTCTCTCAGTGAACAGGTGGACGACCTCAAGCTCGCCGAGGCGCTCGTGGACGGCGAGCTCCGCGGCCGCGGTCACAGCGTCGGCGCGGCAAAAGCGCGCCGGAAGTGCTCCGACGCCTCCTGCTGGGCCTGCTCGGCCTTGTCCAGCACGGCCGAGGCACCGAAGAACTCGTGCATGACGCCCGCGTAGTAGCGGTGCGTCGTCGGCACGCCGGCGGCCTCCAGGTTCTCCGCGAACTTCTGTCCCTGGCTGCGCAGCACGTCGCGCTCGTCGGTGATGACCGCGATCAACTGGCTGAGCGCCTGCTCGAACTCCGGCTCGCCGGGCTCCGGTGCGACCCAGGACGATGAGGTGCTCCTTGATCTGCTGGTGCTCGTGCTCGGCGTCGTCGTGCTCGTCGGCCATCCCGATCTCGGGCCAGATCGGGTAGAGCACCGTCTCCTCGGCGAAGGCGTGCGCGGCGAGCTCGAAGGAGATCTGGTCGACCAGCACGCGCCGGTTGCCGCGGCCGGCCTCCAGGTGCTGGAACTGGCGTTCGACGATGGCGTGGTCGTCAGCGATCAGGTGGTCGATGTCGCCGGGCTGGGTCGGGTAGGACAGGGCCACAGGCAAGCTCCCCGGTCGGCGGCAGGGCGCGCCTGAAGTCGGCGCCAGTCGTTTCCGGATCAGTGGCGTCCTACCCGGCACTTCGCTGGGAAACGCCGGGCGAAGGTCAGCCGCGCCGGGTAGGCAGCGCACATGCCCCTGCTGACGGTCGGCCACGGTCCCGAGGGGAGGGACCGGCTCGTCCCACGCCTGACCGCGGTCGGCGTCGGCCTGCTCGTCGACGTGCGCCGCTTCCCCGGCAGCCGCAACAACCCCGACGTCCGGCGTGAGGCGCTGGCCGACTGGCTGCCGGGCGCGGGGATCGGCTACCGGTGGGAAGAGCGCCTCGGCGGCCGCCGGCGCCTGCCGGCCGGGGAGCCGGTGGCTGACGGGTGGTGGACGGTCGCCCAGTTCGCCGCGTACGCGGCGTACACGCGGACGGCGGAGTTCGGCGCCGCGCTGGACCGGGTCCTGGCCGACGCGGCCGAGGCGACCGTCGCCGTCATGTGCAGCGAGAGCGTGTGGTGGCGCTGCCACCGGCGCCTCATCGCCGACGTCGCGGTGCTGGGCCACGGCGTGCCGGTGTCCCACCTGATGCCCGATGGCCGGCTGACCCTGCACCGGCCGTCGGAGGGCGCGGTGCTCGGGGCGGACGGCCGGCTGTGGTGGCCGGCCGTCCCCGAGGCCCGCTGAGCGCGGGCGTCAGTTGTCGGTCATCGCCGGCAGGTAGTCGTCGTAGCCGGCGATCACGTCCTCCAGCTCGACGACGTCGGGGAAGTCCGCGACGTCCTGGTGGCGGCGGAGGAACTCCACCGTGCGGCGGACGACGTCCTCCTCGTCGTCACTGCCGATCTTGTCGAGCGCCTCGGGGGTGAGCCGGAACGAGGTGCGCACGTCCTCCAGCTCGCTGGCCTGGGTCACCAGGTACTCGTGGTCGCCCTGCGGGTCGATGTCGATGTCGTCGAGCATGGGAGGCGCCCTACCCCGGACCACCCGGCCGTCACGCACGGACCTCGCCGGGGAGGATCAGGGCATGCCGATCCCGACCGACGAGCTGACGCTGGGCGATGACCTGCGGGCCTTCGTCGACGCCTCCTTCTCCCCCTCGCACGCGGTGGCCGAGCTGGCCCGCCGGCTCACCGCAGCCGGGTTCACCGAGCTGGCCGAGGTCGACCGGTGGGAGCTGGCCCCGGGTGCGGCGCACTTCGTCGTCCGCCGGGGTGGCAGCCTGATCGCCTTCCGGGTGGGCACCGCGCCGCTGTCGTCGTCCGGGATGCGGCTGGTGGGTGCGCACACCGACTCCCCGACGTTCAAGGTCCGGCCGCACTCCGACGTCCGGCAGGCCGGGTACCGACTGGTCGGCGTGGAGCCCTACGGCGGGGCGCTGCTGCACACGTGGCTGGACCGGGAGCTGACCGTGGCCGGCCGGGTGGCGCTGCGCGGCGGCTCCACCGTGCTCGTCCGGCTGCCCGGGGGTCCGCTGCGGCTGCCGTCGCTGGCGATCCACCTGGACCGCAGCGTGCGCGAGGGGCTGACCCTGGACCCCCAGCGGCACCTCGTCCCGATGTGGTCCCGCGACCTCGGGAGCGAGCCGGGGCTGGCGGAGGCGCTGGCGGAGGCTGCCGGGGTGGACGTGGCCGACGTCCTCGGACACGACCTGGTGCTGGCCGACACCCAGCCGGCGGCCCGGACCGGAGCCGACGGGACGTGGATCGCCGCGCCGCGGCTCGACGACCTGGCCTGCTGCCACTCCGGGCTCACCGCGCTGCTGGCCGCGCCGGCGGGAGAGCGCACCCAGGTGCTGGTATGCAACGACCACGAGGAGGTCGGCAGCGGCTCCATGCAGGGGGCACGCGGCAGCTTCCTCGCCGACGTCGTCGCCCGGCTGGTGGCCGTGACCGACCCAGGCGACCCGCAGGCGCTGTACCAGGCGGTGGCCCGGTCGGTGCTGGTGTCGGCGGACATGGGCCACGCCGTCCACCCCACCCGGTACGACCGGCACGAGCCGGCGCACACCCCGCAGTTGGGCGGCGGGCCGGTGCTGAAGCTCAACGCCAACCAGGCCTACGCCACCGACGCCCTGGGCGGCGGCTGGTTCGCCGAGCGCTGCGCTGAGGCCGGGGTGCCGGTGCAGTACTTCGTCAGCCGGGCGGACCTGCCGTGCGGCAGCACCATCGGGCCGCTGACCGCAACCCGGCTGGGCATCCCGACCGTCGACGTCGGGGCGCCGATGCTGGCCATGCACTCCTGCCGGGAGCTGGCGTCGGCGCTCGACGTGTCGCTGATGGCCGGCGCGCTCGGCGCCTGCCTGCGGGACTAGAGCGTGTCTGCCAACTGCGGACGCGGTGATGGATGATCATGCAGCCGAGGAGGACACCGCCGAGGTAGGTGGTGGCGTATTTGTCGTAGCGGGTGGCGATAGCGCGC
>NZ_FNOZ01000136.1 GCF_900107175.1 Modestobacter sp. DSM 44400 | reverse complement strand
GGATGGTGTCTTGGCGGACGCCCAACACCTACCTCACGGCCGGTGCGGGCGGGGGACCGCCACCTCAAGTTCCACGAGACCCGGGACAACCTCGGACAACGAGCCCCCCGCCCTTGACCCAGCCGCCACTGCCGACGACGACCAGCCCGCTGAGGCGGGCGAGGACGGTCGCCAGGAGTTGTCCCCAAACCAGGAGGCCGCCAGGTACCGAACGCGCCTGCGAGAGGCCGAGGGACAGCGCGATGCACTCGCCGCCCGCGTGGAGGGTTTGCAGCGGTACGTGGTCGAGGTCAGGGCCACCAAGCTCGCCGAGCCGAGCGATCTGTTCACGATCGGCGGTCACTCGGTGGCCGACTTCCTCGGCGACGATGGGGAAGTCGACGGTGCGAAGGTGGCCGACGCGGTTACCGCGTTGCTCGCCACCCGGCCGCGGTTGTCGGCCTGGCAGCAGCAGGTCGAGTCGATGGCGGCCGGCTCACCGAACTTCGATGGCGGGGCACGGAGCATCGCCGGGCCCCGTCCGTCGTGGTCCGACGTCATGCGACAGGGAACGGGCCGATGACAACCGAGACGACCTTGACCCCGTTCGTTCCGTGGTCCGACGACAAAATCCCGTTAACGCTTTCCGCGGATGACCTGGCGAAGGTGCGGGCGCTTCCGCCCCTCCCCATTCCTGAGCCCGAGGACTACGACGCACCGGACGTCATCGTCACCGACACCCTCACGGGACAGCGATACATGGTCACCCGCTTTCCTTGTGGCGGCGGATGCGGCTGCGCTCTGTACGCCGACGAATGGGACGGCGATTAACCCAGGCTCCACATAACAACTGATCCGGTCGCCGCAGCAACGGCCGCGATCGTCACCGACCGGGCGTATCTCGGCAACGGGCCTCTCACACCCCGGCCCGATCCGAGCCAAGGGGCCCACGGCGACCCCGGTACTGGTGCCTCCTGGTCCGACGTCGTGCGCAGCGGAAGGAACAGACGATGACCGAGCCCGAGACACCCGCTCCTGCAGACGGCAACGCTGAGGCCGCGAGGTACCGCGTGCGGGCCCGAGAAGCAGAGCAGCAGCGCGACGTGCTGGCGGCCCGCGTGGAGCGTCTGCAGCGTTCCGTGATCGAGTCCAAGGCCGGCCGGCTGGCCCACCCCGCCGACTTGTTCGACGTCGGTGGTCACTCCGTCGCCGACTTCCTCGACGCCAACGGGGAGGTGGGCGACGACAGGCTGACCGACGCCGTCACCGCGCTCATCACCGCCAGGCCCAGGCTGTCGCGCTGGCAGCAGGAGGCTGAGGCAATGGCACCCGGTGCACCATCGGGCGGCAGCAGATCATCCTCGGCGCCGTCCTGGTCCGACGTAGTTCGGGGTGCCACGTGATGAACGCGCAGCAGGTCACTGCCGCGATCGTCGTGCCGGCAGGTGACTACACCGACGAGGAGAAACGGCATCAGTGGAAGCGCGCAGATCAGGAGTACGCACGAGCCCTGTTCCATCGGGAACTCGTCGGCATCGGTCCGGCCGGTCACTCGTCGCGGGTCGATGACCAGACCGGCGAGGTGCACCTGACCGTGACGGGATGGGCGCGGGAGGCCCCCTAATCCGGCCTCTCGAGGTGGGGAACCGCCGGGAGGAGCGCGCACTCCGTCTCAATACTTCGATGGGGGGTCTGCATGGGCGGTCACTCAGCGTGGACAACGAAGCAAGCGCTCACGACCCCCCTGGCCCCACTCCTCTCCGGCAGAATCAGGATCGGTGGACCCCCGGGAGGCGGGTTTTCCCATGTACGAGTTCCCGAATCGCCCCCCCTGCCCCCCAACCTCTCGGGGCCCGTTGAGGCGGGCGACCACCGGGAGGCGCCCGATATACCCCCGAGCTTTTTCCACACTGACGCGGCACCAGGTGGTCAATTTCCGGCCACCTGGTGCTGTAATCTGTTGGTGCACGACGGCGAATGGTCCGTGACCTAGTCGATGTGCAAGCTGCCCCAGGAGGGCGACGCAAGAGCGGCAGTGCCGCCGGCGAGACCCAATTTCCCCCTCCTGTCTAGAGAGCAGTCATGGCTACCTACACCACCACCGCCGGTGTCGGCGGAATCCTTCCCGAGCAGTACGGCGCGCTGATCGTCGAGCCCGTCCAGGCCGCATCAGTGGCAATTCAGGTCAGCGAGTTCGTGCCGACCGACAACGTCACCTTCCATGTCCCACTGATGACCGAGGACGTATCAGCTTCGTGGGTCGCCGAAGGCGCCGAGATCCCGCAGGACGACCCCGTGTTCGCCGAGGACGAGGTCACCCCAAAGAAGCTGGCCGCGTTGACCGTCATCAGCCGAGCTTGATCACAACCGGTCGTAGCAATTGATCTTGGTGCAGGATGTCGGCGACCTACCGACAGGAGCCCACCGGGTGCCCGCACGCCAGCAGTTG
>NZ_FNOZ01000060.1 GCF_900107175.1 Modestobacter sp. DSM 44400 | reverse complement strand
GGCCCTGATGACCGCCGGCAGGCAGCACCGGCTGGATCAACTCCCACAACTCGTCCGGGATCTCGTCGGTACGCAACATTCGTCCAGCGTCGCCCACCAACCCGCCAATCTTTGGCAGACACGCTCTAGTCGCCACGACTTCTTCCCGGTGCTGGGCGGTCATGGTGAGGACGACGTCGGCGCTATCGACGTCCGCCCGCTCCAGTGGGCTGGATCCGAACGGGGCCAGCGTGAGGCCACGGCGTTCCAGCGCCACGGCGGTGAACGGGTGCAGCGGCCGACCCCGCCGAGCCCAGGTGCCCCCGCTGCGGACCTCGACCTGACTTCCCGACACGGCGGCCGCCCACGACTGTGAGAGCTGGTGCGCGGCTGCGGATCGGCAGACGTTGCCGGTGCAGACGAACAGCAGCCTCATGGTGTGGCGACTCGCCGGCCGTGGCGCTCAGCGTGGCGACGTCGGAGCTGGTCTTGCCGGGGCAGGGCCGTCACGCGTGGCTGAGAGTCCGGGTCATGGGCACATCGTCGTCCGTGAGGCCGCAGAGTGCCTGCAGGAGGGGGGCGAGCGCGTCGAACACCTGCTCGCCGACCTCCTGGTGCACCCCGGGCGCTGGCCGATCGGGTCCGGTACGTCATCGTCCTCCCGGTCGGCGACCCTCCGGGTGGCCCGCTGCCGGCCCAGCTCCGACACCAGCACCCTGGGCCCTGGCGTCGACGTCGGCCACCGGTGGGAGCGCAGTCTGGTCGACGCCGCGCAGCAGTGCGGCGGCTTCCCGCAGTGTGTAGGTGCGGAACATGGCACGCGGCGCCAGCTTCAGCGCCGCGCGCCGGTGCGAGCGGCTCATGGTCAGCGTCAGGTCCGCCGCGGCCATCTCGGCGGTCAGCTGACGTGCGGCGAAGCCGGACGGGTCGCCGCCCAGGCTGGCCAGCACCAGCGCCGACGACGATTCCATGCCACTGTCGACGACCGCATGCGTGCCGGCACTCGCCGTGCCCACTGCGGCAGCCGTCGCCCCGAGGGCGTCGTCAAGGAAGGCACGTGTCAACCGCTCACCCATCGGGGATCGGCAGATGTTGCCCGTGCACACGAAGAGGATTTGCACCGGCACAGTGAACCTTGACGGCCCCCGACGCGGAGTGCATCAAGAAGTCGACGTCGTCGCGTCCTCGTCCCGGGGAACTCGTTTGTCACACAGGTGCCCTGGAGTCCCACGTTGGCCGTTTCGGCTCCAGATCCGCGGTGTCCGCGCGATAACTTCCGCTCGACTTCAGCGCCACGTGTGGGTTGACGTCGGCAGAGCGCCCCAACCGGTTGGCGCCGCAAGGGCACGGGGGTACGCGTGGAGCTCAAGGGAATCGCCCAGGTCATCCGTCTTGGGTGGTGGCTGCTCATCGTGAGTGCCCTGGGGGGCCTGCTGGTGGCCGGGGGCCTGACCTACCTGACCACCCCGCTCTACTCCTCGTCGACGAAGCTCTTCGTGTCGACTGCGGCCTCGGCCGACACGTCGGCGGCCTACCAGGGCAACCTGTTCTCCCAGCAGCGCGTGGCCTCGTACGCCGATCTGCTCACCGGCGAGCAGCTGGCCGCCCGGGTGGTCGACGAGCTGGGCCTCGCACTGACCCCGGCGCAGGTGGCTGCCAAGGTGCAGGCCACCGCGCTGCCGGACACCGTGATCCTCCGCGTCGACGTGACCGATACCGATGCTGCGCGGGCGCACGACATCGCGGCCTCGCTCGGGCGCCATTTCACGGAGCAGGTCAGCCTGCTGGAGACCCCGGCCGGTGGCGACGCCTCGACCGTGAAGGTGACCACGGTGCAGGAGGCCGACCTCAACCCGGCGCCGATCTCCCCGGACCGGACGAGCAACCTCGGGCTGGGGCTGGTGCTCGGGCTGCTGGCAGGCGTGGGCCTGGCCGTGTTGCGGATTCGCCTGGACAACACGGTGAAGACACCGCAGGACGTCCTGGCCGCCACCGGGAGCACGGTCATCGGGACGGTGCTGGAAGACCCCGAGCTCGCCCGTGACCACCTGGTCGCCGACCTCGACCGGCACTCGCTGAGCTCCGAGGCCTACCGCTCGATCCGCACCAACCTGCAATTCCTGGACGTCGACCATCCGCCGCGGGTCATCGTGGTGTCCAGTTCGGTGCCGAGCGAGGGCAAGTCGACCTTGGCGGTCAACATCAGCACCGTGCTGGCGCAGTCGGGCAGCCGGGTCTGCCTCATCGAGGCCGACCTCCGCCGCCCGCGGGTCACCAAGTACATAGGCCTGATCAGTGGCGCCGGCCTGACCAACGTGCTCGCCGGCGATGCCGCCTTCCACGAGGTGGCCCAGCCGTGGGGCGACGGGCGGCTGACCGTGCTGGCCGCCGGCCCGATGCCGCCGAACCCCAGCGAGATGCTCGGCTCGGCGCAGATGCGGACGCTGCTCGGCCAGCTGCGCGAGCAGAACGATTTCGTCATCATCGACGCCCCGCCGCTGCTGCCGGTGACCGACGCCGCGGTCCTCTCGGTGCACTCGGACGGCTGCCTGCTGTCCGCCCGGCACGGCCACGTCCGCCAGGCCGAGCTCTCCGAGGCGGCGCAGGCGCTGGCCCGGATCGACGCCCGGCTGCTGGGCGTCGTGCTCAACCGGGTGCCGATGGCCACCGGTGCCGCGCGGGGCTACGGCTACAGCTATGAGCCCGACCCCGACCGGGCGACGCTCAAGCCGCGCGCCAAGTCGCGGGGCGCGTCGGCCCGCAGTCACGCGCACCCGCAGTCGCCGGGGACCAGCCCGTTGCGCGCGGTCGGCTCCGGCCGATGATCCGCGACGCCGTGCTGCGGGACGGCCACGCCCAGGCGCGTCAGCCGCTGCTGGCCTGGCGGGTGCGGCGCTGGTCCCTGCTGGGGGTCGACGTGATGGCGCTGGTCGCCGGCTTGGCGCTCGCCAGCGCGGCTCGCCGTGACTTCGACGTCCGGCTGATCGACCGGACCGGGCTGTTGTTCGCCGCGGCGGTCATCGCCGCCGCGTTCGTGGCCATGTCGCTGACGCTGCGGCTGCCGCAGGGCCGGCACACGGTCGGCAGCGCGGAGGAATCGACGGCATTGGCGGTTGCCGTGACGGTCGCCGCGATCGTCACCGTGGCCGCCGACCTCGTCACCGGGCCGCCCCGGGTGGTCCCGTTGTCGGTACCGGTGGTCGGAGCGGCGCTCTCCTTCGTGCTCATGCTGGGGCTGCGGCTGGTGGTGCGCCACCAGCGGCAGGCCGCATCGAGGCGGCGCGCGGGCGTGCCGACCTTGGTCTTCGGCGCCGGCGTGGCCGGCGGCCAGCTCATCCGCTCGATGACCGAGTCGGTCGGCGGGCCGTACGTGCCGGTCGGCGTGCTGGACGACGACCTGCGCAAGCGGCACGCCCGGGTGCACGGTGTCCGGATGATGGGTGGCCGCGAGGACATCGCCGCGGTGGCCGGCGCGACCGGAGCGGAACTGCTGGTGATCGCCCTTCCCAGCGCCGACGCCTCGACGATCCGTGACATCTCCCAGCGGGCGACCGACGCCGGGCTCGCGGTGAAGGTGCTGCCCAGGCTGTCGGAGATCGTCGGCTCCCAGGTCGGCATCCGCGACGTGCGCGACATCGACATCGCCGACCTGCTGGGCCGCCGCCAGGTGGACACGAACGTGCGGGCCATCGCCGACTACCTGGTGGGCAAGCGGGTGCTGGTCACCGGTGCCGGCGGATCGATCGGCTCGGAGTTGTGCCTCCAGCTCGCCCGGTTCCACCCGGCCGAGCTGATCATGCTGGACCGGGACGAGTCGGCCCTGCACGCCCTGCAGCTGCAGCTACACGGCGAGGCCCGGCTGGACGCCCCCGAGGTCGTCTTGGCGGACATCCGCGACAGCGAGCAGCTCACCGCGCTTTTCGCCGAGCGTCGGCCCGAGGTCGTCTTTCATGCCGCCGCGCTGAAGCACGTGAACATGCTGGAGACCCACTCGCAGGAGGCGTGGAAGACCAACGTCCTCGGCACCCGCAACGTGCTGGAGGCGGCCACCGCGGTCCGGGTCGAGCGGTTCATCAACATCTCCACCGACAAGGCCGCCGATCCGGTGAACGTGCTCGGTCGCACCAAGCGGCTGGCCGAGCAGTTGACCGCAGCCTACGCCCGGGCCAACGACGGTGCCTTCCTCTCCGTCCGGTTCGGCAACGTGCTGGGCAGCCGTGGCTCGGTGCTGACGACCTTCACCGCTCAGATCGCCCGCGGCGGCCCGGTCACGGTCACCGACCCCGACGTCACCCGGTACTTCATGACCATCCCCGAGGCGGTTCAGCTGGTCATCCAGGCCGGTGCGATCGGCCGGGACGGCGAGGCGCTGGTGCTCGACATGGGTGAGCCGGTGCGCATCGCCGACGTGGCCAGGCAGCTGATCGCGCTGGCCGACCGGCCGATTGACATCGTCTACACCGGTCTGCACCCCGGGGAGAAGCTGCACGAGGAGCTGTTCGGCGAGAACGAGACCGGGACCCGGGCGGCACACCCGCTGATCACCCATGTCCCGGTGCCGCCGCTGGAACCGGCCGAGATCGGCCGGATGGGCCGCCGCGCCGAGGACCGGGTGGTCGCCAGCCCCGCGGCAAGCCTGGTCGGGGAGTGGGCCGACGAGCGTGTGATGGAGGTCCGGTGACGACGACGATGCGCCCCGTGCGTGAGCGGGTTCTGCTCTCCACCCCCGACGTGGGCCCGCGCGAGGAGGAGCTGGTCGTCCAGGCGATCCGGTCGGGGTGGATCGCCCCGCTCGGGCCGATGGTCGACGAGTTCGAGGCTCGCATGGCCGAGCGTTGCGGACGGGCTCACGCCGTCGCGCTGTCGTCGGGGACGGCGGCGCTGCACCTGGGACTGCTGGAATTGGGGGCCGGGCCCGGCACGGTCGTCGTCGTGCCCACGATGACGTTCGCGGCCACCGCGAACGCCGTGGTGTACACGGGTGCCGAGCCGGTGTTCGTCGACTGCGACGACACCGGCAACCTCGACCCGGCGCTGCTCGAACAGGCGCTGACCGAGCTCTATGCCGAGGGGCGTCGCACGGCCGCCGTGGTGCCGGTCGACATCCTCGGCCGCTGCGCCGACCACACGGCCATCTCCGCGGTGGCCACGGCCTTCGGCGTGCCGGTGCTGGAGGACGCCGCGGAGTCCCTGGGCTCGTGGCACGGTGGTCGTCCTGCCGGTGCCTTCGGCGAGATCGCCGCGCTCTCGTTCAACGGAAACAAGATCATGACGACCAGCGGCGGAGGGATGCTGCTGACCGACGACGCCGCCACCGCGCAGCGGGTCCGTTATCTGAGCACTCAGGCGCGTCAGCCGGCCGTGCACTACGAGCACACCGAGATTGGCTATAACTACCGGCTCAGCAATCTCCTCGCCGCGCTCGGCGTGGCGCAGCTGGAGCGACTGGACGGGATGATCGCGCGGCGCCGCGCCGTCCGCGAGGAGTACGTAGCCCTGTTCGCGGCCGTCCGTGGCGTGGAGCTGTTCCAGCGCGACAGGGACTCCGCCGACAACTGCTGGCTGACCGCCGTGGTCGTGGACCCGGACCGGGCGGGCTGGTGCTCGGCCGACCTGAGGAGAGCCCTCGACGACGCCGGGGTGGAGTCGCGGCCGCTGTGGAAGCCGATGCACCGACAGCCCGTGTTCGCCGCCGCGCGGTCGTTCCGCTCCGGAACCGCTGACCGCCTCTTCGAACAGGGGCTGACCCTGCCCAGCGGCTCCGCCCTGACCTCGGCCGAGGTCAACCGGGTGCGGACCGCGGTGGCCTCCTTCCTCGGCTCGTGACGCGCCGCAGGGCCGAGAGCAAGGCGCTGGCCAAGCGCGCCTTCGACGTCAGCGTGGCCGGTGGCCTGCTGGTGGCGACGGCCCCGCTGCAGGTAGCGGTCGCGGTCGCCGTCCGGACCTCCCTGGGGAGCCCCGTGCTCTTCCGCCAGGTGCGTCCGGGTCGGGACGGGCGGCCCTTCCGGCTGGCGAAGTTCCGCACAATGCGGTCGGTCGAGCCCGGGCATCCGCCCGCCGCCGATGTCGAGCGGATGACGTCGCTGGGCCGGGTGCTGCGCAGTACCAGCCTCGACGAGCTGCCCACGCTGTGGAACGTCGTCCGCGGGGACATGAGCCTGGTCGGGCCGCGCCCGCTGCTCATGGCCTACCTGGACCGGTACACGCCCGAGCAGGCCCGTCGGCACGAGATGCGTCCAGGGGTGACCGGCCTGGCCCAGGTTCGCGGTCGCAACGCCCTGAGCTGGTCGGAGAAGTTCGCGGCCGACGTGGAGTACGTCTACGCGCAGACCCTGTGGCTGGACCTGCGGATTCTCGGCGCGACAGTGCTGTCGGTGGTGCGCCGGCAGGGCATCTCCGCCGACGGCGAGGCCACCATGCCCGAGTTCCTCGGCGCAGTGCCGACCGGCGGCTGAACGTCTGCTCTGGAGGGCTGGGCGCCGGGACCGCGAGCGGTCAGTCGCTGACGGCGTCGCGCAGGACCTGCTCGAACCGGACGAACAGCCGGTCCCGGTCGAACGACGTCAGCGCGAGCTGCCGCGCCGCCTCGCCGGCCCGCTGCTGACGCTCGGGGTCGGCGAGGACCTCGGCGACCAGTTGAGCGGCTTCGGCCGGCCGCTGTGGGGGAAGCAGGAGGCCGGCACCGCTCTCCGAGATCGCGTCGGCCAACCAGCCGCCGTGGTTGACCGCGACCGGCCGGCCCGCCGCGAGGGCGTCGAAGACCTTGTTGGAGGAATTGGCGGTCAGCTCGGGCACGTCGATCACCGTGGAGACGGTGAGCGTGCTGGCCCGGAACCAGGCTGCCACCTCGGTCTTGGGCAGGCTGCCGAGGATGAGGCACGTGTCGTCGAGGACGCCGAGGCGAGCGGCCAGATCCCGGGTCTGGTCGAGCTCTGCGCCGGCCCCGATGAGCACGACGCGGGCCGAGGGCAGGAGCGGTTTCAGGGCGGCGGCCAGCTCCACCAGGTAGCCGACGCCGTTGACCAGGCCGAATGTGCCCGCGTACAGCACGACCGGGTGGGCGGCCAGCCAACGGTTGGCGTCGGCCAGACGGTCGTCGGTGTCCGTGCGGACGCTGAAGAACTCCATGTCCGCGGCGTTGGGGACCAGTGTGACGTCCGCTTCCGGGCGGACGCGCAGGACACCGCGCACCATGTCTGGCGACAGGGCGATGATCTTGCGTGCCCGCGCGTAGGACCACCGCTCGAGGGCCCTGGCCAACGTGCGCGTGGGCCAGGACCGCAAGACGCCGAGCGCGATCGGCACGGTCGGCCACAGGTCGCGGATCTCGAGGACCATCGGGACCTTGTTGCGGAACGCGGACCAGGCGCCAGGGATCGAGACGGTCAGCGGTGTGCTGGTGGCCAGGACGACGTCCTGGGGTAGTCGGGCCGCCATGGTCATCGCGGCGAGCATGAACTGGACGAAGGCGATGATCCGCCGCCACGGCGGCATCGAGTTGTCGTAGGGTACCTGGATCCAGTGGACGTCGATGCCCTGCTCGACGGTGTGCCGCCAGCGTGCAGCGCCCCGACTCCCCTCCGCGTCGGCGGTGACGATGGAGACCTGGTGGCCGTGGCCGACGAGTCGCCGGGCGAACTCGTACGAGCGGGTGCCCCCGGACATCTCCGGGGTCCGGAAGTACTGGTGGATGTAGACGATCCTCATGGCGCGCAGGTCTCCCGGCCGGTGATCAGACGGTGTCCGTAGACGGCGGCCTCGCGTTGGGCGCGGAACATCCGCGCGGACCGCTTCCCGGTGGCCTGGTGCTCCTCGTGGACGACGGCCAGCGTCGGCTCGTAGCCCACGCGCAGGCCCACGGTACGTGCGCGCTCTGCGACGGTCAGCTCCTCGCCGAAGAGGAAGGGCCGGTGGTGCAGCGTGCCGCCTGCGGTGAAGAAGTCCTGATGGAACAACGTGAAGGCACCGTGCGGCGCGTAGATGTCCCCGGCCGGATGCATGGGCGCCGGGCCGCGGCGGGAGTTCCGCCAGCCGGCGTATCGGATCGCTGCGGAGGCCGAGAGGCGGTGGGAGAGGACAAGGCGCCGGACCAGCATGGCCCGGGCCGACGGGCGCGTGACCATGAACGGGTTCTGTGACCTGCCACTGGGGAGTGCGGTGATCCGGGGGGCGAGCACGGCCGGCGGATCGGTGAGCCGGGCCAGCCGATCCACGAACGTCCCGTCGGCCAGGTGCAGGTCTGCGTTGCACACGGCGAGCCAGGTGGCCGTCGACGGACGCGCTGTCGTCCACCAGTGGGCGGCACCGAAGTAGCCGAGGTTCGACGGCGCCCGGGCCACCTCGACCCGCGGGTCGCTGCCGGCGGCGGAGGCGAGTTGCTCGGCTTCAGCGTCGGACTCGCTGGTGTCGACGATCACCAACCGCCAGTCCTCCTCGGTCTGCCCGACCAGGGACCCGATCAGACCAGGGACGACCGGCGACCCGAAGTAGCTGACCGATACCAACTGGAGAACGGTCATGCCCAGCTGCCTCCTCTCTGCGTGCGCCGCGGCTGGCGCGAGCCCGACCGACGCTCGGCTGCGACCCGGCCGCTGTGCTGCACCCCCACCTGATGGGCCCGAGCGGCGGCGACCGTGCCGATGGAGCAGGCCATGGCGCTCGTCAGGACCGTGGCCGGGCAGGCACGCCGACGGCGGTGACATCGGGTGGCAGGTCGCGGACGACAGCCGCGCACGCACCGACGACGGTGCGTGCACCGACATGGCGGCCCTGGATCACGGCCGACCCGGTACCTAGGTTGACCTCGTCCTCGATCACGGTGTTGCCCGAAATCGAGACGTTGGGATTGGCGGTCACATAGTCCCCGAGGACAGCGTCGTGCCCTACGGTGACGCCCAGGTTGAGATGCACGTGCCGGCCGACCCGGACGTTGGTGGTGATGACGGCGGACGCACAGACGATGGTCCCGGCACCCAGGTGCACTCCGTGCCTGCCGAGGACAGCGGCCGGGTGTACCAGCGTGGCGGCGGTTCGGCCGGCGGCGGTTGCCCACTCGTCGAGGCGACGTCGCACCGGACCGCTACCGATCCCGACGACGTACTGAACGTCGGCGGGCAGCTCGAGCAGCGTCCGTGACGGGCCGAGGAACGGCGTCCCGCGGTCGACGAGGAGGTCTCGGTCGGGGTTGCCGTCATCGAGGAAGCCCAGCATCGCCCATGGCTCGGGGCGACCCTGGACCGCGGCTCCGGCATTCACGGCCTCGATGACGTCGTGGACCTCGCGTCCGAAGCCACCGGACCCGATGACCACCAGTGGTGTACTCGTCATGCCCCTGTCCTCAGGTCGTCCTGCCCATCGGGTTCACTCCGGTCGCGCCTGCAGGTGACGTCGTGCGACCTCATCGCAGCGCGCTCCCGTTCGCGAGGTGGGCGCGCACCGCCCGCCGGCCGACGACCGCGGACAGCGCCACGTAGGTGCTGGCCCCGACGGTGAACGCGACGGCGACACCGAGCTCGCCCAGCGCGGAGGCCAGCGCCACGTCGATCAGGCAGGTGACGGACAAGCTCACGATGAGCAGGCCGAGCATCGTCGTCGTCCGGTCCATCGCCTCCAGCGGTTTGTGCACCATCTGGGCCAGCTGCCACAACGAGCCGCCGGTGAGCAGCACGGCGAAGGTGCCGGCTGCAATCGGGTCGGCGATCAGCTGGTCGGCGAACAGCAGGTAGCAGCCGAAGCAGACCGCGGCGACGACCGCGGTCCCAGCGGTGAGCAGCGCCGTAGCCCGCCGCCACGTGCGCAGGCTGGCGAGCTCGTCACCGGCGTTCCAGCGCCGCATGAAGGCCGGGTGCAGGAACATCACCAGCGGGGTGACGAACATGCCCATCCCACGCACGCCGAGGTCGGCGGCGGCGGCGTAGTGCCCGGCGCGGTCCAGCCCGTACAGCTCGGTGAGCACGAAGCGGTCGAGGTAGATCAGACCGCCCGAGACCGTCAGCCAGATCGACATCGGCCAGCCGTACCGCCAGTGCGCGGCCAGCACCGCGGCAGCGGGCACGCGGGCGCGGCCGACGGCTGGGTCGCTGCTCCGGGCGATGACCAGGGCGCCGGCGGTCCCGGCGGCGGTCGCGAGAACCAGGGCCCAGGAGGTGAACTGCCCGGCGACGGCGAGGATCACGGACACGACGAGGGCACCGCCCACCCGCACCAGCTCGGCGACGGCGTAGCGGGTCGATCGGCCGTCCCGCTGCAGGAAGGTCTGCGCGACGCTGTAGCCCGAGGTGAGCACCAGGCTCGCGGCGGCGGCGACCAGGAGGACGGCGCGGTCGACCGGCCGGCCGGCGTCCGGGCCGATGAGCAGGGCGAGCGGGACGATGGCGAGCAGCGCCGTCGCCTCCACCAGCAACCGGGTGCGCGGAGCGACGTCCTCGTACTGCGGGCCGGTGCCACCGCTGTGCCGCAGGATCGCCTGCCGCAGCCAGCCGCCGGTGAGCGAGGTGCCGATGAGTGCGGTGGCCCAGAAGAGCGAGTAGAGGGCGTAGTTGGCCGGCCCGTACAGGAGCAGCCAGACCGGGACCCTGACCAGGGTGAGCACGCCGGGAACGGCCCGGGCGGCACCGAAACCGGCGACCACCCGGATCGCCATGAGCTTGTCACCGCGTAGGTGTGTGGCGCGTCGTCCTGACGTGCCCGGCGCCGCGGCGATCAGCTCGGGGTCGGGGACGACCAGCCCTTCGGGATGCACGTCACCTCCCGCCGTCCGTCGCATGACGCAGAAGCTAGACGGCAGCTGAGGGCACCCCCGGTCGCCACTCCGCTCACCCGTGCTCCCTGAGGTCAGCGAGGGACATGAGGTCTGTGAGGTGTGACGGGACGATCCGTGACCGTATTCCCGGGCGTGTGTCCCCGTCGCAGCCGCGCGCTGGGAGAGCATCGGTTCGAAGACGCAGGCTTAAGCCAGGGTGAGCAACGGCGCTCCGCTGGGGCGAGAAGGAAGGTCAGACGTGATTCCTCTCTTCGTCGTCCTGGGGGTGATCACTCTGCTGGTCGCGGGGTGGCCGCGCGGAGTGACCGGCGGTCGGTGGCTCACTCCCGGACCGTTCTTCACTCTGTACTGGGCGCTGGCCCTGCTACTCCCGCCGCTGCTGGCCCCCGGCTTCTACGTGTCGAAGCCCGCGGTGTTCTTCATCGTCGCGCTCGTCCTCTGCTTTGTGCTCGGCGCCTACATCGCGGGCGGGAGGCGTCCTGCCGTCCGGCTTCCGGAACACCAGCCGCGGCAGCTGAACGTACGTCTCCTCCGACAGTTGGTCGCGTTCGGGGCCATGAGCGGTTTCGCCGCCACCTTCGTCCTTCAGGTCGTCAACGGTTACTCGTTGACGTCGGTCTTCAGCGTCTCGCAGTTGTTCCAGTCCGCGACAGCGATCTCCTACGAGCGGTACAGCGGCAACCTCGTCATCCCGTCTTCGGTGCCCCTGCTCCTCAGCTTCACCTACGCCGGGGCCCTGGTGGCGCCGTTCGCGGCTCAAGGCCTGCGTCGGCGGACGGCTCTGCTGTGCTACGCGAGCCCGGTGCTGGGCGCCACCGCGTACGCGGTGGTGACTACGGCGCGAGCCGGCATGCTGACCGCGTTCTTCTTCGTCCTTGCTGGGTGGATCGTCCAGCGGATCTACTGGCAGGGAGAGACGCCACGACTGGGGTGGCGTGCGGTCGTCACCGGCGGTGCCGCGTGTGTCGGCGTTCTGGGGACCTTCATCGCGATCGCCTTCATGCGCGTCGGGACCATTGACAGTCAATACGTCGCCGTGGTGCTGAACAAGATCTCGGTCTACGCAGTGGGCTACCTCACGGGCTTCTCCCGGTACTTCGACAGCCAGCCGCCGAGCTTCCCGCACGAGTGGGGGGCGGCCTCGCTGGCTGGCATCGCGAAGAACATCGGCGCCGGCAGCGAGTACGGGCAGGCCCTTGATGACTTCGTGCCCCTGGGCAACGGTGGATCGACCAACATATTCACGGCGTGGCGTTACTTGGTGGAGGACTTCGGCCTGATCGGCACACCCATCGTTGCGGTGGCGGCCGGCGCGCTGCTGACCCTCCTCTGGAGGCGGTTGGTCGAGCGCCCGAGTCCACTGGTTGCGTTGGGGTGCCTGGCCGGCTACGCGTTCCTGGCCCATAGCGTGACCCTGCCGATCTTCACCTTCACCAACGTGGTGCTCGCCTTCATGGTCGCTGCGTTCATGCTGACCCGGGAAGCGCCGGCAGCCGCACCTGTGGGTGCCTGCGCGTGGCGGCGTCTCGTGCCGCCGTCTCGTCAGCGAAGCAGCGGTACATCGGACGGCTCTCCCGTCAGCGGCAGAGGAGCACATCGGCCGCCGGAGGTCGGCACCGCCACGGTGGTCCCCGTCCATGGGCGGCAGGACTCCTCAGGTGCGCGGAGTCACCACGGTGTCGCGGCCGCGCTCCCATCCGTGAGCGCGCTGGTGGAGCCGCGATCGCCGGTCTCGCTTGCTGACGAGCGAGTGCGCAGAACACACGACTGGCCACGGCCGTCGCCGCAGTGCCGGTGAGGTTCAGCGGGGAGGATGACGCTGCCTTCCGGAGTGGGGCTGAGGAGGATCCCCGGGACGCGAGCGCCGCAGGGTGTACAGGTGGCGGGCGACCCGGTGATTTTCGCGGTGCGCCGGGGCGCCGCAATCTGGGTCCACGCCGAGCTGACAGCCGAGTCCCGACCAGCACGTGCTTCCGGCGCTCCGCGCAACGGTCAGGTCAAGTCCCCGGATGTCGTCGTGGGCGCCACGCGCGTCACCCGGACGGTCCCTTGCGGACGCGGGACACAGCGACGGGTATGCACCGGTTGGGTGGCTGCGTTCTGGGCCGCGTGAAGGGCGAACCGGCGAAGGGGTGTCCGTCCCGGCCCGCCGCGCTGGGTCGCAGGCGGACCGGGAGGCTCAGCGGGTCCCGCGGTACCGGATGACCGAGCCGGCGCCGACGCTGCGCGCGGCGGTGAGACACAGGTCGGCGCGGCGGTGGACGTCGCTGGCGTTGAGCTCGGGAGCCAGCTGGGCGATGCCGGCATCGGCAATGGCAATGGGCGGCCACGACGCCCCCGGCGGCGGTCTCGGCGGTCTCCTCCGATCCGTGCAGCACGAGGGCGGCGAAGTTGCCAGGGCCTGTCTCCTGGCTCACGACATGATCCAGGAAACACGCCCTAGGGCTGGGGGGCGCTTGGTAGGCCGACGGTAACCAGGAGCCACCCACGCCGCACGCCGCAACGATCACGCCCGTTGCGGGCGGTCAGCCGCCGGTGCGGTTCACGGGGGCTCGAAGATCGCGCAGGCGACCTCCAACTCGCCGCAGTCGGGCGCCGGCGGGGGGGCCTGGCTCGGCCGGCGCTTCCTCCGTGAGCGCGGCTCCCGGGGGCGCAACTTCGGTCGGCGCGGCTTCGGTGGAGATGGGGTCGGTGGTCCGGCCGTGCCGCCCTGGTCCCTCGGCGGAGCCCCGGTGAACGAGCCGCCCGAGCAGCTGGTCGTCGTCGACGACGACGTGGCGGTCGGGAAGGCGTCGGCGGTGGAGATGGGCCCCACCGTGGTCGGCGTTGTGCCCGTGGTCTCCGGAGCGCAGATGGTGCTGGTCGCTCCGGCGAACGACGGGGCGACGTCTGTGGTGACTTCGTCGACGGCGACCGGGTCGGCGGCGCTACCGGTCGACGAGGCGGCCGGGGCTCCGGCTCCCGGTGCCTCGACGGGGGAACCGGGGGTCGGGGGGCGACCAGCTAAGGCTGCCGGTGGCGGCCCGCGGTCCGGAACCGCGCGTCGAGTCTCCGTGACACTCGCCGCAGGCCCGCGACCTGGCGCGGAACACGCCGAACATCCGCCGCCGCCTCTTGTGTCACCCCAGCCGACGTAGTGCCGACTCGCCGTGTAATCCTCGTCGGCGCTGCCCCGGCTCACGCGCCGGGGCAAAGGCGGCGGCATCGGCAGCGATACAGGCTGGAGCCGCTGAACGGATCCTCCTTCAGCCACCGGACGTAGTGGATGCGCAGCAGCCGTCGGCCGCGTCGGCGCACCGACCGTGCCGGACCCCGGGCGCCCTGCGGCCCAGGCAGGCGCCGGTCGGTCGAGATACCCTATGCAGCCAAGCAGAGCATTCCGCCGGCGCCAGGCCTCGGACGGTCATGGCGGCATACCGGGCAGCGGCTCCGTTCGCAGTCCACGGCAGGGCAGGTCGTCCCGGAGTATGGCCCTCCGTCCTCTCTGCCCCAGACATGCAGAGGGGCCGTACCGAGAGGATGGGCGGAAAGGGCGCGCCGGGGTTCAAGAGCAGATTCCAGCAGGGCGTAGCCGACGGAAGAAGGCCTACGCGCACGCCGGGACGGGCTCGACCCTGCGGACAGAAAGTAACAGCCCAACCGAACCCGGGCCTGCGCTCGGTAGGAGTGGCCAGGGAAGAGGTCCTACGGGCAAGATCGCGGCTGTTGGCTCCGGGACGACGTAGGGCCGCCAGTGGTCGGTAAGCCCGGGTAGGGCCGCTTCTCAGCGAGGAACGTCGGGAAGGGCCTGGTCGGTGAACTCGCCCGCGTTCTGGCCGAGCGAATCGCTCTGCAGGTAACCCCACATCCGCTGGTCGGTGACCGTGTCCAGGTATACCACGCTCGCGGCTCCCTCCATACCGGTGCCCAGGACGGGAGCCGTGAAGAAGGCGACGTCGGCCGGCCGGATGCCGCGCGCCGAGTACCCCAGCGACAGCAGGTCCGCGTTGCCCAGCGAATCGTCGACGGCGACCGCGCTGGTCACCGCCAGCAGCAGCGAGTCGAGCTTGCCGGGGTCGGAGAACGAGTTCTGGCTGAACAGCTTGGTGAACATCGACCGCAGGTAGTTCTGCTGGCGCTTGACCCGGTCGAAGTCGCCGCCGGGCAGGCCGTGGCGCTGCCCGACGTATGCCCGTGCCTCGGCGCCGTCGAGGTGGTTGGGGCCGGCCGTAAACGTGTACTCCCCGTTGCTCGTCGTCTCCGGGACGACGACGTCCACCCCGCCGAGGTCGTCGGTGACCTGGATGAGCCCGTTGAAGCTGATGGCCGCGTAGTGGTCGATCCGGACACCCGTCAACTGCTCGACGGTCTGGATCAGCAGGGTGGGCCCACCGAAGGCGTAGGCGGCGTTGATCTTGTTCTTGCCGTGGCCGGGGATGTCCACCCACGAGTCTCGGGGGATCGAGATGACCTGGGCGTGCTTCCGGTCCCCGGCGATGCGGGTGAGCATGATGGCGTCGGAGCGGGCATCGGGCAGGTCGCCGTTCTCGACGACGGCCCGGGTGTCCGAACCGACCAGCAGGAACGTCACCGGATCGGCACCGGTGTCCTGCACCGGGCTGGCCGCCGCCGGCCGCGATCCGGCGTCGATCCCGGCGAAGACGTCGCCGACCCGGTCGATGTTCCCGCCGTACCGGGAGCTGAGAAACCACAGCCCACCGCCGACGACCAGCGCCAGCACCAGGCCCAGGACGCCCAGCGCGACCAGGGCGCTCCGCCAGGTCCGGCGTCGACGCGTCCGGGGACGTTCCGTCGTCCCGGCGCCCTCGTGCGCGACGGCCCCGTATTGATCGTTGTCGTACTGGTCGTCCTCGTACCCGTCGCTCCCGTGACCGTCGTGCTCGTACCCGGTGACCGCGTGGGCCTCCACGGTGGCCGGTTCACTGTTCGGCCTCGAGTGGCGCGCCGGTCGATCCGTTCGGTCAGTCATGTGTCCCCCGTCAGTCAGCGCCTCGCACGCTACGGGGGCGGCGACCGCCTCCGGCGCTCTCCACGCACACGCGGGGGTCCCTTGGGGCCGGCGGGACGGGGGTGGCATCAGCGGCGGCTGGGATGGACTTCCCACCGCCACGTGCAGCGGCGGAACCGCCGTCCGTCGGATCAACGGCACGTAACGCGAAGTGACCGACTCGCCGGAAGGCCCCCACCCAGCTTGTCGCCGACACCCGTCGGCGGCAACCTACTGTCCATGACGGGCGACGCCGAGGTTCTCGACCGGGTCCGGGCGGATGCCGACCGGGTGGTGCTCTGCAGGTGCGGCGGCTCCGGCCGCCTGGACCACGCGCTGGTCAACCCGCCGGGGGAGCCCGAGCGCTACGTGCGCGACACCTTCACCTGCACCTGGGACCGGCCCGGCCCCCACGAGCCCATACTCCCGCCGCACGTCTGAGGACGGCGGCCGTTCCGCCGTCCGACAGTTGCCCATCAGGAAACGGACACCTCCCGCCAGCTGCCCCGGCGAGCCTGGCCGCATGCTCCTCGCTGGACTCCTGGGCTGGGCACTTCTCGCCACGGTCACCGCGGCGGTCTTCGCCGCGCTGGGTCGCGCCGGGCTGCGCGAGGAAGAACTCCACGAGGTCGTGCCCGCCGGCCGTTGACCGGTCCCTTGTGCGCCGGCCCCGGAGGCCGAAGGTCTGCCGGGCCCGCAGCCGGTCTCCCGTCGGCTGCGCGCCCCGACCCGAGCGGGCGCCGGCTGACCCGATGGGACGACCGGCGGTGACTACGCGTTGCTCGACCCGCAGGATGAGACCACCCCACCTCGGACGGAAGACGCCTCTTGACTGCCTCAGATCACGACACCGCGCGCACCCTGGCCACCTCCGCCGGCGAACTGCTGCTCCAGGTGCGGGCCCGGGACTCCGCGGACGCCACCGCCCGCAAGACCGCGGGGGACGCCGAGTCGCACCGCTTCCTGATGGACGCCCTCGCCGCCGTCCGCCCGGACGACGCCGTCCTGTCCGAGGAGGGTGCCGACGACCCCGCGCGGCTGGGCGCTGAACGGGTGTGGATCGTCGACCCGCTCGACGGCACCCGTGAGTTCTCCGAGCTCGAGCGCGCCGACTGGGCGGTGCACGTCGCCCTCTGGGAGCGCGGCGAGCTGGTCGCCGGTGCCGTGGCGCTGCCCGCCGAAGGCATCACGCTGAGCACCGCAGAACCGCGGGAGGTCCCCGCGCGGTCCGACGGCCCGCTCCGGCTGGCCGTCAGCCGCAGCCGCCCGCCGGCGCTGGTCGCCGTGCTGTCCGAGCAGCTGGGCGCGGAGCTGGTGCCGATGGGCTCCGCGGGCGTCAAGGCGATGGCCGTCGTCCGCGGCCGGGCCGACGCCTACGTGCACGGTGGCGGTCAGTACGAGTGGGACTCTGCAGCCCCGGTCGCCGTCGCCCGGGCCGCCGGGCTGCACACCAGCCGGCTCGACGGCTCGCCGCTGCGCTACAACCAGGCGAACCCGTGGCTGCCCGACCTGCTGGTCTGCCGCCCCATGTTCGCCGACCAACTGCTCGGCGCGCTCGCCGACACCGCCTGACCGCGCCGGCCCCGAGGCGGTGCTGTCACCCGAACGGGTGGTCTCCCGCCCCAGGAGGCGCAGGCGTGTCGGTTGACGTCAAGCACCGCGCCCCGCGTGCCGATGGCATGACCATGCCGTCGTGGGGA
This sequence comes from Modestobacter sp. DSM 44400, assembly GCF_900107175.1. Lineage (GTDB taxonomy): Bacteria > Actinomycetota > Actinomycetes > Mycobacteriales > Geodermatophilaceae > Modestobacter. The sequence continues at coordinate 2,364 of NZ_FNOZ01000060.1, read as the reverse complement.
TGGGTGCTGATCGGGTGGACCGCCCTCGCGGTGCTGGTGGCCGTGCCGATGGGCCGGGCCTTCCACGAGGCCGACCGCCGCGAGCGGGGCCTCGCGCCCAACCCCGGCCTGCTCGACGACCGTGCCGCCGCTCCTCGGCGCCGCCGCATCCCGCTGCCGCCGATCGCCGTCCCCCTCGCCGGCATCGGCGTCGCCCTCGAGGCCGCCGGCTTCAGCATCCGCGCCAGCGGGCACGAGAGCGGGACCGCCCGGCTGTTCGCCATGGACCTGCCGCTGTCGGTGCCGCGGCTCTACGTCACCGCACTGTTCGTCGCCGCCGCGGGCGCCGCGTTCCTCGGCGCCTCGCGCGCACCGGGCCGCCGCTCGTGGTGGATCGCGGTCGGCGTCGTCACCGCGATCGTCGCCGAGGTCAAGGGCGGCGGCACGGTGCACGTCCGCGCACTGGAGGCCGTCGGCCTGGTCGGCCACCCGGTGGCCGCCGCGGCGGCCAGCGCGTTCGTCGTCGCCGCCGTCCTCACCGTGCTCTTCTGGCTCAGCCGCAACGACCGCCGGGACCGGCGCCGCGTGCTGGGCGCCCTCGGCCTCTACGCCGTCGCCTCGGTGGGGCTCTCGAGCTTCTCCTCCGTCGCCGGCCAGTTGTTCGGCTCCCGCTTCGCGGGCATCGCCGCCACGTTCGTGGAGGAGAGCGGCGAGGTCGTCGGCGGGGTGGCCGTGCTCATCGCCGTCCTCGTCGGCGTCGCGCCGCGGCTCGTGCTCCCGGCAGCGTGGGCGCTGCGCCGGGACGTGGACGCCGAGACGATCGACGCCCCGGGCACGCTGCCCACCTGGTCGCCGGGCAGCACCTACCTGCGCTGAGCTCCCGCCGTCCCGGCCAGCACGGTCTCGAGCACTCGCCGGGCGTTCACCTCGGCGCTGGTCCCGGTCGTGTCCAGGGTGACCTCTGCGTCGGTCGGGGCCTCGTAGGGGTCGCTCACCCCGGTGAACTCGGCGATCTCGCCGCGGCGCGCCTTCGCGTAGAGACCCTTGCGGTCCCGCGCCTCGCACTCGGCCAGCGGGGTGCCCACGTGCACCAGCACGAAGCTGCCCGGCCCCGCCTGCGCCTCCACCAGCCGGCGGGCGTCGGTGCGCGTCGCCGCATAGGGCGCGATCGGCGCGCACACCGCGATCCCGCCGTGCTTGGCGATCTGCCCGGCGACCCAGCCGATCCGCCGGACGTTGGTGTCCCGGTCGGCCTTGGAGAAGCCCAGCCCGGCCGATAGGGAGGTGCGCACCTCGTCGCCGTCGAGCAGGGTGACCGTGCGGCCGGCCTCCTGCAGCAGCTCGACGAGCCGGCCGGCGATGGTCGACTTCCCCGCGCCGGACAGCCCGGTGAACATCACCGCCAGCCCGCCGGTGCGCGGCGCCGCGGCCTCGACCCGGCTGCCCAGCAGCGGTGCCCCATAGGCCGCGGCCAGGTCCTCCCACGCGAGCTCCGGGTCTGCGGCGGTCACCGGCACCGGGACGACGACCAGCTCCCGGCCGTGCGCGGCCGCCGACCACCGGGCAGCAGCCAGCGAGACCGTGGCCGAGTCCGGCGCGGTGCCGGCGACTGGCAGCAGCGCCAGCACCCGGGCGGGCAGCCTGCCGGCGTCATCCGGGGGCAGGCCCACCCAGGCGGCCACGTCGCTGGTGTCGCCCAGTTGCGCGCGGACGGCGGCGGGGGAGCGCCAGCGCGGGATCTCGCGGACCGTGAGCCCGGCGTGGTCCCGGACGGCGACCAGGACTCCCTCGGCGTCCTCGAACTCGGTGTCTCCCGACCCGTCGGCCCCGGGCAGCTGTGGGCTGCTAGCGAGCCCGAAGGCGGACCGGGCGAGCGCAGCGAGCTGGATGTCGGTCAGCCGCATGCGGGTCTGTGCCATGCCAGCAGTCTGGCAATGAGCCACCGCGGGCGGCGCGAGGGGATCAGCGGGCAGCGCGGACCCTTCCACAGCGGCAGGCGTACAGCGTGGCGCCGGCGTCCGTCCCCCGTCCGGGGGACCCGTCGTCGCCGGCTGTCACATCCCGGGGCGGACCACTCCGCACCGACAGGCGTACAGCGATGCGCTGCTGAACGGGTCATCGCCGCGGCGGGAGAACAGGTGGACGTGCGGCAGCCGGGCGGCGAGCCCCGGGCGCAGGGTCAGCGACCCGGTGTTCCGGCTGGTCACTGGCGTGGCGAGCAGGTCGCCAACGATACGCATCAGTCGAGTGTGCCATCCAGGCGGCTGTGGAGACAGTCGGAACCGGGCTCTTCGAACTTGAGGGGGAAATGACCCTCAGCAGACGGTGACCCGGCGGTGTCGCCGAGTGCAGGCGAACCGTACTCGGCGGCGCTGATTCTCGAGG
>NZ_FNOZ01000059.1 GCF_900107175.1 Modestobacter sp. DSM 44400 | reverse complement strand
GCTGCTCATCGCGCTCAGGGGCTGCGGCGCGCACCGCGGCGAACATCCGCACGTAGGTGCCGTCGTCAGACCAGCGACGGTGGCGTTCCCACACCGATTGCCACGCGCCGAAGTGATCGGGCAGGTCACGCCACGGCGACCCGGTGCGGTACCGCCAGATGATCGCCTCGAGCGTCAGTCGGTGGTCATTCCACGGCCGGCCCTGATGACCGCCGGCAGGCAGCACCGGCTGGATCAACTCCCACAACTCGTCCGGGATCTCGTCGGTACGCAACATTCGTCCAGCGTCGCCCACCAACCCGCCAATCTTTGGCAGACACGCTCTAGGCCGCTGACCTGCGCAGATAGCGCCGGTCGTGGTTGGTCGTCGCCGGCCTGAAACGGACCTCTTGCGGACTTTCTGCGGACTGGGGGCGGACCGCACTCACTCCCGGACTTGTGGGTGCCTGGCACGCGGCGGGGGCCTGTGGCTACCTAGTCTGTGGACAGCGGCGGTCGTCCACAGAAACCGCACGGGACGAACCTGCGGCGGCCCTGACATGGCGAGGCTGCTCGCATGCCTTCCGACGTTGTGCTCCGGTCGCTGCCCGAGCCACCGGGACGTGCTCTGCTCCGCCCGACCCGTGATCGGCGGCGTGCCTCGGTCTACCTCGCGGCGCGCAGGTGCCCGGCTGCGGGACCGCCGCGCAGGGCTGGGGCGACCGCCCTGCGGGCCACACTGCGCGTGGCGCCGGCTGCGCCGGCGTCAAGGTCCGCCTGCGGCGGGCTGTTCGGGCTCGCAGGGCTGGCCGTCGCGCGGGTCGTCACCGATGACGTGGAGGGTCGTGTGGTGCATCTGGTGACCGCCGATGAGACGGCGGCGGGCTGCCCGTCGTGCGGGGTGATCTCGGTGTTGGTGAAGGGCCGGGTGACCAGCCGGCCGCAGGACCTGCCGCACGGGCCGGCGGGGTTGTCCCTGGTGTGGCATAAGCGCCGCTGGCGCTGCGCGGAGACCGCGTGTGAGCGCCTCTCGTTCACCGAGTCGCTGCCCGCGGTCCCCGCGCGCGCCCGACTGACGACCCGACTGCGGGCCGAACTGGGGTCCGCAGTGGCGGACTCCGGACGGACAGTCGCCGAGGTCGCCGCCTTCCATCGGATCGGGTGGCCGACGGTGCACCGGGCGTTCGTCGACCACGTCACCCCGGCGCTGTCTGCGCCGCCGCCGGTGACGGTGTTGGAATGGATGAGACCCGCCGCGGGAAACCGGTCTTCGCCCAAGACCCCGAGACCGGCCGCTGGGTGGTGGTGGCCGATCGGTGGCACACCGGCTTCGTCGATGCCGCCGGCACCGGCGGGCTGTTGGCGCAGGTCGAGGGCCGGTCGGCGGCCACCGTCACCGGATGTTTGGCCGACCAGCCAGACGCGTGGAGGCAGTCGATCACCCATGTGGCGATCGACCTGTCGGCGTCCTACGCCGCTGCCGTGCGCGCCGGTCTTCCCCACGCGGTGATCGTCGCTGACCGGTTCCACCTGGTGCGGCTGGCCAACGACACCGTCACCGCCTGCCGGCAGCGGGTGATCCGGGAGACCGAAGGCCGCCACGGCCGCAAAGTGACCCGGCGTGGCGGCTGCGCCGCCGACTGCTCACCGCCCACGAACGGCTCGCCGGGAGCTCTTCACCCGGATGTGGAACACCCTGATCGACACCGGCACGCCCGAGGAGGAGATCTTGTCCGCCTGGGTGGTCAAGGAAGACCGCCGGGCGCTGCTCGCCCCGGCCGGCACGTCACCGGACCGCGAGGAGATCGTCCGCCGGCTCGGCGTCCTCTACGCCCACGCCGCGGCCAGCACCGCCCGGAGGTGCAACGGCTGGCCGCCACCCTCGAGACGTGGTGGCCGGCGATCTTCGCCGGTCTGGACACCGGCTACTCCAACGCCCGTTCCGAGGGCTACAACCGGCTCGCCAAACACGTCGGCCGCGACGCCTTCGGGTTCCGCAACCCAGCCAACCAGCGCCGCCGGATACGGTGGGCCTGCACCCGCCAACACCGGCGGGCAACGGCAGTGATGATCACCCTGCCCGGCTAACTTCGTAGAGCCCCTTTGACTACCTCGACGAGCGCAGCGGGGAGACCCGGCACGGGCGAATGGCACCTGCCGATCGGATGCTGCTGCGCGGCGGGCTGGAGCGCCTGCTCGCCGAGGCGGGCACGTCGGCGGCGTTAGCGGTCGAGGGGTGCACCGGCTGGCGGTTCGTGGTTGAGGAGTTGCAGCGCGCCCGGGTCGAGGCCCATGTGGCCGAGCCGGCCGACACTTCCGCCGCGCGAGGACCGAAGAGTCGGGCGAAGACCGACTGGTCCGACGCCGGCTGCTGCGGGATCTGCTGGCCGAGGGCCGGCTGCCCGAGTCGTGGATCCCGCCGGCGCAGGTGCTGGACATGCGCGCCCGGCTGCAGTTGTTCAAGGACCTACGTGAGCAGCACACCGCCTGGGTGCAGCGCATCCATGCCATCCTGCTGCACCACGGCGCCCCGGCGGTCGCCGGCGGCCTGCTCGGCCTGGACAACCGTCGCCGGCTCGAGGCCGGTGACGGCCTCTCCCCGGCGGGGCGCGAGGCAGTGGCCGCGGCGCTGCGCATCCTCGATGCCCTGGACGGCGAGCTCGAGCCGCTGCGCAAGCAGATCACCGCGACCGCCCTGTGGACGGAGCTGGGCGATTGCCGACGCATCTCCGCCCTCCCGCAAGGCGGTGCGGCACACCGGGCTGGACATCACCGTGCACTCCTCCGATGGCAAACGGCCGCCCGGGCACCTGTCTCGCCAAGGGTCGCCGCTGCTGCGGTGGGCGCTGTTCGGGGCCGCTCAGTGCGCCGCCCGCCCCGGTTCTCCCGATTACGGCTATTACCGGCAGGTCGCCGATCGAGCCGGCGGCAACCGGGCCGCCTGTCGGTGGCCCGCAAGATGGTTCGCCGGGCGCACCACACGCTGCGCGCCCTCGGTGACCAGGCCCTGGCTCCGGTCTGATCGCCGCAGTCGTGGTGCGCGCATCTGCCCACCCACCGATGCCCGCGGCCCGCTCCAGCTTAAGCGCTGCCGACCGTGCCCTCGGGCACGAACGGCCTTGATAGACCGAGCACCACCTCCGCTTCTCGTCCACGCGTCTATCCACGAGGGCGTCCACACGCACCTGTGTACAGGGTGCCACCGACGGAACCCGTTCGGAGAGCCGGCGCGCATACGCCGTCACACGTTCGGGGCAACCCGTTGTCGACAGGCTGCCTCATCGGCAGCGGTTCGCCGGCCCTCTCCAGCTTGCCGCTGCGTGCGCCGGGTCCCGCTCTCGACTGATATGTGCAGCACCGCAGGGAAGTACGAAGGTCCGTAGCTGGCGTTAGTCACCTGGGCCGCCGAAGGAGCGCACGAGGAACCGGAGCGCCAGTGGAGAAGGGCCGGGAGCCTGTCACGCGGGCAGATTGAGCCGGTCAGGGCCGCGTTCGTCGCCGCCGCCGTCATCCCATCACGGCCAGCTCGTGCGGCAGGCGGTGCAGGACCTCGTGGCCCGTTGTGGTGATGACCACGAGGTCCTCGATCATGATCGCGCCCGTGTCGGATGAGTAGGCCGGGGTCTCGACTGCGAAGACCATGCCCGGCTCGATCAGACGCTCCTCCGTCCGGCTCAGGAACGGCGGCTCCTCGTGGAAGGTGTCCAGGCCGACCGAGTGCCCGTAGTGCCCGCGGGTGAAGCGCGGGAAGCCGTTGAGCTGGATGTGTGACTGCGCCGCCTCGAAGACCTCCCGAACCGGCCGACCCGGCCGGAGACGGTCCCGGGCCAGCTCGTGTGCTTCCAGCAGGACGCGGTAGAGCCGTTGGGCGGCAGGCCGGATCTCCCGGAAGCTGAACGTACGGCCGCCGTCGCTGCGGTAGCCGTCGACGGTCACCCCGCAGTCGAACTTGACCAGGTCACCGGGGGCCAGTCCATTACCACGCTCGGAGTCCACCCCAATGGCAGTCGTTGCCCCGACGGCCGGGAGCACCCAGTGGTCGCTGTAACCGGCATACCGGTGCGATCCCATGGCTGTCTGAATGACCCCGAGGGCATAGCGGTGACGCATGTCCAGCGCTGTCATGCCGGGCTGCGCGTCCTGTACCGCAAAGGTGATCCCGGCCTCGGAGAGCTCTGTCGCGCGACGCAGCGCCTCGATCTCGAAGTCGTGCTTGATACTCCGGAGCTCGTAGAGATCCTCGGTCATGTCGACGAGGTGGAGGTCGGGGGCGAAGCCGGCGATCCGCCGCACGGTGTCCTGGAGCACGTACCGCATGTCCGTGCCGATGCGTGCGCCCAACAACCCCCGGTCGGCGAGGGCACTCCGCAGCACCGAGTCCTGCTCGTCCTCGGAGAACTGCGCCGGCCGCGGGGGGTCCGCGTCCTGTGCGCCGGCCACCTGCAGGTCTGCAACGCTGCGCAGCTCGACCCACACCCGGAATGGACGCACATCGGCGATGCCGGAGACGCGCTTGGCCTGCTCGGCCTCGAAGTCGCTGATCACGATCGCCGGCTCGAGCGTCGGATCGGCCGGCACGAGGACCAGCACCGTGCCGAGCATGCGCCAGGGCCATTCGGAGAGAAAGTAGCTCTGGAAGCCGCTCGTGTAGAGCACGTTCGACGGGGTGTAGGCGAGGTAGGCGTCCACCCCCCGCTCCTGGCAGCGACGCCGGATGTCGTCGAGGATCTGGGCGCGCACCGGGGTGGTGGCGCCCCCGGCCCGCGCCGTCACCGCGACTCCACGGTACGAACGATCTGCGGCTTGCCGGAACCGTCGAACCGGACGACGTCGAACAGACCGACTTCGGGCTCACCAACATCGGTGAAGTCCAGCGGCCCGGAGACGCCGTTGTAGTCGATGTCCGTGCCCTGCGAGATCAACTTGGCGCAGTCGGCGAAGCTTGTGCACTCCTCACCGTCCCTGGTCACCGACTGCATTGCCCGGGCGATGTCGCCCGGGGCATCGCTACCGGCCTCAAGCGCGGCCAGGGCAATGGTGATGACGCAGTCGTAGTGGTACGGCGTGAAGTTCGTGATCTGCACCTGCGGCTTGCTCGCCACCAGCCGGTCGAGAAAGGCGGGGTCGTTCTGGGAGGACGCCTGGGTGGCCTGCATGCCCTCCAGCACGCCGGGGTCGGACTCGCTCACCGCCGAGCCGAGAGAGCCCAGCGACATGCCGTCGGTGCCGAATACCCGCACGTCGTCCGGGCCCAGGCCGTTCTCGATGAGGGCGCGCAGCAGGGTGGCGCCCTCCTGGAAGGCGATCACCACCACGGCGTCGGGCTTGGCTGCGGCCACCTTGGCGACCTCCGCCGAGAACGTGGTAGCCGCGGGGTCGTAGGGCACGTTGGCCACGACCTCGGCCCCCTCGTTCTCCAGCTGCTCGATCAGCGACTGGGAGAGACTCTGGCCGTAGTCGTCATTGCGGACCACCACGGCCACCCGGGACGCCCCCTCGCCGATGACCGCCTGGGCGAGCACCGGCCCCTGCCGGATGTTTGCCGGGATGGTCCGGAAGTAGAGGCCCTTGTCCGGGTAGCCGGTGAAGGTCTTGCTCGTGTTGGACCCGGCGCACTGGATCGCCCCAGCTCCGGTGATCCGGTCGAGCACCGAGAGCGAGATCGCCGAGGAGACCGGGCCGATGATGGCGTCGACACCTTCACCGAGCAGCCGGTCGGCGGTCTGCCCGGCCACGGTCGGGTCGCCCGCCTCGTCGCCGCCGGACAGCGTCACCGGCTTCCCCAGGACACCCCCGGCTGCGTTGATGTCCTCCACGGCCAGCTGGGTCGCCGCGATGACACCGACGCCGAGGCCGGACAGCGGGCCGGTCTCGGCGAGGATGTAGCCCAGGTCGAGCTGACCGTTCCCGGGGCGGGAAGACTCCACCTCCGGGGCCGGGGAGCTGCTGGGCGAGCTCGAGGTACCAGCCGCGGAGTCCTTCCCGTCGGCGGAGCCCGAGCTGCCGGAGCAGGCGGTTACGCTCAGGGCGAGTACGCCGGCCAGCACCGCGGTGGGGAGCGTTCGAGTCCTCACGAGACCTCCAGGAACGTAAGCGGAACTGGGTGACGCAGGTCAGCCTCCCCGGCCGGTGTGAAACCGTCCAATACCGAAGTGTTGGCTCTGTGATACCGACGATGTATTAACGTGCGGTGGACCTCCGCCATCTGCGCTACTTCCTCGCGGTCGCCGAAGAGCTGCATTACGGGCGCGCCGCCGCGCGGCTGCGCATCGCCCAGCCCCCGTTGAGCCAGCAGATCCAGCGGCTGGAGCGGGAGCTCGGACTCCAGCTGTTCGAGCGGGACCGGCGGCACGTGCGGCTCACCCGGGCCGGGGAGGTGCTGCAGGTGGAGGCGCGGCGCACCCTGGCACAGGCCGACCGGCTTCTCGACGTCGCCGAGGACGTGCGTACGGGCGGGTCCGGCCGAGTGCGCCTGGGGTTCGTCGGTTCGTCGCTCTACGGGCAACTGCCCGCACTGCTGCGGGCGGTGCAGCAGCAGGCGCCCCGGATCACGCTCTCCGCCGTCGAGCTGGAGTCGGGCCCGCAACTGGCCGGCCTGCTGGAGGACAGGCTCGACCTGGGCGTGCTCAGGCCGCCGGCCGCGACGCCGTCGCTAGCCATTCAGGTGATCGAGGAGGAGGAACTCGTCGTCGCACTGCCGAAGGAGCACGCGGTCCCGGTAGGGCGGCCGGTCGCCCTCGCCGACCTGGCCGAGGAGCCGTTCGTGCTCTTCACCCGGGAACACGGGGAGGGCTTCTGGCAGGTGGTGGTGCAGGCCTGCGGCCAGGCGGGGTTCTCCCCGAACATCGTGTTCAACGCCGAGCACGTGCACACCATGGTGGGCCTGGTCGCCTCGGGCATGGGCGTCTCGCTGGTTCCTCAGGCGGTCCGCCGCCTCAACCTGACGGGAGTGCGTTACGAGCGCCTGGCTGGGCCGGTACCGCGACTACCGCTGGCGCTCGCGTGGGACCCGCGCCGCTCGTTCCCCGCCCTTGAGCGCGTGCTCGAGATCTTCACCGCCCAGGCTCGTCGGACTGCGAGCGCGGCTCAACCGTCGCCGTCGGACTAGGGTCCGCCTGCTTGCCGGCACCCAGGCGGCCCAGGTACAGCTCCACCACGGCGGGGTCGTCCAGCAGCTCACGTCCTGTGCCGGTGACCGCGTTCCGCCCTTGGTCGAGGATGTAGCCCCGGTCGCAGATGGCCAGGCAGCGCCTTGCGTTCTGCTCCACGATGAGCACTGCGGTGCCGGTCTCGTTGATCCGCGAGATCAGGGCGAACACCTCGGTCTGTGCCCGAGGAGAGAGTCCCGCGGACGGCTCGTCCAGGCAGAGCAGCCGCGGCCCCGGCATCAGCGCACGTGCCATGGCCAGCATCTGTCGCTCACCCCCCGAGAGCGAGCCGGCCCGGGCGCGCATCCGTTCAACCAGGCGGGGGAAGAGCTCGGCCAGCGCCTCCCAGCGGACGCCGAAGTCCTTCGGCCGCAGGTAGGAACCCATGCGCAGGTTGTCCCGCACGCTCAGCCGCGGGAAGACGTTGTCCAGCTGTGGCACGAAGCCCACCCCGCGGCCCACGAGCTCGTGGGACGGAGCGCCAGTGATGTCGACCCCGTCGAACCGCACGCCACCCTCACTCACCGAGACGAGTCCGAAGACGGCCTTGAGTAGCGTGGACTTGCCGGCCCCGTTGGGGCCGAAGATGCCGACGAGTTCCTGGCGGCCGACGTGCAGCGAGACTTCCTCGAGGATGGGGACGCTGGGGGTGTAGCCGGCGGTGACGCCGCTGACCTCGAGAACCGTGTCCGCGGGGAGGTCCGCCCCGGGTGGGCTGGTCGTCATCCGGTGGGATCCGGTGCTCATGCCTGGTGCCCCCTCCTCGCGAGGCGCGCGGTCTCGTCGTCGGCCTCGTCGGATCCCAAGTAGGCGTCGATGACCTCGGGGTCGCGCATCACCTCGGCCGGTGTCCCGGTCGCCAGCACGGTGCCGAAGGCCATGCACACGACGTCGTCGCTGATGTCGACGACCACGTCCATGTCGTGCTCGACGAAGAGGATCGTCGTCCCTTCCGCGCGCACCTGCCTGACATGCTCCAGCAGCGTCTCGACCAGCCGGGGGTTGACGCCGGCCATGGGCTCGTCGAGCAGCAACAAGCGCGGCTCGCACATCAGAGCTCGGGCCATCTCCAGCAGCTTCCGCTGCCCGCCCGACAGGACGCCGGCAGGCTGCTCCGCCATCCGATCGAGCCCGAACCTGGCGAGCAGTTCACGGGCACGTTCGGTGTTGCTGCGCTCCTGGCGCCGCCAGCTCCGCCGGCCGAAGAGCGCGCCACCCATGCCTTCGCCACGCTGTCCCGGCGCGGCGAGCAGGACGTTCTCCACCAGGGTCAGGTCCGCCAGGCTCCGGGTGAGCTGGAAGGTGCGCACCATTCCCTGCCGGGCGAGGCGATACGCCGGCAGACCGGTGACGTCACGTCCGTCCAAGGTCCAAGTGCCCGCGTCGGCCCGGTCGAACCCGGTGAGGACGTTGAAGAACGTCGACTTCCCGGCCCCGTTGGGTCCGATGAGCGCCGTGATCGTCCCCTTGCGCACCGTGAACTCATCGACGTCGACGGCCGTGAGGCCGCCGAAGCTGCGTCGCACCCCCTGGGCGGTGAGGATCAACTCCTCCCCACTTGAGCGGGTGGCCTCCCTACCGGTGGTGCTGCTGGGCGTCATTCCGCCTCCGCCTTCACGGTGGCCTTTGCCGTGGGCGTCGGCGCCCGCCGGGACAGCAGGCCACCCGCTCGGAAGTACATGAACAGGATGAGCGCGATGCCGACGAGGGCCAGCCGGATCGGACCGACGTCGGAGGTCGAGAGCACCTCATCGCTGATGACGCCTCCGGTGATGGCCTGGCGCAGCAGCGAATCGCTCGCCGCGAGCAGCAACCAGAAGATGATGGCGCCGACGACGGGGCCCAGCACGCGGCCGAGGCCGCCGAGAAGCAAGACGGCGAACGCATAGAACGACAGGTCAGAGGCGTAGGTGTCGGGGGTGATGGCCTGGGACGCCAGAGCCAGGACCATGCCGGCGGCGGCGGCCATGGCGCCTCCGAGGACGAGCGCCTGCAGCTTGTAGAGATAGGTGTTCTTGCCCAGGGCGCGCACCACCTCCTCGTCGTTACGGACCGCTCGGAGTACCCGGCCCCAGGGGCTGCGCACGAGAAGCGCTGTGAGGCCCACCGCCGCCGCCACGAGCAGCCAGCCGACCAGGGCGACCCACAGTTGCCCGCCGGACAGGGCGAACCGGCCGATCCCGTAGTCGCCAGCGCCGAACGGGTTCGCTGCGTAGAAGTCCGCGGCGAACTGCTGGACGCCGAACACGCCGTACGTGAGCGGGGCCGCGGCCTCTGCCCGGAAGAGCAGCCGCAGGATCTCTGCGGCGGCGATCGTGGCAATGGCGAGATAGTCGCCGCGGAGCCGAAGGGTAGGAGCCCCCAGGAGGAGGGCCAGCACGAAGCCCATCAGCAGCCCGACGAGCACCCCCAGCCACAGGGGGGCGCCGAAGCGGGTGACGCTCACGGCCATCCCGTAGCCGCCGACGAGCATGAACCCGGCCTGGCCGAAGTTCATCAGGCCGGCATACCCGAATTGCAGGTTGAGCCCCACGGCAGCCAGCGCGAAGACTGCCGCCTGTGGTCCGACAGCCGCCCGCACGGCGTCCGCCAGCACGGCGATGAGGTCCATCAACCCACCCTCTCGCGCAGGCCTAGAAGCCCCTGGGGGCGCACGAGCAGAACCAGGATCAGCAGCAGCAGCGCCCACACCGTCTGCAGTTCGCTGCCGAAAAAGACGGTGCTCAGCTGCGCGAGCAGGCCGACGACCATGCTCCCGACCACGGCGCCGAAGGCGGTTCCGAGCCCACCCAGGATCACCCCGGCGAACATTAGGAGCAAGAGGTTGAAGCCCATATTCCAGGTGACCGCCTGACTGAGCCCGTAGAGCACACCGCCCAGGGCGGCGAGTCCGCCACCGGCGAACCACACGACGAGCACCACGCGATCCACGTTGATCCCGGAGCAACCCGCGAGCGCCCGGTTGTCCGAGACTGATCGGACGGCGGTGCCCAGCCGGGTCCGGTTGAGCACCAGCCCGACCAGCACCAGCACCAGCAGTGCAATGCCAAGGATCGAGGCGTCCCGCGGGGTGATGCTCAGCGGGCCCCACTCCCAGACCTGCTGTAGTGCGTACTGGTCGTAAGAGCGCGGGTTGCCCCCGAACACGACCAGGATCACCTGGCGCAGGAGCAGGGCGAGCCCGATCGTCGCGATGAACATCGAGGCATGTCCCACCCGCCGCCGCCGCATCGGGCGCCACAACACCAGCTCGGTCCCGCCGGCCAGCGCGGCGACGACCGGGAAGGCCACGAGGGCAGCCAGGGCGATGTGCAGTCCGGCGGCGTTCAGCCCGTAGGCGACCACAGCCCCGACGGTGACCAGCTCACCGTGGGCGAAGTTGATCAATCCGGTGGTGCCGAAGATGAGCGAGAGGCCGATGGCGGTGATCCCGATGAGCGCACCGAGAACCAAGCCGTCCAAGCTGGCCTGGGACAGCGCGGCACCGAGGCCCTTCTCGGAGGCCTGCACCTGGCCCAGCGGGAACAGGACGCTGCGCTGAGCACCCGGTTCGACGGTCACTTCCCGGCTGGCTTTGGCGTTGTCCCGGAGACTGAGCCCCTCCGGCAGCGTCTCCTCGTTCAGGCTCACCTCGTACTGGCCGGGGGCCGGGACCGGAATCTCCCAGCGCCCGTCGGCGCCGCTGGTCACGGTGCCGACCTGGTCGCCGTCCTGGCTGACGGTGATCTCCACGCCTGCGACAGCTTGGTCCTCGGCGTCGACGAGCCTGCCCTGGATCACTTCTCCGGCAGCCATGGCCGGGGTCGCGCCGAGCATGAGGCAGGCGATTGCCGCGGCGACCCCGGACAGGAACGCGGCCAGAGCCGACGTCCGTCGCCGGCGGGGGCGGATGGGGGCGGGTGGGGTCAGGGCAGCCACCAAACCTCCGACACTCGTCCGACGACGCCGGAACTCCAGGAGAGGTGCATCCATGAAGGGTCGTCGCACCCCGGTCGCACTGTCCAATACCGACGACAGTCAGCTCTGATACAGATCAGATATCACTAATCTTGCTCTCATACCTGGGAACGGGGAGCTTCGCAACGAGATGGACACAGTGCCCGAGAACGCTGACGGCACGTTCATGTTCGGACGCGGTCGATCAGCCGGGAGAGAACGATGACACTCTCGGTGCGATCCACTTTCGGCTCCTCGCGCAGGCGCTCGATCACACTCTCCAGGTGCGGGATGTCTACGGCTACGACTTGGACGAGCGCATCGGCGGCTCCCGAAACGTTGCAGGCGCTGACCACCTCCGGCACTTTCTCGAGGCTGCGGCGCAGCTCCAACGGTGAGACCGTGCCCTTCCAGAACAGCTGGACATAGGCCTCGGTCGTCCACCCGAGAACCGCAGGGTCGACGAAAGCGGTGAAGCCGCGAATCGCACCCTCATCGATGAGTCGGTCGACCCGCCGCTTGACCGCAGGCGCCGTGAGCCCGACCTCCTGGCCGATCACCGCGTACGTGCTGCGTGCATTTCGCAGCAGACAGCCGAGGATCGCCCGGTCCAGTGCGTCCACCTGCGCCGTCATGCGACCGCCTCCGAAAGGGCTGAACAACGAATCGATGGCCTACAGTAGGGATTTCTAACAGATACATGGTAGAGGAGCAACAGAATAGGCTTGTTCTGCGCACGGGTCGCCTTTAGCGTGTGTGACCGAAGGCACGGGCGTCGCGCGTCTGGGACGCGGCGAGGGGCCCAGTGCGACCGGAGCCACGGTCCGCTACGAAGTCCACACGAAGGAGAAGCCACCCCATGCTTGCGCCGCCGGAGACCGGTCCCGCGCTGTCCACCTCTGAGCACCTCGCGCTCGTCGAGGCCGTGACCGCGCACAACTACCACCCCCTCCCGATCGTGGTCGCGGAGGCGGCGGGGTCCTGGGTCACAGACGTCGAGGGACGCCGGTACCTCGACTGCCTCGCCGGCTACTCGGCACTCAACTTCGGGCACGGGCACCCGGTCCTGCTCAAGGCGGCGCGCCGGCAGCTGGAGCGGGCGACGCTGACCAGCCGGGCCTTCCACAACGACCAGCTGGGGCCTTTCGCCCTGGGCCTGGCCGACCTGGCCGGAATGGATCAGGTCCTGCCAATGAACACCGGCGCGGAGGCCGTCGAGACGGCGATCAAGCTCGCGCGCCGGTGGGGCTACGACGTGAAGGGCGTGCCCGACGGAGCGGCCGAGATCGTCGTCGCCGCCGACAACTTCCATGGCCGCACGACGACCATCGTCAGCTTCTCCACCGACGAGGTGGCCCGGCGCGGGTACGGCCCCTACACGCCGGGCTTTGTCGTCGTCCCCTACGGCGACACCGCCGCGCTGCGCTCGGCCATCACGCCGCGCACCGTGGCCGTGCTCGTCGAGCCGGTACAGGGCGAGGCGGGGGTGATCGTCCCGCCCCCCGGCTACCTCGCCAACGTCCGGGCGGCCTGCACTGAGGCGGACGTGCTCCTCGTCGCCGACGAGATCCAGTCCGGCCTCGGCCGCACCGGCAGCACGTTCGCCTGCGAGCTGGAGGGCGTCGTTCCTGACGTCTACGTGCTCGGCAAGGCGCTGGGCGGCGGGATACTGCCGGTGTCCGCCGTCGTCTCCCGCCGCGACGTCCTCCGGGTGTTCACGCCGGGCAGCCACGGGTCCACCTTCGGCGGCAACCCGCTCGCTTCGGCGGTCGGCGCCGCGGTGGTGGAGCTCCTCCGGTCCGGCGAGTACCAGGAGCGGGCTCGCGCCCTGGGCGAGCACCTCACGAGCCTGCTCGAGCTCCTGGTCGGCTCCGGCCTGGTCGGCTTCCGCACCCGCGGCCTGTGGGCCGGCGTCGACATCGATCCGGCCCGCATGACCGGCCGCGAGGCGTGCGAGCGGCTGGCCGCCCGCGGTGTGCTCGCCAAGGACACCCACGGCTCCACGATCCGCCTGGCTCCCCCGCTGGTCGTCGAGCGCGAGGAGCTCGACTGGGCCGTCGCACAGCTCGCCGCCGTCCTAACCGAGGAGACCGCGTGACCACCACCCTTTCCGGGCCCGTCCAGGAGCGGACGGCCGGGGCGGGCACCCGGACCGGGTCGGGTTCTGCCGCACACCGTGCGGCGCTGGCCCAGCTAGCCGACGCCAGCCACCGGCTCGGTCTCGATGACGGCCTGCACCAGATGCTCGCCATCCCGCGGCGCTTGCTGACCGTCGCCGTGCCGATGCGGCGGGAGGACGGCTCGCTGGAGATCCTGCGGGGGTACCGGGTGCAGCACAACCTCTCCCGGGGCCCGCAGGCGCTGGCCCGGCTCAGCCCCGATCTACCGCCGAGAATGGTTGTTGACAGCGGGTCATAACGCGCGAACGCCCTTCTGAGCAGGGACGATGTGGCTTGTCTAAGGCCCATATCGTCCGCGCAGAAGGGCATCCGCTGGATGCGACTGTCGCACGGTTCGTCGGCACTGTCGGCGACGTTCGATGACCCGAACCTCGTGTCGGCCGCCGGGTTGGCGCCGGTGCTGGCTCTCGCGCAGTCGTGCGGGCTGGGTGATCTTGTCGCCGACAAGCTCACGCTGAAGGCCAAGGGCGGGGTCAACGCCGCGATCAAGGTGCCGGCGTTGGTGGCCGGGATGATGGCCGGCGCGGACTCGATCGAGGACATGGACCTGCTGCGCCACGGCGGCATGGACCGGCTGTTCGCCGGTATCCGGGCGCCCAGCACGCTGGGCACGTTCCTGCGCAGCTTCACCTTCGGCCATGTCCACCAGCTCGACAGCATCGCGGCGGCCTTCCTCATCGGCCTGTTCGCGGCCGCGCCGCTGCTGCCCGGCGCCGGGCAGGTCACCTACCTCGATCTCGACGACACCATGCGGGAGACGCACGGCTACGCTGAGCAGGGCATCGGCTACGGCTACAACAAGGTCAAGGGGCTCAACGCGCTGCTGGCCACGATCTCCACGCGCCGCTGGCGGCGCAGGTGGTCGCCGCCGCCCGACTCCGCAAGGGTGCGGTGAACTCCGCCCGCGGCGCCGCGTCGCTGCTGCGCGAGGCGCTGACCACCGCCCGCGCCTGCGGAGCCGGTGGTCCGGAGAGGGCCGGGCTGGTGCTGATGCGCGCCGACTCGGCGTTCTACAGCCACAACGTCATCGCCGCCGCCCGCCGTGAGGGAGCCTGCTTCTCGATCACCGCCCGGATGGACGCCGCGGTCAAGCGGGCAATCGGCGCGATCGGCGAGGACGCCTGGACCGCGATCCGCTACCCGAACGCGATCTGGGACGACGAGGGCAATGCTGGATCTCCGACGCCGAGGTCGCCGAGATCGGCTTCACCGCGTTCACCTCCCGGCGCAAGTGCGACCACGTTCCCGCCCGGCTGATCGTCCGCCGCGTGAAGCGGCTCAACCCCGACTCGGTGCCCGCCGGGCAGGGTGAGCTGTCCACCGCCTACCGGTATCACGCGGTCTTCACTGACTCACCCGAGCCGATGCTCGCCGCGGAGAGGACCCACCGTCAGCACGCGGTCATCGAGCAGGTCAACGCCGACCTCAAGGGTGGGCCCCTGGCCCACCTGCCCTCGGGGAAGTTCGCGGCCAACTCCGCCTGGCTGGTCCTGGCCGCGATCGCGTTCAACCTCACCCGCGCCGCCGGCACGCTAGCCTCGGCCTTCCACGCGAAGGCGACCACCGCCACCATCCGCACTCAGCTGATCGCGGCCCCAGCCCGGATCGCCCGTTCCGCCCGCCGGCTGCGACTGCACCTACCCCGCGACTGGCCCTGGGAGACCGCCGGGCCCAGCTGTTCGACGCCACCTGCGGACCGTCCACCGCGGCCTGAACCCGACCACCCGCCCTGCAGGGGCCGACCGGAGACCGACGGTGGAAGAGCCGGGCAGACCGGCGGCTCACCCACGCCCCCGCCCGGCAATCAAGATCCAGTCACGGACCAACGGAGCCGACCAAGATCGACGGTGGATCGAGGCTCAGGGCCACCCTGCGCGCCGACGACCCCACCGACGAGATCGGCGCCGCCTGGGGCGTCAAGGAACAGCTGCGCCTGCTGCTGGCCAGCGGCTCCCTCGCTGAGGCCGAGGAACGCAAGATGCTGCTCGGCCTCTATGTGCTCTCCGTCGACACGCCCGAGCCGACCGGCTCTGGGCCACGATCGACGCCTGTGGGACCGCCATCGAGGTGCTGATTGTCACCGGCGTCACCAACGCCCGCACGGAGGCCGCGAACACCGGCATCAAGCAGATCAAGCGGACCGGCCGCGGCTACCGGAATGCGCACAACTACCGCGCGCGTATTCTGGCTCTTCAAACTTGAGGGGGAAATGACCCTCAGCAGACGGTGACTCGGCGATTGGACCGGGCGCAGGCGAACCGTACTCGGCGGCGCTGGTTGTCCAGGTTGCGGAAGCCGTAGGCGGTGCGCGCGGCGGTCTTCACGGTCCGGTTCGTGGCCTCGGTGCCGGCGTTGGTGAGGCCGGTCTGCAGGAAGCCCAGCACCTCGGGCCACCAGGCCTCGATCGTGCCGGCCAGGCGCTCGAGCTCGGGCAGGCGGGAGTCGGCGCACCAGGTGTTGAAGCGGTGCAGTCGGGCGGAGATCTCGTGCCGGTGTCCGCCGCGGCGGGCGCAGGCCAGCAGCGCCCGGAGTTCCTCTTTCGCGATCCAGGCGGTGAGGATCTTGCTGGACGGGTCGGCGTCGACCAGGTCGTTCCACATCCTCGCGAACTGTTCGGAGCGTAGCCGTTCCCGGCCGCGCAACAGTCGTCGCCGCGCCGCCCACGCCGGGTCTGAGGCGCGGCCGCGGCGGCCGTGGGTGTCCCAGGTGACCCGGCGGCGGACGTCGGTGAGAGCCTGATTGGCCAACTGCACCAGGTGGAAGTGGTCGGCCACGATCCTCGCGTGCGGCAGCGCCTCGACGATAGCGGCCCGGTAGGTCGCGCACGGGTCCATCGCCACCACGGCCACGGCGTCCTTCCACGCCTGCCCGCGCTCGTCGAGCCAGGCGATCACGTTGGCCTTGGTGCGACCCGACGCCTGACCCAGCAGGCCCTGGGAGCCGGCGAGGTCAACGAAGTTGGTCTCGAACGTCTCCAACTTCACCCAGCCCTCCCCGTCCTCCTTGCGGGTCCAGCGGGGCCGGCCACGGCGGGTCTCGCCGTGGCCGGCCCCTCCAACTTCACCCAGCCCTCCCCGTCCTCCTTGCGGGTCCAGCGGGGCCGGCCACGGCGGGTCTCGTCGATGCCGAGCACGGCCACCGGCTCGGGTTCGGCCAGCTGCTCGGCGGCGGCGGTGACGAACGCGGCGTGCGCGATCGGCCAGCTCATCAACCCCGCGCATGCGCCGCTGACCGGCAGCCCGTCGCCGACCCGGCCGGCGACGTGACGCAGCAGCCGGCCAGTCACCCGCGCCCGGGCCGGAAGCTCGGTGATCTGCTCGGTGAACGCGCGCCGGTCACACGCGGTCTCCGCGCAGGCGTACTGGATCTTGTGCCAGCGCACCGCCAGCGGCGCCTCGCCGTAGGGCAGGTCCCGCGGATGCGTCGTGCGGCGCTGCCGGACGCTGGTCGAGAACACGCCGCACGCCGGGCACGCCGCCGCGGTCTCATCGTCGGTGATCACGTGCACGACCCGGACCCCGTCCGCGGCGCGGACCACCTTGTGCACTCGAACTCCGGGCAGGCCGAACAGGATCGTCGTACCGTCTGAACTCACTCGTGGCCCCTCTGCTGTCGGCTCGTATCCACCGTCAGCATCGAGGGGCCACGGGCCTTTCAGCCCGAGGCCGAGATCCTCACAAGATCATGCTCTTCTTCCCCCTCAAGTTCGAAGAGCCCGTATTCTGCTCGCGAGCGCCGCCTGGACGGCAGCGTGAACACCCACCTCAGGCGGGATCGTCACCAGGAACCGCGAAGAGCCTCGAAACCTCGCCGCAGGCCGCGGGACAGGTTGGTGATCATCCGCCATCGAAGTGAAGGCTTGGCTCACCACCTGGGCCCGATTGGCGCAAATTCTCACCGTTTTCCAACGATGCGAAGCTCAATGCCCTACCAGCCCAAGTTTGTCAACGCTTACCGAAGACTCCCAGTTCTTTACTAGGAAACGCCAGTTTCTTTACTAGAAAGCGGCACGCATGCCGCCGATTCGGTAGACCGCACCTCGCATCCGCGTCTGGTGAGGGCGCAGGATGACGTCGCGGCCATTGTTGACTGGGGTTGGCAATGGCACGGCGGAATGGAGCTCCGCTGGCGCCGCGGCCGCCGCGCGTCGGCGGTGAATGCAAGTGGGGTGGACGAGCGAGTCCCGTTCGGCCGCCGGGCACGGGTCGGACGGCGCTCGCCAGCCTGCGGGCGCGCGCCGGGGCACAAGGCAGTGAAGGGGTGGGCCACCACCTCGACCCCGGCCATCAGCAGCAGCGCGCTCGCGATTGCGCTTTGTTCGCTGTTGATCACCGTGACCGCCCCGCGAAGGCTCGGGCCGTCCTGCGCTCAGACGTCACCCAGCACGCCGCACGACAGCATTAGCAGCCCTTCCCCAACCCTCCAACAGGCAAGAGCACGAGCGTCACATGTCATGCGCGCTTTGGCCCGCTCTACATGGCAGTGGGTCACGCGGCGTCGATCTCGCTGGGCTCGCGGGTGGATGTGCGGGCTGGTCAGGTCAGACGCGGTCCGCAGAGCAGCAGGGCCAGCCTGTCGCGCTGCCCGGCCGTCAAAGGCGGCGCCGCGTCCACGACTCGGCGGATGTGATCTTCCAGCTGTTCCAATCGTCGGGCTTCGTCACGGGTGCGGCCGGCGGCAGACAATCCGCGGTCGTCGACAACGGTCATGGAGGTCTCCCGCGGTGACGGCGACGAGCAACGGACGGATGTCCGTCACCGTCACAAGGCGCCGATGTGGAGCGATCGCTGACAGCCGAGCCGGGGCGGCACAGAGGTGACACAGGCGTGACAACGCTCGGGCCGGTGCTGCCGTACGTCACCCCACTGTCACCCCAGCCGCCGCCGCGAGGACGCCTCACCTGCGGTATCGGCGACGACGGAATGCTGCCAGGACCTCGTCTACCGCGCGGGCGACCGCTGGCAGCTCCCGGTCGTAGACGAGCCCGCGATCAATCTGCCCGGCGAGGTCTCGGAGGACGTCGACCCACTCGCCGTGCCGTGGCGCTCTCACCTGAGGCGACGGGGCAGGGGTGACAACGACGCGCTCAACGACCTCCACCGCCGCGCGGCCGGACGCGGCGGCTCGCGTCTGCTCCCAGGCCCGATGCCGGCACGTGGCAGAGCACCACTTGGGGATCGGTCCGCTCGTTCGCACGGGAATCGGCCCGTCACACCAACCGCAGGTGGTGACGGCAGCCCGTCGCGCGCTACCGGCCGCCGTTGCCGGCTCCGGGGCCGGCGCCTTTCGCTGTCTCGCTGCAGCCCGCTCCAGCTGCTGGCGACGTTGGCGCTCCCGTTCCCGGCGGCGTGCTCGGTAGTCGGCGGTTCCTCGAGTGCCCATGGAAGTCAAGGTCCGCATCAAGGTGCACGGACTCGTCACCACGAATCGGGCAGACCCTGGGTGCAGGAGGTGTGATCGATTGCGATCTTGATTGCTGTGCCGGGCGATGAGAACTGCGAGGACACTGCGGTTGCCGGCTGGCGACGCCTTGACACATTGGTGCGTCAAGCCTGGTGGGGTGTATGGCCCGGGGTCCTCGGGCGCGCTGGATTGTTGCCGTAAAGCACGTGGGTCTGTCTCCGGTCAGAGGGCCCTGCGGTCGGCGCACCAAGAGTCGCCGAAGGGGAGTGGTGCCCGGTGGAGGTGCTGTTCGACCGGGTGGCCGGGCTGGATGTGGGGAAGGCGTCGCTGACCGCCTGTGTGCGCACCCCGCGTCCGCGGGGCCGGCGCGGTGAGACGCGGACGTTCAAGACGACGGTCTGCTCGCTGCGGGTGATGCGGGACTGGCTGATCGCCTCCTGGGTGACGATCGCGGCGATGGAGCCGACGTCGACGTATTGGACGGCGCCGTTCTACTGCCTGGAGGAGGTGATGGAGGTCTGGCTGCTCAACGCCGCGCACATGAAGGCGGGCCCGGGCCGCAAAACCGACGTCAAGACGCGGAGTGGATCGCCCAGGTGCTCGAGCACGGCCTGCTGAGCCCGTCCTTCGTTCCGCCGCCGGAGATCCGGCATCTGCGGATGCTGACCCGCCACCGGGTGCAGCTGATGGGCGACCGGACCCGCGACGTGACCCGGCTGGAGCAGATGCTTGAAGACGCCTCGATCAAGCTCGCGACCGTGGCCTCCAGCCTCTCCACCGTGTCGGCGCGAGCGATGCTGGGCGCGATGGTCGCCGGGCAGCGCGATCCGGCGGTGCTGGCCGAGACGGCCAAGGGGAAGATGCGCGGCAAGATCCCGGAGCGGCGCGAGGCGCTGGGCGGGCACCTCACCGACGCGCATGCCCGGCTGGTCGCCCAGATGCTGACCCGTCTCGACCGGGTGGAGCAGGCGCTGGCCGAGCTCGGTGAGCTGATCGCCGAGGCCCGCCGGCCGTGGGCGCATCAGCTGGAGCTGCTGCAGAACATCCCGGGCGTCGGCCCGAAAGTCGCCCAGGTCATCGTGGCCGAGGCCGGCGCGGACATGTCCCGCTTCCCCTCGGCGGCGCACCTGGCGTTCTGGGCCGGGCTGGCACCGGGAGTGCACGAGTCCGCCGCGCGGCGGACGCCGGTGGGGGTGCGGCACGGCAATAAGTGGCTGACCGCGACGCTGGTCGAGGCAGCCGGCTCGGTGGGCCGCTCGAAGGACAATTACCGAGGATGTCCCGAGTTCCGTGGAACTTCGGTAGCGGCCCGTTGATCAACTAGGCGGCGTTGCTGACGGGCCCATCATGCGCGGCGGGTACGACAGTTGCAGCGGTGGCCTGCTCGAGGGCGGTGCGTAGCGCCGGCAGGTGCAGGTGGCCGTTGACGCGGCGGAATTGCTTGCCTGCCTCGATCATCCCGGCGGCGCACCAGCGCAGCGCCATCTGCCCGTCGCGCCAGCGCTTGACGTTGGTCGAGTGCTGGCGGCAGATGGAGATCATCGACTCGATCATGTTCGTGGAGCGCATCGATCGG
>NZ_FNOZ01000116.1 GCF_900107175.1 Modestobacter sp. DSM 44400 | reverse complement strand
GATGGTGTCTTGGCGGACGCCCAACACCTACCTCACGGCCGGTGCGGGCGGGGGACCGCCACCTCAAGTTCCACGAGACCCGGGACAACCTCCCACTCCGGCCTGGACTACAGAACACCCCACGCAGTCCTCAACGAATGGACGTCATCGCAGGCAGTCGCATAGATTCCGTCAAACCGACGGTCCGAGAACCGCGAGGCAGATCAGCGGGTGGGCCGGCAGCGCCGTCATCGCGGCCAGATCGACCGCCAACGCCTCCCGGGGCCGGGCACCGGTGGCGCGCACGAGCCGGTCGTTGGCGATCGGCAACCAGCCGGTCAGCTGGGTGTTGAAGTCCTCCGGGCCGGTGAACGTGCGCCCGGGCAGGAACGAGGTCTCCAGGAACCCGTTGGTCCGCTCCACCACGTCCTTGGACTCCGGGTCCCGCGGCGGCGTCAGCCGGATCCTGGTGGCCAGCGTGCCGGCGAACCCCGCCGCCGGCACCGACACCTAACGGCCGCGCCCGATCGCTGACTCCAGGTCCCACAGCAACGTCTTGGTCACCGCCCTGCCCAGAGCCGAGATCAGCTGCCACATCCGGCCAGCAGGTCCCCGCCCTGGCGGGAGGGCAGCATCACCGCGGAGATGAACCTCGAGTACGTCAACGTCATCGCCAGCACCGGCAGCACCGCCACCTGCCGGTGCCCGACCGGGATCGGTGTCTCGGGGAACCACAGATCGCACTGGATGACCTCACCGGGCAGGTGCACGATCCGGTCGGCCGGGTCGATCCCGGCGTACTCCGGTCGGATCGCCCGCACCCGATCCTTCAAGATCGTGATCGAGTGCGTCCAGCCGATCCGCTCCGCGATCACCGTCGCCGGCATCCGCGGGTACTCCTTCAACCACTTGCGGATCTCCGGCTCCACCGCATCGACCAGCGAACCCTTCGCCGGCCTGGAGTAGGCCGGCGGCTCCTCCGATGCCAGCGCCGCCCGCACGGTGTTCCGGGCAACGCCCAGACGCCGCACGATCTCCTTGATCGGCACGCCCTCCGCTCGATACAGCCGGGGGGTCTCAGTCCAATCCTCCACAGTGATCATCCCTCCCAGGGTCAAGGGGTCAAATTCACCGACGACTGGGGGTCAGTTTTCACGCGGCGACGACAGGCGGGCCGGACGTGAGTCGTCGGGCCTCCGCTGCTGATTCTCGTTGCAGCGACTGCTCATCGGCACCGTCCTGGCGGCGGGCTCGGGGGTCATCCTGGTCGCGGTCGCGGACTATGCCGCCGCTGACGAGACCCCGGAAGTCGCCGAGAGCGCTCCGGACGGCACCAGCCCCACGCCGGTGGACGGATCGGTGATCGTCGCCCCGACGCCGCCCAAGGACTCCGCCTCACAGGGCGACGTCGTCCCCGCTCCCGTCGCGCCGGATCCGGAGGTGCGTGCTCCGGAGATTCGCGTCTCGGAGATTCCCGCCCCACAGGTTCTGGATCTGGACGTCCCCGCGCGACGTCCCCAGCCCCGACGTCCCCGTCCCGGAGATGCCTGGTCCGGATGTGCCGGATCTGGACGTGCTGACTTCGGACGTTCGGACTTCGGATGTGCCGAATCCGGACGTGTCGACCCCGGATGTTCCTGTTGCAGACGATCGGGTCCGGATGCGCTTTAGCCCGGCGTGCTGACGCCCGGGTCCGTCCCGGTGATCGGAAGCCCCGGAACCGGCGTTGGCGCGCCGGCCTTGCTTGGAGGACCTGCTTGAGGGTGTTCGGGGGGGTACGACCCCTGCACGATCTTGCTCATCTACAGGCTCAAGCACTGCTCGGCGCGCACTCCGAGCACTGGTGCACGCCTCAGCTCGTTCGGCGGCACTGCCGCCTACCTACTGGCCTCGGGGCCCATCTTCGTCAGCCGGTCAACGGCCTTGAGGTTGAGCTCCAACCCAAGCAGCACGCTGATCCTGGTGTCGCTGATCCTCCGCTCGACCATCGCTTGGGCGATCGCGTCCGATTCTAGACCCGTTACGACACCCCTGTTGGCGAGGTCGTCGAGGTTCTTCAGAATCAGCTCGCGGATGTCGGTCCGGTGCCGGTGACTGCCCCGGATGGCGTTATTCGCGCCACTGTGCGGCTTGCCACCCGGCCGTGACGGCCACCCCATCCGCTCGGTCTTGCGCAGGGCACGACGCTGGACGACCAGGACCTTTCTCAGCAAGGGCGACGCCGGCACGCCGCCACCGTCGAACGTGGTCGTAGGGAGCTTAAACAGCCGGGGGTAGGCCTGCCGCTGGATCGTCATGTAGAGACGTTGCTCGTAACGGTAGCCGACCGGCACGCTGAGCATGAAGTCCAGCCACGGCCGGCTCAAGAAGGGTGTGCGGACACTGTATCCGAGCATGTACCTGGTGTTGATGTAGCGGGTCTGCCGGACGGCGAAGTCCAGCTGGTCCGGATATGAGAGCAGGCTGTCGCTGACGAACGGGGCGGCAGGCATGCTCGCCTCGGGCCGAAAGCCCGGACTCGTGTACTGATCCGCATGCGCAAGGAGGTGCATGTTCAGGAAGCGCGAAACCGCCGCCTCCCAGGTCCAGTGCTCGTCTCGCCCGGGTATGTGCGCGCCGCTCACCGCATCGCCGCCGAGGCCGTCCCAGAAGGTGTTGTGGACGCCGATCTTCTGGTGCAGGCGGTAGCTCAGGTAGCGCTGGCCGAAAGGGTACGGCAGAGGGACTTCTCGAGCCAGCACCGAGTCCACGAGACCCTGGGTCGTCCAGTCGGCGGAGAAGGACTCCAGTACCTCATGGCGTACATCGGCGGCTCTGGCCACCTTTGCCGCGAAGTCAAAGTCCTGTTCCCCGGGAGCACCGAACGTCGCAGCGAGGATCTCGGCAGGGCGGTAGAACTCCAGCAGAGCGCCGAGGATGACGCGCGAGTCCAATCCTCCACTGAGGAAAACGACCTGGTCACCGCGGCTCTCTGCCGTGGACGCGCACTCTTCGAATGCGGCTTTGAGCGCGCGTACGCCCTCCCGGACGAGCCCGGACTCCGATACGGCCCGTCTACTCCGCCGAGGCAGTCGCGACCACGCGCTCAACAGCGACAGCGCGTCCCCGTCCGGCAGTTGAGGAACAAACCCGAAAGCGAGATACTGATCTCTCTGGTGACGGTCGAAGGTGCCCGCCTGAGGGCCGGATTGGTTGTTCACGAGCGTCTCCTCTCCGGGTTACGCAGGGGTGTTTGCGGGATTACGCAGGAGTGCGAACGGTACCTCGTCTAACCGGCCTTGCGTTGGTCACCCGAACGCCGCCGCCCCTGCCCTCGGGCTGGGCGAGATGCCGGCGCTGGCCCTGCCGAGACGCCAGGTCAACCCGCTGTCGATGACGCCCCGGGCCCGAGCCAGCTCGGCGACTGTAGGCCGCATCAACATCGCCGCCTCAGGTGAGCGTCGCCATTCACGACCTTGGAGAGGCCCTGGCGACCGACCGGCCGCCTTCGATCGCGAAGGCAAACCCCCTCGGCCTTCACTCATCGGTGAAACTACGTCAAGTGGACCCTGACCGCAATGCCACGTAGCCTAAGTTGATCATGCTGCTTGTCGTGCGAGCCCGCGGATGTTGATCGTGGCTGGTACGCGGTGGCGGGTGCTGGCCGGTTGATCTGCCCCGCGGTTCTCGGATCAATGCTGCTTAGTTAGGCCGCATCGTCACGTGTCCGCGGCGTCTCCAGCATCCGCGGCTTGACACCAGAGTTCTTGCTAACCGACGGTGACAGCGCCGAGT
>NZ_FNOZ01000162.1 GCF_900107175.1 Modestobacter sp. DSM 44400 | reverse complement strand
GGTCTTGCTCACGGCGGTCCCCTGTTCGGATGGAGTCTTGGCGGACGCCCAACACCTACCTCACGGCCGGTGCAGGCGGGGGACCGCCACCTCAACTTCCACGAGACCCGGGACAACCTCCAGCCACCGCACCAACGAGAATGATTTTGCGCATGGGGAACTACCTTCCCTCGCGCCGAGGCCTACCCGGCGGGCGGCTTGGCGGCTTGGCTCCGCCTCGCGGCGGGTCGACCGAGACCGGTCGGCACTGCTGCCATCGACAGGAAGGACGACCTGCTCGAGTGCCCGTCGCCGGAATTCACCCGATGTAGTGACGCCGGACCTCGCGCGGGACTCAGGGAGGGGACTCGCGGCCTGACGCCGCAGCACGTTGTCCATCATGCGACCTGGAGAGGATGGCGCGGCGCGGCCGCGGCGACGCAACGCGAGGTCGGACAGCGGACCGTTCAGCCACCTGCCCGGGGCCCAGCTCCCAGCGCCCGGGAGGCCAGGTTCGGTGAAGGGTTCCTACTGCCGCGGCTGCGAATCTCCACCCCGCTTTGCTGACACACCGGCTGACCGGACCTGCCGGCTGGGCGAGCGATCTTGATTGAATCTGTGGCCGTTCCACATCCTTGGAAGTGAGACGACTCCGCCCCGGGCCGGTCGACGGGTGATGTGACCTTCAGCGGTAGGTGACGCGGTACTCACACACAGCGCTATGTGGCCGGGTCGGCGGCGGGCGGGCTGGCGGTGGTTACGTCCGATAGACGATGGGTCTACGAAGCAGGACGGGTGGCGACGAACAACTCGCAGGTGGCGTTGTAGTACCGGGTTGTCTTCCCCTGGTGAGTCATGCCGATCCGCCCGGCCACGGCCTGAGAGGCGGTGTTCGCCTCTTTTGTGACCGCCACGACCTCTGGCAGTCCGGAGTCGAAGGCATGCTTGAGGGCCCGGGAGGCGGCTTCGGTGGCGTAGCCGTGGCCCCAGACGTCGGGGTGGAAGTGCCAGCCGATCTCGATGTCGCCCGACGGCGGCAGTGGGGTCCGGTCGCTGGACGCGGGAATCGGCTTGAGTAGCAGGGTCCCCAGCAGGTGACCATCCGCGCGGCGCTGGACGGCCCAGACGCCGCACACCGGATCGTCTAGGGACCGCCAACGGGCGATGACTGCTTCGGCTTCGCCGCGGTCGGCCATGACGCGCGGGACGAGGCCGATAAAGCGCTGGACTTCCCAGCGGGAGTACATGTCGAAGACGAAGCCGATGTCCTCATCGGACCAAGCCCGTAGCTGCAAGCGGTCCGTGTCCAGCGGATGCATCAGGGCATCCTCACACGACGCAGGCGCTCTCCTCGTTCGGTCAGGGATCGGCCAACGAGACGGGGTGAGGGCTCTGACGTAGCTCAGCGTGCGAGGCGGATGTCGACTTCGCGTTCCACGTAGTCCCACTCCGGGGTCGCGCGGAGCCGGGACACC
>NZ_FNOZ01000067.1 GCF_900107175.1 Modestobacter sp. DSM 44400 | reverse complement strand
GAAACGCTCACCGTGCTGCGCCTGGACGTGCCCCCGACGCTGGCCCGCACGCTGCGCTCGACCAACGCCATCGAGAGCATGATCTCCATCTGCCGGAACCACTCGGCCAACGTCAAGCGCTGGCGCGACGGGCAGATGGCGCTGCGCTGGTGCGCCGCCGGCATGGTCGAGGCCGGCAAGCAGTTCCGCCGCGTCAACGGCCACCTGCACCTGCCGAAGTTTCGCGCCGCGCTCGACGCCGAGATCGCTGGAACTGTCGGCTCCACCGTGCAAGATGAGGAGGTCGTCGCAGCCTGACGCACAACGGACCGCCACCGAAGTTCTACGGAACTCGGGACAACCTCGCGCCGGTGCCCAGGATGTTGTTCCGGGTGACCGCGTTGCGCAGCACCCGACCGTCGCCGGCCTCGATCGCCTTGCGGTTCCGCGGACCGTCGATCGGCTTGAGCGCGGTGTTGTGGAACAGGTAGGTCCGGCCGTCGCCGTAGTAGGTCGATCCCGAGGTGTTGCCGCCCATCTTGAACATCGCCTGGCCGTACGTGGCGTCGGCGTCGCTGCGGGAGACGTCCTGCACGTTGCGGTAGGCGTACAGCGGACCCAGCGACACCGCCGCCATGCCGAACCCGTGATAGACCTCGGTGAGGTAGTTGTCGTACAGGCGGACGTTCATGCCTCCGCCCTCGGCCTCGATCCCGTCGTCCCAGGTGTAGGCGATGTAGTTGCCGTGCACGTCGCTGTCCTTGCCGGGGAAGCCGCTGGTCCCGAAGTTGGCCGTCGCGCCCATGCCGTCATTGAAGTGGTGCGTGGCGTCGCCGACGATGTCGTTGTAGCGGATGACGTTGTTGCCGGCACCGCGCAGGAACGTGATGCCCTGCGGGCCCGCCGGGTGCCTGCTGCCGTTGTGCGACTGGCTCCAGCTGTTCGCGGTGGTGTTCGGGCTGGTGAGGCGGTTCCCCTGGACGACCACCCGGGTGAGCTTGCTGGTGTTGGAGTAGATCGCGGAGTCCATCGGGGTGCCGAAGCCGCTGGCGTCCTTGACGCCCCAGCCGCTGATGGTGTTGCCCTCGACCACGACGTCATGCACGTCGTCGGAGGTGCTGGTGCCCAGCTGGATCCCGTGGTGCTTGGCGCCCTTGATGGTCAGGCCGCGGACGATGACGTAGGCGGAGTCGGTCAGGCGCACGCCGTAGTCGTACTGACCCTGCAGGTCGATCGTGGCCGGGCCGCCGTCGGGGCCGGTGATCAGGACGTAGCCGGTCGGTGAGCCGGTCTTCCGCAGGTCGACCGGCTTGGTCGACTTCGCCGGCAGCTCCACGACCGTGGCGATCGGGAAGTCCTCGGACCAGGTGCGGACCTCCTTGGTGACCGACTCCGACGTGCCGGCCAGCTTCAGCCGGACCTCGTAGGCGGTGCCGGAGGCCAGGCCGACGATGCTCCCGCGGTACTCGGCCGGCCGGCCGCCAAGGCCCCGACCGTCGAACCACAGGTCGGTGCCGTCCTGCCACGAGGCCGAGCCGTGCGGTCGGTAGCTGACCTCAGCGGCGGTGCCGGAGCCGCCGCCGGCCGGGTTCCAGTAGACGCCGACCGAGGAGAACGTCGGCACCAGCGAGGCCGAGTCGGACGCGGCGCGCGCCAGCGCCGCACTCACCACCGTGACCGAGCAGACCCCGAGGAAGGTCAGGGCTGCGAACAGCAGGGCGAGGGGGGTCTTCATTGAACGGCCTCCGGCGGACGAGCTCGGAACGCTGAGGGGGGAGCCCAGCGAGCGCAACCGGAATCGCAGCGGTGAGTACACAATCCGTCACGGTGTGCGCTGTCATAGGACGCTACATGGTCGTATTGGCAGTCAGTAGGGCCTTCATCACTCTGCGTGGCCGCTGGGGCAACTGTGACTCCTGCGCCGACGGATGGTGCGGAAGAGGTCCAGTCGGCCCGCCGGCCGCGGCTCAGCGGACGGACGGGAGGCACTCCCCGGACGACGCCAGCAGCAGGCTGGCGCGGCGCTCCCGGGCCGACGCCGGGTGCACCAGGACGGTGCGGTCGATGGCCGTGGGCACCGGGACGGCGACGTGCTCAGTCGCGGCGGCGCGTTCGGAGGCGCTCCACACCCGCACGGCGAGGCGGGCCGCGAGGTCGATGACACGCCAGGCCGCGAGGACAGGGACAGCGAGGAGACCGTGGGTCATGACCAGGACGTTGCCAGGCCGTGATGAGCAGCGGTGGTGTCCCCGGTGAACGGCAGTGGGCCAGCCGGGGGGCCGGCCAAGACCCGCCCAGCGCTCCCCCGGCAGCACCTACCGGCGACGGAGCCGCCGCACCTGGTTGATCGCCAGGGTCAGGGTCGGACGCTCCACCACGGCGAGGGTGGCGACGTAGGCGACCGCGCAGGCCGCGAGCTGGGCGAGCAGCACCTGCCAGGCAGGCCACACGTCGCAGAAGAGCACGCGGACGGCGAGCCCGGCCACGGCGAGAGCACAACACGACACCCAGACACCGCGAACGGCGCGCAGCAGCTGACGCCAGGTCAGACCGGTCTCGCGCAGGCAGGGCCGGGCGAAGATCAGCGTCTCGGCGTAGAAGACGATCATCAGGGCGGTGGCCACGCCGACCGTGCCCCACGGCAGCCCGGCCACCATCGCGGCCAGCCGCAGTCCACTGACGACCAGGCCCAGCCGGAACAGTGAGTCCGTGGCCCCGGTCGCACGGAGGAGACCGCCGACGGTCGCGGTGAGCGTCTGCGGGAGAGCGGAGACCGCCAGCAGTTCCAGCACGGTGACCATGCCCAGCCAGCGCCGCCCGAACAGGACCTCGACCATGGCCGGGGCCGCGACCGCCATGCCGATCGCGATCGGAGCCGCCGCCAGCCCGGACACCGACAGCGCCCGCAACCAGGCCCGGGCGAGGCGTGGCCGGTCGTCACGCAGCCGGGTGAGCGCCGGGAAGAGAACCCGGTTCATGACGACCTGGATCTGCCCGACGGGCAGCTTCATCAGGTTGTAGGCGCGGCTGTAGTTGCCCAGCGCCGCCTGGGAGGCGACCCCGGCGAGCAGGAGGTTGTCCGCGTTGCGCGACCAGAAGATGAGGATGTTGAAGCCGGTGATGCCCCGGGTGAAGGCCCACAGTTCACGCACGCTGGCCCGGTCCGGCCGCGCCCGGGGGAGCCAGCGCACGACGGCCCAGCTGAGCAGGGTGCGGACGATCGTGTAGGTCAGCGGGCCCAGCACCAGCGCGAACGGACCGGCGCCGGCGATCGCGGCGACCACCACCGTGCCGATGCTCAACACCGAGCACACCGTCTCCAGGACGGCGATCTGCTTGAACCGCAGCGTCCGCTCGAGCAACGAGGTGTGCACGACGTTCAGCGACAGGGTGAAGTTCAGGCTCCCGACGAGCAGCAGCGGGGTGAGCAGCGGCTCGTCGAACAGGTGGGCCAGCGGTACGGCGAGGGCCGCGACCAGCGCGGTGATCAGGACACCCGTGACCGCATTGACCCAGAACGCCGTCGAGAGCAGCTTCTCGGTGACCCGCCGGCTGTGGATGACCGCGCTGCCCAGACCCAGGGACGAGAAGATCGCTGCGAACGCGACCAGCGGGAGGACGATCGCGGCCTTCCCGTAGTCCTCCGGGAGCAGCAGCCGGGCGGTGATGATGGTGCCCAGGAACTGGATAACCTGGCCGATGATCTTGCCGCCCGCCGCCCACGTCGCACCGCGGCGCACACCGGAGCCGAGGTCACGTTGGGGCTGGAGCCGACGGAGGACCGGGTGCTGCAGGTCCAGCGCGTCCTCGGCCAGCGAGTTGCGCGTGTCCGACACGTCGTCCTGGACGGGCGTGGTCGGGTTCGACCCGGGTGTGCTCATGGAACTCCTGTGACAGCCTGGACGGACGGACGGCGGCGTGCCTGGTCGGCGCAGCCTCCGGAGCGGTCCGCCAAGTGGCCGATGCTAGCCGGACCGACGCGGCGGTCGGCTGCGCTCCGCTGGTGGGTACCCGTTCGGGCTACGCGCCGGGCGCCTCAGCGCGGCGCTCCCCGGCGATCGACCAGGGACGCCAGCTCACGCACCCACCGCGCGCTGATGGTCGGCAGGTCGTACTGCGCCGCCTTCGCGGGTCCGGCGTCCCCGAGCCGACGCCGCAGCGGTTCGTCCTCGATCAGCTCCAGGATCGCAGCGGACAGGGCTTCGACGTCCTCGGCCGGCACGAGCAGGCCGTCGCGTCCGGGGCTGATGATCTCCCCCGGGCCCCGGGGGCAGTCGAAGCTGACGACCGGCAGCGCCTTGCTCAGTGATTCGAGCACCACGCGACCGAACCCCTCGAAGCGGGAACTGAGCACGAAGATCCCGGCCTGCGCCATCTCCTGCCCGATCTGCCGCGTCGCCGGCAGCAGTTGCACCACGCCGTCCAGACCGAGCGCACTGACCTGCGCTTCCAGTTCCGGGCGACGCGGCCCGTCACCGAAGATCCGCAGCCGCCAGTCGGGATGCCGCTGGGCCACCGGCGCGAACGCGTCGATGAGGAGGTCGAAGCCCTTCTGGACGGTGAGCCGGCCCGCCGCGAGCACCACCGTGCTGCGCCCCCTGGCAGGGTCGCCCGGCAGCGGATCGAGTGCGTTGGGCGCCTGGAACACGTCGACGCCGTAGGGGCCGAGCAGGTCCTGGTAGTCGTGCTCGTCGGCGAGGGTCAGCACGCTCAGGCCGTCCAGGCCGTGAGCGAGGTCCCGCAGGTCCTGCCGCACTGCCGCGCGGATCTTGGTGAAGTTGTCGTGCTCCCGGGCGATGACGACGACTCCGGGGGGCGCGAAGCGGGCGGCGACCAGATGCAGCGCCGGACGGGTGGTGACCAGCCAGCCGCCGTCGAGTTGTCGCAGCGCGCGTATCGCCTGGATGTCGGTCCACAAGGTGAAGGAGTCCCGTGACCGGTCCTCGGGGTGCAGCAGGATGCTGGGGACCCGGGACGCCAGGCGCTGGAGTCGGCCCTTCCGGGTCGAGGTCCGGCGGTCGTCGAGCACCCGGGTCGTGACGCCCGGCGGCACGGCGTAGAAGCTTTCCTCGTCCGCTACGAACAGCGACAACACCTCGACCGGGTGCTCCCGGGCCAGCCCGCCGGCCAGCAGCAGGTTGCTGCGCACCGAGCCGCCTTTCTCGTGCAGGTCCATCACCAGGAAGCGCACCGGGCCCGGGACCGCCGGGGCACTGTGCCGGCGGACCGGCGTCCGCAGCGCCAGCTGGAACGCACGAGAGATGACGCGGTGGGCGATCACGCGCTGCTGCACTTGGCTCCTCCAGGGGCAAACCGAGGACGGACGCAGGCCACGCTCGCAGCGCCGTGGGACACGCGAGCCGCGACCGGTGTCCGGCGGGGACGAGCCCTCGACTGTCCTCGCCGGCCGGGCTCGGTGCCACAGCCGGCTGGTCGCGTCACCCCCACGAGTGGGACGGGGTCGTGTGGGACGGGGTCGTGGGACGTCGACGGGACACCCCGCGACTCACCGGACCAGCGGCACCCCGGCGCAGTCCGCCGCCCACGCGCTGCCGACCGACTCGGTGAGGTCCCGGGTGGCACGCCAGCCCAGTTCCCGGTGAGGTCCTCGACGAGTACGAGGCGTCGCCGGACGAGCGCGCGGGAGCTCCGCAGGACCTCGCCGGCGGCGGGTTCCGCAAGGGGACGGCGGAGGTCCGTATCGCCGGCATCACCAGAACCGGCAGCCAGGGCGCGGGCCCCGGAGCCACCCGGCTGGGCGGCGGGCTCACCGTGACCGTCGCCTACCGCCGAGATGCACCGGTGACCCAAGCGAACTTCAGCGTCTCCCTTCGACGGGTCGGCGGCGACGTCAAGGTGCTCGACCTGACTACGGAGGCCAGTGGCGCGGCGGCGGTGCCGTTGTCCGACAACGGCAGCATCTCGGTGGCCATCGACCGGCTGGACCTCGAACCGGGCACCTACTGGCTGGATGCCGGGATCTACTCGAAGGACTGGGAAGTGCCCTACGACTACCACTGGGACGCCTGGCGCGTCCATGTGCTCGGCATCGGGACGAGCGGCATCCTGCAGCCGCCGCACGCGTGGCGCCTCGATGACTGAGGGAACGGGTGCGGGCAGCGGAGCTGCGGTGACCGTGGTCATCCCGATGCGGAACCGACGTGACCTGCTTCTGCGGACCCTGGAGTCGGTGGCCCGCCAGGAAGAGGTGGAACTCGAGGTCGTCGTCGTCGTCGACGACGGCGGCACCGACGGGACCGCCGACGAACTGCGCCGGCTCGGCTGGACCAACCTGAGGGTGCTCCGGCACGAGCAGAGCAAGGGCGTGTCGGCCGCGCGCAACGCCGGCCTCGGGGTCGCGACGACGCCGTGGGTGGCGTTCGTCGATGACGACGACCTCTGGGCACCGGACAAGCTCCGGGCCCTGCTGGCTGCCGTGCGGGACCAACCGCCGGCCCGCTGGGCGTGCGGTGGCGCGGTCCGCGTCGATGCCGGACTCGATTTCCTGCGCTACGCGGTACCGCCCGCCTCGGGTCAGGTGGCCGCCGAGTTGTCTAGACGCAACGCCATCCCCGGTGGCGGCTCCGGGATCGTCGTCGACCGCCTCCTCGCCCACGAAGTCGGTGGGTTCGACGAGCAGATGTCCATCCTCGCCGACTGGGACTTCAACGTGCGGCTGGCCCGGCGTTCGCCCGTTGCTGTCGTGAGCCGTCCCCTGGTCGGCTACTACGTCCACTCCGACAGCATGTTCCACGATTCGCGGGGCCTGCAGGCGGAGATGCGGTACATGGAGCGGAAGTACGCGGCCCACCCCGGTGCAGGCGTCGGCGCCATCGACTGGGCGGCGGCGTCCGAGCGCCTGCTGCGAATGGCGTACTACCTGGGTGACCGGCGGACCGCGCTGCGACTGGTTCTGCGGGCAGTGTTCATCCCGGGGTCCGCGTCCGTCGCCGCGCGCGGTGCGGCCCGCGTCCTCGAGCGCCTGGTCCGACGCCGGCTGAAGCTCTCACCGGTCCCTGCCCACGGCGACGAGCTGTTCGACCGTGAGCAGGTGGAGTCGTGGCTGGCCGCCTACCGCAGCCCTCGGCCGGCCGGGCTTGTCTGACCGGTCCCCGGCATGACCGCCGCGCTCAGCACCAGGGGCGCACGTAACCTCCTATCTCAACCGCAGCCCGAAAGAGGCAGGTACATGTCGTCTGCTCAACCCTCGTCCCAGCGGGCCAGCGGGGATCACTCCGCTCCGTCGCTGTCCGGCCAGACCTCAGCGGGCGAGTTCCCTCAGATCGGGACGGGGTCCCGCTTCACCGGCGGCCGACCCAGCCCACGCTGGCTGGTCCATGCCGCCTTCGCCCTGGTCAACCGGGTGCTGCCCAAGGACCCGTCCCGGGTCGTGCTGCACAGCACCGTCGACGTCGAGGACGGCCTGCTGTCGGTGGCCGAGGAGTGTGTGGCCCGGGGCTGGCGGCCCACCGTGCTGCTCGAGGACTCGAAGCGGGGCCCACTGCTGCACTCTCTGACGGTTCCGGGCGTCACGACCGTGCGGAAGCGATCGGTGCGCGGGGTGCTCGCGTTCCTGACGGCCCGCTTCGTGATGACGACCAGCCGGCTCTACGGCGACCACCGGCCGCCACGCTCGCAGGTCGTCGTGTCCCTGTGGCATGGCGAGCCACCGACGAAGGTCACGGCCCGCTTCTCCGGTCGTGGCGGTGTACACAGCACGTTCGCCCCGGTCTGCTCGACCGTGGGCCGCGCCTACCGCGCTGCGGAGTTCGACATGCACCCGCTGCAGGTGCCGATCATCGGAGCGCCGCGGAACGACCGCATGTTGCGGGCGGACCAGCGCGCTCTGCGTGATCGACTGTTGGGAGCGGACTCCGCCTGTCCGACGCTGCTGTGGATGCCGAGCTTCCGGGTCGGGAAGTACGGGACCGAGCGGCGCAGCGACAGCATCGGGGCCAGCACCGAGGGGCCCTTCCCGGCCAGGGACCTCGAACGACTCGATACCTGGCTGGATGAGAACGGCGCCCGGGTGGTGCTGAAGGTCCACCCGCGCGACGCCACGACCTTCGCCGGGGACTACCGCGCGATCCGGGTGTTGCGCGCCGAGGACCTCAGCGACCAGGCGATGACCTTGTACCCGGTGCTGTCGGCTTTCGACGGTCTCATCACCGACATGTCATCGGTGTGGGTCGACTACCTGCTGCTGGACAAGCCGATGATCTTCGCCTTTCCGGACATCGCCGACTACCGGGCCGGCCGCGGACTCAACCTCGAGCCCTTCGAGCACTGGGTGCCCGGGCCGCTGACCACGGACGTCGACGGGATGATCGCCGCCGTACGCGACGTGGTGGCAGGCCGCGACTCGATGGCCGAGGAACGCCGACGCGCGCGGCTGCGCTTCCACCAGTTCCACGACGACCGCAGCACCGCCCGACTGCTGGACGGGCTCGGCATCACCGCCGGCCGCGGATAGCGGTCGGCCGTACGCGCTCGACGCCCAGGAGTGGGAACAGCGCTAGCCGGAATGCAGTCCGAGTCACATGCCTCCGACCGCCCGCAGGCTTGCCGGTCGCCGGGTCGGGGAAGAGCCTGGTCGTCCTCCCTCTGCACCCTGACTCCCGCCCCTTCCCCCGACAGAGAGGACAGGCGTGTACACCGTCTGCCGCCGGATGAGCGCGTGGTGAACCGCAGGCAGGCCACTGGCCGGTTGAAGCCGCTGCGGGCAGCCGTCCGCAGGTTATTGACCGCCACTGTCACGACCCTGGACTACCTGGTGCCGAAGAACAGCCGGGTGCTGGTGATCGGCGGCGACGAGGGCACCAGGTTCGGGGGCAACTCCCGGGAGCTGTTCGAGTACGCCAGTCGCACCGAGGGCTGGGACCCCTACTGGTTCAGCACCTCGCGCGCTCTCGTGGCGGCCGTCGAGGCGGCGCATCCCGGGCGTGCGGTCAACGCGATGGGCCCACGGGCGCTCTGGCTGGGGGTACGGGCGCGGGCGGTCTTCGTCTCGCACTCGCGGCGCGACGTCGGCCTGCTGGGGTACTCACGGCTGCGCCGTTACATCCAGCTCACCCACGGCGTGGGCCCGAAGACCATGGGGTACGCCAAGCGGGAGTTCGACCGGCCCGCGCTGGACCGGGAGACGAGCACGTACGCCCACGTCGTCTGCTCGTCGGACTACGAGGCGACGTTCTGGGAGCGCGGGTACCACGTGCCGTTGGCCGACATCTGGCCCACCGGAGTCCCGCGAAACGACCTGCTGCTGGAGCCCGCCGACCCCGCTCTCGCCGTGAAGCACCCCGTCCTGCGCGGCAGGACGGTCCTGTACGCGCCCACCTTCCGGGACTGGGCGGTGCTCGAGGACTACCTGCCGATCCCGGGCATGGACGCCACGGCGCTGGTGGACCTGCTGGGCCGGCACGATGCGACGCTGCTCATCCGGCCGCACTACTACGAGGCCGGCGCGGCCCGGGCCACCATCGACCGGGTGGGGTCGCCGCGGGTGCAGCCGGCCGACGACACGATCTTCGGTGACACGAACGAGCTGCTCAAGCACGTCGATGTGCTGATCACCGACTACTCGTCGATCTACATGGACTACCTGCTGCTGGACCGGCCGGTCATCTTCAACCCGGTGGACCTGGCGGAGTACGAGGGCCAGCGCGGGTTCTTCTTCCGCTATGCCGACCACACCCCCGGCCCGAAGGCGGTGACCGAGGCGGAGTTCCTGGCCGCGCTGGACACCGAGCTGTCGGGCCGGGACCCGCACCGGCAGGACCGCGCGCGCACCCGGGAGCTGTTCTTCAAGTACCCCTCGGGAGGTGCGCGGGAGCGGATCATGCGGCGCCTGGCCGAGCAGCCCGTCCGCTGGCCCGGGCCGCTCCCCCGCCGGCGTCCCGCCCGATGACGGTCCTGCTGGCCCTGCTGTCCCGGGTCGTCCTCTTCCCGTTGTCCTTCCTGGTTCCCCGGCGCCGTGACCTGTGGGTGTTCGGGGCGCCGCAGGATGGCTTCTCCGGCAACCCCAAGTTCCTGTTCCTGTGGATGTCGCAGCACCGTCCCGACGTGCAGTGCGTCTGGCTGACCTCCAGCGTGGACACGTGCCGCCTGCTGCGGGACCGCGGCCTCCGCTGCGAGCTGCGGTGGTCGCGTGCCGGCGTCACCGCGGCCGCCCGCGCGCGGTACCACGTGGTCGCCAACGACAGCAGCGACACCTCCCTGGCGTTCAGCGGCGGTGCGCAGGTGCTGAACCTGTGGCACGGGGTCGGCATCAAGAACATCCTGCGCGGTGCGCGGGTGGGGCAGAACGCCGATCTCTACCGCAAGCTGTGGCGGCCCGACGTCTACGTGCGCTCCGCGCACCGGTTCCGCCGTCCGGCGCTCGTGCTGGCGACGTCCCCGGCGATGTCCGCGCACTTCGCGCGTTCCTTCGACGTGCCCGTCGACCGCTGCCCCCCGCTGGGCTACCCCCGGATCGACCCCCTGGTCGACGAGCAGTTCCGCGCACGGTGCCTGGAGTTCGGCGACTACGCGGCGCTGCGCGGGCTGACTGCCGGCCGGACGGTCTACCTGTACGCCCCGACCCTGCGGGACGACGACGCGGACTTCTTCGGCGAGGCCCTGCCTGACCTGGCTGCCCTGTCCGAGGCGCTGCGGCCGACCGACGGAGTCCTGCTGCTCAAGCTGCACCCGTCCACCGCCGCCGCGGTGAGCGAGGAGGTGACGGCCTTCGACAACATCATCGAGTGGCCGGCGGACCTGGACCTCTACCCGGTCCTGGACGAGGTCGACTGCCTCATCACCGACTACTCGAGCCTCCTCTACGACTACATCGCCACGTCGGGCTCCGGAGCCGTGATCTACGCCTACGACTACGAACGCTACGTCGCGAAAAACCGAGACCTGGCGTTCCCGCTGGAGGACAACATCGTCGGCCAGCGGGCCGACAGCTTCCCCCAGCTGTGCGAGGTGCTGCGGAGCGGTGCGGCACTGGCCGAGCTGCCGGCAGAGCGGCTGGCCGAGCTGCGCACCCGCTTCTGGGGTTCTCCGGAGGCGGTGAGCAGGCCGGCCAGCCCGGCCATCGCCGACTTCGTGCTCGGCCGGCCCGGCTCCTGAGCTCGGACTGACCGGCACCAGTCAGCCGACCGACATCCCCCGTGGTCGCAGCGTGTCCCCCAGCGCGTCGATCGCCTCGGACAAGAGCCCGACGGGGTCGTCGGTCGGGGGCCCGATGAGCTGCACGCGGACCCGCTCCCTCGCGGTGCGCATGGAGTCCGGACCGCGAGCGTCGGCCAGTGCCCCGGCGAGCCCTTCCGCCCCCCGGCCGATGACGCCGGCGCCAGCGGTGCTCGGGAACTGCCCGCGGAACTCCGACTCGCTCATGTCCGTGCCGTTCACGACGAGGTACGGCTTGCCCGAGGCGAGGAAGTCGGAGATCACCGAGGACACGTCGGTGACGAGCACGTCGGCCATGTTCAACGCGGAGTGCAGATCTGTCGTCGCGGCGTCCACGACGGCGTGCGGCGCCCCGGCGGCGGCGAGCTCTTGCAGGATCGCCTGGTGCGCCTCCAGAAAGCGGGGATTGCGGGCACCAGTCGTCGGATGGGAGCGGTAGAGGACGCGGACCCCCTTTACTGCCAGCAGCCCCCGCACCACGTCCCGCCCGGAGTGCAGCAGCGAGGAGTCGGTCGCGTTGCCCAGCAGGCCTTCCCAGGTCGGCGCGTAGAGGACCGAGCATGGAGCGCCGGGCTCGAGCGGGATGCCGGGCTGGACCCGCTGCACCTGCGGTCGGCCGACGATCCGGATCTGCTCCGGCCTGACTCCGACGTCCGCCTCGAGGTAACGCCTCCGGGCAGCCTCGCCGGCCACCCAGACCTCGTCGTACATCTTGGACAGCGGGCTGGTGCTGGCGGCCTTGTCGCTGTCCCCGTGTCCGATGAACGCGCTGCGCAACCGCGGGTTGCGCAGCAGCCGGATGTTCTCCCGGGCGTTCGCCACGTACAGGGCGACCCGCGCGTCCGGGAGGCTGAACGGCAGCACGTCCCGGGGGTCGGGCAGGCACACGACGGGGGTGACTGCGGGTGGCAGCAAGGAGAACACCTCGGGGTCGCGGACCATGACCAGGGCCGGCCGCTCGAGAGCGTCGAGCGTCGGCAACCAGGTGGTCACCCAGTGCATCTCGTCCGCGATTCCGTGCGAATAGAGCACGACCTCGGGGCGGTGCCGCAGGACGGCCTCGTGTGCCGCCCGGACGACGGCACTGCCCCGCGGGCGCCGGATCAGCGTCAGCAGAGCAGGGACGCCGGCCGCGACGACCGCACCGGCCACCAGCGCCATTGCGATCGCTGCGGGGGCCACCAGGGCGAACGACCCGCTGACCGCCGCCCAGAGCAGACCCAGCGCCGGTAGTCCCGTCGCGGCGACGAGCAGCTGCGTGGCGCGGGGGCTGACCAGCGGGGCGAGCGACGGCCCGGGGCGGTAGGAGTCGCCGAGGTTCCGCAGCTGGGCCCGTGGAACGGCCAGTCGGGTCGCGACGAGGGCAGCGACAGAGTGGGCGAGACGCAGGACCTGGTGAGCGACCACAGCGAGCACCACGACGGTCTCCGTCGTGCCGTTCAGCTGCGGTACCCCGACCACGTAGACCAGCAGCAGGGCCTGCTCCAGCGGCACCCGCGCGTACAGCTCGGCGAGGACGAAGGGGAGCTGGCGCGGGAGCGCGGTCGTGAGTGCGCGGTGCAGTACCACCTCGCAGACGGCCAGCCCGAGCCCGGCCAGCGCGACCACGAGGAGCCACTCGCCGAGAGCGCCGACCAGGAGCGCGATCAGCAGGACGACCAGGCACCCGCCGAGGACCAGGAACCGGCTGCGCTTCACCGGGCGGCCACACGAGCGCCGGTCGGGACGGCGGCGAGGCGCCGTCGTCGTGTCGTCAGGTGGAACGCCAGCACTGCGGCCCTCTCGTCATGTCGCACGGTCCATCGGCTCGGCCAGAGGATAGGCGACCCTGCGCGGCACGCTCGCGTTCACCGGGACGGGCACCGCAGGCACGGCGTGGCGGCCGAATGTCCGGGCTCGGTCACGGACGGTCACCCACTTGCGTCACATCACTCACTCGATCGGGCTTCGTGTCGCCCTCCCGCGCCGATGCCCCCTACGGTCGGAGCGTGTCGAGATTGCGGAACGTAGCCGTCGTCCTTGCGGGCGGAACCGGCTCCCGGGTGGGCCTGTCCATCCCCAAGCAACTGATCAAGGTCGCCGGCAAGCCGATCATGGAGCACACCATCGGCGTGCTCCAGGCCTCGCCGCTGATCGACGAGATCATCATCCTGATGACGCCCGGCCACCTGGACGCCGTCCGGGCGATGCTGCGGCCGGGGGCCTACCCCAAGGTCACCCAGCTGCTCGAGGGCGCCGAGACGCGGAACGCGACGACCAAGCGGGCGCTGGACGCACTCGGCGACGAAGAGTGCAACGTGGTCTTCCACGACGCCGTCCGGCCGCTGCTGAGCCAGAAGGTCCTCGACGACTGCGTCGCGGCCCTGGAGGAGTACGAGGCCGTCGACACCGCCATCCCCTCCGCCGACACGATCATCCAGGTCGACGAGGCGACCGGGCGGACCATCGACGACGTGCTGCGCCGCCCCCTGCTGCGGCGCGGTCAAACGCCGCAGTGCTTCCGCCTGTCGGTGATCCGCCGCGCCTACGAGCGGGCCGCCGACGACCCGAGCTTCGAGGCCACCGACGACTGCACCGTGGTCCTGCGCTACTGCCCCGAGGTGCCCATCGCCGTAGTGCCGGGCGAGGAGCGCAACATGAAGGTCACCGAGCCGATCGACGTCTACCTCGCCGACAAGCTGTTCCAGCTCAACAGCGACGACACCCCGACCAGCCGCAGTGACGCCGAGTACCGCGCGCTGCTCGAGGGCAAGACACTGGTGGTGTTCGGCGGCTCGTACGGGATCGGGGCCGACATCGTGGCCCTCGCCGAGAAGCACGGGGCCAGGGCGTTGAGCTTCAGCAGGTCGACGACGGGGACGCACGTCGAGCGTCGGGACGACATCGTGGCGGCCTGCGAGCACGCTCTGGCCGCCACCGGCCGGGTGGACCTCGTGGTCAACACCTCGGGCGTGCTGCCGCGCGGGGACCTCGCGGAGACCAGCGAGGAGACCATCTACCTGTCCAACGACGTGAACTACCTGGCGCCGATCCACATCGCCCAGGTCTTCCACCCGCATCTGCGTGCGACCAACGGTTCACTCCTGCTGTTCACCTCCAGCTCCTACACGCGCGGCCGCAGCGGCTACAGCCTGTACTCGTCGGCCAAGGCGGCCGTGGTCAACCTGACGCAGGCGCTCGCCGACGAGTGGGCCGGCGACGGCATCCGCGTCAACTGCGTGAACCCGGAACGCACCGCCACCCCGATGCGCACCAAGGCCTTCGGGGAAGAGCCGGAGGGATCCCTGCTGACGTCGGAGTCGGTGGCCGAGACCTCACTGGGCGTGCTGGTCTCCCCCTGGACCGGGCACATCGTCGACGTGCGGCGCGAGGACAAGTTGGCCTCGCATCTGGACGCCGCGGCGGCTGCGGCCGCCGCGACCATGGACGAGCAGAGGGCAGAGGACCAAGCGCCAGTCCAGGTGTCCACCGGGGGCTGACCCTGCCCAGCCGCGGCTTTGCCGGCTGGCCCCAGCGGGCAGCCGGCGGCAGGTCACGAGCGCCGGCAGCGCAGCGTGACGGGTTCGCGATCAGAACCACGCCCGGGTGACCGGAGAGGCCGCGACCGTTCGGGGGCCGGCGGGTGTCGCCGGACGGCGTCGGCGCCCGCCCGGTCCCCCGGTTCCGGGCTCTTCGAACTTGAGGGGGAAGAAGGACATGATCTTGTGAGGATCGCGGCCTCGGGCTGAGAAGCCCGTGGCCCCTCGATGCTGACGGTGGATACGAGCCGGCAGCAGAGGGGCCACGAGTGAGTTCAGACGGTACGACGATCCTGTTCGGCCTGCCCGGAGTTCGAGTGCGCGAGGTGCTGCGCGCCGCGGACGGGACCCGGGTCGTGCACGTGATCACCGAGGAGGAGACCGCGGCGGCGTGCCCGGTGTGCGGGGTGGTCTCGACCAGCGTGCGGCAGCGCCGGACGACATCGCCACG
>NZ_FNOZ01000179.1 GCF_900107175.1 Modestobacter sp. DSM 44400 | reverse complement strand
GGCGGGGGACCGCCACCTCAAGTTCCACGAGACCCGGGACAACCTCCCGATACGCCGGCTAGATGGCCTTCGCGGTATCCAGCAGATTTCCCCGCCTCCTCAGCACTCTCTGTTGCCGTACGTACTGCGGCGTTCTGCGTAGTGATCGCCCACCCTGCAGTCGCGATCGCTGCAACACAGATCGCGCCGAGGATGACAAACACAATGCGCGTACGCCAACCTGGTGCTGGACGTCGTACCGGAGGGGCTGGCTCGACATCGCCCAGCACTTCGGCCAAGTGAGTCCCACCCCTTTGTTAGACTTGCAAAGATTCTCGCGCCTAGACATACCAGCGCGCGCGTGTCAGTACGGGCTGCCCGGCGCCCTCTCTTACTCCGTTGAGTGAGCCGACCGGACGACAGTCACTGTCTACGTGTTGACAACACCTCGCTCACTCGCACATGGAGTCCAAAGCAGCACCTTCTTACCGCTTCCGAAGCGTGGACTTCTGCGCGCAGCCCCACTGTCGACGGTCCGCCCTTACGCGGCCGATATGCACCGCGCATCCGCCAGCTCTCTACGGGACGGCGTCCGCCAGACTGCCGCCATGGACCTCGAGGCCTTCTACCTCCCCCTCGGCGACAACCGCTTCGCCCCCACCCGGGCCACCGAGAGCCCGTGGGACTCCAGCGCCCAGCACGGCGGGCCGCCATCGGCGCTGCTCGCGCATCTGGCGGGCAGCGCCACCGGGGAACACATGAGGGCCGCGCGAATCAGCGTCGACTT
Organism: Modestobacter sp. DSM 44400; assembly: GCF_900107175.1. Taxonomy (GTDB): domain Bacteria; phylum Actinomycetota; class Actinomycetes; order Mycobacteriales; family Geodermatophilaceae; genus Modestobacter. The sequence goes on along the minus strand of NZ_FNOZ01000179.1, from coordinate 374 downwards.
CTTCGGCGCCATCCCCCGCCGCGAGCTCACCGTCGAGGTCTCCCCCGTCCGCTCGGGCCGCCGCATCGACCTCACCGAGGCCGTCATGACCGTCGACGGCCGCACCGTCGCCGTCGCCCGGGTCTGGTCCCTCGCCGTCGGACCCACCCCGCCCGTCGTCACCGAGCTGACCCCGCCGCCGGCCGTCCCCGATCAGTCCGACCAGGTCCTGCCAGACCTTCCCGACTGGGGCTACGGGCAGGCCCTCGACTGGCGCTACACCGCCGGCTCCCCGAACAAGGAGGTTGTCCCGGGTCTCGTGGAACTTGAGGTGGCGGTCCCCCGCCCGCACCGGCCGTGAGGTAGGTGTTGGGCGTCCGCCAAGACACCATCCG
>NZ_FNOZ01000057.1 GCF_900107175.1 Modestobacter sp. DSM 44400 | reverse complement strand
TCGAGTCGATGATCTCCATCTGCCGGGATCACGCCGGCAACGTCAAGCGCTGGCGCGACGGGCAGATGGCGCTGCGCTGGTGCGCCGCCGGGATGGTCGAGGCCGGCAAGCAGTTCCGCCGCGTCAACGGCCACCTGCACCTGCCGGCGCTACGCACCGCCCTCGAGCAGGCCACCGCTGCAACTGTCGTACCCGCCGCGCATGATGGGCCCGTCAGCAACGCCGCCTAGTTGATCAACGGGCCGCTACCGAAGTTCCACGGAACTCGGGACATCCTCGGACGGCGCTCATGGTCAGCCGTCGACCACCAAATCGAACGCCAGGTCGAATACCGGCCGGTGTGCTGATCGCTCCGCGGCGGCGGAGTCCGGTCAGCGGGTAGGTCAGTGCGCCGCGTCGTAGGCCTCGACCACGGAGGACGGAATCCGTCCCCGCTCGGATACCTCGTGGCCGTTCTCCCGGGCCCAGGTGCGGATCGCCCCGGTGTCCTTGCGGACCGAAGCCGCGGAGCCGCCAGCGGTCGCGCGGCGGCCCGATGTACCGCCCCGAGTTGTGCTGGTTACCCGGCCGGCGTCGACATAGCGGCGCAGGTCAGCCCGCAGCTGCGCGGCGTTGTCCCCCGACAGGTCGATCTCATAGCTCTGACCGTCCAGCGAGAAAGTCAGGGTTTCCCCGCGGCCTTCATCGAGCACCTCGCCGGTCAGGTCGTCTTCGAGCAAGATCGTTGTCCTTCGAGCCACAGGGCGTTCCTTACTTGTGCGTCGTAGCGGTCGAATACCTCAACCAACCGGAAATGCCAGACCGGTTGGCCGGCCGGTCCGGTACGGATCACTCACAGCGCGCGGTCCGCAATGCGTGATGTCACAAAGTTGGTGAATACTGTCGTGTCGGCGTAGTAGTTCGGATACGCGGCCTGCAGCTGGCCGATGCGGGCGATGTTGACGAGCACGGCGTCCAAGTCGTCGTCGTCGCGGGATTCCAATTCCGTGAGGCGCGCCTCGGCCTCGGCCATCGTCTCGTGAACTGTCACCGTCAGCGCACCCTCCTTTCGTCGGAGCTCTAGGGTCAACGCGTTGCGGCGGTCGTTGGTCGCGTGATCACCGACGATGGCTGCGTAGCCCCGCAGCCGCCCAACGATGCCCAAGTGGCTCTCCAGATCCGTCAGCTCGGCCAACAGGACCCCGGCCGCCTCCTCGGCGCCCGGGACCGAGGACGTGCCCTCCTCTCGCGCCATAAGAGAACTGACGAGGACGAAGAAGCGAATGACCTCGGGCTCCCCCTTCCCGTACTTGAGCTCGCTGCCGGAGAAGAGATCCATGGTCTCGACCGCGGTCGCCCAGGCGTGCTGGAGCTGCGTGCGGATCTGTAGCTCGATCCGCAGACCGTGATACTCCGGCTTCGAGGCGCGGTACTCATAGGCAAGGTGCACCCCCCGGTAGCCGGATTCCTTCGGGCCCGGGTCGCTGTGGAGGTAGTCGTAGACGCGTTTGACACGATTTCTCGCTCGCGGCAGGTCGCTGAGCTCGTTCACAAGCTGGTCGACCTCATCCACCGATTCGAAAACGACTCGACAGCCACCCAGGTCGTGCATGGTGGTGACGCTCATCGTCGGATGGCGGGTGAGCTTGTCGAGGATGGTGGGGAGCCGCTTGAGCCTCTGTGCCACCACTGCGTTCGGCTTCACCAGGAGAGCCTTCTGCCTAACGGTCACCGTCACGGCGTTGAGGGGGAACGCGTGCGCGCTGCGGAAGTTGCTCAGGACCGCCCTTGCCTCTTGGAGCTCGGCAGGCGTGCCATTTCCCTTACCGACGAGCTTGCTCGCGCGGGCGACAGCGCTTTTGGAATGCTCGGGAACGACGCGCACCACCATGAAATAGATTGTAAGTGGAACGGTGGGGTGTCCCGGCAGACGGTCGTTTTCGGGACATGGCTGTAGGCGGCGACGACCGGCCCGCGCTCGCCGGCGCGCCTCCTACGCTGTCCAGACGTACCAGTCCGTGGTGCGCGTCGGGTCCTTCGGGACAGCACGTGTCTCGGTGAACGTGAACCCGAGGCGCCGGAGGATCCTGTGGCTGGCCACGTTCGGTGTCTGCGCGTTGCTGCCGACCCGGTTGAGACCCCACTCCTCCACGGCCCAGCGCATCACCTCGGCCGCCGCCTCGAGCCCGTAGCCCTGGCCCCAGGACAGACGGCCGTACCGGTAGCCGAGGTCTGTTTCGTCCGGGTCGCCGCCGTCGACCGATGACGGGTACAGGCCGCAGGTCCCGAGGACGGTGTCGTCGGAGGTACGGACGACGAGGAGCTCGTCGTCGAGCGATCCCCGCTCGGCCGCTCGCTCGAGGGCGCCATCGAGATCGGCGCGGGTGAAACCGTCGCGGCCCGCTCCGACGTACCGCCAGACCTCGGGATCGTCCCACGCCGTGACGAGACCATCCTTGTACGCCTCGGTCGCAAGCGACCACGGCATGAGCGTCAACCGGGCCGTCGTCAGTGGCATGGGCATCCAGCCAGTCAAACACCGGGGCGACCCTCAGATAAAGGACGTTATCTAAGGACTTGCCGTCCTACTGATCGAGTTCGGGTAGGTCGACCGGGTCGGGTCGTGGAGTGCAGGCGCCGCAGGAGAAGGGGTCCTCGACGGCGAGGGTCCGCGGTCGGCGGTCTGGCCAACCGCGCCAGACGGCGATCGGGTAGGGCCGGGTCGTCAGGTGGTCCCGGCATACTGCTCGCCCGCAGGACCGGCAGCAGCCGCACGCCGGCTGCTGCCAGCAGATCACGGCACTTCTCCGCTGGGAGCCGCGTGGACGGACGTTCGCCGAGTAATCCGCGGGGCCGCAGGCAGCCGGGAGAGTTCCAGGTGAGCGGCCAGCAGTCGACCAAGCGTGCCGGCGTCGATGGAGACGACCTCCCCGGGGTCTCTTCCCGCAAGGTCATCGGTTGGAGGGTCTGAGCCCGCGGGGCGAGGTCGCCGAAGCTTCGTCAGGGGTGCAGAGACGCGAGCACGACCTCGTGGCCGGCGTCGCCGATCTCGACCATGGTGCAGCGGCCACGGCGCAGGAGGTAGAACGCGGTCGCGGGATCTCCCGGCCACCAAGAAACGACCGCGAGTACCACGGCTGCCACGGTGGCGATGGCTCCGCCGACCCCGAACAGGACCAGCCCCCACTCACCGCGGCTCAGCGGCGTCCGTGATCGCACGCTTCACCGGCGTCGCTGCGAGGGTCCCTTTGCGCTGCGTCTGGGCGCGCCCCGATTTTCGCCCAGCCGGACTCGACACCATCTAGGGTCATCGCTGGCTGTGCCGGGAACCGAGCGAGGATTGCACCCGGGACAGCATCAACCCGCTCGATCGGTCCACTGTCGCCTGTACAGAATTTCAGCCGTCCGTGGTGGCAGGTCTTCCTCTACCTCGGCATCGTGGTTCGCCAGGATCCGAGCGACGTAGGCGTCGGCCGCGGCTCGGTTGCCCTGGGCGTCGCAAGCAGCGACCAGATCCAGCAGCGGCACATCCTCAAAGCTTCCCGCTCTCAGCGCCACCTGGGCCGCAGCCGCGGCGAGCCCCGGTTCGCCGGCAGCGAGGTGGTGGGTGGCGACGGTGTGCGCGACGTCGACGATCATCGCGGCGTACTCGTGATCGAGCCGGGAGCTCTCGTCGACAAGCCAGCTATAACCGCCGGCGGCGCCGCGCCGCGGTGCCGGCACGTCGAAGGGGCGGCCGCTCACCAGGTCGAGGGCAGCGCTGAGGTCGGCGATGCCTTCCGCTCTGCGGGCTAGGCCACGGACCCGCAATCGCCGGAACAACTCGGCGTCAATCAGGATGTTGTCTATGCGGTAGCGCCCGGCCGCGGCGGCGGTGAGTCCCGACGGCAGGTAGTCAGCGCCGGTCGCCGGTTCGGTGCCGAGCCACGCTCGGACGACGGAGATGGACTGACGCACCTTGGTCTTGCCGACGACGTCCGGTTCGTCGGGCCAGATCGCGGTGGCGTAGCGCTCGCTGATCACACCGTCGGGTCGAGTCGCCAAGTAGGCGACGATCTCGGTGTAGAACTGCCGTCGCGGATTGCGCTCAGGCAGTGAGCCCTGCGCCCGAACTCGGACCGGGCCGAGCAACGTCAACTTCGGCCGCGGCGACGAGGGATCGGCCCAGTCCGACAGGTCGCCGTCCAAGTCGGGATCGGCCCTCTCGACCTGGCGACGGACACCGTCGTCGGTGGCGGGGGCCAGAGCCCGCAGGTCGAGCTCGGTGGTCGCGGCGTGGTCCAGGTAGGACTGCATAGGCAGCGGCAGGACCGAGTTCGCCGTGCCCGCGGACGGATCGGCCAGACCCGGCGCTGGCTCGCCGTCGGCCACGTCGGCCAGGTCGCGCTCGGATGGCTGCAGCCGCGACGCGTTGGCTACGTCGACTCGAAGCCCGCCGCAGGCGTCCGCGTGCTGATCCCAGGGCTGGTGTCCATGAGCCGCCGGGATGGGGCGGTCCTCGGTGACCGCGGCCAGCGCCAGCATTTGGGCCAGCGAGGTGGCCTCCTCGGCCGAGAGTTGTTGGGCACGTAGCTCGAGGTCCAACGCGGGGATGCGGAGAACGCCGGCGTCGTCGATGCTCAGCTGCCATCGGACGTCGTCGGCTCGGTCGGAGTCGGTGGCCAACACCACTGCCACCGCGCTGCGCGAAGACTGCCGCTTTAGTGCAGTCAGCAGCGGCTCCAGTTCGGCGCTCGTCTCGCCTGCAGCCGGGGCGATGAGCAGGACGTGCGGGGCCCACGCATCGGCCGCGATGTCGTGCAGCCGACCCGCGAGCACATCGGTGTCGGCGAACCGCATGGCCCCGGTCACCGACTCCAGCTGGCCAGTGGCCGCTGCGATCGCCTTGTCGACGTCCTCGCTGTAAGTCAACCGGTCGGGATTTATTTGCGCCAGCTCCTCCCCGAACCCGACCAAGGTCACCTGAAGCATCTCCGACCAGGTGTTGTGGGCGAGTTCAGCGGCCAGGAACCGAAGGAGGTCCAGGCTGCGATCGACGTCACCGGTCAAGGACGTGGCCGCGATCCGTTCCAGGTCGAGCAGCCAGTGCTCCCCCTCAGCCGTGGAGCCCACCGAGGCGAGCGTGGGGAACGGAGCGAAGAAATGGGCGCGCCGGCGCTCGTCGTAGGTCAGCGGGTCACCCCGCCGGATGGACCAGCGGGTGCCCGCCTCATTGACCGTCCACGGCTCCGGAGCGTGCGGCGCCGGACCGGTGAGCACGAGGGTCAGGACGTCGTCCGTCATGCACGCGGCGAGCACGTCGGGCAGCCGGGCACCCTCGACCTTCGCCAGGACCTGCACCAGGCTGCGCAACGCCTGGTCCAGCCAGGTGACGTCCGCGCTGCCTACCGACTGCAGTGCCCGCTCAACGTGCAGGAGCTCTGATGGCGTGGGGCTGATCAGTCGACCGGGACGCCGCTGCCGGAGCTGCCGTCGCCGGTAGCGCATCAACGCCATCAGTGAGATCCCGGCCAGCAGGACGCCACCGCCCGTGTAGGCGACCATCGGCACGTCGGACGTGGCCGCCGTCGGAGCTCCGACTTGGGTGGGTGATGGTCCGGCGCTCGGTGCGGTACTGCCGGGAGACGTCGGGGCCGTGGTGGCCGGCGCCGGCGACGCCGTGGTCGACTCGCTGGGGTCCGATCCGGTCGGTTCGGACGGCGTCGGTGCGGGATCCGGCCCCGGCACGGTCGGTTGCGGTGTCGAGGGCACGGGGTCGGGCGCCGGCCCGCCGTCCGATGTCGGGATGCTCAGTGCCCATCCCGGTTGGATCAGCGAGGGATCGGTGAAGACTTCTCCTCCCGGTTCGGTCCTTCCCCGGTTGGCCTCCCAGGCTTGCCGCCAGTTCTGTCCGTCTCCGGTCACTTCCTCCGCGATGCCCCATAGGGTGTCCCCCGGCTCGACGGTGACCTCTTCGACCGCGGAAGGTGCGGCGGGTCCTGGGCTGGCTCCGGCGGGCGTCAGCCCCGTTGCGTCCGACGGCAGGACCAGCACCGTGCCGGCGACAATTTTGTTGTCCGCACCGATGGCGGTCGGGTTCAGCTTGACGATTTCCGGATAGCGCAGCGGATTCCCGAGGTAGCGCTCGGCCAACGCCCAGAGAGTGTCGCGCCGGCGGACCTCGTACGTGTTCGACGGCAGAGGCACCGACTCCTCATGCGCTGAAGAGTCGGGCACCGTCTGGATGCCGGGTGCGCCGAGGTGTGGCCCCGCCGTCTCGGACAGGACGCCGGGGAGGGCCGCGATCGGTAAGGGCGGGTGGGTGGCCGCGGTGCCGGACACGGAGGTGCCCGCGACGGCCGGGGCAACCGTCATCCCGACCACGACCGCAGCGAGCAGTGCGGCCGCGGCCTGCTGGAAGATCCCCAGCCCCGGAAGCGCGGTCGCGGGCCGTGCCCGGATCAGGGCGACGACCTCCGCCACCGTCGAGGCGGTAAAGAGCGCCCAGCACACCCAGGCCCCTGCGGCGAGGACGACCTGGACCAGCTGTCCGTCGTCCCGGGCCTTCAACATTGCGCCGACCTCGTCGAGGGACGGCAGCCCGTGCGGCACCAGGTGCAGAGCGGTGAGCAGCACCGGCACGCCCGCGCTGACGGCGACGAGCACGGTCAGCGCACCTGCTGCCCTGAGCAGCCGGACGGCGGAGGTCACGAGACTCCCTCCCCCGAGGTGACGCCGACCTGCAGCTGCGCGGTGTGCGTGCGGGTCTGGCTGACCGAGATCCCGAGCAGCGGGGTGGAGGCGGAGACGGTGACGCTCACCTGGACGAGTCCATGCCCGAGCACGTTGACCGCTCCGATTGCCCCGGCCTCTTCCAGGTAGGTGCGGGCCGCAGTCGTCGCCAACTGGACGTCCGCGGGACCACCGGTGGGCACCGGGCCGACCGCGATGCTCGCTGCCCGCGCAGCTTCCGCCGAGTAGGTGTCGGCGCGGTTGGCGGCCTGGATGGCGGTGCCGGTGTCGACAAGCGCGGTCACCAGGATGCCGGCGATCAGCACGATGAAGCAGAACAGCACAGCCACCGACCCCTGCTCCTGCTCGTTCCCCCGCAGTGGGGTGCGCCCCTGCAAGACACGGGTCACGAGAGATCCCGCGCCGGGTCGAGCGGACTGGTGGCCGTGTCACGAAGGGTCCGTGAGCCCGGCAGTCCGGCGACGCCGATGTCCGACAGTTCAACGGTGCACGTCACCGCCACGGTGACCGACGCGAAACTGCCCGGGGCGTTGTTGAACCCCGAGGCGTCCACGGTCACCTGGACGTCGGAACAGTGCAGGTCCCGACTGGCCAGCGCGCTGGTGGCACTGGCTGTGGCCACCTGCTGGGCCGCAATGCTGGACCGGGCAAGCGACGCGTCCCGCGCGGCGATCCCGGCGACGCCGCTGATGCTCCCGCCGGCCAGCGCGATGCGGGCACCGATCACCAGCATCGCCAACACGAGGATGCCGACGGGCAGCAGGATGGCCAGCTCCACCGACTCGGAGCCACGGTCGTCTACGCGGCGATGACCACGACGAAGGCGGGCCGACTGCCTGCGGTGAGTCATGGCGAGTCCGGCGTGGTGAAGCGTTCCCTGCCTCGCACCACCGTCACCTCGACAGTCGGACTGAAGCCCGGCAGCGGGATCACGTTGGGCACGTCCGCGCTGACGTGCACCGACACGGTGGTACCCGTTGTCTGCTCGCTCACCGAGTAGCGGGTGATGGCTCCGGTCCCGAGCCGGGCCAGATAGTCGTCCGCCGCTTCCTGACCCACTCCCCCGGGCGCCTCGAGCACGCTGCCGGCTCGCGCGCCGGCTTGGGCTGCAGCATCGGCTGCCTCGCGGGCGAAGTACCACAGCGCCAACTGCGGACCGGCGAACAGCAGAGCGACGATGACAGGAAACAAGATCGCAAACTCGAGGCTCGACGAGCCGCGCTCCCCACCGTCGCGCGAGCCGCGGGTGCTGGGGCGCAACGAAGAACCGCACGGCGGTGCTGCCGTCCGCTTCCGAGTGCGTGACACAGGCATGGGCCCTGGCGGTCCCGTCTACTGGAACAGCGCCGTCTTGCTGGACACGAACGCCACCGCTGCCGCAGTGACTGCACCCCCGAGGGCGATGGCCAGGATCACCATGAACGCCTTCTCCGAGGAGTCCGAACCCCGATCATCGGTGACGTCGTCCGCACGCAGCCAACTGAGAACGGAAACGGCCGTGGCGTACAGCGTGACGGACAGGATGCCGACCACCCGCGGGCTTCGGTCACGGATCGGGGACTGGAACATGGAGAGCCTTTCGGTAGACGGTGCAGTCAGGACGTGACGGCGAACATGCGGAGCAGGAAGGGAACGAGCACGAAAAAGGTCAGTCCGGTGACCAGCAGCGCCAGCGGGCGCGACATCCGCTCGCTGATCTCGTTGGCCTGGCTCCGGGCGTCGGACAACTCGGTGTGTCGCAGGGTGCGGGCGCTGGCCAGCAGCGTGTTGTAGACCGACGCCCCGTCAGCGGCGACCGCTGCGATGTCGGCGAGGCTGCGCAGCTCGGCAACATCGATGTCGTCGCCGAGGTCGCGCAGGTCGGTCCACGGTTTGCGACCGGACAGCGCCGCGCGTCGGATGGCGCGGTGCATGCGGACGAAGGGCACGCTGCCCGATACCTCCGCTGCCTCTTCGAGGGCCTGCTCGACCGAGCCTCGCGCTCGACGTTCACCGGCCACCAGGGTGAGGAACGACTCGAGGTTGCTGCGGAACTCGGCTCGTGCGTGCCTGGCCGCTTCTCTCGCCTCGGCCGAGGGCAGCAGCCACCCGACGGCGGCGAGGGCCACGCTCAAGACGCCGGGGAGGACGAAGGGCAGCGGGACGTCGAGCAGCGCGAGCACCAGCCCGAACAGCGCGGGAGCGAGAAGCCCGGTCAGGGACAGAGTGAGCTTCCGCGCGGCCAGCTGAGTGCGGGTCCGCCCGATGATGTTCAGGTCAGCCTCGGAGACGCCGAGGTGTTCGTCAACGGTGCGGGCCAGCGAGGGTGGCAACCAGTCCCACTGGCTCGCCGCCGGGGTCAACGGGGTCGATGCCGGCGTGGGCGCGGCTTGGACGGTCGGGCTCGCCGAGAGCTGCTCGAGCGCGGCGGACAGCGACGGCGGGGCGGGACGTGACGCGCGGACGGCGAAGACCAGACCGAGTGCCACGAGCATGCCGGCCAGGGTGGCCGCCTGTAACCCGGTCACCGGTTCACCGTGGCCAGTCCGGGGTCGATGAGCACGCGCGGTGGCGTCGGCGGTTCGGACAGGCGACGCATCCACCGCAGCGCCGTCCCGAAGATCACGAAGTCCAGCAGCAGCGCCACCTGCCCGACGGCCGTCGAGTAGCCCGACAGGAATGTCCGGGCGAAGAGCACCATGCCGATGACCAGGACCAGCGTGGACACCACGATGGTGCGCATGTTCGCCCGCGGTTTGGCCCGTTCGGCCTCCACCTCACGGACCATCCGGGACCGTTCGTCGAGGTCGGCGGCGAGCGCGGTGAGGACCTCGGCCAGACCGGGACCGCCGTTGCGCTCCCGCAGTATGAGCACCATGGCGATCTTGTCGGCGGCGGGGTCGTCCACCTCGCGGGCGAACTGACGCAACGCCGGCTCTACGCCTTGCGGTCCCATCCGCGTCACGAGGTTGGTGACAGCCGGAGTGATAGTTGCCGGCGCGGAGCTCAGCGAGCGGCGCAGCGCGTCCCGGGTCGAGCCGGCGGCGCCGGAGCTGATCAGGTCGGCCAGCCGTCGTGTCCAATCCGCCAACGCCTCCGAGGTGGCGATCATCTGCTGGGACGCCTTGCCGCCGCCGAGCACCGTGGGGATGAACACGACACCGCCGGCAGCGGCGAGCGCGGCGACAGGCCAGCCGGTGATCAGCAGAATCAGCACCCCGGCGGCCAGGGCGCCGAGATGCAGCCGGGTGGGCCGCCAACGAAAGGATGGCCGCGCCGATGGGGAGGCGGCGGGCAGGACGCTGACACCTCGGACCGCCGCGGCGGCGGCGACCAGGCCGGCCGAGATGAGCAACCCGCCCAGAATCAGCAGCAGCGTTCCGGCCGTCACGACGCCCGCTCCTTGTGGCGAAGGCTGCTGGGCCAGTCTGATGCGTCCGGGTGCAGCCAGTTCGGGTCGAAGCCGACCGCGCTCAGCCGCTCTGCCAGGCACTCGCTGAGCATTCCTGGCCCGGTGGCCTGAGCACGCCCGTCGCCAGGACGCGGCGCAAAGATCGGCTTCAGGTCCGGTCGACCGGAGTCACCGATCGCGCCCAGCTCGTAGATGCCGGAGACGAACCGGGAGAACCCACGGTTGCGATGCACGTGTACGACCAGGCCGAGGGCGGCCAGCGAGCGCAAGACCAGTTCCGGCGACGGAGTGGGATTGGCCTTCAGCGCATTGATGAGCACCTTGTCGAAGACGCCTTCCGCCGACGGCGAGTGGATGGTGCACATCACCGAGGCGATGCCACTGGTCGCGGCCTCGAGGAGTGAGGTGACGTAGGCGCCGCGGACCTCGCCCACCAGCACCCAGGTCGGGGACGCCCGCAGCGCCAGGTGCAGCGCATCCCCCATGTCGAAGCCACCGCGGCCCTCGGCGTTGGGCAGCCGCGATTCGAACGGCCGGCACACGGCGTGCCGCTTGACCAGTTGCTGTCGGTCGGGATCCCAGCGGGGCAGGTGAAGGCCGAGCTCTCGCTCGTCCTCCACCGTGATGACGACGTTGTTCCACGGAATCGCATTGCCCAGGGCCCGCAGCAGCGTGGTCTTGCCGACGCCCGGCGCACCGGTGACCAGTGGGGACACCCCTGCTTCGACCGCTGCGTGCAGGAAGGCCCGCACCGGGGAGTCGACCATCCTCAACCGGTGCAGATCGTCCAGGCTCGGATCGCTGAACCGGTGCACGCGGATCACCCCGGCCGGGCGCGGCAGCACGTCCATCGCCGCCTGGAGCCGGGCGCCCAACTCGGTGACTCCTTGCAGCCGCACGTTGAGGATGGGACTGGCCGAGGAGAACTCCCGGCTGGTCTGCCCGCCGTCCGAGCGTGACCCGATGGAACGCAGCAGCTGCTCGAGTTCTTCGTCGCTGGATGCGATCGGTGGCCCGGGCACCAGCTGTCCGTCGACCCTGCGCAGCATGGTCGGGTCGCACCCCTCGAAGTGGATGTCCTCCACGTCGGTGCGAGAGAGCAACGGCGCCAGCCGCCCCAGCCCGTCGAGGTCCGCCAGGACGGCGGCGAAGATGCTGTCCTCGGTGGTCACCGCCGGGGCCGTCCGCCCCCGGTGTGCCTCGTGCAGCAGCCACTGGTCGTACTCGTCGCGGATCAGCTGCTTGGTCAGCTCCCGTCGTGGACCCGCTGTGTAGTTCCTGTCCTCCGCTGTCAGCCGCGTCGACACCCTGTCGCGGAGTTCGGCCACGACGCGGTACTCGGCATCGGTGAGCGCCAGGGCCTCGACCGTCACGTCGGACGCTGACTCGGGTCCCTGAAGTTCCTGCGTCAATGCTGACGGCCACGGCGCCCGTGTGTCCAGGGGAGTCAACCGGCCACCGCCTCGGCAGCGGCAACATGCTCCGTGGAGGCGACCAGCTGGACAGCCAAGGACGTCGCCGCACGCAACAGCGCTGAACGCCGCATGGTCTTGAGGCTCGCCGTGCCCGCGTCGGACAGGACCGCTGCTGCGGTCCGGTCGTCGGGCAGCACCCCGGCGAGAGGCAGCTGCAGGGCCTTGGCCACCTCGCCTGCGGAGTAGGGGCCGTCCCCGACGACCAGCGCGGACACCGTCGACAGATCACCGAGCTGCTGACGCAACCGTTGGCTGGCGTCCTGTGCCGCATGCACCGACCGCACGCTGCGGCGCACTGCCACCAGGACCCGATCCGCGGCAGCACCGGCCAGCAACCTCGATCAGCGACCAGGCGCCCGGCGTCCACCAGGATGTCTCGCCCGAGGGGAGCTGCGGACCGTGCGAGGGCCACCGCGAGCCGCTCCCAGACCTCGGTGCTGAACGAGCTGCCCTGCGTAGCCGTCGCGAAGCCGGGGATCAACAACACCTGCGGTTGCTCAGGAACCTGCACCGCGTGCTCGGTGAGAAGCATGGCGGCCGCCGTCTCCGACAGGTCATGGCGGGCGGCGGTCGACCAGGACAGCAAGCCGCGGTCGACGCTGACCCGGCCGGCCAGCATCCCGGGAGCCATGTCCCCGCCGGCCGGATCGCAGTCGACGACCAGCAACGGCCTGGGCCAGGACAGGGCCAGCGCCCAGGTCGACGTGGTCACGCCGGGTGCTGCCTTGCCGGAGGTGAGCGCGATGAGCATCGATCACCCACCCGCCGGCAGAAGGATCAAGGCCAGGTTTCCGGTCGAGGCGAGCTGGGCCACCGTCGCCCCGTCGTCTTCACGGAGCCGCACGTCGACCACCGTCACCTGGGTGGTCGGGTTTGCCTCCCCCACTTCGGCGACGGTCGCCTCGGTCGGCCTCTCGGTCCTTTCCGCTGTCCCGGTTGCACTGGTGGAGCCAGTGGCGCCGGGCGTCGGCACGATCAGGACCTGCTGTCCAGGAGTCAGCCCCCGTGCCGGGAACTGACCCTCCTTCAACGGCAGGGCTACCAGCAGCTCTCCCGCCGTGAGCCCACTGCCCGTGCCAACCTGGGCACGCGTCAACAGCCCGCCTCGAACCAGCGGGACCTGCGCGACCATCCCGACGATCTGGGGCTGCTGTGACGCCGGGATCGGCGACAGGTTCGGGTCCGAGGTGACGTTCGCGGTGGTCAGGTCGTCCGCTGTGATCGTCGACCCCACTTGCACGTCCTGGGCGACCGCCAGCACCGCGGTCTGGGCGGTGAGCATCCGGCCGGCAGCAAAGGCGATGAGGCCGCCGAGCAACACGGTCAGCACGCTGAGAGCCAACGACTTGCGGCTGACGCGTCGTCTCGCCGCTGCGCTGGGCAACGGAGGAGCCGACGATGGCGCGGCCGCGTCCGGCGGCGGCGTCGGCGCCGGGAAGCGACCAGCTTGCTTCACCGCCTCATCGACCCACCCCGTCACCGGGTGACCACCGCCTGGACTTCAGCGACAGCGAAAGTCGCGTTCGACGTCGTGGTCAGCTGGGGCAGCGTGCCGCTGGCTCCCGTCGACGACGTCCATGCGACGGACCACTGGATGCCGTACACGGCCGTCACCTCACGGTCGGGCTGGTGGATCGAGGAGTGCGGATACTGGTAGTCGCACCCCGCCGGGGACTGCGCCCAGACGCCGTCCGTCCGCTGCCAGGCCACGCCTGGGCCCGGGCAGGACACAGCGGCTGCCCCGTCGCCGGGCGTGAAAGACAGGGATGTCGGCTCGACCGTCACCCGCGACCACACGCCGCCGGCATCCGCTCGGGCGGTCATCGCCTTGAAGGAGTCAGGGTCGGTCCAGAACCACGTGTACGCCTTGACCACTGTGAAGGCCTGACCGTCCTGAAGGGTCCCGGCTGGATACCGCCCGGTCGTCGGCGTGGGGATCGTCAGGGTTCGCAACGCCTGCTCGGCGAGCACCGCGGGGTCCACGGCGGACGGACCGGCCGGTGCGGTCGCGGACCAGAACGAGAATCCGCTCGTGCCGGGGAGGGTGTGGCCACCCGAGTAGAAGGTGCACAGGTAGATGGCGCCGTCCGTGTGTCCACCCCAGACGGGTGAGTCCTTGGCAGGCTGCTCGGGCAGAGCCTGGGCGTAGCACTGCATGCTCTGCACCCACCACGCTTCGCCGTACTGGCAGGGGACGACGGCGCCGGAGGGGTCGAGCGTGCAGCGGGCCACCGACGGGCTCTGTCGGGCCCTGCCGCGGCCGGCTCTGTTGACGGCTCCGTACTGGATCCGGCCGATTCGGCCCTCACGACGCAGATGCCGTGCGAGTCGTACTGCTGGCACGTGACCGGGTCGGCTGAGGCAACCGCTGGGGAGACGGAGAAGACGCCGACGCCGAGCAGCGCGCTGACCAGAACGAGCGCTAACCGTCGCATGACTGCGCCTGAGCGTTGGGAGCTGCGCTGACCCGCCACGAAGTCGCGTCGGGGTAGTTGGTGTTCACCACAGTCAGCCGTTGGACGAGGTACCTCGGGCGGTCAGGTGGAACGACCGACGTCCCGCTCTGGTCAATCGCCTGCACCTGGCTCACGTCGACGCAGGCGGTGACGACGACGTTGGGGAGCACCGGCGACGGAGAGGCGGCCGGATCGTTCGTGAGGTCGACGCTGCTGGCGGACGTCGTCACCAACTGCGACCGCCCGACCTGGCGGTACCCCTGGGCACGAAATGTCTCGATCGCCGTGGCCTCGGCGGTCGCCTCCGGAGCGACCGCGACGTCGTAGATGTCGTCGAGGGAACGCGAGGGCTCCAGGTAGAGGTCGTCGATCGTTCGGAGATAGGTGGGGATAAGACCGACCGCCTGCACCTTCGCCCCCTCCGCCGGATCCGTGCTGCTCTCCGTCGCGCTCGACAAGGACGCGCTCGACGTCGCTGGAGGTGACGAAGCAATCGGACTACTGGAGGTGCTCGAGCACGCAGCGAGGCCCAGTCCGACAACGACGGCGAATGCTGCCGCCGCCGGTCGTGTCGCCGTCACGTCTGAGCACCTCCCTTTGCGTGGCTTCGGGTTAGCGAGATTGCCTGTTCCGTTACGCATCGCGAACGGTCTCGCCACCGAGTCACCCGATCGAGCGACACCGGATGGGCAGGATCTCGCTTCTCGTCCGGTCTGGTGTATCGCACTGCTGTGCCACGCAGCGGTTTTCCACAGCCTCGAGTTCTTGCGCACTCGCCGATCAGGAGGCCGTGCGGCGAGCGACTGAGCGCTGCTGCCTGCCGAAAGGCCGTCACCGACGGATGACCATCACTTGGCTGGGCGCCACGGTTGCGGGGGCATTGTTCGGTGGGCTGGTCGCTCCCGCGCTGACCACGCGGGGCCTGCTGCAGCTGAAGCGGGTGGGCTTGCGCAGCAAGAACTTGCTGCTGATCGGCGCCATCGGCGGCGCGGCTGCCGGAGCCGCGACGGTGCTGGCAGCCCTGCGCTTGGACATCTGGGCGTTGGCACCGGCTCTACTGCTCTGGGGAGCCGGGCTCGTCGCGGCGGCCTGCTGTGATGCGGTGACTCAGCGGGTTCCAACATCACTCGTCCGGCAGGCTGGCGTCGTTACCTTCGTGCTCCTGACCAGCGGACTGGCCCTGTACGGAGACTGGCGTGGCTTGCTGGTCAGCATGGTGGCCCCAGTGGCGTCAGGGCTGACCTTGCTGCTGTGCTGGCGGTTCGCAGGCGCGGGCTTCGGTGATGTCCGCCTGGCGGCGCTGGGCGGACTCGGCCTCGGCCACTCCACTCATCGCGGCCTACTGTTGGGTCTCGCCGCGTTCATCTTGATCGTCGTGGCGCAGGCCATGGTCACCGTGGTACGTGGCGGGGACCGCCGGACGATGATCCCTTACGGGCCGGCTCTCGCCGTCGGCTTTCTACTCGCGGCCGCTCTCTGACATCCGGTCGGCAGTCGGCAATGCCGACTGAAACTTCAGCACAGCAGCAAGGCACCGAGCCGCAGGACCAGTCCCCGACGCAGCCACCAGGCCGCCTGCTCGGCCGCTGGCTCGCCGACCTCAACCGGCAGATCGCCGACCTGCTCGAGCTCCGCGCCACCGTGGCCCGGCTGCACGACGGTGCCACCGACGTCCAGCCGGACAGCTGCGACCCCCGCCGAGGTCTGCCGTTACGTGTAGCCGCCCCACGCCTGCCAGGGCATCGCTCAGCCGCGGGCCGGGCTGGCGGTCAACCGGTCGACGAACCAGCCGCCGGCCAGGCCGAGTGTGGCCCAGAGGATGGCGAGCTGGCCGAGGGAGGCGAGCCGGAAGTTCCAGACCACGTCCGCGGGGACGTCGGCGGGGATGGTGTCCGGGGTGCCCGGCAGCACCAGCAGCAGCACCGCCAGCAGGGCGACGCCGACCGCGGTGCCGGCCGCGGCCACGGCTGTGTGGTCGGTGCCCCGGCGTCGCAGCGCACCGACCACGGCGGCGACCAGCGCCGCGATGACGATGCCGCCGGCGAGCACCGCTCCGTAGATCGCGGTCCGGGTCCCGATCGTGTCGGGGTCCCCGACGGCCGGCGGGTTGGCCGGGATCGCGACCGCTGGGAGCAGGGCGATGACCGCGAAACCAATCACGGTCAGCACGATCAGTCGGCTGCCGTCCGTGCGGCCGGGCAGCCGGTGGCGCAGCGCGGCGTAGACAGCGGCCAGGACGATGGCCAGCCCGACCGCGGCCACGAGAGCTCCGACGAAGCCGCCGACGAGCTGGGTGGTCCGGCTGAACATCTCCCCGGAGTCCTCCACGGTGCCGGTGCCGCGCGCCTCCTCCAGCGCGAGCGCCGGGCTGATGGCCCGCTCGGTGACGAGCAGCTGCCAGATGCCGGACAGCACGCCGGCGACCACACCACCCAGCAGCAGCCGACCCAGCAGCGCGGGAAATGGCGGCGCCGTTGCCGTGCCGCCGAGCCGGTCGACGGTGCGGTGCGTCAGTGGCACGGCACGCCCAGGGCGTGCCGTGCGTCGTGGAACAGCTCGTGAGCCACGCCGCCGGCCTGGGCCAGCACCGCGCCGTTGTCCTGGGCGAGCAGGTAGAGCGCGAACAGCGCGAGCAGGGCGAGGGCCCATGCCCAAGCCGGGACGGCGACGCGGGGGACGGCGACACGGGGGTGGGCGTACGGGGATGAGGTCATGACGGTAGTTCCCTTCTTCCATGCCTCGTGGAGGTGGAGCAGCGGTGCTGCAGCCGGTGTCTGGCTCCCGGGCAGCGCCCCGGTGACAGTGGCGAGGACCGCGCCGGAATCGCACCGGCTTCCCTGCACTGCAGCGGGGCGGACGCTACGGGCATCCCGACCTGAGGCCAAGTGCACGTCGGCGCGGCGCATCCCCACAGGCGCTCAGCCCTGGGCGAGCACGCAGTCCCCGCACGTCCCCGCGCCGGGCAGCCGGTAAAACAGGCAGCAGGAGCGCCGCACGAACGATCCGCCGGGCCGCCGTCCACCAGTGCCGGCGAGCGGCCCGGTGACCAGCAGGGCATCGAGAACGGCGACGGAGCGGTCGGTCAGGTCCGGGCGTCTGGCCACCGCGACGGCCAGCGCCCCGGCGACCGCGGACGTCACGTTGCCCGCCAGCACCCGTCCGGACACCCGGGCCGTCGCCGCGACGAGTGTCGTCCACGGCGCGACCAGGGGCGTGAGCCAGTGCCGGGCCAGCTGATCAGCCACCGCGGCCGGGCTGTCGACCTCGACCCCGGTGACATCGGTCAGTGCCATCGGCAGCGGGTTTGCGCCGGCGAGCCGGACGTGGACGCCGTCGGGGGCCACGACCGGGAGCACCCCGCCGGCCAGGGCCGCACCGAGGGCCGGGGCCAGCAGACGGGCAACCAGACCCAAGTGGACCAGCGACGCCACCACCCGCTCCTCGGGCACCGCGACGACCGACAGCGTCATGGTCACCTCGGCGGCCCGGCTGGTGAACGCGGCCCGGTCTGCCAACAGGTCGGCCCAGCTGACCCACTGCCGTCCCGGGGTCGGCTCCAGCGCGCAGAACGGGCTCAGGACGGCGCCGGCCTGCAACGCGGAACGCAGCCGGTCGCCGTCCACGAGCCGGGCGGGATCGCCGCGCCGGGCGGGGTGGGGCGCGTCCCAGCCGTGCTCGGCGCCGCCCGTCAGGGCCAGCCCTGCTCGAGCAGTGGCGTCACGGTGACCTCGTTGAGCACCACGTCCGGAGGAGCGGTGGCGATCCAGGTGATCAGCTGGGCCACCTGGTCCGGCGCCAGCGCGTCGGCGGGCACGGTCGGTGCGGCGCCGTCCCGTCTGTCCTCGGGAGACCAGACGCCCCAGCTGGTGTCCATCGCCCCGGGATAGAGAACGCAGGCCCGGATGCGGAGCCGCTTGCCCTCCGCGGCGAGGGCCTGCGTCAGGCCGGTCAACCCGAACTTGGCCGCGCAGTAGGCCGAGGCATTCGCCCAGCCCCGCCGGCCGGCGACTGAGGACACGTTCACGATCGTCCCGCCACCTCGCTCGCTCATGTCCGGCCACACCGCCTTGGCCAGCAGGAACGACGCCCGCAGGTTCACGTCCAGCACGCGGTCCCAGCCGGCGACGTCCAGTTCAGTCACCGGCCCCGGGACATCGGTGCCGGCCGCGTTGACCAGCAGACGTACGGGCCCGAGCTCGGCGCGCACCTGGCCGACCGCCCGCTCGATCCCCTCGGCGTCGGCCAGGTCCACCACGGCCGCGCTCGCCCGCACCCCGGAGGCGCGGACCTCCTCGGCCGCCTGTTCCAGCTCGGCCGAGCCGCGGGCCAGCACCGCGACGTCCGCGCCGGCCGCGGCCAGTGCGAGCGCCGTCGCCCGGCCGAGACCGCTGCTGCCCCCGGTCACCAGCGCGGTCGTCCCACGCAGCTCCTGCGACCCGCTCATCCTTCGCCCCATCCTCGCTGTTCGGCTCGCTGCGACAGCCTGCCCGGCGACGGCTCGTCCCGCTCGAGCGGGCGCGGGACCGGGCGCCATCGGGCCCACACTTGAGTCCGCGAATGAGGTGAGGCTAACCTCTGCCTCACCCGACCGAGGAGCTCCCACCGTGTTCGCGAACTACCTGATCGGCCTGCGCGAGGGGCTGGAGGCCGCACTGGTCGTCAGCATCCTGGTGGCCTACCTCGTCAAGTCCGACCGGCGGGACCGGCTCGGGCCGGTGTGGCTGGGCGTGGCCGGGGCCGTGGCCCTCAGCCTCGTCTTCGGCGCCCTGCTCACCTTCACCTCCAGCCAGCTCAGTTTCCGCGCGCAGGAGGCCTTCGGTGGCACGTTGTCGATCATCGCGGTCGGCTTCGTGACCTGGATGGTCTTCTGGATGCGGCGCACGGCGCGCTCGCTGTCGGCCGAGCTCCGGGGCCGGATGGAGGCCGCGCTGGCCATGGGCACCGGCGCCCTCGTGCTGACCGCCTTCCTCGCCGTCGGCCGGGAAGGGCTGGAGACGGCGCTGTTCATCTGGTCGGCCGTGCAGGCCACCGGGCAGAACAGCCAGCCCGTCGTCGGGGCGGCACTGGGACTGGTCACCGCGGTGATCCTCGGCTACCTGTTCTACCGAGGCGCGCTGCGGATCAACCTGGCCAAGTTCTTCCGCTGGACCGGCGCCGTGCTGATCGTCGTCGCCGCCGGGGTGCTGTCCTACGGCGTCCACGACCTGCAGGAGGCGGCGATCCTGCCCGGCCTGGGCAGCCTGGCCTTCGACGTCTCCGGCGCCGTCCCGCCGGACAGCTGGTACGGCACCCTGCTGCGCGGCACGGTCAACTTCACCCCGGCCACCACCTGGCTGCAGGCGATCGCCTGGCTGGCCTACATCGTGCCGGTCTTCGTCCTGTTCCTCCGTCCGGTGCAGCGCCCCGCCCCAGCTCCCGCGCCGGCACCGGCGACGGCGTCATCCGCTCGCTGAGCGCCCTTCCCTCGTCCGCCAGGGCCCGGCACACCGGGTCCTGCACCTCGTTCTGAAACGGAGTACTCCCATGGCGATCCGCCGCGCCCTCGTCCTGCTGGTGGGGGCCTCGCCCCTGCTGCTCACCGCCTGCGGTCAGGAGCCGGACGCCGCCGCGTCCGAGACCGCCGTCGCCGTCACCGCCTCCGACGACAGCTGCCAACTGGACCGCACCGACCTGGCCGCCGGAGACGTCACCTTCGCGGTCACCAACGAGGGGTCGTCGGTCACCGAGGTCTACGTCTACGGCGAGGACGACGGCGAGTTCACCCGGGTCGTCAGCGAGGTCGAGAACATCGGCCCCGCCACCTCCCAGGACCTGCATGCCTCCCTGCCCGCGGGCACCTACGAGGTGGCGTGCAAGCCCGGCCAGACCGGTGACGGCATCCGTACGACGGTCACCGTCACCGGCGAGGACACCGGGTCGGCCGACAGCGCCGAAGAGGAGGGCTACGACCGGGCAATCGAGCTCGCCACCGACGGCACCGCGATCACCGGCCTCAGCGGCGGCGCCGAGGAGGGCGAGGCGATCGAGTTCAAGCTGACCAACAACGCCGCCGAGGATCGGGTGCTGGAGCTGAAGGATCCCACCGGCGCGGTTGCCGGCGAGGTGGAGGTCGAGCCCGGCACTACCGGGGAGATCATCATCGAGCTCGACGCCTCAGGGACATGGCAGGTCATCGTCGAGGGCGACGGCGCCGAGGACCTCGTTAGCGAGCTGCCGGTCAGCTGAGCCCGCGGCTCCTGACCGACCCTCGCCGTGCGGTTCCGCCGGCGTCACCAAGGCAGGCGGTTAGAGCGTGTCTGCCAAAGATTGGCGGGTTGGTGGGCGACGCTGGACGAATGTTGGAGGATGTCCCGAGTTCCGTGGAACTTCGGTAGCGGCCCGTTGATCAACTAGGCGGCGTTGCTGACGGGCCCATCATGCGCGGCGGGTACGACAGTTGCAGCGGTGGCCTGCTCGAGGGCGGTGCGTAGCGCCGGCAGGTGCAGGTGGCCGTTGACGCGGCGGCATTGCTTGCCTGCCTCGATCATCCCGGCGGCGCACCAGCGCAGCGCCATCTGCCCGTCGCGCCAGCGCTTGACGTTGGTCGAGTGCTGGCGGCAGATGGAGATCATCGACTCGATCATGTTCGTGGAGCGCATCGATCGGGCCAGTGTGGGCGGTAGGTCCAGGCGCAGCACGGTCA
>NZ_FNOZ01000102.1 GCF_900107175.1 Modestobacter sp. DSM 44400 | reverse complement strand
CGGCGCGTTCCGGCTGCTGGCGGACAAGGCGTACTCCCATCCCAGTACGCGGGCGCACCTGCGGGCGAAGAAGATCGCTCACACGATTCCCGAACGCAGCGACCAGATCGCACGCCGCAAGGCCAAGGGCTCGGCCGGTGGGCGACCACCGGCCTGCGATGCCGAGCTCTACAAGGACCGCAACACCGTCGAACGCGGGTTCGGCCGGCTCAAGCAGTGGCGCGCTATCGCCACCCGCTACGACAAATACGCCACCACCTACCTCGGCGGTGTCCTCCTCGGCTGCATGATCATCCATCACCGCGTCCGCAGTTAGCAGACACGCTCTAGGCAGTCGGGTTGGGCGAGCCGAGGAGAGCATCCGGGCGGCGGTGGGTCGGGGGCTTCAACCCCGACGTGTCGCGGCGTGGCGGCATCGGCCGGCTTGACCGGCTGTGCGCCGGAGCTGCCGGGACGGGACCGCCGCGGCTGGGGAGCAGGTCGGCCGGGTCCATGCTGATCGACCGGAACTCGCCGTCGACCGCAGCCCGAGCGAGGTCGGGCCGGCGGGTGCGGATGCTCTCCGCGATGGAGTCCACCCGGCAGATGCACGGCGTGCTGGCGGGAGAGCCCAGGTAGTAGCGGGAGGACGCTCCGGCCATCGGGGCCCACGGCCCGCCCATCACCCGCACCAACCGGAGGACGCGGTCGTCCAGGATGGTGACCAGGCCGTCGACGCCGCTGAACAGCGTGTACCGGTAGATGCCGTGGCACAGCGCGAGCATGACCTCAGCACCGGCGGCGCCGCTGCGGTACCTGCGGTCCACGGCCAGGCTCGCCACGTCCCAGACCGGTCGGCCGGAGAGCCCCTCCGCCCGGAGGGTGTCCGGCACGGAGAGGTGCCAGGGCTCGCCTGCCACGTCGATCAGGGTCTTCAGCGCGCCTGCGTCGTCCGGGAGGAGGAGACGGGCCACCCCCAGCGCGGAACCGGCCGCGTCGTCGATCACCGTGATGAAGCGGGACCGGTCGTCGTAGGGGCCGTACTCCTGCTCCATGACGTCCGGCGTGTTGCCGAACGCCTGCAGGAACACCTTCGCCTCGACCTCGCGTGCGGCGTCCCGCTCGGCTGCGGAATGCGCGACGAGCAGCCGGAGGGCCATCTCAGAACGACTTTGCGACGACAGGGCCAGCGGAAAAGAACTCGCGGGTGAACGACACGGCGGTGTCCACGTCGAACGCCTTGCACGTGTACACGTCCACCGAGAAGAACAGCTGTGGCCGCTCCCAGGCATAGAAGTGGGCCCCCGATGTCTCCCAGTGGATCCAGCCGGCCCAGCCGTACAGGTCGGAACGGTGGGTCACCGGCTCGAGGACCTGCACCATGTCGACCTCGCGGGACAGCGCTGAGAGGTAGTGCCGGATCTGCGCGTCGTCGACGGGACGCGCCGGGATTCCTTCGATGACCAGCCGCTGACGGAGGATCTCCGGAGCGAGGTCGTGCCAGTCGTCGGCCTCCTCGTAGCGCGGCTGGCGGTCGGCGCCCCCGGGGGGCGAGGGCGGAGGAGCTCGCTCGTTCGCAGGGACGGCGTCACCCTCTGAGCGTGACGGGACGGCAGCGGAGAGCACCCGCCTGCGGCGCGTGTTGCTCCGTCGACAAGTGATCAAATTCGAGCCTCGTCTTGGCACGCCTGAGATCCCGCGCCTCAGGCCGGGTCGCCGCCGCGGCTGAGCAGAGGGAGCAGTGTCTCGTCGAGCAGCGCAGAGTCGGCGGCGACCAGCCAGCCCAGGAAGTCGTCGAGGGGCATGGGGTGGGCGATCGCGTAGCCCTGCGCGACATCGCACCCGAGCCGCGCGAGCACTGCACTCGTCGCGGCGGTCTCCACGCCCTCGGCCACCAGACTCAACCCGAGGCTGTGCGCGAGGGCGACGGTGTGCTCCACGATGGCCGCGGCCCGCGGGTCCCGGTCGACGTCCGCCGTGAGGGTCCGGTCGAGCTTGAGCTCGTCGGCGGGCAGGTGCCGCAGGTAGGCCAGCGAGCTGTAGCCCGTGCCGTAGTCGTCGATCGACGTCCGGACGCCGAGGCGCCGCAGGTCGGCCAGCACGCTCCGACCCCGATCGGGATCGGCCATGAGGGTGTCCTCGACGAGCTCCAGCGTCAGGGCCCGCGCCGGCAACCCGTGCCTGCGCAACGAAGCTGCGACCTTGTCCGGCAGGTCGAGGTCGGTGACGTTGGCCGCCGAAAGGTTCACCGAGACCGGCACCTGGTGGTCGGGCCACCAGCGGGCGGCTGCCGCGAGTGACAGTTCGATCACCGTGTCGGTGAGCGGTCGCAGCAGCCCCGCCTGCTCGGCGGCGGGCAGCAGGTCGGCCGGTGGGAGCAGCCCCCGGGTGGGGTGGTGCCAGCGGACCAGGGCCTCGGCGCCGACGACATCGCCGTCGCGTAGGCCCATCTGGGGCTGCATGAATACGACGAGCTGGTCGTCGGTCAGCGCGGTCCGCAGTTCCTCCATGGTGCGCAGCCGGCCACCGCCGGCAACGCCCGTGACGGGGTCAGGGACGTGGATGTGCACGCCCCCGCGTGCCCGCTTGGCGGTGTACATCGCGACGTCGGCAGAGTGCAGCAGCTCCTCGACCGTCGTCGCCGGGGCGGGGGTCGTCGAGATGCCGATGCTGACGCCGACGTGCAGCCGGACCTCCGCCACCGTGAAGGGCTGGAGCAGCAGCTCGCGCAGCCGCTCGGCGAGAGCCTGCGCCTCGACGCCACCAGTCCCAGGCAGCAGGACGGCGAACTCGTCGCCGCCGAGCCGTGCGAGGACGTCCTCGCTCCGCAGCGCGTTGCGCAATCGCGGACCCACCTGGCGCAGCAGGTCGTCGCCGGCGCCGTGCCCGAGGCTGTCGTTGACCTCCTTGAACCCGTCGAGGTCGAGCAGGAGCAGGGCAGCCGGCCGGCTGGCGCTGGCCGAGGCGACGATCCGCTGGGCCTGCTCCAGCAGCGCACGCCGGTTGGCCAGGCCGGTGAGCTCGTCGGTACGGGACTCCTCCTTGACCTGGTTGAACCCACGGACCTCACGGAAGGTCACCGCGATGCGTGCGATGCCCGCCAGCACACAGGCGATGGCCAACCAGGCGGAGACGGCGGGCATCGGGTGGGTCCAGCCGGCACCGAGGACGGAGAGGCTGGCAACGATGCAGACCAGCGGCACGGCCAGCAGGCGCCAGCCGATTCGGGAGCCGCCGCTGCGGTCGACCGGCGCGGGGCGGTTCCGCGCCCCCGCTGCGGCTGTCGCGGCCAGGACCACACAGGCCAGCCAGCCGAGCTCGAGTGGGCCGCCGTCGACGTAGCGGTCCTGGACCTTGAGGGCGAACAGGGCGATGTCCGAGGCGCAGACGAAGCACAGGCCCGCGGCCAGCATGAGGAACGTGCGGTCGAGGCGCACCCCCAGGATGGAGCCGACAGCCATGAGCACCGCGAGGAGCAACACGTCCGTGATGGGCCCCACCAGCTCGATGAGACCCACCGCCTGCTGCCCGGGGCCGGGGTAGAGGTAGGGGCCCAGCACGAACGCGACCCCGGCGGACAGGCTGCCGAGGGCGCCGATGATCCCGTCGAGCCACATGCTGGGGTGGAAGCGGGGAACCCGGGCCCGGATCATCACGATGACGGCCAGGTACATGACCAGGTAGCCGGCGAGGGCGAACAGGTCGGCGAGCGGGGACGAGGGTCCGTTGCCGTCGACGCCGGCGGCGAGCACCCGCAGCGCGTTGCCGATCGCGCTCAGCGTCAGTGAGAGGCCCAGTGACGACCAGGCGACGCGCTCGCTCCGCACTCGGACCGCCGCCGCAAAGCAGGCCCCGGCCGCGGCGAGGTAGGGCAGGTTGAAGAGGACGACGTCGTAGGCGCGGTCCCACGCTGCGCCGTCGGGACGTCCGCCGGTGCCGGTGGCGAAGAAGGCCACCAGGACGATCGTCAAGAGCGGCAGGCGCACGGATGACCGCTGCGCGGTCCCCGACTGCTTGCGCTGCTCCATGGTCCCGACATCGGCCTCCGACGACGGCGACCGCACAGGACCCCGTCTGGCCTCACCTGAACGGGTGAGATGCCGGATCAACGACGATCGCGGTGGCCACCCTGCTCGTCGCCCATCATGCTCATCGCGTTCATGGTGCTTGCTTTCGAACAGCGACGTCGGCAGGTTGCTTCTCGCGGACAGTAACTTTCCCGCGTCTCGTGGACCGCTTGTTGGGCGACCAGCCAACCCTGCCCGGTCAGCGCGGTGCCGGCCCATCCGTCGGGGCATCTCCGCGTTGGTAGGTAGCTGAACCGTCACGGGTTCTCTGCCGGCCTCATACGGGCCTCGGCTCCGGTCGGGAGGCGGTGATCTCAACGTAGTTGGCTGCTTCGAACTCGGCCGGTGGGACGTGGCCGAGGGTGGAGTGCAGGCGCGTGGTGTTCCACCACTCCACCCAGGTCGCGGTGGCGAACTCCACGTCGGAGATAGTCTTCAAGGGCCCGTCGTGGAACGCGTCGAACCAGATACCCGACGTCCACGCTCATGATCATGGACTGAGTGTCGTAGGCGTCCCCGACCGATCCGATCGACGGGCCGATGCCTTCCAGGGCCAGGTGCTCGGTGAAGTGCAGCGACGTGTACTGCGGCCCCGCATCCGAGCGATGCACGAGCCTGGCGGACACGGGGTGGCCGTCATGGGCTCGGCGCCAGGTGGCCATTCGCAGGCAGGTCAGCACCAGATCGGTGTGCTTGCTGGGCATCGCATGCCAGCCCACGGTCTTCTGGCTGAAGGCGTCGACAGCGAAGGCGACGTAGACGAACCTGGCCCAGGATCGGACGTAGGTGAAGTCGGCGACGAACAGCCGGTTGGGCGCCGCGGCGGTGAAGTCCCGGTCCACCAGGTCCCCGGCGCGCCTGCCGTCCCTGCCGGGCACTGTCGTGCGCTGGGACTTCGCCCTGACCACGCCGTCCATGCCCAGGTCGGCCATGAGCCGGTCGAAGGTGCAGTGCGCTACCTGCAGGCCTTGGCGGCGGAGGTGGGCGACCATCTTGCGTCGCCCGTACAGCGACTCCGGCTGCCCGGCCGTGGCCCTTCAAGGCGTGGATGATCAGCGCGTCGGACACCACGCGCGCGGCCGGCGGCCGCGCGGATCTCCAGGCCCGGTAGGTCCTCGCGGCGACCTGGCAGCCCTGCT
Source organism: Modestobacter sp. DSM 44400 (assembly GCF_900107175.1). Lineage (GTDB taxonomy): Bacteria > Actinomycetota > Actinomycetes > Mycobacteriales > Geodermatophilaceae > Modestobacter. The sequence continues at coordinate 421 of NZ_FNOZ01000102.1, read as the reverse complement.
CGCGCAGCACCGCACCGCACCGCCCCGCACAGACCGACTCGACCGCGGAGCCCTTCTCCCTCATCTGATCGATGAACGCGCAGATCAACGGCGGTGCGGGTCGGTAGAAGTCGGCCCGAGGCGCGGTGACGGCCGCGATGACCGTTCCGTTTCCTCGGGCCGCTTCCCGAACCCGGCGTGCACCTTTCAATGCACCGGGCTCTCCACAAGCCCCGGTCAGGCGGCGCAGTGGAGGACCTCATCGGTGGCGAGCCACGGGGCAGGAATCTTCGAACCCCGGTAGCGGTATCGAGTCGTGCTCACCGTCGCGGGGTTGAACAGTTCCATGCCGTTGTCGGCTGGCCACCAGCGGCCGCCGCAGTAGTGGCGGCGCAGTTCCTTCCAGGTGCTGTGGCGGTGTTTGCTCCGCAGCCACCGCCAC
>NZ_FNOZ01000056.1 GCF_900107175.1 Modestobacter sp. DSM 44400 | reverse complement strand
GGCGTGAGTCGTGGAGCTGACCGGTACTAATAGGCCGAGGGCTTGACCACACACTTCTTCATCGATGTGTTGTCTTATGAGTGTTGTCTCGCGTCCACTGTGCGGTTCTGAAGGTGCGGAACCCTGGTTCCAGGCCCGACTTCGGCGTTTCTGCGGCCGGAGGCCGGGTTTCAATCTTCACAGTGTTACGGCGGTCATGGCGAAAGGGAAACGCCCGGTCTCATTCCGAACCCGGAAGCTAAGCCTTTCAGCGCCGATGGTACTGCCCGGGGGACCGGGTGGGAGAGTAGGACGCCGCCGGACATCCTTCACGAAACGGGGTCACAGCATCAGCTGTGGCCCCGTTTCGCATGTCCAGACACCGGCGCTCCCGATACCGAGAACACCGTGCTTTCGGTACCGAGAGCACGGGAGGGAGTGCCGCTTTCCGCGCTGAAAGCGGGAGGTGTGGCAGGGCCGCTGGTCGGTCAGCGGCGGCGATCCGGTGGCGCGGTGGTCGCGCCCACGTTGTCGGCCAGCCATCGGTTGAGCGTCCGCAGGTCCCGCCAGGCGTCCCGCACCCGGTCCAGGGCGGCGCGCTCGTGCAGCCAGTCGGTCGGCGTCCAGGTGCGGCTGGCGTGCAATGCGTTGTGACGCAACAGGTCGATGCGCTCGTGGTCCGCCGGCCAGCCCCGCGGTGCGCGGACCAGTAGGTCACCTTCGATGTTCCAGCCCCGGTCGCGCAGCCGCCCCACCTCCGCCGCCAGCTGGGGGCCCTGCAGGTCGTCGCCGACCGCGCGGCGGTACCGCTCCACCTGGTCCGGCTGCAGCCGCCAGCATCCGCCGGACACCTGTAGGCCGTCCGCGGACACCTGCACGTACAACGACCCGGCGCCGGCGCCCTCCGGGTGCAGTACCGCGCCCTGGTGGGTCTTGTATGGCGTCTTGTCCTTCGCAAAGCGCACGTCGCGGTAGGGACGGAACACCTTGGCTGTACCGAACTCGGGCTCGAGCTCGGCCACCAGGGCCTGCAGCGGCGCCCGGACGGCGTCGTCGTACCGGCCCCGGTGCTCGGCCCAGTACGTGCGGCTGTTGTCGGCCTCCAGGCCCTCGTAGAACACCAGCCCGTCGTCCGGGAAGCCCTGGAAGGTCACGGCTGTCCTCGTTGGTCGGCAGGGTCAGCGGGGTCACCGTCCAGCATCGTGTGCCAGCGGATCTCGCGGATGGTCGTCGTCCCGGTGTCCAGCGCGCGCGCCCAGCCGTCCCGCGCCCAACCGGCGCTCGCCAGGAAGCCTGCGGTCACCCGGTCGGACTCGGGCAGCCAGATCTGCAGCCGGGCGACGCCGCCGACGCAGGCGATGTCGGCCAGCGCCGCCAGCAGTCGACTGCCGTGTCCCCGGCGTCCCCAGCGGGGCTCCACCAGCAGGCTCCCGACCTCGGTGGTGGGCCCCTCGATCGCGGGCGGCTCACCCTCGGTGAGCTCGGCCGGTCCGAAGGCGGTGAAGCCGACGAGGGTCCCGGACTCCTCGGCGACGAGCACGCCGTGCGCGGGAGTGGGTGGGCTGGACGCTGCAGCGCGCCAGGCGGCGGTCGCCGCGGCGTCGTCCCAGTCGTCGAGCACCGCCGCCGGCAGGACCGTCCGGTAGGCGGTCCGCCAGGTGACGAGCTGGACGCGGGCGATCTCGGCGGCGTCCGCGGGAGAGGCGGGACGTACCGACGCCTCGGCCGAGCCACTCAGGCCGGGGCGGAGCGGGGGGAGGTCCACATCGGCAGCCTAGGCGGCGGCCGTCGTACCCCCACGGCAAGATCTCGTCCGTGCACATCCCCACAGAGCGCCTGTCGGCCGCCGTGGCCCGGCGCATCGCTCTGGGCGCGCAGGGCTTCGCCGATCCGCGGCCCACCGGCCCGGTCGGAACCCGTCAGCTCAAGCGGTTGGTCGACCGGCTGGCGGTGGTCCAGATCGACTCGGTCAACGTGCTGTCGCGCTCGCACTATCTGCCCGCCTTCAGTCGGCTCGGTGCCTATCCGCGGCCGGCGCTGGACGCGCTCGCCGGGCAGCGGCACGACCTGTTCGAGTACTGGGCGCACGAGGCGTCGTTCCTGCCGGTCCGGCTGCACCCGTTCCTGCGCTGGAAGATGGCCGCGGCCGAGGAGCACGCCTGGGGGTCGATGGTCCGGCTGAAGCGCGAGCGGCCCGGCTACGTCGCCGAGGTGTTCGACCGGGTGCGCGACGGCGGCCCGCTGAAGGCCAGTCAGCTGCTCGAGCCACGGCCGGACCGGCCCGGGTCGATGTGGAACTGGCACGCCGGGAAGGTGGCCTTGGAGTACCTGTTCTTCACCGGCGCCCTCACCGCCCGCACCCGGACGGCGGGGTTCGAGCGGGTCTACGACCTCACCGAACGGGTGCTGCCGCCCGCCGTGGTCCAGGCGCCCACCCCCGACCGCGCCGATGCCATCCGGGAGCTGGTGCGCACCGCCTCCCGAGCGCTGGGCGTGGCCACCGAGCGGGACCTCGCCGACTACTTCCGGCTGCGCCCCTCCGACACCCGCGTGGCGATCGGGGAACTGGTGGAAGCCGGTGAGCTGGTGCCGGTAGAGGTGGCCGGCTGGAACCGCCCGGGCTGGCTGGACCCGCAGGCCCGCCGTCCCCGTTGGGTGCGCGCCCGCGCCCTGCTCACCCCGTTCGACTCGTTGGTGTGGGAGCGCCCGCGGGTCGAGCGCATCTTCGGCTTCCGCTACCGCATCGAGATCTACACCCCGGCCGCCAAGCGGGTGCACGGCTACTACGTGCTGCCATTTCTGCTCGGCGACGGCCTCGTCGCCCGGGTCGACCTGAAGGCCGACCGCCAGGCCGGGGTGCTCCGCGTACAGGGCGCCTACGCCGAGCTGGGCCCGCACCCGGCCGAGTTGGCCGCGGAGCTGGCCGGCGAGCTGCGGCTGATGGCCGACTGGATGGAGCTCGACGGCGTCGCGGTCGTCGGTCGCGGCGACCTCGCCGCCGACCTGGCCGCCGCGGTGCACCGACCCGGCGGCTGAGCTCAGTCCGAGGCGGCCCGCGGGGCCGCCCGCCGGACCCGCAGGTCGCCGGAGACCGACTGCAGCACCACGGCCAGTTCGGCCTCGCGGGAGCCGCCGGCGTCGGGCCCTTCGTCGTCCAGGCCGGAGTACAGCCGCCCGGAGATGCTTCGCACGTCCAGCCAGACCCGCAACCCCGGTTTGACGGACACCCGGGCGTCAGCGGAGACCGTCTTCAGCTGCACGGTGCCGCGACAGGCCCGGCCGATGTTGATGTCCCCGGACGCGGAGGTCACCGACACGTCGTCACCCGCCTCGCCGACCGTGACGTCACCGGAGGCGGTGCGCACCAGAACGGCGCCGCCGGCGGAGTCCATTCGCACGTTCCCGGAGGCGGTGGCCACGGTCGCTACCCCCTCGACGGCGCCGGCCTGGACATCGCCACTGGCCGAGCGGAGCTCGAGTTCGGTGCAGTGCTCCACCGAGACGTCGCCGCTGGCGCCGGTGACCTCGGTGTGGCCCAGCCGGCCACGCAACTCCACGTCGGCCGAGCCCACCGCCACCCGGACCGCGGCGCCCGGCGGAGTGGTCACCTCGATGGCCAGGGCCGGCGTGCGCACCAGCCGGCGCTCAGGCACCGAGACCCGCAGCCGGGACGGGCTGGCGTCGACGTCGACCCGGTCGGCCGTGTGGTCGGCGCCGTCGAGCGCCTCGACCCGGACGGCCAGCTCGTCGGCGCCCTCGACGGCGCGGACCGTCACCGAGCCGGCGGGGTTGCGCACCTCGATCGCGCGGGGGGTCTCGGTCAGGGGGAAGGTGTGCGTGCGGACGGTCATGCGGACCTCCGGGGTCGGGGCTGATTGGCGGAGCCGTTCCGGTTCGGCACCGGAGGTGGAGGTGGGACGGGCGGAGCCGTTCCGGTTCGGCACCGGAGGTGGGTAGTTCAGCTCCGGGCGAAGCCGGAGTACTGGCGGGGACCGCGCCCGGGACGGGGCGGGGCGGTGGGCTCGCGGAGCCCGGCGGCCACGGCGCGGACCAGCCAGGCGTTCAGGGAGACGCCGGACGCGGCGGCGGCCTCCTCGGCGCGGGTCTTCAGGGAGTCGGGCAGTCGCAGACTGATCCGGGCGGTGGAACCGTCGTCGTCCGCGGTTGCCGGTTCCTCCGGGGGTGCGGCCGCCGGCTCCTCGGCGGCGTGCACGACGACGACCTCGGGGTCGCGGCCGCGCAGCCGGATGTCGACCAGGCCGCCGTCCCAGGCCGCGGTCACCTCGGCGGCCATCGCCGACAGCGCGTCGGTGACCGCCAGCCGGACGGCTGGCTCCATCGTGGCCGACAGCAGCCGGGCGGTCTCGCGGGTCTGCTCGGTGCCGGCCGCTGCTGCCGCCGTGAGGTGGGCGCGCAGCGCGTCGACGTACTCGCTCAGGTCCATGGACGCCATGGTGGCGTCATCCGTCCCGCGATCCGGCGTCGGGTCCGCCCGTCCGTCGGGTGCGGCGCCATGGGGACAGCATTCGGGCGACGTCCCGGTCCTCCCCGTGGTCCCGGCCCGCGTACCGGCCCCTTTCGCCCCGGCGGAGGCGGCTGCGCAATTCTTCGGTGTACGCCCAGTTCTCCATGGCGCCAATGTGACACCACTATGACGCCATATGCAACGTCAGAGCGGCGCTAGTTGCTGTCATGCTGGTGATGGAGCCCGGCGAGACGTCGGACAAGGGTCAGCCCGGTCGCCGTCCCGGGCCAGTGGCGGGTGAGCGCCTCGTCCCCCGGCCCGGCGAACGCCGGAGCCACCCAGGCGACCAGCACGGTGTCGTCGGCGTACCCGGCGACCGGCAGGACGTCGGGGAACCAGGTCCAGGGGGAGGAGCAGGTAGCCCAGCACCAGTCGCAGCACGTCGGGCAGCAGCCGCAGGGCCTCGCGCACGGTGGCGTCGTCCCCGGCGTCGCCCACCACAGCAGGGCGAGCAGGAGCAGCCAGAGCAGCAGCAGGCCGGCGAGCACCCCGCCGAGGGTCCGCCGGTACCGGGTTCAGTCGGTCCACGGGGACGAGCATGACGGCCGGTGCTGCGGTCCGTTGTCAGCCCCTCACCTAGCATCAGAAGGGCAGCAGCGGGGCACGGCGACGACGCGGGAGCACACGGTGAGCCAGGTCACGGACCAGCAGTACGAGGACCTGTTGCGCCGGGTGCTCGAGCACGGCACCCCGAAGGACGACCGGACCGGCACCGGCACCCGCAGCACGTTCGGCGAGCGGCTGCGCTACGACCTGTCCGAGAGCTTTCCGCTGGTCACCACCAAGAAGGTGCACTTCCGCTCGATCGCCTACGAGCTGCTGTGGTTCCTGCGCGGCGACGGTAACGTCGGCTGGCTGCAGAAGAACGGCGTCTCGATCTGGGACGAGTGGGCCGCCGAGGACGGCAGCCTGGGGCCGGTCTACGGCGTGCAGTGGCGCTCCTGGCCGACCGCGGACGGCGCGGCCGTCGACCAGATCTCCAACGTGCTGTCGACCCTGCGGACCGACCCGAATTCCCGGCGGATGATCGTCTCGGCGTGGAACGTGGGCGCGCTGCCGGAGATGGCACTGGCGCCCTGCCACGCGCTCTTTCAGTTCTACGTCGCCGGCGGGCGGCTGTCCTGCCAGCTCTACCAGCGCAGCGCGGACCTCTTCCTCGGCGTGCCGTTCAACATCGCCAGCTACGCGTTGCTGACCCGGATGGTCGCCCAGCAAGTGGGCCTCGAGCCCGGGGAGTTCATCTGGGTGGGCGGGGACTGCCACGTCTACGACAACCACGTCCCGCAGGTCACCGAGCAGCTGACCCGGGAGGTGCGGCCGTTCCCCCGGCTGGAGGTCGCGCCGGCGCCCTCGCTGTTCGAGCACACCTACGAGGACTTCCAGCTGCTCGGCTACGACCCCCATCCGGCCATCAAGGGGGCCGTGGCCGTGTGAGCGTCCGGCTGATCTGGGCGCAGGCCTCCGGCGGCTGCCTGGGCCTCGCCGGCGCCCTGCCCTGGCACCTCCCGGAGGACCTGCGGCTGTTCCGCGCCCTCACCCTCGGGTCGACCGTGGTGATGGGCCGGCGGACCTGGGAGTCGCTGCCGCCGCGGTTCCGGCCGCTGCCCAGCCGGGAGAACGTCGTCCTGAGCACCGGGCTGGCCCCACCGGCCCCCGGCGTGCGGGTCGCGGCGTCCCCCGCGGAGGTGCTGGCCGCCTCCGACGACTTCTGGGTCATCGGCGGAGCCAGCGTCTACGCCGCGTTCCTACCGCACGCGGACGAGGTGGTGATGACCGAGATCGACGCCCGGTTCGACGGCGACACCTGGGCGCCGGTCCTCGACGCGAGCTGGCGGCGGAGCGCCCGGGAGCCGGCCGCGGGCTGGTCGGTCTCCTCGACGGGGCTCCGGTACGCCACCTCCCGCTGGGATCGCGCCGGTGCTGCGGTCGCCGACCCGGCGGTGCCTGACCCCGCGGAGACCGGCCGCCGGTAGCGTGGACCCCATGTCGAGCGCCCCCGCAGTCGACCCCGCCCGGCCCTTCGGTCGCGTGCTCACGGCCATGGTCACCCCGCTGGCCGAGGACGGCACGATCGACCTCGCCGGGGCCCAGGAGCTGGCCGCGCACCTGGTCGACCGGCAGGCCCACGACGGGCTGGTCGTCTTCGGGACGACGGGGGAGTCACCCACGATCAGCGACGGCGAGCAGCACGCCGTGCTCGAGGCGGTCCTCGACGCGGTCGGCGACCGGGCCACCGTGGTCGCCGGTGTCGGCACCAACGACACCGCCCACTCCATCGAGAAGGCGCAGTCCGCCGCCCGGCTGGGCGTGCACGGGCTGATGGTCGTCACCCCGTACTACAACAAGCCCCCGCAGGCCGGTCTGCTCCGGCACTTCACCGCCGTGGCCGGCAGCACCGACCTGCCGGTGATGCTCTACGACATCCCGCCGCGTTCGGTCGTGCCGATCGAGGTGGACACCCTCGTGCGGGCCGCCGAGCACCCCAACATCGTCGCCGTCAAGGACGCCAAGGGCGACCTCGGCGCGGTCATGGAGACCCTGGCCCGCACCGACCTCGTCTACTACTCCGGTGAGGACATGCTCAACCTGCCGCTGCTCGCGGTCGGCGCCGTGGGCGTGGTCAGCGTCGTCGGGCACCTGGTCGGGCCCCGGCTGGCCGAGCTCGTCGCCGCCGTCGAGTCCGGTGACCTGGTCAAGGCGCGCGCGGTCAACGAGAGCCTGCTGCCGGTCTACACCGGGATCTTCCGCGGCCCGGGCGTGACCATGGTGAAGGCCGCGCTGCGCGAGCTGGGTCTGCCGTCCGGGCCGGTTCGCCCGCCGCTCGTCGATGCCACGCCCGGGCAGGTGGACCAGCTGCGCACCGACCTCCTCGCCGGGGGCGTCGCCCTGTGACGGCGGGCGTCTCGACCGGGCAGCAGCCCCACCTCGGTCTCCAGGCGCCCCCGCCGAGGCCGCCCGGCGCCCTGCGCGTCATCGCGCTGGGCGGGCTGGGCGAGATCGGCCGCAACATGGCCGTGCTGGAGTTCGCCGGGCAGCTGCTCGTCATCGACTGCGGGGTGCTCTCCCCAAGGCCGAACAGCCCGGCGTCGACCTGATCCTCCCCACTTCGGGGTCATCGAGCGCCGCTTGCACGACGTCGCCGTCGTCGTCCTCACCCACGGGCACGAGGACCACATCGGTGCGCTCCCGTACCTGTTGCGGCTGCGGGCCGACATCCCGCTGGTCGGCTCTCGGTTCACCCTGGCGTTGGTCCGGGCCAAGCTGCGCGAGCACCGGATCGACCCGGTGCTGGTCGAGGTGGCCGCCGGTGACCACCACCGCGCCGGGCCGTCTACCGAGTTCATCAGCGTGAACCACTCGATCCCCGACGCGACGTGGGGGAGGAGTCGCTGCAGGCCCGCCGGTTCCTCGCCGACGAGGGATTCGTGGCGTTCACCGTCGTCGTCGAGCCCTCGGCGCGGACGATCGTGCGCCCGGTGCACCTGTCCACCCGCGGGTTCTCCGACGACCCGGCCGCCTTCGACGCCGTCCTCGGGCTGGTCGAGGCCAATCTCAAGCAGGCGCTCGCCGATGACGACGTCGACCCGCACCGGCTCTCCCAGGTGATCCGCCGGACGGTCGGCAAGTGGGTGTCGGATACCTACCGGCGCCGGCCGATGATCATCCCCACGGTCCTGGAGGTGTGAGCACCTCTTCGCCTCCCGGACGACGCTGCGACGGAACACCTCCGGCCGCCGGGGTGACCGGCCTGCCGCTTGACCAGCCGGCCGACGCACGGCAGGCCGGCAGCGGAGGCCCTGCCGGTCGCGACGGCCGGTGAGGCGGTGCCCCGATTGCCGGGTCCGTCTCATGCGGTCAAGCCCCTTCGGTCACCGCACGGGGTGCTCCGCGGGGAGTGCGGCCCGCAGCACCTGCGCGAGGTGGACGCCCTCCGCGCCGGTGCCCTGGACGATCTGCGTGCGGCAGGAGAAGCCGTCGGCCAGCACGATCGTGTCGTCGGCCGCGGCGCGGACCATCGGGAACAGCTCGCGCTCGGCCAAGGCCTGTGATACCTCGTAGTGGCCGGGCTCGAACCCCCAGTTGCCGGCCAGCCCGCAGCAGCCACCGCTGACGACCGCGGCATCCACGCCCAGCTTCTCCAAGACCCGCAGCTCGGGCCCGTAGCCGTGCATCGACTTCTGGTGGCAGTGCACCTGGCAAACGGCTGCAGCCGGGCCTGCTTCGGTGGACAGTTCACCGAACGGCCACGGCCGGTCCCGGTCGAGATGTCGGGCCGCGAAGGCACCTAGGGTCGTGGTCAGCTCAGTGACCCGCCGAGCCCGTGGATCGTCGGGGAGCATTTCGAGGATCTCGTCCTGGAGCATGACGGTGCAGGAGGGCTCGAGACCGATGATCGGGTAGCCGGCCTCGAGCAGCGGCTCGATCACGTCGAGAGTGTTGCGGAGGACCTTCCGGGTGATGTCCAGTTGCCCGGTGGAGTGCCAGGTCAGACCGCAGCAGACGTTCGCCGTCGGCATGACGACCCGGTATCCCATGGCCTCGAGGACCTCGACGGCGGCGCGGCCCGGCGCGTCGCTCGAGTAGTTCGTGAACGTGTCCGGCCACAGCACCACGGTCTCGCGCCCGTCGATGGCCTCGTCGGGGCGGCGTCCCGCGGACCTACGCCGGAACCACGCAGTCAGCGGCCGGGGGGCGAAAGAGATCATCCGCCGCCTCGGTTCGATCCCGCCCAGCCGCTTGGTCAGGGTCTCGACGGGACCGAACGACACCAGCAGGTTGATCGCGCGGAAGGCGAAGGGCACCTTCTCCGTGATCCGCATGAGCCACGGCAACCAGCCCATCGTGAACTGGGCCATCGGGCGCCGGTTCCGGCCCAGGAAGGAGCGCAGCCCCTGGCCGTAGTGGTGGTGGAGGAACTCCGCCTTGTACGTGGCCATATCCACGTTGACCGGGCACTCGGTGGCGCACGCCTTGCAGGACAAGCAGAGATCGAGCGCCTCCAGGGCGTCCTTCGACTTCCAGCCCTCGGGAATCGACTCCCCGCGCAGCATCTCGGCCAGCACGCGGGCGCGTCCCCGGGTCGAGTGCACCTCGTCCCCGGTGACGTGGAAGGACGGGCACATCGCGCCTTCGTCCGAGCGGCACGCACCCACGCCCACGCACCGATTGACGGCGCTGGAGAAGGACCCGCCGTCCCGGGACAGCGCGTGCACGGGGGTCAGCTCGAGGTTGCGGGCGCCGGGGCCGGGTCGGATCCCCTGGTCGACGGGCTCGGGATCCACCAGCACTCCCGGGTTGAACACACCGTCGGGGTCGAAGACGCGCTTGAACTCGGAGAAGGCCTGCAGGGCGTCCGGGGAGTAGATCCTGGACAGCAGCTCGGAGCGGGCGCGCCCGTCGCCGTGCTCGCCCGAGACCGAACCGCCGTAGCGGTGGACCAGTTCGGCGGCACGCTCCACGAAGGTCCGGTACGCGGCCACCCCCGCCGCGTCGGAGAAGTCGAAGGAGATGCGGATGTGCACACATCCCTCCCCGAAGTGGCCGAAGGGGATGCCGGTGAGGTGGAGCTCGTGCAGCAGGTCGTACAGATCGCGGAGGTACTCGCCCAGGCGAACAGGGGGCACCGCGGAGTCCTCCCAACCCGGCCACGCTTCACCGCCGTCAGGCAGGCGGGTCACGATGCCCGCACCGGCTTCGCGGATTGCCCACAACCGCTGTGCCGGCGCCGGCTCGACCACGATGATCGAGTCGACGACGCCCTCGGGAACGAGACTCGGCAGCCCCCGGGCCACGGCCTCGGCCGCCTCGAGGGTGTCGGCGCCGACCTCGCAGTACAGCCAGCCGCCACCACGCGGGAGCTCGGAGCCGGAGGTCTGCCGGCCGGGGCGGGTCTGCAGGGCCTCGACCAGGTCCGACCCCATGCCCTCGATCGTGTAGACGCCGGGGACGCGGAGCGTCGGAGCGGCGGTCGCGGCCGCGATGGCATCCTCGAACCCCAGCACGGCCAGGGCCGTGTGCGCGGGCTTGCGGACCAGACGCACCGTGAGCCGCGTGATGATCCCGCACGTGCCCTCCGTGCCGGCGAAGGCCTTGGCGGCGTCGAAGCCGTTCTCGGCGAGCAGGTGGTGGACGCCGTAGCCGGAGACCTGACGGGGAAACTGCCCCAGTTCGGTGCGCAGCGTCGCCAGGTGCTGGTCCCGGATCCCGGTGAGCCGCCGGGTGATCGCCGGGTCCGACGTGCCCCCTCGACGCAGCTCCACGTCGCGCCCGTCGGCGAGCATGACGGTGAGTGACACCAGGTTGTCGGCGCTCGTCCCCCATGCCACGGAGTGGGAGCCGCACGCGTTGTTGGCCACCATCCCGCCGATCGTGCAGCGCGAGTGCGTCGAGGGGTCCGGGCCGTACGTGAGGCCGAACTCGGACGCCGCAGCACGTAGCTGATCGCAGATCACGCCCGGCTCGATGATCGCGGTCATGGCCTCCGGATCGATGGACAGGATCCGGTTGAAGTGCCGAGACGTGTCGATGACCAGGCCGTCGCCGATGGCGTTTCCGGCCACCGACGTCCCGCCCCCCCGGGAGATGACCGGCCAGCCGCGCGCCCGCGCCAAGGCGAGCAGCTCCCGGATCTCGTCTACGCCGCGCGGCTCGGCGATCGCCTCGGGCAGTCGGCGGTAGATGGAGGCATCGGAGACGTAAGCGGCACGGGTGGTGAGGTCGTCTCGGATGTCGGTCATGGGTCCGCACCTCGCTGTCGGGTTCCACGGTCCTGCCGTCCAGCCCTGGGAATGGCTCCGGACCCGTACGGACAGGCACCGGGTAGCAGGTCTTGTCTCTGGTGGGGGCGCACGATCTGTGCGTGTCGCCTGCCCGGCGTGGCGCTGGCAGGCGGACGGTCCGCACCGGGCCGTCCGCCTGCGCTCGCCGACATGCCACCGGGCACCCACCGATCCCGTCCAGGGATCAGCTGGTGCCCGGTGCAGTCGGTCAGGCGGACACGGTCCGGGACGGAGAGGAGCTCTTCAGGAAGGCCTCGTCGAAAAATTCCTGCAGGCGGTCGCACAGGAGCAGGAACTCCGGGTGGTCGCCGTACATGAAGTCGTTGTGCCGGCCATCGACGGTGTACAGGGTCTTCGGCGAAGACGCCGCTTCGTACAGGCCGAGCGCCTCGTCGTACGGGTGCAGGGTGTTGCGCTCCCCGTGCGCGATGAACAGGGGCATTTGCCCCAGGTGCGGGACGACCCTTTCTGCCTTCAGATCCATGATGGACTCGGTGAACTGCAGCCGAGTGGGGTGACCGAAGCCGTAGACCTGCTCCAGTTCCTTGCCGACGTAGTCCTTGCTGGCCGGGTCCAGCGGGTAGTGGTGGAAGGTCTCGGCGAGCAGGGACTCGCCCTGCAGCACCCGCCGTGTCCGGTCCTCCGCCACCTCGTCCACGAGGCGCGTCCACTCGTCGTAGGTGTGGATCGACTTCAACCAGCGCTGTCCGTCGTAGAAGCCGTTCAGTGCGGCCACTCCTGCGACGTTGTGGCCCTTCTCGGCCGCGAGGACGACATTGGCCGCACCCATTCCCCACCCGACGAGGCCGATCCGGGAGTTGTCGACGTCGGTCTGGGCCTGCATGAAGGTCACCGCATTGCGGATGTCCTCGACCTGCTGCTCGATGAGCACAGTGCCCTTCGGGCCCTCGCTGTCGGCCATCCCGCGATAGTCGAAGCCCAGGCAGACGTAGCCGCGCTGCGTCAGCTGCTGGGCGAACAGCTTCGGGTAGAACTCGTTGAATCCCTGATAGCCGGAGTTGACGATCAGCGCGGGGTGGGGGCCGTCGGCAGACAGCTCGTCGGGGTAGTAGAGGGTCGCCTGCAGTCGGCAACCTTCGCTGAAAAATGTCGTCTTGTGCTCGATCACTGTCTTGTCCCTCGTTCCTTGGGTGGATCAGTAGTCATTCCGGGCCCGACCGGCCGGGATGGATGTCTTCGCGGGGGTCCCCGTGGTCCGTGGTCAGGTCTCAATGGCGTCCTATGGGCTGAACTGGCACCTCCGAGTCGTCGCAGCCTGGGAGCACGCGGGCGTGCTCACCGGGAGGTCTCCGGCCGCCCGGCCGCGGGAAGATGCGTGTCATGTCAGATCGGCGCCATGAGCAGGCGTGTCAGGTCGTCCACTCTCGCGTCCTGACCACCCATGACGATCTCGGCGATGGAGTCGCTGCGCCGACGCCCGAGAGCGTGCGTGTAGTCCCTGAACTTCTCGAGGAGGACGTCGTCGCTCAAGGGCGACTCCGGGTCGCCCTCAGCCGGGGTGAGCGCCGAGGACTGCGACCGGCCGTCGGTGAACGTGATCCGCACCTGGGCCCGACGTGTGGCGGGGAACTCGTCGGTCATGGCCCGCGACGGCGTCAGCCTGATCTTCTCCGCGAGCCCGAGAGCGGCCGCCTCCTGCTGCGGGGCCACGATGTGGTCAGGCGCCAGTTCCCCGTGCACCAGGGCTGAGGCCAGCGCGAAGGGAAGGCTGTACTGCGCCTCCTCCGTGGTCCGGGGAGCAGACGTACGCAGCCGGGCCGCCGCGTCGAAGGTGATGACCTCGATGTCCTCGATCTGGTCGATCGACAGGTGGTCGGCAACGCGGAGGCCGAGGCCGGCCTGGACGGCCGGATGGGCCCAGCGGCACACCGGATAGGGCTTGAAGTACTGCTCGGTGATCCACCACCGGACGCCGAGGTCCTGGCCCTCGAAGGTTCGCTCGACCAGTTCGGCGGGGGCGCCGGTGAAACCGTCGCGGGCGAGGAACGCGGCGGCCACCCCCGCCTGCGCCCCCCACGCGGAACTGTCCTTGACCATCGTGGGGTGGTCGATGGCGCGCATCATCGGGCCCCGGGGCGCGGAGTACTCGGCGATGCCCAACGCGTGACTGGTGGCCTCGTCGTCGAGACCGAGCAACCGGGCGCCCACAGCAGCGGAGCCGATCGCGTTCCAGGCGCCCGAGCTGTGGTAGTCCGCGGCGGTCCGGTGCAGCGTGATGCCGGCGCGCAATGAGACCTCGTAGCCGACGACGAGTGCGGACAGGAGGTCGCCCATTGCCCGTCCCGGCACCCCGTCCATGAAGGCCAGCACGGCGGGGAGGACGGCTGCGCCGGCGTGGCCCTTCACCAGGCGATGCCCGTCGTGCCCGTCGACCGCGTCGATCGTCCCCGCATTGGCGAGCGCGGCATGGGCCGCGCCGACCCGGCGGCCGTCGAAGAGCAGACGCGACGACTGGCTCGATCCGCCGGCTTGACGGTCCGCGTGGTCACGCAGTATCTGCGAGAGCGCCGTCGCGGTTCCCGCTGCCGCGACCCCGATGAGGTCGAGCAGGCATCGCCGGGCTTGGTGCACCACGTCGACCGGTAGACCCTGCGGGTCGGTGCCGTGGATGAACGCTCGTACGTCCGGTGGGGCGCTCACGGAGGAACCTTTCTCTCTGAGGGGCCGGCTGCCGGTGGGATGGGTTGCGTTGACTTCTTGACCGGAGCGCGGCGATGGCCGAAGCGGCGGGCACCTTGAGCCGGGCGGGTCTGCCCGTGGTCGGGCCGTGGTCGGGCCGTCTACGGGTGATTACCGCGGCGCCAACAGCGACTCGGGAACGGTCGAGGCGGCAGCCTCCAGCCGCCCGCGGTCGAGGCCCTCGCCGGCGAGGACGTCGATCAGTAGCACCAGCGCCTCCGGCGGGGAGGGCGAGTCGGGCTGTCCTGCATCCGAGGAGAGGATCAGCTGATCGCTGGCAGCCTCTGCGACCCGAGCCAGCATGGCCGGGGTGCATCCGGGCTGGTGCAGCAGTTGATAGGTGGTGATCTCCGCGTGTCCACCGGATTCGACGAGGGCGCGCACGGCGGAAGGGGCCAGGCCCGGCACGGTGTAGGAGGGATGGGTGAACATGAGTCGGCCGATGCCGTAGAAGCGCGCTCGTTCGCTGAGCCATCGACACTCGTCTCCGCTGAGATGCCCGGTGGCCAGCACGGCATCGTGGTCGGCGATCAGCGCCAGTACCGACTCGGTGGCCTCGGTGGCTCGCGTGTCGACGGGTGGAACGGCGTAGGAATGGGACCCGATCTGAGGAACGTGGTCGCAGAGTCTGGGCAGGTCAGCGGTGTGCTGGGTGTGCGCGTCGGCCGTGGGCATCCACACGACGCGCCCCCCCGCCCCCAGGGCGGCAGCAGCCGCGCTGGGGTTGATGCCCCCGCAATGCTGATTGAGTGCCACACCTCCGTAGACGGTCTGACCCGATGATCGGGACGCGGCGTAGGCCCGTCCCACGGTCGACTCGTAGTGCGCCTTCAGGACGAAGCCGGAGAAGTCGGCCAGGGCGTAGGCCCCGGCGACCTCGGCGTCGTCCCCGATGCGGTCCACCACGTCGGGCCCGGCATGCACATGGCTGTCGAACACGTCAGAGCTCCTCGTCGGCCAGCTCCAGCGCGGCACGGGCGACGACGTCCGCGCGAGACTCCTGGAGCAATGGCCACTGCCGGCGCAGCGAACGGAGTTCGGCGAGATCCAGCTGGCAGTCGAGCTCTCCAGGTTCCGAGCCGAGTTGGCCCAGCACCTCGCCAGTGGGATGGATGACGCGTGACCCGCCCCAGAACTGGCGCCCGCCCTCGTCTCCGCAGCGGTTGACGAACACGACGTACGTCTGCAGGACGACTGCAGCGTGCAGCAGGAGGATGTCCCAGGCCCGCGACGTCGGCAGGCCGACATGGCTGACCGCGCTGTTGACCGGCACGACCAGTACCTCTGCCCCGCCGTGTGCGGCGAGCCAGGGGAGAGGCGGTTGCCAGGCGTCGTTGCAGATCAGGGTCGAGATACGGGTTTTCGGAAGGTCGTAGCAGTGCAGCGCCCCACCCGGGCGGAAGTGCTTACGCTCCTCCCATCCGCGATAGGTGGGCAGGAACATCTTGCGCTGGATCCGGGCATCCCCGTCGACCAGGAGGGCGGCGCTGTTGAAGGTGTGGTGGCGCAACGCTTCAGCGAAGCCGACCACCGCGGCCGGTCCGTGCCGCCCCAGCTCCAGCAGCCTCGGATCGTCCGGTGACAGTGGCCGGACGTCGGGGATCTCGCTGAGGTGGTACCCGTGGGTCGCCAGCTCGGGAGCCACGACGAGATCGCGATCCGACGCCTTCTGCACCAGCGCATCGAGTGTCCGAAGGTTGCCCCCGACGTCGCCCAGCATCGGATCGGTCTGCAGGAGGCGAACCTTCAGGACTGCACTGCCTTCGGGTTCAGGTGACCTCTCACTCACCGACGAAGCCCTTCTCGACGAGCCATTCCTTGGCCGCCTCTTCGGGGGTCTCTCCGTCCACGTCGACCTTTGCGTTCAGGGACTGCAGCGTCTGGTCGTCGAGAGCCTCCGCCACGGGAGCGAGGACGTCCTCGATGGCGGGGTGCTGGTCCAGGACCTCCGCGCGAATCGACACGGCGGGGTTGTAGGCCGTGAAGTACTGCTTGTCGTCCTCCAGGACTGCAAGGTCCAGAGCTGCGATCCGCCCGTCGGTGGCGAACACCTCACCGAAGACACAGGGATTGGCCGTGTCGATCGCGTTGTAGATGGGCCCGGCCGCCAGTTCGGACACGCGGTCACCAGGGAGGTCGAACCCGTAGGCATCCTTGAGTCCAGGCCAACCGTCGTCGCGGCCGAAGAACTCCGCCGCGCCACAGAACGAGGCGCTGGCGGGGTCCGAGTTCACCAGCTCGGCGTAGTCGGACAGCGTCTCGACACCCAGCTCCTCCGCCTTCTCCCGGCTGACCGCGACCGCATAGGTGTTGTTCGCCGGTGCCGGCTCGAGCCAGGCCACCGAGTTCTCCTGCTTGTCGCGCTTAGCGACCGCCTGGTAGAGCTCCTGCGGGTCGGCAATCGGCTCGGTCTCGCCCAGGTGGGTGACCCACCCTGTGCCGGTGTACTCCCAGTACATGTCGAGGTCGCCGCTGAGCAGCGCGGAACGCACGCTGCTGCTCCCCGACATCCCGCAGCTGCGGTTGGCGGTTGCCCCGGCGGACTCCAGGGCCTGCGCGGTGAGCTCGCACAGGATCAGTTGCTCGGTGAACTCCTTGCCGCCGACGGTGACCTCGACGTCGCTGAGATCACCCTTGGCGGCGAGGCTGCCAGCGGACACCTCGGTCGATGGTTCCTCGCCCAAGGCGCAGGAGGAGAGGAGGGCGATCCCGGCGATCAGCCCGGTGACGGACGTGAGTTTGTGACGCATGGTGGTTCCCTTCGGATGGAGGCGCTGTGGTTTCCCGGCGGACAGGTGCTCGGAGCTCAGATGCCCTTGGGGCGAAGGCGGCGCTCGACGATGCCGGCCAGCCAGTCGACGATCAGCGCCAGGGCGATCGTGAGCAGGCAGCCGGCCAGGAGGATCGGCATGCGGTTCAACACGATGCCTCGTTCGATGAGGCCGCCCAGCCCGCCGGCGTTCGTGTAGGTGGCGAGCGTGGCCACCCCGACGTTGAGGATCAGGGAGACCCGGATGCCGGCGAGCATGACCGGCACGGCCAGCGGGAGCTCGACGGTGAAGAGGATGCGGCGAGCGCTCATGCCCATTCCTCTAGCCGCGTCGATGACGAAGGGCGCCACTTGCTGAAGCCCCACGATGGTGTTCCTGAGGATCGGGAGCAGGGCGTAGACGACCAGGGCCACGACGGCCATGCGAAAACCGACGCCGTAGACCAGGGCCAGGAGGACCAGGAGCCCGATCGAGGGAATGGCCTGCCCCGCGTTCGCCAGGGCCAGGGTCGGGGGCCGGAGATAGCGCGCCCACGGTCTGCTCAGCAGGATCCCGGCCGGAACGCCTATGGCGATCACCACGACGGTCGACACCACGACGAGCGACACGTGCTCGGAGAGCTGCCTCAGGAGCTCGCCCGTGGTCAGCGCCCGAGCCTCGATGGAGTCGAGGGTCGCGGTGCGGATGTAGACCAACGTGCCGACGACCAGCGCCGTCGCGATGACGGGCAGGATCCACGTCGAGCGATCCTTGCCGCGCTCCACGGTGGCCGCGGTGCGCAATGAGGTCGCGGTGTTGCTCACCGCAGGGTCGATTGCTTGGGCAGGGACGTGGCCAGGAGCATGTCCTGAACGGTCCGGGTGGCTCCGCCGACCACGTGGACCCGCGCGGCTCCGGTCATGAGCATCTTCTCCAGGACTGCGGCGACCGACTCGTCGGGGCCCACGGTGAGGTCGGCGGGTCCTTCCTGATCGACGGAGGCAGGCAGGTCCTCCACCCGCAACAGGGACAACCGGCGCAGGGCGGCGCCCTCCCCGATGAACGAGCGCACGAAGTCGTCCGCGGGATTGGTGAGGATCTCGAGGGGGGTGTCGAACTGCGCCAGCCGAGACCCTTCCGCGAAGATCGCAATGCGGTCTCCGAGGCGGAGCGCCTCGTCGATGTCGTGGGTGACGAAGACGATCGTCTTGCGGATGCGCTGCTGGATCTGGAGGAATTCCGCCTGCAGACGTTCCCGGGTGATCGGGTCGATCGCGCCGAATGGCTCGTCCATCAGCATCACCGGCGGGTCGGCAGCAAGGGCCCGGGCGACCCCCACCCGCTGCTGCTGTCCTCCTGAGAGTTGCTTCGGATACCGGGACCGGTACACGGACGGGTCCAGGCCGACGAGTTCCAGCAGTTCGTCGACGCGGGCGGAAACTCGCTGTTTGTCCCAGCGCAGCATGGACGGGACGATGCCCACGTTCTGGCCGATGGACATGTGCGGGATGAGCCCCACCTGCTGGATCACGTACCCGATGTGGCGGCGGAGTTCGTCCGGATCGGAATGAGTCACATCCCGACCATCAATCCAGATCTGCCCCGCGGAGGGCTCCACCAGGCGATTGATCATCCGCAGGGTCGTCGTCTTTCCACACCCGGACGGGCCGACCAGGCAGACGAATTCTCCGCGCTGGATGTCCATCGTCAGGGGGGCGACGGCGGGAGTGTTCGATCCCTCGTAGTGCTTGGTGACCCCGCTCAGCCGGATCATGGGGTCGGTCGAGCCATCGGGGGCGTTGCTGACGTCAGGCATGGAGACCTCTCGGTGTAGTGACCCGGCCAATGATGAGAAAGAGCACGTCCAAGACAGCCGCCACCACCACGATCGCTAGCACGCCGGCGAGTGCTTCGTTGAGGGCATTAGCGCCCCCCATCCGGGACAATCCGCGGAAGATGAGCTCTCCAAGACCGGGACCGCGCACTGCCGCGCCGATGGCAGCGATGGCCACCACCATGATCGTCGCCACCCGAATCCCGTTGAGGATCACCGGCCAGGCAAGTGGCAGCCGAATTCTCCACAGGCGCCGCCGAGAGTCCATGCCCATTCCCCGGGCCGCGTCCACCACACCCTCGTCCACGGTCTCGAGCCCGGTTACTGCATTCCGGAGAATCGGGAAGACCGCGTATATGGTCAGCGCCAGCACGGTCGGCGCTACGCCCAGCCCGAAGAGCGGGATCATGAGTCCGAACAACGCGAAGGAAGGAATGGTGAGGATCGTCCCGGTGACGGAAAGCGCCACCTTGCGTGTCCGTGGAAGGTGCTCTGTAGCTATGGCGAGGAGGATGCTGATCACCGTGGCAAAGCTGACGGAGATCAAGACGACCTGCACGTGCTGCAAAAACAGGAACGCTATCCGAGTCGAATTCTCGCTGAGGTAGTCGAAGAAGCTCATGAGATCCTTCTCATCTCGCCGCCGAGCCCCGGGAGGGCGCTGTTCTGCTCCTTGCCTGTGGGAGGATTGGGCAGAGGCGGAGACGACAGCGCCTGGCTGAGGTACTGCGTTGCCTGGCTGACCTGTCGACCGACGTTGTTCATGTCCTTCAGCAGCCGATACGTCGGCGCGGAGATGTTCAGCGCGGCGACGATTCGTCCGTTCCCGTCACGCACCGGGGCGGCCACCGCGGCCAGGTCGTCGTCGAACTCGTCGACCACCGCGGCGAACCCCAGCGCCCGCGCCCGGTTCACCCGGTCGATCACGGCATCGACGGTGGTCGGAGCCTTGGAGCCCGGCCCCTTGCGGAACCCCTCCGCGAGCAGAGTCCGGATCTCGTCGGCACCGTGGTCGAACAGCAGGGCGCGCCCTGACGAGGTGCAGGTGACGGGCACCGTGCGACCCACCCATTGCACGGCTTCGACTGCTCGGTACGGCCCCTCCGACAGGATGGTGAGCACCTCGTCGTCGCGGCGGATGCTGAGGTGAACCCGCTCTTTGACCTGGCGCGCCAGTTGGCGCATCGCCGACGGAGCCAGCAGGAGCAGGCGTTGATCCCCCGCCTGGGTCGCCAGTGTGAAGAGCCTCCATCCCAGTCGGTGCAGCCCGTCGTCATCGCGTTCCACCAGCCCCAGGCTGATCAGCGGTCTCAACTGACGGGAGACGCTGGACTTGTCGCGCCCCAGAGACCGCGCCAGTCCGCTGACCGTGAGGCCACGGGTGACCACGGGCCCCGACGGCGCGAGCGCTTCCAGGATCGCAAGGATCTTGGCGGCCCCTGTGTCCTGGGTCTCATGCATGGCGCCACTATCGACGCTCGGATGCAATACCTGCAATCCCCCGTTGCGAATTTTGCAACGCTTTGTCCGTCGCGTGCTCAGGGCCGTGCCGGCGGCGGCCCGCTCCTGTCGCCGCACCCGGCGGCGCACCCCCTCGTCGGCGAACCGGCGTTGCCAGCGCTCACCGCGGCAGCAAGACATGGGCGGCCGGTACGGGCGCCGCCTGATGGACCTCGCGGTCACACGGCCGAAGCCGACTTTTCGGCCTGCTCTATCTCGCCGTCACCCGTGCGCTCTACCGCGGCGGCGTGTGTCGGTCATCGACGGTCCCACCACGCCGACGACCCCAGCCCCGGGCGTGCTGGCCCAGCCGGTGTTCACCCCACGAATCAGCCTGCTATTAGCCTCGAGATTTCATACCAGCCGGCCTCGACGGGAAGTTGATCAAACGGAAAGTGCCCCTGACCTGCGAGAATGGGACTTGTCGAGAGTCCATGCCACGCTGATCGAGGAGCACCTTCCAGGTGAAGAAACCTACCCTGCTCTACCCCCGGCTGTCTGTGGACACCGCGCCGGTTCCAGCCGTCGGTCAGGCCGGTGGAGTACTGCTCACCGAGACCGTCGCGGCCAGTGGTCTGGGGGCCGGGCTGCGGGCGGGGTTGTCGCCGTGGCGTAAGCCGCTGGCGATCCACGACCCGGGCAAGGTCGTGCTGGATCTCGCGCTCACCCTGGCCG
>NZ_FNOZ01000098.1 GCF_900107175.1 Modestobacter sp. DSM 44400 | reverse complement strand
GACCGTGCTGCGCCTGGACCTACCGCCCACCCTGGCCCGATCGATGCGGTCGACGAACATGATCGAGTCGATGATCTCCATCTGCCGGGATCACGCCGGCAACGTCAAGCGCTGGCGCGACGGGCAGATGGCGCTGCGCTGGTGCGCCGCCGGGATGGTCGAGGCCGGCAAGCAGTTCCGCCGCGTCAACGGCCACCTCCACCTGCCCGTGCTACGCACCGCCCTCGAGCAGGCCACCACCGCAACCGTCCTACCCGCCGTGCATGATGAGCCCGTCAGCAACGCCGCCTAGTTGATCAACGGGCCGCCACCGAAGTTCCACGGAACTCGGGACATCCTCCACGGGGTTACGCCTTCGTCTTTCCAGCGCTCTCTACGTCCAGAGAGCCACCCGGTGCCCGCCGGGTCATCAGCCTTGTCTCGACGAGTTTCGGCCTCGTGACCAGGCGCCCACCCCGTCACGCCGTGCCGCTGATGGGTCTTCAACCGGGACAGCCTCGGATCCACCTCCTCAGCGTCGAATAAATTGATCAATCGCAACAGTGAACGTTCATCTACCCGTCGGACACGTGTCCAGTAAACGACCCCCGGACTCTCCTGGAGACGTCATAAGGTCCTTCACTCCAAGCGGCACGAATGCTACCTTCGGTAGAGAGACGGGCCCCGCTCCGCGGGGCCCGTCGCCGTTTCTAAGGGTGATGTGTTGGCCATTGTTGGGTGGCGTTGGTAAATGCACGGCGGCATGAAGGTGTACGCCGGCTCGCCGGCCGCTGCCCGGCACTACGTGGAGGCCGATCGCGGTCGGGCCGATGACTACTACCTGGCCGAGGGCACCGGGATCGCCCGCCGCTTCACCGCCGGCCCGGAGGGTCCGGTGGTTGAGTTGGCGCCACTGACCGGGGACGGCTACGAGGCGTGGGTGGCCGGGCTGGACCCGGCCACGGGTGCCCCGCGGGGGTGGCTGCGCACCGACGCGCACGCCGTGCGGTTCGTGGAAGTCGTGCTCAACGGCCCGAAGTCGTGGTCACTAGCGGCGGCGCTGCACCCCGACATCGCCGCCGCGTACGACGCGGCGCAGGACCGCGCCGCCAGCCAGATCATCGGCTGGCTCGGCGGCCACGCGACCACCCGCGTCGGGCCGCGCGGCGGGCAGGTACAGGTGCCGGTCGAGGTGGTCGAGGCGGTGACGGTGGGGCACTACACGTCGCGGGCCGGGGATCCGCACCGGCATCTGCACCTGCAGATCAACGCCCGGGTGTTCGCCGCCGGAAAATGGCGCGGGCTACACACCGTCGGTGTCCGCGACTCGCTCGCCGCCATCAACGGGATTGGGCACGCGGCGGTCGCCTGCGACCCGCAATTCCGGGCGGCGCTGGCCGCGCACGGGTATGCGCTGGGTGCCGATGGGGAGATTCGGCAGCTCGCGGATTTCGTGGGAGCCTTCAGCGCGCGGACCGCGCAGATCACCCGCAACATCGACCGCTACGAATCCGAGTGGACAGCGGCGCATCCCGGCGAACATCCTGGCCCGGCGTTGCGCCGGGCGTGGGACGCCCGGGCGTGGGCCGACGGCCGCCCGGACAAGGTCAAGCCACAACCCGGGGAGAACCTCACGGCACGGTGGCTGGCCGAGCTGGCCGCCCTGGGCTACCGCGACCGTGGTGTTCCCGTCGGCCTGACACCCACCCCGGTCGGCAGCCTGGACCGGGAGCAGGTGGTGGAGCGGGTGCTGGCCCGGCTGGCCGCCGCCCGCTCCGCGTGGAACCCCGCCGACGTGCGCGGGGAGGTCGAGCAACTGCTCGCCGCCGCCGGCATCGTCACCGACCCGGCGGTGCGCCTCGAGCTGGCCGAAGACCTCACCGCCCGCGCGATGGGCCGGTGCGTGCCGCTGCTGAACCGCGACGGGGTGCCCGAGCACATCCGGGCCTGGACCTCGGCGCCGGTGCTCGCCGTCGAGGCCGACCTGACCGCCCGCCTCGCCACCCGCGCCACCCGCGCCACCGAACGATTGGCCGGTGTCCCTGACCCCGACCTGACACCCCCGCCGGGCGACTTGACACCGCCTGTCGATCTCGCCGCCGTGGCGGGGCGCTTGGACCCGGGGCAGGCGGCGGCGGTCGCCGCGCTCGCCGGCGCGTGGCGCCTGGTCGTACTGGAGGGCGCGGCGGGCGCCGGCAAGACCACCACCCTCGCCGCCGCCCGCCAGGCGCTTGAGGAGCAGGGTCGGCGGCTGGTGGTGGTCACCCCGACGCTCAAGGCCGCGAAGGTCGCCGCCGCGGAGGTGGGTGCGGCGGCCGGGTCGGCGGCCCGGCTGGCGTATGAGTACGGCTGGCGCTGGAACGACGACGGCGCCTGGACCCGCCTCGCCGCCGGCCAGACCGACCCGGTCACCGGGAAGGTCTACGCAGGCCCGGGCGAGGGCGCGCGGCTGCAGTTCGGTGACCTCCTCGTCGTGGATGAGGCGGGCATGCTGGATCAGGACACCGCCCGGGCGCTGCTGACGATCGCCGACGAGTGTCAGGTGCACCTCGCGCTGCTCGGCGACCGGCACCAGCTCGCGGCGGTCGGCCGCGGCGGCGTCCTCGACCTGGCCGTCCGGGCAGTCGATCCGACCGCGTACCTGACGCTGGCCGGGGTGCACCGCTTCACCTGCACCGACGGCGGGGTGACGGTCCCCGATACCGGCTACGCCGACCTGACCCTGGCCATGCGCGCCGGAGATGATCCCGGGAAGGTGTTCGACGCCCTGCTGGCCCGCGGCCAGGTTCGGCTGCACCCCGACCCGGACGCCCTGCGGGAGACGCTCGCCGAGGTCGCGGCGGCCTCCTTCGCCGACGGCCGCCAGGTGGCGGTGGTGGTGGACACCCACGAGCAGGCCGCCGAACTCAACGCGGCCATCCGCGACCGGCTCGTCACCGCAGGCCGCGTCGACGACCGGCACGTGGTGGTCACCCGGGCCGGGGAGCGGATCGCCGCCGGCGACCGGATCGCCACCCGCCGCAACGACCGCGACCTGGGCGTCGCCAACCGCGACGTCTGGACGGTCACCGGCGTCGACCGGGACGGCGGGCTACTCGTCACCCCCGCCGTCACCCCTGTCGGCCGCGCGCGTGCCTCTGTCACCCCCGACGTCACCCCGGCCGGGAAGGGATCGCGGGTGCTGCCCGGCGACTACGTCACCGCGCACGTGGACCTGGCCTACGCGACCACCGCGCACGGAGCCCAGGGCGACACCGTGACCGCCGCGCACCTGGTGGTCGGCGAGCACACCGGCGCCGCGGCGGCCTACGTCGGGATGACCCGCGGCAGACAGGCCAACACCGCCCACCTCGTCGCCACCGACCCCGCCGAGGCGCGGGAGCAATGGCTCGCCGTCTTCACCCGCGACCGCGCCGATCTCGGCCCCGGCCACGCCACCCGGCTGGCCGCCGCCGAGGCCGCCCGCTACGCCACGCCCCGGCCGCTGGGGCAGGTGCTCGCCGACCTCGGTCAGACGTGGAGCCTCGAGCAGGACTGCCTGGACCGGCTCACCCACGCCGAACCGCGCCGCGACGCCCTGCGGAAGGTGGTCGCGCTGCGGCCGAGGCTGGACGACCAACTGACCCGATGCACCGAGACGTACGCAAGGTCAGTGCTCGCCGCCGAGCAGGCCGCCGCGCGCGCCCACGCCAGCGAGACACGAGTGGCCGTCGAGTCCGAACGGATGGGCGAGGGACTGTTGCGCCGCTGGGACGCCGAGCGCGACGCCGGCCGCCAGGCCGCCACCGTGCTGCTGGCCGGCCCCGGCCGGCTCGGACTCCGTCGGGCCGCGGTGTGGCGCGCTGCCGAGGAGCTCACCGACTGGGCCGACCGGTGGCGCCCGTGGGTGCCGCAGCTGCCCGCCGACACCCGCGGGCTGGCCTACCTCGCCCGCGGCCACGACAACCGCCCCGCGGTGCGGGCGGCGCTGCACACCGCCGCCCGCGCCCACGCGGAGGCGGCGCACCCCGAGCACGCCGGGCTGCGCGCGACCGCCCAGGCGGCCCAGGACACCCACGACCAGGCCTTCGGCCGCCTGGCCCAGGCGCGCCGCGAGCGAGCCGACGCCCTGGGCCGCTTCGGGGTCCTGGGCTCGGCCCCCGAGCCCGAGCGGTGGCTGGCCGACAACGAACGGGAGATCGCCGCCACCCGGCTGCAGCTCACCGACGCACGGGCGCGCATCGCACAACTGACCGCCGAGCCGGCGCTCCTCGCCCAGCCCACCGACCGGCTCGCCGCCGAACGCGACACCTGGCGCGAATGGCGCGACACCGACCGCTACCAGCGCCGGGCGGCCACGCCGCGACCGCCCGCGCCCTTCCCGGGCCTGGCGCGCCCGCGACCCGAGCCCCCCTCGCTGTCCACGCACCGCCCCGGCATCGGCCCCTCCCGCGGTCGATGACCCCCCACGCCGTCCCGCCGAGGGGGGCGACCCCGGAGGAAGACCGCAGGAAGACGGCAGAAGAACACGAGCCAGGGCAGCAGAGCCGGAAAAACCGGAGATCAACTGAAGAAGCCGGAGATCAACTGAAGAAGTTGGCTGTGAGCTGTCACCAAACCGGGCCGAAACAGCGCCACTCTCATCCATGACGACAACACCCGGCCCGAACACCCCGGAGCCAACCATGTCCGAACACACCCGCGACGACGCCCCCGAGCTGCTCACCAGCACCGAAGCCGCCGACCTGCTGCGCGCCCCCGTCGCCACCCTCCGCTACTGGCGCCACCTTGGCACCGGACCCCGCAGCTTCCGCCTCGGCCGCCGCGTCCTCTACCGCCGCGACGACCTCCACGCCTGGATCGACGCCCAGCACGCCGAAGCGGTGGACCGGCCCCCGCCGTCTGGTCGAACCTCCTCGGCCATCGCGTGCGGCGCCTCACCGCATGTCAGTGCCCACTCCTAACGTCCAGATGACGACGTCACGGGAGGTGACTGCGCATGGCCAACATCGCTCGGCGGCCTGACGGCCGGTGGCGTGCCCGCTACCGGGATGCCGCGGGCAAGGAGCACGCCCGTCACTTCGACCGGAAGGTCGACGCCCAGCGGTTCCTGGACAACGTCACGGCCAGCGTCGTTCGCGGCGACTACGTCGATCCGGCCCGGTCGCGGATGACCGTCGGGGAGTGGGCGGAGCCGTGGATCGCCGGCCGGGCGCACCTCAAGCCCAAGACGCTGTCGTCCTACAAGTCGCTGCTGCGCACCCGCGTCCTCCCGCGCTGGAAGGACGTGCCACTCAAGGCCATCACGCACGCGGACGCGGTCGCTTGGGTGGCCGACATGCGCGCCGCCGGCCTGTCCGCCTCGCGGACGCGGCAGGCTTACCACCTGCTCACGTCAATGCTCGACGACGCGGTCAAGGACAACCGGCTGCCCCGCAACCCGATCGCCGGGGTCGACCTGCCGCGGCTGCCCACGACCGACCGCCGTTACCTGACCCACGGACAGGTGGCCGATCTCGCCAGCGCCGCCGGTCGCTACCGCCTCCTGGTGCTCGTGCTCGCCTACTGCGGGCTGCGCTGGGGCGAGGTTGTCGCGCTGCGCGTCCGGCGGGTCGACCTGGCGCGCGGCCGGATCGAGGTTGCCGAGGCCATCGCCGAAGTCGACGGGCGGCTGATTGTCGGCGAGCCCAAGAGCTACCAGCGGCGATCAGTGCCGGTGCCGCGCTTCCTGCGCGATGAGCTCGCCGTGCATGTGGCCGACAAGAACCCTGACGACCTGGTGTTCACCTCGGCTCGAGGGGAGACGCTGCGGGTCCACCGCTTCCGCCGGACCTACTTCGACCCCGCCGCGGCCGCCGTCGGCCTGGCCGGTCTGGTGCCCCACGAGCTGCGGCACACCGCGGCCAGCCTGGCCATCGCCGCCGGAGCGAGCATCAACGGCGTCCAGGAGATGCTCGGGCACGCCTCCGCGACCCTGACCCTCGACCGGTATGGCCACCTTTTCGGAGACGAGCTGGACGCCGTCGCGGAGCGGCTGCAGCTGCATCGTGCGGACTTTTTGCGGACTAGAGCGTGTCTGCCAAAGATTGGCGGGTTGGTGGGCGACGCTGGACGAATGTTGCGTACCGACGAGATCCCGGACGAGTTGTGGGAGTTGATCCAGCCGGTGCTGCCTGCCGGCGGTCATCAGGGCCGGCCGTGGAATGACCACCGACTGACGCTCGAGGCGATCATCTGGCGGTACCGCACCGGGTCGCCGTGGCGTGACCTGCCCGATCACTTCGGCGCGTGGCAATCGGTGTGGGAACGCCACCGTCGCTGGTCTGACGACGGCACCTACGTGCGGATGTTCGCCGCGGTGCGCGCCGCAGCCCCTG
>NZ_FNOZ01000055.1 GCF_900107175.1 Modestobacter sp. DSM 44400 | reverse complement strand
GTCGACCAGCCGCTGCAGATCGGTGAGAAGCGTCGGGTCGGTCTCGGTCAACGGCCGGCGCCCGCCCCCGGGGCGACGCACCCGATCGGTCACCGGCGCGCCGCCGGTCAGCTCCGCCATCCCAGCGGTCACGGTCTCCGGGTGCAACCCGCTGGCGCGGGCCACCCGGGCGGTGCCGCCCCGGCCCAGCGAACGTGCCTCGGCCCCCGCCAGCAGCCGACGCTGCCGCTCGTTCAGGTGCGGAAACACGCTGGCGAACTTCTCGGCCAGTGCCTCATCGGACACACCGGTGGTCACCTCACCAAGCTTGACCCCCGAAGCCCAATCCTGGAGTTGATCCCTGCCGGGCCCATAGGCCACGACCCGGCTCACCATGGCCAGCAGAATCGGGTCCCACCCGACGGTGGCCGCGACCGCGCCGGCCCACCCGCAGCGACTACGACGGCGCCGTCCGCTGGGCGAGCGACCTGCTCACCCTGACGGTCGGCCGAGGCCGGCCGCGTCAGCCCTGCACGGCCGTCGACGGCGCCGGCCGGTCGGCGCCGGTCGGCTCGGAGAACTCCTGGAAGGCAGCGAAGGCGCGCGCGCCGTACACCGTGCCAGGCCCGCCGCCAAGAGCGATCGCGACGCCGAGCGCCTCGGCAACCTCCGCCGACGTCGTCCCCTGGCGGGCCGCACCGCGCGCATGCGAGGCGATGCAGCCGTCGCACTGCGTGCTCACCGCGATGGCCAGTGCGATCAGCTCCTTGGTCTTGGCGTCCAGCGCCCCAGGGGCGAAGGCGGCGGCGTGCAGCTGTCCGTACCCCTCGTAGACCCCCCGGTATCTCGCGACGGAGCGCACGCGACGGATCACGCAGTTCCTGCTGGACCGCCTTGCCGTGGGTCATGCGGCTGATCCTCGCACCGGGACAGCAGCGGGGCACGGAAAGGGAGACGAGGTCCCGTCCGCGCGCCGCGGGACAGCGTGCGGCGGTGCCGTTGAGCCACCAGTGAGTCGACGGCCGCCCGCAGCACCTGCCCCTGCGGGCGGAAGGGCAGGCCCCCCGAACAGACCACGGTGAGCAGGACGCCCAGCGCGGCGAGCACGTCGGTGTAGCTGGACGACGTGATCCCCGCGCCCCAGTTGGCGGGCGGGACGCAGCGCCAGGAGCCGCGGTGGCCCCACGATCGGGGCCTGCGCCGTCCGGCACGCGCGCCGGCGCGGTGCCAGGGTGCAGGCGGGCGGGGCCACCGCCATTCGAAGGGGAGGAACGGATGTCCTGGTTGACCAGCTCGTGGTCCGAGCTCGCCGTCGTGGCCGCGAGGGCCGCCCTGATGTACGGCACAGCTCTCGTGGCGCTCCGGCTGGCTCAGCGCCGGACCCTGGCCCAGTGGACCATCATCGACTTCGCCGCCGCAGTCGCGAGCGGAGCGATCATCGGACGTACCGCCGTCGCGGACTCCCAGTCCTACGCCACCGGTGCGGTTGCCCTGCTGACGATCGTCGCGGCGCACCGGTTGGCCAGCCTGCTGCGCTTCCAGCCACTGCTGGGCAAGCTCATCGACTACCGGGTGCGCGTGCTGGTCGCCGACGGCCAGGTCCGGCGGGGGCAGCTGCGGCGCTGCGGGCTGACCGACAACGACCTCTACGCGGAACTCCGCCAGCGCGGGGTGTTCGATGTCCGACAACTCCAGTACGTGCTGTACGAAGGGAAGGGCGGGTTGACGGTCGTTCCACGGCAGACTCCACCGCCGGTTCCGCTCGTCGCGGACGGGCTGCGCGACTCGACCGGCTACGCCCCGCCCGGGGGCAGCTCGTCCACGGGCGTGACCCCGTAGCCGTGTTCGATCTCGTAGGCGATGAACTGCACGGCGATGTCGTGGCGGGTCTGCAGGTCGGCGCGTGCTCCGACGTCCACCCAGACGGCCGCCGTCCACGAGTGGTGGTTCCGCGACAAGCATGAGCACGGCATCCCGTGGCTACACAGGCGACATGGACTCGCCCGCGGAGCCCCTCGACCACGCCCATCCCGTCGACCCCGAACGGGTCGCGGTCGCCCGGAGGCGCCTGCCGTCCCGGGACGACGCTGCTCGGTTGACCAGCGTGCTCAGCCTGATCGCTGATCCCACCCGAGCGCGGCTGCTGTATGCACTGGACGTCGTCGACGAGCTGTGCGTCGGCGACCTGGCGCTCGCGCTAGAGATCAACGAGGACGCGGCCAGCTACGGCCTCCGGGTCCTGCGCACGGCCGGTCTGGTCACCTACCGCCGGGACGGCCGGGTCATCTACTACCGGCTGGCCGAGGGCTTTCCGGAACCCTTGCGGGAGCACTGCCTGGCCAGGCTGGTGGAGCTGTCGCACCAGTCGACACCCGACGACGAGGAACCACCCACCTGAGCCGGTCAGCCGGCGAGCGGCCCCTCCACCAGCGAGGAGACCAGGCCCGCGGCCAGGCCCAGCGCCAGGACGCTCCCGCCGGCGAGAACGGCGGCACCGGCGGCGAACGGGCGGCGTTCCCCGGCCGGCGGTGCCGGCCCACCCCGGAAGGCGGGCGCGATCCACCGCAGGTAGTAGAAGAGGCTGGCCACCGTGTTGGCCGCGGCCACGACGACCAACCACGCGAAGCCACCGTCCCAGGCGGCGCTGAAGACCGTCAGCTTCCCGATGAAGACGGCGGTGGGCGGCGTGCCCACCAGGCTGAGCAGGCTGAGCAGCAGGGCGGCCCCGAGCCAGCGGTGCCCGGCTGCCATGCCCTGGTACTCCTCCAGGGTGCGGCGCCGGGGAAGGGCCGCGACGACAGCGAAGGCGGTCAGATTGGTGACGGCGTAGCAGCCCAGGTAGAGCAGCAAGGAGGGCAGGGCCTGCGCGCTGCGCCCCGCGACGGCCACCGGGAGCAGGAGGTAGCCCACTTGGCTGACCGTCGACCAGCCGAGCAGGCGCCGGACGTCGGTCTGCGCGAAGGCGGCGAGGTTGCCCAGCGTCATGGTGAGGGCGGCGAGCACCGCGACGAGCAGCGGCCAGTCGACCGAGCCGGGCAGCACCATGACCAGCCGGTAGAGGGCCACGAGAGCGCCGACCTTGGGCACGGTGGTGAGGAAGGCGGACGCCGTCGTCCCCGCCGCCTGGGTGGCGTCGGGCACCCAGAAGTGCCCGGGCACGCCGCCGGCCTTGAACAACAGGCCGGCCAGCACACCGACGACGCCGGCGGCCACGGCGGCGGGCGGTGCGTTCCGGAGGCCGGCGGCGAGCTGCCCGTAGGAGGTGGATCCCCCCACGCCGTAGAGGACCGTGATCCCGAGCATCAGCAGGATGCCGAACAGCGCCCCGAGCAGGTAGGTCTTCAACGCGGCCTCGGCCGATCCGGGGGAGCGGGCCATCCCGATCAGCCCGTACAGCGGGATGCTCCCCAGCAGGAAGCTCACCAGCAGCACCAGCAGGTCGGTCGTGCTGGCCACTACCACGGCACCCAGCGCCGAGAGCAACAGCAGGGCGTAGGTCTCGCTCTCCCGCGTGGTACCGGCCAGCTCGTCGACGCCCAGTCCGATCACCAGCAGCGTGGCGGCGACGACGACCAGCCGCACGATCCCATTCGCCGCGTCCAGGGCAAACGCATCGAAGACCGTGCGGGTCGGGCCGCCCACGGTCAGGGCCGCGCCGACGCCGGCCGTGAGCAGCGCGGCCACGGCGATCAGCCGGGCGACCCACTGACGGCGCCGGGGCAGGAAGCTGCCCGAGAGCAGGCTCAGCACGGCTCCGGCGAGCAGCGCGATCTCCGGCAGCAGCGCCAGGGGGTCTTCGTTCACCGGCTCACCAGGTCCACGACGGTCTGCGACGCCGGCGTGATCAGGTCCAGCAACGGCCCGGGGACGACGCCGATGACCAACGCCAGGACGAGCAGCCCGCCGATCGCCACGCCCTCGCGGACACCGACGTCGGCGAAACCGCCCGACCGCCCTGCGGTGGGTCCGGTGAGCAGCCGCTGCACGGCGCGCAGGAAGAGGGCTGCGGTGATCAGAATGCCGGGCAGGGCCAGCGCGGCGATCCAGGTGGCGCCGATGCTGCCGGTGAAGACCTGGAACTCCGCGATGAACCCGCTGAACGCCGGTAGTCCGAGGGAGGCGAAGGCCGCCACCGCGAACAGCCCTGAGTAGCGGGGCGCGGGCTTCGCCAGCCCGCCGTAGTCGGCCATGTCGTAGCTGCCCGTCCGGTCCTGCAGCAGGCCGGCGAGCAGGAACAGGGCTGCGGTGATCAACCCGTGGCTCACCATCTGGGTGACCGCGCCGGTGACCGCCAGCTCGCGCGCCTGCGCGCCACCGGAGACGATCCCCGCCGCACCGACCCCCACGACGACGTAGCCCATGTGGTTCACCGACGTGTAGGCGATCATCCGCTTGACGTTGGTCTGGGCCAGGGCCACCAGCGCGCCGTACAGCACCGAGATGATGCCGATGGTGAGGATGACCCACGACCAGCCCTGCCAGGCGTGCGGCAGCAGCGGCATCGCGATCCGGACGAAGCCGTAGGTGCCGAGCTTGAGCAGGACGCCGGCCAGCACGGCGGAGCCGACGGCCGAGGCGTCGGTGTGCGCCGGCGGCAGCCAGGTGTGGAAGGGCACGGTCGGCGTCTTCACCGCCAGCCCCACCAGGACGGCGGCCAGCACCAGCCCGCCGACCACCGGGCTGTCGGCCAGCGGGGCGGCCGCGGCGAGCTCGGGGATGTCGAAGGTGTGCGGGTCGGCGGCCAGGTACAGGCCGATGAAACCGACCAGCAGGGCCAGGCTGCCCATGAACGTGTAGAGGAAGAACTTCAACGCCGACCGGGCCGCGTTGCCATGACCCCAGCCGGCGATGGCGAAGTACATGCCGACGATCGACAGGTCGAAGAAGACGAAGAACAGGATCAGGTCCTGGGCGACGAAGACCCCGAGGCAGACCGACTGCAGGAAGAGGAACAGCGCCGCCTGCGCCCTGGGCCGGCGGTCCTCCCGGAGTGCGTAGACCGCGCAGGCGCAGAACACCACGGCGGTGAGTGCGACCAGCGGCAGTGACAGCCCGTCCACGCCGACGTGGTAGCTGCTGTTCACCGACGGGATCCACGGCACCTGCTGCTCGAATGCCAGCCCGCCGCCGGCCGGGGTGTCGTAGCGGGCGATCGCCACCGACACGAGCGCCAGCTCGGCGACCGTGACCGCGACCCAGGACCACCGCGCCACGCCGTCCGGCATCCGGCGGACGGCCGCGAGCACGGCGGCCGCGGCCAGCGGCAGGAACACGATCGGACCGAGCACGGGCTACCTCACCGCCAGCAGGAGGGCCAGCGCGGCGGCGAGCACCACGGTGGCCTGGACGTAGTACTGGTGCAGCTGGCCGGTCTGCGTGCGGCGGGCCAGCGCGCCCAGCCGCCGGGTGCCCGCCGCAACCCCTTCGGCGGCGCCGTCGAACCCCACGTCGTCCGCCTCGGCCACGACATCGGCGGCCCGCAAGGACATGCGCGCCGAACCGTCCACGGCCCGGTCGATCACCCGGTCGTCGAGCCGGGCCAGCGCCTCGGCCAGCCGCAGCACCGGGACGACGACGAGCACCTGGGTGGCCGTACCGAGGCCCAGCCACGAGGCGGCCCACCGGGGTCCGGGCAGTCGCCAGCGGCGCACCGCCAGCACGACCAGCACGCTCAACACTGCGGACGAGAGGAGCTCCGGGACGGTCGGCCGG
Source organism: Modestobacter sp. DSM 44400 (assembly GCF_900107175.1). GTDB lineage: Bacteria > Actinomycetota > Actinomycetes > Mycobacteriales > Geodermatophilaceae > Modestobacter. The sequence goes on along the minus strand of NZ_FNOZ01000055.1, from coordinate 15,157 downwards.
GCCGCGGCGGCCTCGCCCAGCGCCCGGCGGAGTGCCTCCCCGGCCGGCGGCCACACCAGCAGCCCGAGGACGGCCGCCCCGACGGCCAGGACGACCAGCGGGACCTTCTCCAGCAACGCGATCCGCCGGGTGCCTTCCTCCTCGGTGTCGTAGCCGGCTTCTGCGTCGGCGGGGAGCGGACGCCAGATCAGCCACAGCACCTTGCCGGCGTAGGCGGCCGACAGCGCGGCGGCGGCCAGACCGACCAGGTACAGGGCCAGTGAGGACCCCATGGCGGCCGCCAGGACGTCGTCCTTGGTGGCCCACAGCGACAGCGGCACCACCCCGGCCAGCGACAGGGCTGCGACGGTGGCAGTTCCGCCGACGACCGGCCACCGGCGGGCCGCGCCGTGGAGCGCGGACAGCTGCTTGGTGCCGAGCGCGGACAGCCAGGCACCGGCGGCGAGGAACAGCAGCGCCTTGGTCGCGGCGTGAGCGACCAGGTGCGCGACGCCGCCGGAGACGCTGCCCACCCCGGCACCGAGCACCACGAAACCGAGCTGAGCGGAGGTGGATGCGCCGAGCAGCTGCTTGAGGTCGCGCTGCGCGACCGCCACGGCACCCAACAGCAGTGCGGTCAGGGCACCCACCCAGGCCGCGGTCGGCGCGGCCCAGCCGGTGGACTCCAGCAGCGGGGCGGTACGGAGCAGCAGGTACCCGCCCATCGCCACCATCGCCGCGGAGTGCAACAGGGCGCTGACCGGGCTGGGCCCTTCCATCGCGCGGGAGAGCCAGAAGGAGAACGGCAGCTGGGCGGCCTTGCCGAGTGCGGCGACGAGGACCCCGGCGGCGACGACGTCCCGCGCCGGCGACGACGTTCCGGGCAGGTCGGCCAGCGCCAGCCCCGAGCCGCCGGCCAGCGCCGCGCCGGCCGCCAGGTAGAGCCCGAGGTCGGCCGTCCGGGTGGTGAGGAAGGCGGTGGTGCCCGCACCGACCCGGTCGGACTCCCGCCAGCTGAAGCCGATCAGCGCGTAGGAGGTGGCCCCCATGATCTCCCAGGCGAACAGCAACGCCGGGAGCGTCGTCGCCGTGGCCGTGATGGCCACCGCCGCGACGAACAGCAGCATCAGGCCGAAGAAGCGGGCCGGACGTTCCCGGATGTCGACCGCGGCGAACAGCAGCACCAGGACGGTGACGGTGGCAACCGTCGGCAGGACCACGGCCGACAGTGCGTCCACGCCGAGCCCGAACGGAGCGCGGGGCAGGAACGGCACCGTCGTCCGCGGGCGGAGCACGGCGACGGCGACCGCCCCGACCAGCACCAGCGCGGCGGTGAGCACGGCGACGACCGGTGCCGGCCGGTCGGCCCGCCGGCCGGTCAGGCAGAGCGCCGCGCCGACCCCGGAGGGCAGGACGACGACGGCCCACAGCAGCGCCGTGCCGAGCCCGCTGGCTCCGGTCACTGCGCGAGGTCCGTGGCCATGTCGGTCATGTCCTCGTTGCGGGTGCGGTGCAGCAGGGTGGCGACGGCGAAGCCCATCGCCATCTCCACGGTCATCGCGGTGATGACGACCAGCAGCAGCACCTGCCCGTCGGGCGCGGGGGAGAGGAACCACCAGAAGCCTCCGGCGGCCAGGACCACCGCGTTCAACATCAGCTCCAGGCCCATCATGACCATGACCACGACCTGTTGGGAGATGGCGCCGTAGAGGCCGACACTGAACAGTGCGGCGGCGACCAGGAGCACCGTCTGCAGCGTCACTGGCCGGCCCCGTCCGGCTGGTCGGCGTCAACCCGACCGCGCAGGTCGTCGCCGAGCCGGTCGTAGCGCCCCCGGGGGACCGCCAGGACGAGCGCGCCGATGATGGTGGCGAACAGGACCGCGCTGACGGTCATCATCACCAGCATCTTCGAGCCCATCAGCGCCTGGCCGAGGGAGACGGTGAGGTCGCTCGCCGGTGCGCCGCGGCGGCTCGGCCAGGGGATGAGCACGGCCCCGGACGCGAGGACGACGAAGGTGACCACTGCGACGGCCAGCGACGGGCGCTTCGCGTGGACCATGCTCATCGGCATCAGCGCGGGGTTCATCCCCATGAACATGATCATGTAGATGGCCATGATCGCCATCTCCATGACCATCATCAGCACCGTGATGACTCCGAGGAACTGCAGGTCGAACAGCAGCAGCACGAGGCCGACCGCGACGAACGACACCGCCAGGGCGTAGGTGGCCCGGGCCATCGAGTCGACCCGGAAGACCGCGACGCCGGCGGCCACGGCTACGACGGCCAGCACCCAGAAGACCACGTCGTCCAGCACGTCAGCCCCTTCCCACGACGACGACGGAGACCACCAGCAGCTGCAGCAGAACCAGGGGCAGGACGACCAGCCAGGCGGCCCGGACCACCCGGGGAGGGCGCAGGGTCGGCAGTCGCCGCTGCACCAGCACCAGCGCGGCGAGCAGCAGACCGGTCTTGAGCAGCAGCCACAGCTCCGGCGGGAGCGCCGGCCCCGCACCGCCGCCCCAGAACAGGGTCACGCCGAAGGCGGACCCGGCGGTGAGCAGCGCCCATCGGCCGGCCAGTACCAGCCACCGGTCGATCCCGGAAAGTTCGGCGAGCACTCCTCCGCCGAGATCCGGACCGAGCGGGGAGCTCAACGGCCCCCACACGGAGAAGCCCACCACACCGGCGCAGAAGACCCCGAACGCCACCGGCATCCAGACCACGAACCACAGGTCGTGCTGGGCGGCGACCACATCGCCCACCCGCAGGCTGCCAGCGCCGACGGCCGGCGCGGTGAGCGCGAACATCAGCGGCAGCTCGTAGGCCAGTGCCAGGGCCAGGAAGCGGTAGCCCCCGACGAGTGAGGAGGCGCTGTTCGGCCCCCAACCGGCCAGCCACACCGCCGCCCACACGGCGACGTCCATGGCGTTGAACCACACCACGCCGACCGACAGGTCCCCGAGCGTCCACCGGCCGAACGGGACCACCGCCACCTTGAGCAGGGCCAGCACGAGCAGGGAGGCCCCACCGACCCGCCACAGCAGGACGTCGGCCGCCAGCGTCGTGCGCCGCCGCTGGCGGAACAGCCGGGCTGTCTCCGCCCATGGCGCGCTCATCCCCGAACGCAGGGACCGCCCCTCGGCCCGGGCGGCGAGTCCGCCGTCCAGCGACGCGGCAGCGGAGGCGGTGGCGAGCAGCAGGACCGCGGCGAGCGGCGCCCAGGCAGCGGAGGTCTGGACGACGTCGATCCCGGCTGTGCTCGTCGGTGAGCTCGCGAGCTCGCTCATGTGGACACCGCATGGGGATGGTGCTGCGCGGTCGGATCGAGATCGAGGCTGGCGACGACCAGCCGGACCGCGGAGAACTCGAGCCCGGCAACCAGGTCCGGGACGACGTCGACGGGAGTAGGTGAGCCCGCCGGCTGCTGACCCGCCAGTCCCGCCCGCGCCTCCTCGAGGAGTTCGAGCAGCCGGTCCCAGACGTCCCCGCCCGGCCCGTCGCCGAGACCGCGCAGCGACCAGCGCAAGCTCCGGGACCGGCGGACCCGGCGGGTGAGCCGGTCCAGGACGGGGACGCAGAAGGCGGGGTCGGCGGCGTCCAGCAGATCGTCGCGGAGCCGGGCGGCTTGGGTGGCGGCGTCGTCCCAGCCGGCAAGGGTCAGGAGCTGGGCGGCGCGGTCGAGCCGGTCGGCCGGGGTCCGGTACGTGCGGCGCGGCGGCGGCGAACCGGCGGCTGCGCCCAAGACCTCGAAGCGTGCTTCGGCCACCACGTCGCCGTGCAGGGTGCAGTGCAGCAGGAGTCCGGGAGGCCAGCAGGGCAGTACCGGGCCCAGGGGGACGTGCAGGACGTCGAGGTCGAGGCCGTCCCGGTCGCCGCCACCTCCGCTCGCCAGCGGGATGCCGCCGGGCTCCATGTCCATGTCCATGTCGCCGTGGTCGCCGCCCATGTCCATGTCGCCGTGGTCGTCGTCCTCCTGCGCGTCGCCGTCGTCCTCGGCAGTGCTGTCGTCCTCGGCCGGCGTGCCCATCGCCGGCTCCACCGGACGGTCGGCTGCATCGCGCCGCTGCCGCTCGTCGTCGCGGAGCTGCGCCGCAGCCTCGTTCAGCGCGTCGGCGACGGCGGTCGAGGTCGGTACGTCGAGCCGGGCGCGCGGCCCGGGCAACTGTGCCCACACCAGGTCGAGGGCATCGGCCAGGCGGGGTCCGGGGCGGCCGCAGGTCACCAGCAGGTCGGCGTCGGCCGGGGACACCGCGAGGCGCCATCCGCGCCGGCGCACCTCCCGTTCGACGGCCCACCGGGTCCGCGCCCACCCCGGCACCTCGACGACGAGCGCCGACGTGCGGTGAACGGCGACCGTCGCGAGCCGCTGCCTCAGGTCCACTGGAGTGCGCCCTCACGCCATGCCCACAGCACCCCGACCATCAGGACGACGAGGAATGCGAACATCTCGACGATCGCCGATGTGCCCACCTGGGCCACGATGGTGACCCAGGGGTACATGTAGAGCATCTCCACGTCGAAGGCCAGGAACAGCAGGGTCAGCGGGTAGTAGCGGGCGTGGAACCGGGACAACGCATGCTCCTGCGGGCGCCAGCCCGAGGCGAATGGCAGGGTCGTCACCGGTGTGGCGGAGACCGCCGTCGCCCGGTCGGCCCAGTACGCGATCGCCACCCCCGCCGTGCCCACCAGCAGCATGACCGCAATGCCCAGGAACATGCTCACCGCTTCCCTCTTCCCGCTGGTCGCGCGACGGATACCCGGACGATCGTGCGGATAACATCATGCGGGACGCGCGTTGCTGCACGACCGCGCGCGGCGAGTTGGGTGACGACGGCGGAGCAGTTCCGGCCGTCCTTGATCGTGGCGCCCTGGGGGATGTCCACGCCGTCCACCCGGAGAGTGGAGACGTCCAGCCGCACGGCCGGGCCCCTCCACTGCCTCGGCGTCAGAGGGTCTGCAGCAGCTGTTCCATCTCGGCGACCTCGGCGGTCTGCGACGCCTCGATCGACCGCGCCAGAGCGATGGCCTGGGGGTTGGACCCGTCGGCCTGTTCGGTCCGCGCCATGTCGATCGCGCCCTGGTGGTGCGGCGTCATCATCCGCAGGAACATCCGGTCGAAGTCGGCACCCGAGGCACCTTCGAGCCGTGGCATCTGCTCGTCCGTCATCATCCCCGACATCGGTGAGTGGTCCATGCCGGCCATCGAGTCGGCCGAGGTCATCTCCCCCCAGGCTGCGAGCCAACTCGTCATCTCATCGATCTCCGGAGCCTGGGCGGCACCGATCCGGCCCGCCAGGTCCTTGATCTCCTGACTCTGGGCTCGGGAGGCGGCCACCTCGGCCATCTCGATCGCGGCTTGGTGATGGACGATCATGTCCTGCGCGAACGCCACGTCGGCAGCGTTGTGCTGCTTGTCCACGGATGTGCCGGCGGTCGGCGAGGCGATCCCGGCAGCGGTGCCGGCGTTGTCGGTGCTGTTAGAGCAGGCAGAGAGCGCGAGGGCGCCGGCGAGGAGTCCTGCGCCGGCGATGCGGCTCAGCCGCGAGGTCGTTGCGGTCATGGCGGGTTGATCTCCTGAGTGTGGGGTCTGGAACGGCATGCCAGAGGGCGTCTTGCCAGCCGAGGTGGCTGTCGCGGCGCGACGGCAGCAGCTCAGGTCCGCAGCACGCAGAGAGCGAAGATGTCCGGAGGCCGACGCGGTCGGGCGCGGCTCGCTCGGCCGAGCCGGCCGGGCCTGCTCGGCCGCAGCGCGGTGGTCACCGGCCGGGCGACCCGGGCGGCGAGCCAGACGGCGAGGCCGACGGACAGGACGGCGAGGCAGACGGCCCACAGGTGTTCCATCGAGCCGGCGGGGTGACCGCTGTGTGCGGCGTCGTCCAGAGTTCCCGAAGCCGGTAGGTCGGGACCGGCGAGGTTCATCGGCGCGACGCCGACGGGAGAAACATCCGAGGCCTCGGCCGTGATACTGGCGGTCGAGTGGCCCGGGACCCAGGTGCTCAGGGACATGGCATGCACCGATGTGGCCGGCCCGTCGCCGTCGAGGCACTGGACGCCGTGCATGGCGAACACGGCGCTCAGCAGGAGGAGCACCCACCAACGACCGTTGCGCATGCCACCCCCTGGGTCCGACGACGTACCCCCGGAGGGTATCCGCTCCGGCACCCGCCCGCAGGACCGACCTGGCGGGCAGGCGCCGGTGTGGACGGACAGCCGGCCTACCAGGCGCTGGTCGCCTGGAGTACGGCCTCCGTGAGGGCTCGCGTGCGCAGCTCGGTGAGCTGCTGGTACCGGGGTCGGCGACCATCCGGCTGAACGCCGCACGCGAGGGGTAGCGGACGAGGAGGACCGCGTCCCACTCTCGTCCCGTCGCGCGTGGGTCGGCCGCTCGGGCAGCCAGCCCGATCGATCGATACGGCCGGTCTGGACGGTCGTGCCGCACCTCGGGTCTCCGCAGCATGTAGACGTCGCCGCGAGAACAGGAGACCCCCGCGGCCGTGGATACCGCGAGAATTCAACACTCCGGTGTCCGAGGGGGAACTCGGGCGACGGCCCAACGCATTCGGCTCGTTCGCGGAGCCGCGGACCGATGGTCAGAGCCATGTCGCCCCGCTACCGCCCGGGTGCCGACTCACGCGGGTGCCGGCCCGCTCCGCGAGCTGGTGGCACAGATCGGCGGCCCGGTGCCGGTTTCTCTCACCGGGGGCCGGGGGTAGCAGAGAAAGATGAGCGTTGAACAGAACACCTCGACCCAGGAGAAGGCCGCAGCCCTGTTGAACAGCGGCGACGTCGATGCATTCGTGGACACGTTGTTCGCCGTGGACGCCGTCGACCACGACCCGGCCCCCGGCCAGGGGCCGGGCCGGGCCGGCTACCGCACCTTCTTCCGCACCCTCAGCACCGCCTTTCCCGACGCACACCTCGAACCCCTGGTGAACGTGGTCGACGAGGACAAGATCGCCTTCGCGTACACGCTGACCGGCACCCACCAGGGGGAGTTCCAGGGCGTCCCGGCGACCGGCAAGCGGATCGAGGTGCGAGGCCTGCAGATCGGCCGGTTCGAGAACGGCCAGATCGTGGAGCGGTGGGGGAGCACCGACGAGCTCGGCATCATGCAGCAGATCGGCGCGGCTCCCGGCGGGCACGAGAGCGTGGTCGACAAGGTGAAGAACGCGTTCACCAGCTGAGCTCCCGCTCGGGGCAGCCACCTCTTCCGGGGCCCGGGACGGGTGGCTGGCCCGAGGCCGGCTCGAGGGTCCTGGTGACCGGCCATGGAGCTCGCCGCAGCGCAGGGCACCAGTCGGTGTCTCGGTGCACAGCCTGGGGTCGAGCACCTTGCCGCCGGCCTTCGGGGTAGCACAGCACTGCGGAGCGCGACGTACTGGGGAACCGCGAAGTCGGCGAGGTGTGCACGGGCGGGCTTGCCGACGTCAGAGACAGAAGAACTCTCCGCCGGCCACAGCTGTGGGGGTTCCACTCGGTGTCCGAGGGACGACTCGGTTCGTAGCCCAACGGATCCGTCCGCTGCCTCTATGAGGGCTTCTCGACCAGAGGCGCCGGTCACGAGCTGATGAGGACTCGAAGGCAGGCCAGTCGGCGGCCCAGCTGTCGCGGCCGGCGACGATGGTCCACCGCTGTGGCGCGCTGACCTGCCGACCGTCTGTGGCCTCGGCGCCCCCGCTGTCACTCCGGTGGTCTCTCACGCCGGTTCGGTCTTGTCCGCCGGTCGGGGGGCTGGCGCGCCCGGCTGCCGGCGAGCCGCCCGCTTGAGCATGAGTCGGTAGCCGACCAGCAGCGCGGCGTTGCCGAGCAGCAGCCACAGGCCCAGCAGCACGGCGGTAGCCAACCCGGTGGCGCCGTAGCGCTCCGTGAAGTCGGCGTACTGCAGGTAGAGCACGTAGCCGGCCGTGGTGACGCTCACCAGTCCAGTGGCGGTGGCGGCGCCGACGACGACGTCGCCGATGCCGGTCTCGCGCAGGCGGAACAGGGAGTACAGCAGCCCGATCATCACTCCGAGGATCAGCAGCGCACCCGCTACCAGGGCGACGGTCAGCAGCCGGCCCTGCCCGACCACCTGTGGCACCAGGTACAGCGCCGCCAGCCCGCTGAACACCACCAGGGGCACGGTCGCGATCAGCACGAGCGCGAGCAGCCGGCCCCGCCAACCGCGGATCCGGCGCTGCGCCTGCGGAGCGACGGCGGTGAACGCCCGGGCGAGTGCGGCACCGTAGGTGGTGGCCGGCCAGATCGCCGCCACGGCCGCGACCGGCCCGGTCCGCGCCGCCACCTCGATCAGCGCCCGCAGGACATCGGCCGCGGGGAGCTGGTCGGGAGAACGGCTGTCGACCTCGGTGCCGAGGTCGGCCAGTGTGGATTCGTCGATGAACCAGCCGGCGATCCAGAAACCCAGCAGCACCATGGGGGGTAGCGAGATCAGAGCGTAGAAGGCGAGGCTGGAACTCGTCGTCACGAACTCCGGGCTGCGCAGCCACCCCACGAACTGCTGCACCGGCGCAGGGACCGCCTGCCACCCACGCCGTAACCGCTGCCGCAGGATGGCGACCCTGGCCCCGGGAGTCAGCCGCACCGGGGACCGTCGTCCTCAGGCGGGACCACCGACTCCGCGGGGGGTGTCTCCTCGGCGATCTCCGGGAGGTCGGCGCCGGCGCTGCGCCCGAACTCGCGCGTCGCCCACACCGAGCCGTTCTCGGCGCAGAGGACGGCGACCCCCAGCCGGTCCCACCCGGGGTTGAGGACGTTGACGCGGTGGCCATCGGAACGCATCCACCCCGCGTGCATGGCCCCGGCCGGTACCGGGCCGGTCGCCTGGAAGATGTTCTTGCCGACGCCGACGCCGACGCCGACGCCGACGCCGTCGAGGTCGCTGAGCGACTCGCGCTCCAACGGCGCCCGGATGTCCTGGTGCTTCAGCTGACCTCGCCGCGCCATCTCGACGTTCCAGCCGCGGGCCACGGCGGCCAGCTCCTCGTCCGAGGTGAGCGGGGGCAGCCCGCGGGCATCGCGCTCGGCGTTGACCCGGTCGAGGATCGCCTCGCCGTCTCCCCCTCCGCGACCGTGGCCTCGCCGGCCGGGGAGCGCGGTGCGGTCGCCGAGGGTTTCCCTTCCGTGGTCGGCGAGCAGGTGGTGTCGGAGACCATGCGGGCGCGGGGCAGCGACACCAGCGCGCCCAGAAGGGCGGCGGCGAGAGCGATGGCCGAGGATCATTCCCGCTCCCTACCCCTTCCCCGGCGCACGATCGACGGCCGGTCGCATTGCGATCTCGTGTCCGTCCTGGAGAACCGCGTCCGGCTGCCGGGCCCCGCGTGGCATCCCTGACGTGTGGAGATGGTGGAGAAGTCACGACGCGTCGCCGATCGTCGGGGTGGTGTCGGGCGCAGCCCGCGGCCGCGCACAATCCCGGTCAGAGATCGCGGCGGGTCCGTCGCCTTGACTCCAGATTGCCCGTGGGCACCCGGCGACCGTCTCTGACTCGGCCAGGCCGACGCGACGATGGCTCCGGCGACCGCGTGCCCCGCCCGTTCAGTCCGAAGTGGCATGCGGAATGTGGTGCAGCTGGGCCACCGGACGTGGGTCTTCGTGGGGGGAGTCAGGAAAAGCCGGGTCGCCGGCCCCAGCAGGCTGTCGGCGTCCATGTCTCGCCGGTAGAGGACGTGGAGCGGACGCGTCAGGATGGCCGGGTGACAGAAGACGTGCGGACCTACGACCTGGTCGTGTACGGCGCCAGCGGCTTCGTGGGGAGACTGCTGGCTGCCCATCTGGCCGAGCAGGCGCCGCCGGGCACCCGCATCGCACTCGCTGGCCGGTCCCGGGCCCGGTGTGAGGAGATCCGCAACGGGCTTCCCGGCGCTGCGCGGAACTGGCCGGTGCTGGAAGCGGACTCCGGCGCCCCGGAGTCGCTGGCCGAACTTGCCGCGCAGACCCGCGTGCTGGTCACGACGGTGGGGCCGTACGCCCGCTACGGGCTGCCGGTGGTCGAGGCCTGCGCCCGCGCCGGCACGCACTACGCCGACCTCAGCGGGGAGGTGCTGTTCGTCCGAGAGGCGATCGACCGCTTTGACGCGCTCGCGCGGGAGACCGGGGCCCGGATCGTGCACGCCTGCGGGTATGACTCCGTCCCGTCCGACCTCACGACCCTGTTGCTCGCCGAGCGCGCGGGCGTCGATGGTGCGGGTGGGCTGCGCGACGTCCGTCTCGTGGCGATGGCCCGCGGCGGGTTCAGTGGGGGCACGATCGACTCGGCGCGCGGCCAGGTGGAGGCCGTCGGGCGGGATCGGTCGTTGCGCCGGGTCCTGGCTGACCCGTTCGCGCTGAGCCCTGCCCGGGCTGCCGAGCCGGACACCCCTCAGCCGCGCGACGCTGCGCTTCCCGCGCGTACGCCGGACGGCCGGTGGACCGCGCCGTTCGTCATGGCCCCGTTCAATTCCCGGATCGTCCGGCGCAGCAACGCGCTGCAGAACTGGCGGTACGGCCGGTCGCTGAGCTACGGCGAGGTCATGGGCTGCGGCCGTGGGCCGCAGGGCGCAGTGGCCGCGGTCGGGATCACGGCCGCGTTGGCGGGGGCCTTCGGTGCGATGTCCTTCCCCCCGGCCCGCGCCGTCCTGGACCGGCTGCTGCCGGACCCGGGCAGCGGCCCGAGCGCCGCGGCCCGAGGGAAGGGATGGTTCCGCACGGTCGTCGACGCGGCGACCGAGGACGGCCGGTGCTACCGGGCCACCGCCGCCGGCCGGGGTGATCCGGGATACGCGGCCACCGCGGTCATGCTTGGCCAGAGCGCCCTGGCGCTGGCCCTGGACGGCGACCGGCTACCCGACCGCACGGGTTCGCTCACCCCGGCCACGGCGCTGGGCGGCGTCCTGGTCGATCGGCTGCGCGCCGCCGGGCACATCTACGAGGTGACACCGGCCTGAACGGTCCGGCCGGCGGGGGATTGACGTCGCAATGGCTGGTCGATGGCTGGTCGACTTCCTCACCGGGCGGGGCTTCGACCTCGGTCCGGCACCGGACGTCGCCGCCGACCCTGCGGCCGCCTGACGGGCCCACGCGAAGCGGGTCGTGGAGGTGTGCTCCGACTACGGCGGCGCCGCGACCGAGTACGACGGCCACGTCGGCCGGACGACGGTCGGCGGCACGCTCGAGCAGTCCCTCCGTCTGAGACATGATCGTGCACCTGAGATCAGGTTCAACGGCGAGGAGGCTTCTCGCTCGTGCCGGGGTCAAGTGCCCGGAGTCTGGGCTGGGGACGGACAGGTGCCGTCCGACCTGGGGGACCGCCGGCACGACCCCGTCTCGTGCATCAGCCGGCGAGGTGCTCGAGGTGACGTTCGAGATACCGATCGACCGTAGGAACGGCAAAGCCCCCGCGGTCAGCGACCGTGGGGGTTCTGTCTGCCTGTCCGAGGGGCGACTCGCTACATTCGCACACAGTCGCGAGCGCGACATGAACCGTCGGCGCCAAAGGGGCGGAGATGACATGGGGCCGTGCCGCTGTGCGCCCCGGCCCCATGTCCTGGCATCAGACGAGGCGGACGTTCTCCGCCTGCGGGCCCTTCTGGCCCTGGGTGACGTCGAACTCGACCTGCTGTCCCTCATCGAGGGACTTGTAGCCGTCGCCGCTGATGGCGGAGTAGTGGCAGAAGACGTCGGCGCCGCCGCCATCCTGGGCGATGAACCCGAAGCCCTTCTCCGCGTTGAACCATTTCACAGTGCCCTGAGCCATGTTCTTCTCATTCCGCGCTGGGGGTGTCTGGACCGGTAGACCCCGGTCCCGGGTCGCCGCACCGACCGGAAGGACCGAGAAGGAACGTCAGGCAGTGACGACTGCGGACGTCCGAGAACGAACCAAAGGCGCAACAGCGACCGTATGTGACCCTACCCTGCCGGCCGCGCGGACCCGCGCTTCTGTTCGGCCCGATCGTCGGGCGGCGTCTGTCCGAGGCCGACAGTCCGCGTGGAGCCGTCGTGAGTCACCACGGGGCTGCCTGAGTGTCCGAGGGGCGACACGCTACATACGCACACGCCTGCGGTGCTGATCCGGACGACGTGACAGGGCGCAGCGTGGGTCGGCTCAGGGATCGGAGATTTCCCGGCCGGGATGTTCGGTTGCCGTTGCTGCGGCGTCGCCGAGCGCTCGGTACACAGGCCGAAGCAGATCAACGAGGGCACGCCCCCGGACGACGATCCCGCTGGACGGCACCTGGTCGAGCAGGCTGTCGACGGCGACCGCGGCGGGAGACGGGGCCGACGGCGGCCGAGGCGCCGTGTAGAAGGTGTCGAGCAATTCGGCGAGCGGGGGGACGCCGGGCGATTCGACAGGGGTAACGCCCGGTGCCGTGGCGCCGCGGCGGGCGCCGATGTTGTGCAGGAGCTCGTCGCGCGGTCGGCCGCGCAGGGCGAGGACGGCGAACGGGTCGTCGTCGAACGACTCGGCGAGCAGGTACAGCGTGGCGGCGAGGTGCTTGCACGGGACCTCGTAGTCCGGGCAGCTGCAGTCCATGGCGAGGTCGCGGACTCCGGTGGGGAACAGGGAGAGGCCCGCGGCCGCGAAGGCGTCCTCGATGTCTGGGGGCATCTCTCCGGCCAGCAGCTTCGCCGCGAACCAGGCGTCGTCGGCCAAGGCCTGTTCGACGCGGGCCCACTCGGCCTTCCCGAAGGCGGTGAGCCCGACGCGGACCCGGTAGGGCCGCGGCCTGCTGCCCTGGACGAGGGCGATCGCGGATCCGGTCTCGATGCGGAGTTCGATGACCTGCCCGGCTCGGGCGTAACGCTTGCCGCGGGCGAGCCGGCCGCCCACGCCGATCGATTCGAGGCCGTCGATGAACCGTACTGACCACCAGTGCTGCCCGATCTGGCCGCGGCGGCTGCGGGTCCGCAGGCCCCCGTCGACGGGGCGGGGCCGCGAGGGCGGGTACCAGTCGTCGCGAGAGCTCATTCGGCGGTCGCCTCCGCGCCCAGGGTGAACAGCTTCCGCAGCTCGGCGGTGGACAGCTCCGTCAGCCAACCCTCGCCGTCACCGACCACCAGGTCCGCGAGCGCGCGCTTGCTCTGGATCATGGCGTCGATGCGCTCCTCGAGGGTGCCCGCGCAGCAGAACTTGCGGACCTGGACGGTGCGTCGCTGGCCGATGCGGAATGCCCGGTCGGTCGCCTGGTTCTCCACCGCCGGGTTCCACCAGCGATCCAGGTGGACGACGTGGTTGGCGGCGGTGAGGTTCAGCCCGGTGCCGCCCGCCTTGAGGGAGAGGATGAAGACGGCGGGGCCGTCGGCGGCTTGGAACCGGGCTACCATCTCGTCGCGCCGCCTCCGGGGGACTCCGCCGTGCAAGAAGAGCACCTCCTGGTCGAATCGGGCCGATAGGTGTGGCACCAGCATCTCGCCGAACTCGGTGAACTGGGTGAAACAGAGCACCTTGTCGCCCTCGGCCAGGATTTCGGTGAGGATCTCCTCCAGCCGGATCACCTTGCCCGACCGCTTTCCGACCGGGGACCCGTCGTGCAACAGCTGGGCCGGGTGGTTGCACACCTGCTTGAGTTTCGCCATCGCGGCCAGCACCCGGCCGCGCCTTTCCATGCCGTCGGAGCCCTCGATCCGCTCCATCATGTCGTCGACGACGGTCTGGTACAGCGAGGCCTGCTCCCGGGTCAGTCGGTAGTCCTGGGTGATCTCGATCTTCTCGGGGAGGTCGTCGATGATCGTGGGGTCGGTCTTGACCCTCCGCAGCAGGTAGGGCCGCGTCAACCGCCGCAGCAGCTGCGCCGCCTCGGCGCTCCCGTGTCGCTCGACGGGGATCGCGAACCGGGAACGGAACTTCTCCGCGCTGCCCAGGAGCCCGGGGTTGAGCACGTCCATGATCGACCACAGCTCGGTGAGCCGGTTCTCCAGCGGGGTGCCGGTGAGCGCAACTCGGTGGCGCGCGGAGAGCCGCCGGACGGTCCGGCTGGCCGTGGCCTGGGAGTTCTTGATCGCCTGTGCCTCGTCCAGCGCCAGCCGGTGCCACTCGTAGGCGGCCAGTTCCTCAACGTCCCGGACGGCGGTGCCATAGGTGCTGACCACGAGGTCGACGTCACCGACCCGGGCGGCCAGCTCCTTCCCGTGCAGCCGGCCGGGGCCGTGATGGGCGTATACCCGCAGCGCCGGCGCGAACCGGCCGGCCTCCCGCTGCCAGTTGCCGACCAGCGACATCGGGCACAGCAGCAGCGTGGGACCGACGGCGCTGTGCTCCCCGCCGGCTGCCTCGGCGCGGTCGGTGGCCTCCAGTGCGAGCAGTTGGACCGTTTTGCCCAGGCCCATGTCGTCGGCCAGGCAGGCACCCAGACCCAGCCGGGAGAGGAAGGCAAGCCACGACAGGCCGCGGCGCTGATAGGGCCGCAGCTGCGCGGCGAACGTGGCGGGCGGCTCGACGGGGCGCAGCGTGTGGTCGACGGTGCCCGCGAGCACGTCGCCGACCCAGCCGTCGACCTGCACGTCGACGATCGGGAGCGGCAGATCGAGGTCGTCGGCGTGGGTTGCCGCGAACACGAGCAGCTCGGCCGCCGTGACCACCGTGCCGCGGGGCTGCCGCAGAAACTCCAGGCCGCGGCGCAGCCGGTCGGGGTCGACGGCGATCCATCGGCCGCGCAGCCGCACGAGCGGCGCCTTGGCCGCGACGAGCTCGGCGATCTCTTCCTCATCGAGCACGTCCTCGCCCACGGCCAGCGACCAGCGGAAGTCGGCGAGCGCCTCCCGCCCCATACCGCCGGATGTGACGGCTGCATCGGCGGGCGTGCTGCGCCCGGAGGCGACCAGCCCGATCCGGTGCCTGCGGTCCCACCACGACGGCAGCTGCACCCCTAAGGGCCCGGCAGGGATCAACTCCAGGATTGGGCTTCGGGGGTCAAGCTTGGTGAGGTGACCACCGGTGTGTCCGATGAGGCACTGGCCGAGAAGTTCGCCAGCGTGTTTCCGCACCTGAACGAGCGGCAGCGTCGGCTGCTGGCGGGGGCCGAGGCACGTTCGCTGGGCCGGGGCGGCACCGCCCGGGTGGCCCGCGCCAGCGGGTTGCACCCGGAGACCGTGACCGCTGGGATGGCGGAGCTGACCGGCGGCGCGCCGGTGACCGATCGGGTGCGTCGCCCCGGGGGCGGGCGCCGGCCGTTGACCGAGACCGACCCGACGCTTCT
>NZ_FNOZ01000155.1 GCF_900107175.1 Modestobacter sp. DSM 44400 | reverse complement strand
CCGTCGGCGCGGTCGGTCAGCGACGCCGCCACCACGGCGGTGCTCGCGCGGCTGCACGCGGAGAACTTCGGCGTCTACGGCGCCCGGAAGATCCACGCCGCGCTGCGCCGGCAAGGGCATCCGATGGCCCGCTGCACCGTGCAGCGCCTGATGCGCGCGGCCGGCCTGCGGGGCCTGAACCGGGCCAAGGGGCCGCGGACCACGGTGCCCGGGTCCGGCCCGGACACCCGTCCGGACCTGGTCGAACGCGCCTTCACCGCGACCGGACCGGACCAGCTGTGGGTCGCCGACATCACCTACTGCCGGACGTTCTCCGGCTGGGTGTACGCCGCCTTCGTCATCGACGTGTTCTCCCGCCGGGTGGTGGGATGGCAGCTGTCCCGCTCGCTACGCACCGACCTGGCGCTCGACGCGCTGGAGATGGGCATCTGGACTCGCCGCCGGGCCGGCCAGGACGTGACCGGGCTGGTCCATCACTCGGACAAGGGCGTCCAGTACGTCGCGGTGCGCTACACCCAACGACTCGCCGAGGCCGGCGCGGTCGCCTCGGTGGGCTCCACCGGGGACTCGTATGACAACGCGCTGGCCGAGGCGTTCAACTCGCTGTTCAAGGCCGAGCTGATCCGCAACAAGGGCCCCTGGCGAGGCATCGACGACGTCGAGATCGCCGTCGCCGAGTACGTCGACTGGTTCAACCACCGACGGCTGCACGGCGAGATCGGCCTCATCCCACCGGCCGAGCACGAAGACAACTTCTACCGGCACAACACCACGGCGACTACCGTCGCCGCGTCAGTTCCGAGCCTCCACTGAACCCGGCACGGGACAACCACGCTGAAGCCGCGGGCGGTGTAGGCGCGCATCTCGTCGGTCAGCGCCTTCAGGTCCTGGTCGGGGTGGTAGTAGCCGCCGGCCGCGTACACGAAGACCCGGCGGTCGGGCCGCCCGTCGCCGTACCGGTCGGCAAGCAGCTGGAACAACGGAACGCCCGCGATCTTCGCGACCGCGTCCCACACCGCCATGTCGATGGTGCCGACGGCGACCGAACGCTCCCCGTGCCCACCCGGCTTCTCGTTGGTCATCATCGCCGCCCAGATCCGGACCGGGTCCAGGTTGTCGCCGCCGTCGTCGACCAGGGAGGCCGGATCTGCCTCGAGCACCCGCGGGATGAACCGGTCGCGCATCATCGGGCCCTGCCCGTAGCGGCCGTTGGAGTTGAACCCGTAGCCGATGACCGGGCGTCCGTCCCGGACGACGTCGGTGACGACGGCGACCAGGCTCAACGTCATCCGGCTGAAGTCGATGTAGGCGTTCCGGATCGGTGAGGAGATGGGGAAGGTCTGCTCACGGATGTCCACGATGCGCATCGGTTGTCGAACTCCGTTCTTGCCGGGTGGATGGTGCCGACGGTGTACGCCATTGAGGGAGCGCTGAACTGAACCAGAGCAATCGTCAAGACCTGTGGATCAAGATCTTTAGGCGGCCTGTTGTTCGGGGGTTTCGTCGGGTCGTTCGATGAGCTTGCCGCCCTGGAAT
>NZ_FNOZ01000050.1 GCF_900107175.1 Modestobacter sp. DSM 44400 | reverse complement strand
GTGGGAACCCAAGCGGCTGCGCACCCGCCTGTTCACCACCCCGGCGACGCTGGCCCGCACCGGACGCCGACGGATCCTGCACCTGGCCGAACACCACCCCTGGGCCGCGCTGGTCCGCGACGGGCTTGCACGACTCCGCGACGCCACCGCGGTGCTCGCCGCCCCGGCAGCCGCCTCCGGCTGACCCCCGGCGACCTGACCCGACGACCCGAAGGACACCCACCGGCCTGTGGAACCGGCGCCCACCCGAGCGACATCGGCCGATCCGTCACACCCCAATGCCATCCTGACGCCCACACGGGACCAGAAGCCGATGATCATGCTCCGCATCAAGATCACGGAAGATCGAGGCTAGGCTCCCGGCATGGCTTCCAACCGCAAGCCACTCGATGACCTGCGTGAGACTGTCGGTCGCCTGGGCGACCAACTTCCGCGGCCCGGTCTGCGGGGCGTGGACGACCTGGTGAGCGACCTCTTCGGCGGCCGCCCCGGGCCGGCTCGGCCGCTCTCGGCGGTGCAGGCGGAGCTCGATGGGCTCGTTGGGCTGGAGACGGTGAAGGAGCAGGTGCAGGCGCTCGTGGCCTTCTTGCAGGTGCAGGCGCGCCGCAAGGCGCACGGCCTGCCCGAGGTGGCGACGTCCCAGCACCTCGTGTTCCTCGGAAACCCGGGCACGGGCAAGACCACGGTGGCGCGGCTCCTGGCCGAGATGTACCGGGCGGTCGGCTTGCTGCAGAAGGGCCACCTGGTGGAGGTCGATCGGGCCGCTCTGGTCGGGCAGTACGTCGGTGCGACCGCGATCAAGACCGACCGCGTGATCCGCCGGGCACTCGACGGCGTTCTGTTCATCGACGAGGCCTACTCGCTGGCGCCGGAGGGCGACGGCCGGCTCGACTTCGGGCCCGAGGCGGTCGAGGTCCTGCTCAAGCGCATGGAGGATCACCGCCATCGCCTGGTGGTGATCGTGGCCGGCTACCCCCGCCTGATGGAGTCGTTCCTGCTCTCGAACCCTGGCCTCCGCTCCCGGTTCGCTCGCGAGGTCAGGTTCCCCGACTACTCGACGGACGAACTCGAGGCGATCTTTGCGATCATCCTGGCCCAGCACGAGTACGCGCTGGAGCCTGGCGCCGAAGCGACGCTCCGCCGTATCCTCGGTGGTCTCCGCCCTGGTGAGGAGTCCGGCAACGCGCGCTTCGCCCGCACGCTGTTCGAGCAGGCGCTCAACCGCCAGGCGCTGCGGCTGACGCGCGACGAGGACCGGAGTGTGGATGCGCTCGACCGTGCCGACGTAACGACGCTCACCGCGGACGACGTCGCCGAGGCTGCCCGCGCGCTGGGCGAGGAGCCAGCGCGTGAACCCGAGCCCTCTCGATGGCGACGCTGGCTCGGGTGACGTCCAGGACGGCGGTGGCGTCACGGCTGTGACCCAAGCCTTCGGCGAACCCCCGGCCTCCTGTTGACAGCGCTGGGGCTTCAGCCATCGCAGGAGTCGAGACACGGCCACGCTCGTCGTCGCGAAGGGGATTCTCATCTGGCTACGCCATAACAGACACGCCCTGGGGTGAGCCCAGTGGCACGCCTACACGCGCACACCACCGCTGACCCGCACCGCCCACCACAGCCCGCGCGCGCCACCACCAGAGAGCCGGTGCGGCCAGACGCCGCGGCGCTCGCCCACACTCCTGGCCGCTCCCGCACAACCGGCTCCCTCCGGCTGCAGCGGGTCGGGGAAGGGTGGGGCCGTAGGCCCATCCCGAAGGAACGCGCAGCGCCCTTCCGGCGACCCACTGCAGCCGGCATCCTCGGCCGGCTGCGAGGCGGCGTCGACGGCGGCAGGACGACCTCAGCTGCGTTCCGATCACGAGTTCAGTCCGCAGAAGCTCCGCGAACCGCCCAATCCCGACCGTCATAGGCCAGCGGTTCTCAACCACAAAACTGCAGGTCGGGGGCGCCTGTCAACGATCACCGCAGGTTGTCGAACACTGCGGATCAGTTCGACCGGAACTGCTGAGCTGTACCGCCCTCCGGTGCGGCACCATGGTCCGGTGCGAGTGCAACTAAGCGACCAGCGGTGGGACGAGGTCCTGGGGGGACAGCTGACCGCGCCGGACTCACGACGCTTCTCCAGGCGCACGACGCGGACCAAGCGGCGCGAGGGCGATGACCCCATTGCCGCCGGAGCGCCGCTGGTTCTCTACTACTGGGCCGGCGGGCAACTCGAGTGGTTTGACGCAGCCGACGCCGCGCAGCAGTGGCGTGCGGTCCGCGTCCACGTCACCTCCCAAGAGCCTCGCCCTACCGGCGATGTCGAGTGGACAGTCGGCCGATGGGAGGACGAGCGGGGGCAGCCCCTGTTGTTGCTGACCGGGCACTGCTGAGGCCGATGCCGGTTTCGTTCCGTCAGCCGGGAGCAGGAGCGGCGACCTCCGAATCCCTCTTCGGGGCACATCGGGGGCACGCAAGACCCTGATTGACCGAGATTGGAACTGATCGGCTGAGACGTATACATGCAGGCCACAGGTGGGATGGCCCTGTACCAGCTGGTCAGCGAGCACCCCCGATACCCTTGGGACTACACCCAGCTGCGCTTCCCCCGCCGCGAAGGCATGCGGATCGACTTCGTGCTCGGCTCCCCCGCGCTGCAGCGCCGAGTGACAAACGGGCTGGTAGACCGCGAGGAGCGGAAGGGCAAGGGCGCCAGCGACCACGCCCCGGTCGTCGTCGAGCTCGGGGACTGAGCAGCTCCTCGTCGCTAGCCGGCACCGCCCGGTGTGTTCGCTGAGCGCGCTGTAGACGACGCGCACAGGCGGCGGCAGGCCGCGGCGCAACTCTCGGCTGACCAGCCCCGCGCACCTATCGTGGTCTCACCTCGCGAAAAGAACGCCCGCTGCAGCCGGCCGGACGTGGCCGAGCGCCTCACGACCTTCGGTTCGGCGGCGTCGCTGTTCGTGCGAGGACTCACAGACGACGAGCTGAGCCGTTCCGCGCGGTTCGAGCCGGCCGGCGCCGACCTCACGGCGGAACAGGTCATCCAGACCGTGCTCATCCACCACGTCCAGGAGCACTTCGACAGCATCCGGACGGTCACGGCCTGAACCCGCCGACGGTTCCGCGGAACCGTCGGCGCCGGAAGGACCCGAGCCACGCACGCCGCTGACCTCCGGAACTGTCAGAACCTCCCGATAGCGTCGAACGCATGATCGAAGCGACGCGCCCCGACGCGGCCCCGCCTCCCGACGGCACGCCGGCCGAGCCGCTGGACCACCTGGCCGACCGCATCCGCGGCGGCGCCGTCCGGCTGGCCGCGGCCACGGCGGCCTGGCTGCGTCTGGTCGCCGACTTCGACGAGCGCGAAGGCTGGGCCGGGGTGGGCATCACCTCCTGCGCCCACTGGCTCGCCTGGCAGTGCGGCCTCACACCGGGCACCGCCCGGCAGCATGCGCGCGTCGCCCGGGCGCTGCGGAAGCTGCCGGTCATCGAGGAGGCGTTCGCCGGCGGCGAGCTGTCCTACTCCAAGGTGCGCGCCCTCACCCGGGTCGCCGAACCCGCCACCGAGGCCGAGCTGGTGGAGTTCGCCCGGCATGCCACCGCCTCCCAGGTCGAACGGACGGTGCGGGCCTGGCGTCGGGCCGACGACGTCGACGCCGGGCGCATCACCGACCGGCGACTCTTCTCGTGGTCGTTCGACGAGGACGGCATGGTGTCGATCCGGCTGCGGATGGCCCCCGAGCAGGGCACCGACTTCCTCGCCGCGATCGAGTCCCTCGCCGAGCGGGAAGCCCGCCGCGACCGGGCGGCGACGAAACGCGCGGCCACCGATCCCGGCGGCGGCGCGACGTGCGCCGATCCCGAGGTGGTGCCCCTCGGCGTGATGACCGAACGCCGCTGCCGCGCACTGACCCAGCTGGCGGTGGCGGCCGCGGACGCCGATCGACGGGCCGGTGACCCACCGCGACGCGAGGTGGTGGTTGTCGTGGACGCCGCGGTGCTCGCCGACGACGAGGCGGCCGGTCGCGCCCACCTGGAGGGCGGTCCGGCGATCAGCCCGTCGCAGGCCCGCCGGCTGGCCTGCGACGCCGCCCTCACGGTCGTCCTCACCGAGAGCGGGCAGGTGCTCGCGCAGGGCCGGGCCCGGCGCTACGCGACCCGCGCCCAGCGGCGCGCCCTGTTGGTCCGCGATGGTGGCTGCGCCCGGCCAGGCTGCGACGAGACACGGATCGAGCGCCTGCACGCCCACCACCTGCGGCACTGGCTGTCCGGTGGTCGCACCGACGTGTCCAACATGGTGCTGCTCTGCGACGTCGACCACGGCCTGGTGCACGACCTCGACCTGGTCCTCACCCGGCCAGGCGGTGTGCTGGTGGCAACGTCGCCCGACGGTCGGCGGTTGTGGGGCCCGGCCGAGTCGAACCGCGTGCTGTCCCTCGTCCCCCGGCGGTTCCGCGGAACCGCCGGAGCGGACGATGCCGTGCTGGACGACCTCCTCCCCGCGGCCGGCACGCTGCCCGCCGCCCTGCCCACGGACGGGGAGCGGATGGACCTGCACCACGTTGTGTGGGCGCTGATGGCCCACCGGGACGTCGTGCGGAGGCGAGCCGCCTGACCGCCCGCTAACGGAAGAGACTGCTCCGCCGGCGTGGCTGGGCGGCCGGCACCCGCCCGGGCCACAGCGCCTCGAGCGCCTCGGCGGTCTCCTCCCGGAAGTCCACCGCCGCCCCCACCGTGTACGGCTTCACCAGGCGTGGCTGCGGGTCTGCCGGGTCGGCCGCCCGGACATCCGCGACGACCACGGTGATGTTGTCGGTGGGAGGACCGGCCAGGGCGGCGTCGCGCAGGGCGGCCGCCGCCTCGGCCGGCGCCGGTGCGCCGGCCAGCAGCTGACCGATCCGGTCGGGCCGGACGACGTCGGAGAGCCCATCGGAGCAGACCATCAGCCGGTCGCCGGGCTGCGCGTCCAGCCGTAGCAGGTCCAGTCCGCCGAGGTCGTCGTCCCCACCGTGCAGCGCCGCGTAGACCGCCGACCGCTGCGGGTGCACCCGGGCCTCCTCGACGGTGAGCTCGCCCGCGTCGATCATCGCCTGCACCAGCGTGTGGTCGGTGCTCAGCTGGACCAGCATTCCCTCCCGCAGCTGATATCCGCGGGAGTCGCCGATGTGGGCCAGCAGCAGCCCCTCACCGTCGGCGTAGACCGCGGTCATCGTGGTGGCCATACTCCGCAGCCGCGGGCGTTCGGTGTAGGCCGCCCGGATCCGCTCGTTGGCCCCGGTCACCACTCGGACCAGATCGCTGGGTCCGGCCCCGGAGGCGCCGGACACCGCCCGCCCGGTGCCCAGCGGAGCCAGCCAGTTCACCACCAGGGAGGACGCCACCGCGCCGCCGACGTTGCCACCCACCCCGTCGGCCAGGGCGATCAGCAGCGGTGCCGCGCAGGCAGAGTCCTGGTTGTCCGGACGGGGGCCGGTCGTGGAGACCGCCGCAGAGTCCAGAACGAGCACCATGGTCGTGCACGTTAGATCACCGGGCACCGGTTCGCGCTGGTGGCGCGGGCACCCGGGCACATCCCGGTCGCCGGGGACGACCTACCGTTGCCCTCCGTGCTCGTCCTGCTCCCCCCGTCCGAGACCAAGCATCCCGGTGGCACGGGCGCCCCGCTCGACCTCGGTTCGCTCAGCACCCCGCAGCTGACGCCGATCCGCGCGCGGCTGGTCGACGCGCTGATCGAGCTGGCCGTCGACGTCCCTGCCGCCCGGGCGGTGCTCGGCCTCTCGGCCGCCAAGGACGACGAGGTCGCCCGGAACGCGGCGCTGCGCACCAGCCCGACACTGCCGGCGATCGAGCGCTACACCGGCGTCCTCTACGACGCGCTGGACGTCGCTTCCCTCACCCGCCCCCAGCGCCGCCGCGCCGCCGGGCGGCTGGCCATCGGGTCGGCGCTGTTCGGCGTCGTCCGGGCGGAGGACCCCATCCCGGCCTACCGGTTGTCCGCCGGGTCGGCGCTGCCCGGGCTGCCGTCGCTGCGAACACTGTGGAGGCCGGTGCTGAGCCCGGCCCTCGGCGCGACCGGCGAGCTGGTGGTCGACCTGCGCTCGGGCGCCTACGCCGACCTCGCCCCGGTGCCCGAGGCCATCTCCGTGCAGGTGCTGAGTGAGCGGCCGGACGGTACCCGTGCCGTGGTCAGCCACTTCAACAAGGCGCACAAGGGCCGGCTGGCCCGGCTGCTGGCCACCACGACCGCCGAGCCGGACACCGTCGTCCGGCTGCGCGCCCTGCTGCGCCGTGCGGGGTTGCACGTGGAACATGACGGCGGCCGCCGGCTCACCCTCGTGGTCTGACGCGTTCGGACTACGGTCGCCGGATGAGCAGCGTCGAGGACCTCTGCACCCGCCCGGCGACCGAACTGGCCGCGCTCGTCCGCGCCCGTGAGGTATCGGCCCGCGAGCTCCTGGAGGCCCACCTCGACCGGATCGAGCGGCTCAATCCGGCGTTGAACGCGATCGTCACCCTGGATGCCGAAGGGGCGCGCGCCGCCGCGGACGCCGCGGATGCCGCGCTCGCGGCCGGCGAGGACGTCGGCCCGCTGCACGGCCTGCCCGTCGCGCACAAGGACACCCACGCCACCGGCGGCATGCGGACGACGTGGGGCTCTCCGCTGCACGCCGACACCGTCCCGGCGCGCGACGAGCTGGTGGTGGCCCGACTCAAGGCCGCCGGCGCCATCCGGATCGGCAAGACCAACGTGCCGGAGTTCGCGGCCGGGTCGCACACCTTCAACACCCTCTTCGGCGCGACCCACAACCCGTACCGGCACGGCCTGTCGGCCGGCGGGTCCTCCGGTGGCGCCGCCGCCGCGCTCGCCGCCGGCCTGGTGCCTTTGGCCGAGGGCAGCGACATGGGCGGCTCGCTGCGCAACCCGGCGGCGTTCTGCAATGTCGTCGGCCTGCGCCCCACGCCGGGGCGGGTGCCGACGTACCCGGCGGCCATGGGCTGGTCGCAGCTGTCGGTCCAGGGGCCGTTGGGCCGGACCGTCGGCGACGTCGCGCTGCTGATGTCCGCGCTGGCCGGCCCGGACCCCCGGGTGCCGATCTCGCTGGGCGACGGCCCGGCCGGCTTCGCCGCCCCGCTGCCTACCGAGCTGGCCGGACTGCGGGTGGCCTGGGCCCCCGATCTGGGCGGGCAGGTGACGGTGGACCCCGCGATCACCTCGGTGCTCGCGTCGTCCGTGGGGGTGTTCGAGTCGCTCGGGGCCACGGTGGATGAGGCGTGCCCCGACCTGTCCGGTGCCGACGAGGTGTTCGGAACGCTGCGGGCATGGCTGTTCGAGGCGTCGTTCGGAGAGCTCTCCCGGCGCTCGCCGGAGAAGGTCAAGGAGTCCATCCGCTGGAACGCCGAGCTGGGGGCGAAGCTCACCGGCGTCGACCTCGCCCGGGCCGAACAGCTGCACACGGAGCTGTACGAACGCGTGGTGGGGTTCTTCGAGCGCTTCGACGTCCTGCTGGCGCCGACGACGCAGGTCCTGCCCTTCCCCGTGGAGGTCGAGTATCCGACCGAGATCGCCGGCGTCCCCCAGGACGACTACCTGGAGTGGATGCGTTCCTGCACCCTGATCTCGGCGACCGGCTGCCCCGCCCTGTCGCTGCCCGGCGGGTTCACGCCCGACGGGCTGCCGGTCGGCCTGCAGGTCATCGGCGCCCCGCGCGCGGACCGGCGGGTCCTGGAGGTCGGGCACGCATTCGAGCAGGCCACCGGCTTCGGCCGCCAGCGCCCTGACCTGGACCGACCAGCACAGCGGTGACCGGGACACAACGATGACCGGGACCCCCTGGTGGACCAGCGCCGTGGTCTACCAGGTGTACCCGCGGTCCTTCCAGGACTCCGACGGCGACGGGATCGGGGACCTGGGTGGCATCCGCCAGCGGCTGGACCACCTGGCCGACCTCGGCGTGGACGTCGTGTGGCTCTCGCCGGTCTACGCCTCCCCGCAGGCCGACAACGGCTACGACATCAGCGACTACCAGGCCATCGACCCCGTCTTCGGCACGCTCGAGGAGTTCGACGCGCTGCTCGCCGAGCTGCACGACCGAGGCATGAAGCTGGTGATGGACCTGGTGGTCAACCACACCAGCGACCAGCATCCGTGGTTCCTGGAATCCCGGTCCAGCACCACGAACCCCAAGCGGGACTGGTACTGGTGGCGGCCGCCGCGGGCCGGCCTGGCGGCGGGCAACCCCGGTGCCGAGCCGACCAACTGGCACTCGTTCTTCTCCGGGCCGACCTGGGAGCTCGACGGTGCCTCCGGCGAGTACTACCTGCACCTGTTCGCCCGCGAGCAGCCGGACCTGAACTGGGAGAACCCGCAGGTCCGCCAGGCCGTCTACGCGATGATGCGCTGGTGGCTGGACCGCGGGGTCGACGGCTTCCGGATGGACGTCATCAACATGATCTCCAAGGACGTCACCGCGGACGGCGGCGGCCTGCATGACGGGCCGCCGCTGCCCGGCGGCAGCTGGGGCGACGGGTCGGCGTCCTACCTCTGCGGCCCGCGGATCCACGAGTTCCTGCAGGAGATGCACGCCGATGTCTTCGCGGGTCGGGAGGACCGGCTGCTGACGGTGGGCGAGATGCCCGGCGTGACCGTCGAGCAGGCCCGGCTGTTCACCGACCCGGCCCGCGCCGAGGTGGACATGGTGTTCCAGTTCGAGCACGTCGGGCTGGACTTCGACGGCGACAAGTGGCACTCCCGGCCGCTGCGCCTGCGCGACCTGAAGGCCTCCTTCGGGCGCTGGCAGGCCGGGCTCGCCGACGTCGGGTGGAACTCCCTGTACTGGGACAACCACGACCAGCCGCGGGCGGTGTCCCGCTTCGGCGACGACAGTCCGGCGCACCGCCGCGACTCCGCCACCTGCCTGGCCACGCTGCTGCATCTGCACCGCGGGACGCCGTACGTCTACCAGGGCGAGGAGCTGGGCATGGCCAACGCGCCGTTCCCGACGCTGGCCGACCTCCGCGACGTCGAGTCGCTCAACCACCACGCCCAGGCGGTCGCGGCCGGCGAGGACCCGGACGCGGTGCTGGCGGCGATCCGGCCGGTCAGCCGGGACAACGCCCGCACGCCGGTGCAGTGGGACGCCACCGAGCACGCCGGCTTCACCACCGGGACGCCGTGGATCGCGGTCAACCCCGACTCTCGCGAGTGGAACGCCGCCGCGCAGCGCGACGACCCCCGGTCGGTGCTCGCCCACCACAAAGCGCTGATCGCGTTGCGGCACTCGTCCCGGACCGTCCAGCTGGGCGACTTCGCCATGCTGCTGCCCGAGCACGACGACGTGTACGCCTTCACGCGCGCGCTGGACGGCGAGACCCTGCTGGTGGTGTGCAACCTGAGCGGCACGCCGTACCCGCTCGACGAGCTGCTGCCGGAGGCGGCCGGCGCCGAGCTGGTGCTGGGCAACCTCACCGGACCCGACCCCGCCGCCGAGCCCGAGCTCCCCCGGCTGGCCCCCTGGGACGCCCGGGTGCTGCGGTTGCGCTAGACGCGGTAGGCACCGCCCTCACCGGGGACACCGGCCGGGCGGTCCGCCTTGGCGGCTTCGAGCCGCTCCTGACGGCGGGCGAAGACGACGGTTCCGACCAGGAACAGCCCAGAGAGGATGAGGACGACGGCGCTGAGCGTGTTCACGAACGGCAGGTCCACCCCGGCCAGCGCCAGCCCACCCACCACGACGAGCGCCAGGGCGGCCAGGACGGCGCCGGCAGCTCGCCACGGGCTCTTGCCGACCTCCTCGATCCCCTGCTCCGCCTTGTCCTTGGCGTAGTCCAGCGGCTTCTTGGCCCACGAGAACCGGGTGGCCAGCACCGCCAGCCCGGCGGCCACGAGCACGAAGCCGGGGCCGGGCAGCACGAGCAGCCCGATCCCGGCGAGTGTCAGCAGGCCACCCAGCACGGCGATGACGACGGTCTTCATGCTGCGGGGGTGCCCGCAGCGGCGGGCGGCCATGCACGGTCCGCCCGCCGCGTCCGCGCGAGCAGATCGTGAACTGACCCGCCAGGCCCTCCAGCTCACCGGCCATGCGGGAGTGGTCCTCGGCCGCCTGGGAGGTGTTCCCGGCACCGCTGGTGGTCTCCTCCACCACCTGCGTCACCCCGGTGATCGTGAGGGCGATCCCGGCCGACCCGGTCGCCGCCTCGGCCACGTTGCGGGCCATCTCGTTGGTGGTCGCCGTCTGCTCCTCGACCGCCGAAGCGATCGTGGTCTGCTCCGCCATGGACGTGATCACCTTGACGTCGGGAATGGCGGCAGCGCATTGACCAATTCGTTCCGGCGCACTGCGCCCCGACTCCTCAGCCCCGGCGGCGCAGGCCCCGCAGCGTGCGGACGGCGACCAGCAGTTCGGCCAGCTCGTGCCGGTCGCCGGCGGCCAGCTCGGCCAGCTGGGTCGCCGCGCGCTGCTGGCCGGTGTCCCAGACGGCGGCCCACTGCTCCACCAGAGCCGCCGCCGGATCGTCGTCCCCCGCGCGGAGGGCCAGCACGTCGGCGGTGAGCGCGGCCTGCTCGGCGGCCAGGTCGTCGCGCAGCGAGGCCCGCGCCATGGCCGGCCAGCGGCGGTCCTGGGGCAGTGCGATGAGCAGCTCCCGCAGCGGCACCAGGCTCAGCCGCTCGGCCACGCACTGCGACACCTGGCCGGCGAGCGCGATCGGCGCTCCGGTGGTCTCACTGACCACCGTCAGGTCCAGCGCGACCGGCAGCAGCGGCGCGGCGGCCATCTCCGCGGCCAGCGCCGCCGGTACCCCGGCCACCTGCAGCTCGGCCGAGCGGTCGGCGTAGGCCCGGGCGTCGGCGCCCAGCAGCCAGCCGGGCAGCCCGGCCCGGACCGCCGCCACGGGACCCGCGAACCGGTCCGTCACGGCGGCGAGGGAGGCGGCCGGCTCGGCGACGAGCTCGGGCGCCTGCAGCAGCCACCGGGCCGCCCGCTCGGCCAGCCGGGTGGCCTCGGTGCGCAGCTGCACCTGGACGGCGGCCGGCACCCGGTTGTCCAGCTCGCGGGGGGAGTCCCACAGCCGGTCCACGTCGAAGACCGCCCGGGCCACCGCGTGGGCCCGCACCACGGTCACCAGCGGTGCGCCGGTCTCCTCGCCCAGCCGGAACAGCCCGGTCACCCCGGCGGTGTTGACCGACCGGTTGCTCAGCGCCGTCGCCACGATCTCGCGGCGCAGCGGGTGCCCGGTCAGCGCGGCCGGGAAGCGCCGCCGCAGCGGAGCGGGGAAGTAGTCGGTGAGCAATCCGGCCAACGCGGCGTCGTCGGGCAGCCCGGAGGCCAGCAGCGCGTCGCCGACCTCGATCTTCGCGTAGGCCAGCAGCACGGACAGCTCCGGCGAGGTGAGCGCCTGGGAGTTCCGGCGTCGCTCGGCGAGCGCCCGGTCGTCGGGCAACGCCTCCACCGCCCGGTCCAGCCGGCCACCCCGCTCCAGGGCCAGCAGGTACCGCTGGTGGGCGTCGAGCAGGCTGCGCGCCGACGCGGCCTCGCCGGCCAGGGCGGCGTTCTGCGCGTAGTTGTCGGCGAGCACCGCCGCGGCCACCTCGTCGGACATCTCGACCAGCAGCCGGGCCCGGCTGACGGCGTCCAGCCGGCCCTCGTCCACCACCCGGTTCAGCGCGATCTTGATGTTGACCTCGTGGTCGGAGGTGTCCACGCCGGCGGAGTTGTCGATCGCGTCGGTGTTCACCCGGCCGCCGGACAGCGCGAACTCCACCCGGCCGCGCTGCGTCATCCCCAGGTTGCCGCCCTCGCCGACCACCCGGACCCGCAGCTGCCGGCCGTCCACGCGCACCGCGTCGTTGGCCTTGTCCCCGACGTCCAGGTGGCTCTCGGTCTCGGCCTTGACGTAGGTCCCGATACCGCCGTTGAACAGCAGGTCGACCGGCGCCAGCAGCACCGCGTGCACCAGCTCGGCCGGGCTCAGCGCCTCGACGTCGTCGGCCAGCCGGAGGGCGGTGCGCATCGGGGCCGACACCGGCACCGACTTCGCCGTCCGCGGCCACACCCCTCCGCCGGCGCTGATCAGCGCGCTGTCGTAGTCGGCCCACGACGAGCGGGGCAGCTCGAACAGCCGCAACCGCTCCGCGTAGGACGTCGCGGCGTCCGGCGTGGGGTCGACGAAGACGTGCCGGTGGTCGAAGGCCGCGACCAGGCGCAGGTGCTCCGACAGGAGCATCCCGTTGCCGAACACGTCGCCGGACATGTCGCCGATGCCGACGACGGTGACCTCCTGGCTCTGCACGTCGACGCCGAGCTCCCGGAAGTGCCGGGTGACCGACTCCCACGCGCCGCGGGCGGTGATGCCCATCGCCTTGTGGTCGTAGCCGACCGACCCGCCGGAGGCGAAGGCGTCACCCAGCCAGTACCCGCGCTCGATGGCCACCGAGTTGGCCAGGTCGGAGAAGGTCGCCGTCCCCTTGTCCGCGGCGACCACCAGGTAGGTGTCGTCGCCGTCGTGCCGAACGACCCGCTGCGGCGGGACGACGTCGCCGTCGACCAGGTTGTCGGTCAGCGACAGCAGCGCGCCGATGAAGAGCTTGTAGCAGGCCTGCCCGTCATCGGACGGGTCGAGGA
Organism: Modestobacter sp. DSM 44400; assembly: GCF_900107175.1. GTDB lineage: Bacteria > Actinomycetota > Actinomycetes > Mycobacteriales > Geodermatophilaceae > Modestobacter. Next base: position 13,929 of record NZ_FNOZ01000050.1, on the reverse strand, counting down.
CGACGAAGCCGCCCTTGGCGCCGGTCGGCACGATGACGACGTTCTTCACCGTCTGCGCCTTCACCAGCCCGAGCACCTCGGTGCGCAGGTCCTCGCGCCGGTCGCTCCACCGCAGGCCCCCGCGGGCGACCGCGCCGAACCGCAGGTGGATGCCCACCACCCGCGGCGAGCTCACCCACACCTCCCGGGCCGGCCGGGGCTCGGGCAGGTCGGGGACGGCGTGCGGGTCCAGCTTGATCGCCAGCGGCAGGTCGGAGAACACCCCGGCGGTGTAGGCGGTCGTCCGCAGCGTGGCCCGGACAGCGGCCAGCAGCGAGGACAGCACCCGGTCAGCGTCCAGGGAGTCGACCGAGCCGATCGCCCGGGTCAGCGACCCGACCAGCTCGGCCTCCCGCTCGGCGCGGCCGGTCGTCCGGTCGGGGTGGAAGCGGGTCTCGAACAGCGCGATCAGCCGGGCGACGACGTCGGGGTGGGCGGCCAGCGTCTCCTCGACGTAACGCGAGCCGAAGGACAGGCCGCCCTGGCGCAGCCACTGCACGTAGGCCCGCACGACGGCGACCTGCCGCCAGTTCAGCCCGGCCAGCAGCACCAGCGCGTTGAGGCCGTCGTCCTCGGCCAGGCCGGTCCAGACGGCGGTGATCGCGTTGGTGAACCGCTCCGCCAGGCTGCCCGGGAACGGCACGTCCCCGCCCGGCGCGGCCAGCCCGAAGTCGTACACCCAGGCCAGCGGCGCGCCGATCCGGTCGATCTCGTAGGGCCGCTCGTCGACGACGTCCACGCCCATGTGCTGGAACACCGGGAGCACGTCGGACAGCAGCAGCCGCTCCCCCACCCGGTAGACGGTCAGCCGGCGGGTGCCCGCCGACACGTCGCGCGGCGTCCACAGCCGCAGGTCGACGTCCCCGGGCGTCAGCCGGTCCAGCCGGATGAGGTCCTCGACGGCCCGCTCGGCCGGGAAGTCCTCCTGGTAGGCGGCGGGGAAGGCGTCCGCGGCGCGGGCCAGCAGCCGCTGGGCCTCCCCGTCGTGCCGGGCGACGAGGGCGTCGGCCAGCTCGTCGGTCCAGCTGCGGGCCGCGTCGGCCAGCGCCGTCTCCAGCGCCGGGACGTCGACGTCGGGCAGCGTGGGGCCCTCGCTGCGACTCACCGGCACCCGGACGACGAAGTGCAGCCGGGTGAGCACCGACTCACTGGACCGCACCGTGTACTCGACGCTGGTGCCGCCCAGCCGCTCCAGCAGCAGCTGCTGCATGGCCAGCCGCACCTGGGTCGTGTACCGGTCGCGAGGCAGGTAGACCAGCGCGGAGAAGAACCGGCCGAACGGGTCGCGGCGCAGGAACAGCCGGGTCTGCCGCCGTTCCCGCAGGTGCAGCACGGCCAGCGCGACGGGCAACAGCTCGTCGATCCCGATCTGCAGCAGCTCGTCGCGGGGATAGGTCTCCAGAACGTCGAGCAGCTCCTTGCCCGAGTGGCTGTCGGCCGGCACCCCGGAACGGGCCAGCACGGCCGCGGCCGTGCGCCGCACCAGTGGCACGTCGCGGACGCTGCTCGAGTAGGCCTCGGTGGGGAAGAGCCCCACCAGCCGGTGCTGCCGGTCGCGACCGCCCTCCCCCGCCCCGGAGAGGGTCACCGCGACCACGTCCAGCCAGGCGGGGCGGTGCACGGTCGAGCGGGCGTCGCCCTTCGTGACCACGATCCGCTGGGCGGCGACGACGTCGGGGGCGGCCAGGCCGGCCGGGACGACGGGCGTGCCGGGGTCGGTGTCGCTGCGCAACACGCCGAGCCCGGAGCCGGGCACCGCCGCGGAGCCCGAGGGGACGAGGTCGACCGAGCGGGCGCCGAGGAAGACGAAGTTGCCCTCAGCGAGCCAGCGCAGCAGGTCGGCGGCCTCGTGGGGATCGGCGACGGGGTGCGGGTCGGCGCCCGGGTCGGCAGCCCGGACCGGGAGCTGGTCCAGCGCAGCGGCGAGCTCGCGGGCCCGGGCAGTGAGCCGGTCGGCATCCTCGTGCACGGCGCGGACGTCGCCGAGCACGGTGCGCAGCCCGGTCAGCAGGTCACCGGCGGCCTCCTCGTCGACCGGGCCGTCCAGGACCACGGCCATCCACGACTCGGGAAGCGCGTCGGCCCCGCAGGCCCCGGCGTCGGTGCTGTCGCAGAAGGCGAGCAGCCGGCCGGCGACGTCCCGGCGGACCACCACCACCGGGTGGACGACGTGGTCCAGGACGACGCCCTGGCGGACCACCTCGGCGGTGACCGAGTCGACCAGGAACGGCATGTCGTCGGTGACCACCCGCAGCACCGCGACGCCGTCGTCGCGCCGGTGCACCTCCAGGGTGGCCGAGCCCTGCGGCCGCGACGCGGCCAGGCGCAGGTGGCCCAGCGCGAGCCGGGCGAGCTCGGCGGGGTCGCGCCCGACGACCTCGGCGGCCGGCTCGCCACCGAAGAAGCGGTGCAGCAGGGCCGGCAGGTCGGCGGACTGAATGCCCGCCGGCAGCTCGCCGCCGCCGGGCAGCTGGCGCTGGGCGGCCGCGGCGGCCCGGTCCAGCAGCTGGCGCTTCTCCTCCTGGGCGGCCTCCAGCGAGGCCATGTCGACCGGCATGTCGGCGGGCAGCTCGACCAGCCGGTCGGGCCCACCGTCCGGGGCGTCGACGGACGGAGCAGAACCGAGCAAGGCCATGCGGGTCACGCTAGTGACCCGAGTCGCACCCGTCATGCGGGGCTCAGCTGCTGCGGACCTTGAGCGGCAGCAGCAGCTCGGCGATCCAGCTGAACAGGGCGATGAGGAAGCCGCCCGCGACCGCCGACCAGAACCCGTCGACGTTGAACCGCTCGGAGATCGCCGCGGTGATGCCCAGCAGCGCCGCGTTGATCACCAGCAGGAACAGACCCAGGGTGAGCAGCACGAACGGCAGCGACAGCAGCCGGATCACCGGCCCGAGCACGGAGTTGACCACGGCGAACAGGAGGGCCACCCACAGGTAGGTGCCCGCCCGGTCGGCCGTGGTGCCGGCAGCGTCCACGGTGATGCCGCTGATCAGCCGGGTCACCACGTACATGATCACGGCCAGGACGACGACGCGGAGCGCGAATTTGACGATCGTGTTCACCCGCGCACGGTAGCGCCGGTGATCACCTCGTTCCCCGTCTCGCCGCGTCTAGCCCTCTCTCGGGTCGCGGCTAGATGCGGGCAGAATCTTCTTGACGCTCGCCACTGCAGAGCTGGCCGGACCGACCGTCGTCCACGTGGACAAGGACTTCGATCTGATCGCCGAGATCACCGGGCAGCCGAGCGGCGCTCTGCATGTGTCGAGGCTTCTCTGGCGCGATCTAGCAGGCGGAGTAGAGAACCACAGACGCCGCTCGACATGCCCGCACTAGGCCCTTCTAGCGGCGTCTACCGACTGCTCTAGAGCGCCCGATATCCTGCTCGACATGGACCCCGTGCGGAACCCGTACGCCCCCGGCGCCGGCCAGCGACCGCCCGAACTGGCCGGCCGGGACACCGAGCTCTCCGCGTTCGACGTCGTCCTGGAGCGGATCGCCCACGGCCGGCCGGAGCGCTCCCTGGTGCTCACCGGGCTGCGCGGCGTGGGCAAGACCGTGCTGCTCAACCAGCTGCGGTCCCAGGCCATCTCGCGCGGCTGGGGCACCGGGAAGATCGAGGCGCGGCCCGACCAGTCGCTGCGCCGTCCGCTCTCGGCTGCCCTGCACATGGCACTGCGCGAGCTCGGACCCAGGCACCGCGACCAGGAGTCGATGGAGCAGGTGCTCGCCGTCCTCAAGGCCTTCGCGCTACGGCAGACGGCGGACGCCAAGGTGCGCGACCGCTGGCAGCCGGGCATCGACGTGCCGGCCGCCACCGGCCGGGCGGACTCCGGGGACATGGAGATCGACCTGGTCGAACTGCTCAGCGATGCCGCCGGGGTCGCCGCGGACGTGGGCAGCGGCGTCGCGCTGTTCATCGACGAGATGCAGGACGTGCAGCCCGACGACGTGTCGGCGATCTGCGCCGCCTGCCACGAGCTCTCCCAGCAGGGCGCGCCCCTCATCGTGGTCGGCGCCGGGCTCCCCCACCTGCCGGCCGTGCTGAGCGCCTCCAAGAGCTACTCCGAGCGGCTGTTCCGGTACCTGCGCATCGACCGACTGGACCGGGTCGCCGCCGACCGGGCGCTGCTGGCGCCGGCCGAGCGGGAGGGCGTCGCGTTCGACGCCGCCGCCCTGGACGCCCTGTACGCGGCCGCCGACGGCTATCCCTACTTCGTGCAGGCCTACGGCAAGGTCACCTGGGACGTCGCCGCCTCCTCCCCCATCACCGCCGCTGACGTGGCGATGGCCGCACCCGCCGCCGAGGCCGAGTTGGCCGTGGGGTTCTTCGGCTCCCGCTACGACCGGGCCACCCCCGCCGAGCGGGAGTACATGCACGCCATGGCCGAACTCGGCGGCCCGGCCGGCGCCGCAGTGGGCACCTCGGACGTCGCGGTGTCGCTGGGCCGCAAGCCCGCGTCGCTCTCCCCGGCCCGGGATTCGCTGATCAAGAAGGGCCTGGTCTACTCGGCCGAGCGCGGGCAGATCGCCTTCACCGTCCCGCACTTCGGCCGGTACCTGCTCAGTCACGCCGACTGAGGCACGTTTACCGGACTGTTGCAGAAGGGCAACAGTCGTCCAGTCGGGACCGCATCAGGGCCCCTACCGGGAGGTGACCGTGCCCACGTGGCTGCAGGCGGGACTGTGGGGCCTGCTGGGGGGTGGTGCGCTGGTCATCGGCGCGGCGGTGGCCTGGTTCGCCCGGGTTCCCCGCAAGGTGGTCGCCTCGGTGATGGCCTTCGGCTCGGGCGTCCTCATCTCCGCGGTGGCCTTCGACCTGATGGAGGAGGCCGCACAGACCGGCGGCCTGCTGCCCACGGCCGTCGGCTTCCTCGGCGGCGCGGCGGTCTACCTGGCGGCCAACCTGGTTTTGGCCCGCCACGGGGCCCGGCACCGCAAGCGGTCGGGGGACCAGCAGCCCTCGGAGCAGGAGAAGTCCGGAAGTGGGGCGGCGATCGCGATCGGCGCCCTGCTGGACGGCATCCCGGAGTCCGTCGTCCTCGGCGTGGGCCTGATCGGCGGCGGCGCGGTCAGCTTCCCGGTGCTGGCCGCGGTCTTCATCTCCAACGTGCCCGAGGGCCTGTCCAGCGCGGCCGGCATGAAGCGCAACGGCCGGTCGGCGGCCTACGTCTTCGGCGTCTGGACGACGATCGCCGTCCTCAGCGGGCTCTCGGCGCTGATCGGCTACGTCGCACTCGGCTCGGCACCCCCGGAGGTGATCGCGGTCATCACGGCGGTTGCCGCCGGCGCGATCCTGACCATGATCGCGGACACGATGATCCCGGAGGCCTTCGAGAACACCCACGCCTGGACCGGCTTGATCACCACCGTCGGTTTCCTCGTCGCCTTCGCGATCGACCTGGCCTGAGGGCAGGGTGGAGCCCATGACCAGCGACGACGACACCCGCAGTCCCGAGGAGATCACCGTTCCGGTGGCCGGCGGAGACCTGGCGGCCCTGTACTGGGCGGCCGACGCCCCCGGCGCCCCGCTGGTGGTGCTGCTGCACGGGATCACCGCCAACGCCCTGACCTGGGCGCCCGTCGCCGCCGCACTGGCCGGGGAGTGCGAGGTGGTCGCCCCCGACCTGCGCGGCCGGGCGCACAGTGCCGGCCTGCCCGGGCCCTACGGCCTGTCCGCCCACGCCGCGGACGTGACCGCGCTGCTGCAGCACTTCGGGGCCGACGGGAACGACGGCGCGCAAGTCACCGTGCTGGTGGGGCATTCGATGGGCGGCTTCGTCGCCGCACTGGCCACCGCCGGACAGGCCCGCGACCTCGTGCACGGGCTGGTCCTCGTCGACGGCGGGCTGCCGCTGGCCGTGCCACCGGCCGCCGACGTCGACGCCGCGCTGGCCGCCGTCCTGGGCCCCTCGCTGGCCCGGCTGGACCGGACCTTCCCCGACCTCGCCGCCGTCCGCGCCTTCTGGGCCGACCACCCGGCGGTCGGTGCCTGGGTCGACTCCCCCGCGGTCGCCGCACACCTGGCGCGCGACGTGACCGGCAGCCCGCCGGAGCTGCGCAGCGCCGTCGTCCGGGAGGCGGTGCGAATGGACGGCGCCGACCTGCTGGACAACGAACTGGTCCTCGAGGCGACCACCGACTTCCCGGTGCCGACCACCCTGCTCTGGGCGCCCCGCGGCATGATGGGCGACCCGCCAGGCCTCTACGACGAGGTACGGCTGGCCGGGATGGGCCTGGCCGACGCCGGCGTTGCCGCCGGCGAGGTGCCCGGCACCGACCACTACTCGATCCTGTGGTCCGAGCCGGGCGTAGCTGCCGTCGTCGGCGCCGTGCGGTCCCTGCTGAGTCGATGAGGCTCAGCCGGTGATCGGCCGGACGGCCGGCACCAGCTGCGGCCCGGCCTCCACCGGACGCCGGGCGCCCTCCGGGTGCGCACGGACGGCGAGCACCGCGACGTCGTCCTCGGCGCCGTCGCCGCCCAGCATCCCGGCGAGCAACCCGTCGCACAGCGCCTCGAGCGACTGCCCGGCCAGCTCGGCCGCCAGGGTGCGCAACCGGTCCCGGCCGGCGTCGAGGTCGGACGTCCGGCGTTCGAAGAGACCGTCGGTGAACAGCAGCAGCGTGCTGCCGGCCGGCAGCACGACCACACCGCCGGTGCGCGGCCCACGCCAGCCGATACCCAGCGGCGGGCCGACCGGGCAGTCCAGGTCCGCGACCGTCCCGTCGGGCAGCAGGAGCAGCGGCATCGGATGACCGGCGGTGGCCCAGCGCAGCCGGCGGACGCCGGTGACCGCGTCGCCCAGGTCCTGCTCGACCCGGGCCACCAGGGCGGTGGCCAGCGTCTCGGCGCCCAGGCCGACAACGGCCAGGTCCACCCGGCGGAGCACCCCGGCCGGCTCGTCCTGCCGGTCGTAGGCGATCGCCCGGACCAGCGTCTTCAGCTGTGCCATCGCCGCCGCGGCTTCGAGGTCGTGGCCCATCACGTCGCCGATCACGAGCACGGTGGACCCGTCGGGCTGGAGGAACGCGTCGTACCAGTCACCCCCGATGGAGATGCCCCTGGTCGCCGGCCGGTAGCGCACGGCCAGCTCCAGGTGGTCGGGCTGGACCGGCGCCGACAGCAGGCTGCGCTGCAATCGCTCGGCCACCTGGCCCTGCGCGGTCGCCAGCCGGGCGTTGTCCAGGGCCAGGGCGGCCCGGTAGGAAGCCACGGCCGCCGTGCGCAGCTCCAGGTCGGTGAACCGCCCCCGTCCGCTCCCGTTGACCAGGGTGAGCGCGCCGAACAGCTCGTCGCGCGCGATCAGCGGGAAGACGGCCACCGCGGAGGGCGCCAGTTCCTGCACCGCCTCGAGCGCCTCGGGATCGCCGACCATGCCCTGGAGTTGTACGTCGGTGAGCTCCTGGATCACCACGGGCGTGCCCTCCCGCAACGAGGTGGGCACCGGGGCGGTGGCCCGGTTCGTGCGCGACCGCAGGTCGGCGTAGCGGTGCAGCGCGGGAGCCATGCCCGGGTCCCGGTGCGCTCGGCCGACATCCCGCCGGCGCCCGTCTTCCACCACGGTGACCATGCACATGTCGGCGAGGGTGGGGACGACGAGCCCGGCGAAGCGGTGCACCGCCTCGTCCGGGTCCAGGGTCGAGGTCATCGCCTGGCTGATGTCGCCGAGCAGCATGAGGTGCCGGCCGATCAGCTCGACCGATGCGGCGGCGGCCTCCGCTCGCGCAGCCGCCGCCTCACGGGCCTCGGTCGCCTCCTCACGGGCCTCCTCGACCCGATGCCGCTCGGTGACGTCGTCGTAGGTGACCACCAGCCCGCCGTCGGTGCGGAAGGCATCGACCTGGAACCGGATCTGCAGTGGCTCGAACCAGGCCTCGAAGCTCGACGGGGCACCGGTCTCGGCAACCTGCCGGTAGTTCTGCTCGAACGGGCTGTCGACCGTCTCGGGGTACTTGTCCCAGATGACCCGCCCGACCACGGCGTCGACCGTCTCGCCCAGCAGGGCCGCCCCGGCGGGGTTCATGTAGCTGAACCGCCACTCGGCGTCCAGCACGAACAGCGGGCGGGCCATGCCCTCCACGGCGCGCACCAGCAGGTCGGCGGGCGCAGCTCCGCCCGTCGTCGTCATGCGACCACTGTGCACCATCGCGGCGCATACGCCGTAAACCCCCGCCGTCCGGGGCCGCCCCGGTCAGGCGACGACGATGGACAGCGCTCCCCTGCCGTAGCCGGCCACGTCGACGTCGAGGTCGATGCGGTTGAACCCGGCGGCCAGGCCGGCCAGGTCCGCGGGCACGGACTCCCCCGGCGCATACAGCTTGTACAGCTTCGAGTGGGTCACGCCGCCGCCGTTCAACATCGCCGCGGCGACGTTGACGACCTCGTACACCACCTCCAGGTGCATGTCGGACAGCTCGCCGTCCTCGATGGCGTCCTCCAGGCCGCCCTTCGGGAGCAGCGCCAGCGCACCGGCGCACCAGGCGGCCAGCGGCACGTCCATCAGGCAGATGGCGTTGGTGGACAGCTGCGGGTCGACGTAGACGGCCAGCGCGGCGCCGTCGTTGAGCGACACCGGGTCGCCGGGGGCCACGGTGACGTCCTTGCCGAGCAGGCCCTCCAGCAGGTCGCGGACGTCCTTGGGGGCCGGCAGGATCGCCGGGGCAGGGGGGGCGGTCACGAGAGCACCCCGTCCAGCGCGTCGCGGAAGTTCTCCTCGGTGAACGGCTTGGCGATGAGGAAGAGGGCGCCGGCGTTGGCTGCCTTCTCCCGCATCTCCGGGGAGCCCTCCGAGGTCACGAAGCCGAAGGGCACCTGTGACCCGGCGGCGCGCAGCGCCTCCAGGCACTCGATGCCGGTCATCTCCGGCATGTTCCAGTCCGAGAGGACCAGGTCCGGCTTCTCGGCGCCGACCATCTGCAGCGCCTCCCAGCCGTCCTCGGCCTGGATGATCTCGTGATCGTCGTAGCCGGCCTGACGGAGGGTTCGGATGACGATCTGCCGCATCACGCGACTGTCGTCCGTCACCAGGATCTTCACTGCGGCACCTCGTTCCGCTCGGTGTGCGGCGTCCCGATGGCGCCCTGCACGATGATGGTCAGCGACTGGCCACGCCACTGGGCGTCGACGCGGCACAGGTCGTCCGGCCGGAAGGCCGGAGGGATGGGCCCGGTCTGCGGCAGACCGAGGGAGGAGGGCTCGCGCAGCAGCGACTTCACGTTGCCGCCGAGCACGTTGGCGAGCTCGCCGAGGGCGTCGTCGACGTCCTCGGGCTCGATGACGGCCGGGGGGCGGGCGCGGAGGAGGCACTCGGTGAGGGCGACCGCGGTCGCCTCCTCACAGGTGACGACGACGGCACCGCACCACGGCCCGGTGATCTGCACCCAGGCGCTCACGGTCACCTCCGTGGCCGGCACCGGCAACGGGACGAGCACCTCGCCGTCGCCGACCAGGGAGGTCCAGACGTCGTCGGCGATGCTCTGCACGGTGGCCGCGTCGACCATCGTGGTGATGGCCTCCTGCACGGGGGCGCTCACAGGCACATCTCCACGGGGAGCAGGCCGAGCAGGGCGAGCTTGTCGCGCATCGCGTCAGCGGTGAACGGCTTGATCATGTACTCGTGCGCGCCGGCGGCCAGCGCCCGCACGATCCGGTTAGTCTCGCTCTCGGTGGTGACCATCATCAGCGTCACCTGCCGGTAGGCGGGGTTGCTCCGGACGGCGGAGACGAACTGCAGCCCGTCCATCACCGGCATGTTCCAGTCGACGCAGGCGAGGTCGGGCAGGTAGCCCTCCTCGAGCACGTCGAGGGCCTGCTGGCCGTCGCCGGCCTGCCGGGTCTCATAACCGAAGTCCTCCAGGATGCTGCCGACGATGCGCCGCATGGCACGGGAGTCGTCGATCACCAGGGCTCGCACGTCAGTTCCCCTTCCGAGGGCGGTAGGCAGAGCCGCGGCCGAGGACGACCCGCTCCCAGTTGTCGTCCACGCCGAGAGTGGTCTCGGCGCCACCCAGGAACAGCCAGCCGTCCGGGCGCATGAGCGCAGCGACCCGACGCAGGATGGCCTGCTTGGTGGCCAGGTCGAAGTAGATGAGCACGTTGCGCAGGTAGACCACGTCGAAGGGCCCCATCCGCGGCAGCGGTGCCGCGAGGTTGCACTCGGCGACGGTGACCGTCCGGCGCAGCGCAGGCGAGATCTCCCACTCGTTGCCGGCGCGGGTGAAGTGGCGGACCAGCATCGATGCCGGCAGACCACGGTTGACCTCGAGCTGGCTGAACCGGCCGGCGCGGGTGCGCTCGACCATCTCCCGCGAGAGGTCGGTCGCGGTGATCGAGACGCGTCGGGCGGCGTCGGGCAGGGCATCGGACACGAGCATGGCGATCGTGTAGGGCTCCTGGCCGCTGGAGCAGGCCGCCGACCAGATGTTCAGCCGCTCCTCGGGACGCCGGGCGGCGACCAGCGCGGGCAGCACGGTCCCCGTCAGCGCGGTGAACGGGTCGCCGTCGCGGAACCAGGAGGTCTCGTTGGTGGTGAGCGCCTCGACGATGCGCCGGGTGGTCGCGGCGTCGGGCCGGCCGCGCACCGACTCGACCAGCTCGCTCACCCCGGAGAGCCCCCGCTGCTGGGCCATCGGCAGCAGCCGGGCCTCGACGAGGTACTCCTTGCCCGGCTGCAGGACGATCGCGCTCTCCTTGTGCACCAGCTGGCGCACCCAGTCGAAGCTGGTGGCCGTCAGGGTCATCGTCGGGCTCCTGAGGCGAGGGGGCGGGCCACGGGCAGCAGCCGGCTGATCGCCTCGGCGACCCGTCCGAGCGGCAGGACCTCGTCGGCGTGACCGGCCTGGGTGACGGCGCCGGGCATTCCCCAGACGACGGAGGTGGCCTGGTCCTGGGCGATGACGGTGCCGCCGGCCTCGCGGATCCGACCGGTGCCGATCCGCCCGTCGGACCCCATGCCGGTGAGCACCACGCCGAGCACGGCACCGTCGTAGGCGGCGACCGCGGAGCGGAAGAGGACGTCGACGGCCGGCCGGCAGAAGTTCTCCGCCGGCCCCTGGTCCAGGGCGGTGCGCCGGACGCCGCCGGTGCCCGTCACCGTCAGGTGGAAGTCGCCGGGGGCGATGTGCACGGTGCCCGGCGCCAGCGGGGTGCCGGCGACGGCCTCGACGACCTCGAGGGCACACAGCCGGTCCAGCCGCTGGGCGAACTGGCGGGTGAACACCGGGGGCATGTGCTGGACCAGCAGCACCGGCACCGGCAGGGCGGCCGGCAGTAGCGGCAGCACCTTGGTCAGCGCCTCGGGCCCGCCTGTGGAGGAGCCGATGACCAGGATGGCCGGCTCCTGGCGCGCCCGGACGCGGGGCGCCGGCGGACGGGGGGCGACCGGGGCGGTAGCCGGGGCCGGGGCGCCACCGGTGAGCGGGCGGCCGGTGAGGGCCTTGATCTTGGGGACGAGTTGCTGGCGCACGCTCTCCATCGACTCGCCGACACTGCCGACGTTGGCCGGCTTGGTGACGTAGTCGTTCGCGCCGGCGGACAGCGCGTCCAGGGTCGCCGAGGCGCCCCGCTCGGTCAGCGTGCTGAACATGATGATCGGCACGCGGCTGCGCACAGACCCGCCCGCGCCGGCCCGGATGGCACGCACCGCCTCGATGCCGTTCATGTCCGGCATCTCGATGTCCATGGTGACCAGGTCGGGCTTGAGCTGGTCGAGCTTCGCCACCGCGAGGCGGCCGTTCGGCGCCGTCCCGACCACGGTGATCATCGGGTCCTGGGACAGCACGTCGGTCACGATCTTCCGAACGACGACGGAGTCGTCGACCACCATCACCCGAATGGGCTCCACGCGCGTTCCCCCGCAGCTACCGATGTGCGCAGCCGGTGGGCCGCTCACCACTCCTATCGGCAGCAGGCCCTGATGGGTTGAGCCCGACGTGCGGGGGACTCAGACGGGCAGGTGCCGCCCGGTGACGAGCGCCCACGGCTCGCCGAGCACGGCCAGCGACGCCTCGTCGAGCAGATCGGCCATGGCCAACCCCTGCACACAGCCGGCCAGCGCGTTCCAGACACCCTCGGCACCGTCGCGGGCAGTGAGGCCGCCGTCGGTGAACGCCTGCACGGCCATCAGCTGGGTGGCGGCCAGCGTCCGGGTGCGCCCGGAGACGTGCGCGGCCCAGGCGGCACCGTGCATGGCGGCGGCCCAGGGGCGACGCTGGGCCCGGACGGCGTCCACCGCGATGCGCCAGCGGAGGCGGCCGGCCTCGTCGAGCCCGCGGACGGCGCCCAGCAGTTCGGCGATGCCGGCGGCGGCCGGGCCGAGGTCGGGTCGCGGCGGGGCGGCCAGTGCCGTGGCCGCGGTGTAGGGCGCGGTGAGTTCGCGGCGGACCGGTAGCTCGAGAGCGTCGGCGGCCCACCAGCCGGTGGCCGCGTCGGCCAGCACGTCGGCGGCCCGGCCGAGTACGTCCGGGTCCAGGAGCGGGGCGACAGCGTGCTCGGCGCCGAGCGCGTCCTCACGCACCAGCCGCTCCAGCGCGGGGGTGTTACCGATCGTGCCCTGTTCGAGCAGGGCCACCAGCCGGGCGGTGCGGATCTCGGCGCCGGTGACGGCGTCCGGCACGTCCCGCAGCTGGGGAACGCCGGTCGCGGCGAGCTCGTGGGCCCGGCGGGCGCGAACGACGTGCGAGGCTCGCTCGGCGGGCGTGCGGCCGTATGCGGGGTGTGCGGCGGCCAACCGGTGCAGCGTGTCGACGTCGGCGGCCAGCGCCGTCAACAGGACGTCGGCGACCTGCCCGCCGGCGGCCAGCCGGACCAGGTCGAAACCGAGCGTTGCGGCGCTGACCAGGGAATAGGGCACGGTCGCCTCCAAGGGGGTGGTTCGCCCATCGTGGAGGCGACCGCCGCGAAGCGCCATGCGGCCCTCACCCGGACGCGGGACAGTCCGGGAGTAAAGAAGGCGCGTCACTCACTCAGAGCCATGGACACCGGACTATGAGTAGAAAGGAGCCGACGTCCGTCAGGGCCTCCGGCCGACGCCGGTGACTAGACTAGCTGAGATGACTAGGTCGGTCGGCGTGCACGAGGCGAAGACGCATCTCTCTCGATTGCTGGAGCAGGTCGCTGCCGGTGCCGAGGTGGAGATCACCAACCGTGGGCGAGTGGTCGCCCGGCTGGTCGGACCCGCGCGTAGCCGGCCGAACCTGGGTTTCGACCGTGGTCGAATCCGAATGGCCGATGACTTCGACGCACCGCTGCCAGAAGACGTGCAGGCGGCGTTCGAGGCGTGAGACTTCTCCTCGACACCCACGTGCTGCTGTGGGCGGCCTCCACTCCTGGACGACTCGGGTCGGCGCAACAGCTCCTGCTCGATGCAGAGGAGCGACTGCTCTCCGCCGCGAGCAGCTGGGAGCTCGCGATCAAGCGGAGCCTCGGCAAGCTGGAGCTTGGTACCGACGTCCGGTCGTGGGTCGCCCGTGCCGCCGAGGAACTCCAGCTGCAGCGGCTCAGCGTCACCCACGAGCACGCGGCCGCTGTGGAACACCTGCCACCGGTGCACCGTGACCCCTTCGATCGGCTCCTGATCGCCCAGGCATGGTCCGAAGGTGCAGTCCTGCTGACTGCTGACCGCGCTCTCGTGAGGTACGGAGATGTCGTCCGCCTCGTCGGCTGAATTTCATCCGAACAGGGCCAAGGGGCGATTTTGGCCCTGTCCGGTCGGTGCTCAGTAGGTGAAGGCGCCCACGGCGCTGCGCAGGTCGGAGGCCATCCGGGACAGCTCGTCGACTGCGACCCGGGTCTGGCGGCGATCTCGGTCGACCCCCCGGCGGCCTCCTGCACCGACCGCGACATCTCATTCGTCGTCGCGGTCTGCTCCTCCACCGCCGAGGCGATGGTCA
>NZ_FNOZ01000012.1 GCF_900107175.1 Modestobacter sp. DSM 44400 | reverse complement strand
CCCGCCTGTTCACCACCCCGGCGACGCTGGCCCGCACCGGACGCCGACGGATCCTGCACCTGGCCGAACACCACCCCTGGGCCGCGCTGGTCCGCGACGGGCTTGCACGACTCCGCGACGCCACCGCGGTGCTCGCCGCCCCGGCAGCCGCCTCCGGCTGACCCCCGGCGACCTGACCCGACGACCCGAAGGACACCCACCGGCCTGTGGAACCGGCGCCCACCCGAGCGACATCGGCCGATCCGTCACACCCCAATGCCATCCTGACGCCCACACGGGACCAGAAGCCGATGATCATGCTCCGCATCAAGATCACGGAAGATCGAGGCTAGGGCGGCCGTTTGGGGATACCGCACCGTCGGCTCCTTCCGATCACTCCGACGGAAGCCGAGCCGTGATCGAAGGGACTCGTGCCTGCCCCTTGTCACCGACACGCACCTATCGGCGGAACCTCTTATCGCGAGCGTTGAGAACGCGCCGTTCCGTTGGCGCCTCGCCTCCTGATATGCGATGGCGCTACAACCAGCTCGTACCCGACTGTGCCGGCACGACGCTGGCTGATGGCGGCCACCGCGGCACTGCTGACGCTCGGGATCAGCGGCTGCGGCGAGGACGTCCCTCGAACACTCCCGGGGAAGAGGTGCAGGGCGGGGCCATCGGACCGGACGCACCGGTCGGCGAGGACGTGAAGCTGCGCCAGGTCCAGCTGGAGTACCCGCTCGACGGGGTCGACCAGGTCGGCGAGGAAGCGCGTCTCGTCCTGGGCCTCGCCAACACCGGGACGACGGCGGACACGCTCACCGAAGTGAGCGGGCCGGACTTCGCGGACGCCACCGTCCCTGGCGGCGGCGACTTGGCGCTCACGGTCGAGGCGAATGACAATCTGTACGTGGGTGCGGAGGGCATGCCGGTGATCGTGTTGGAGGACCTGCAGACCGAACTGCGCTCGTCGGAGTCGATCCCAGTGACGTTCACCTTCGCAGAGGCCGGTGAGGTGACCATCGACGCGATGGTCGCGGCCGAAGGTCAGGACCCGGTACCGACCTACGATTTCCCCGACCCGGCCGAGGACCCCTCGCCCGAGGACGGCTGACCGGCGCCCCTGCCGCCGCCCGTCCCCAACGTCCCCGTCGTCCCCTGGAGCACAGCTCGTGGAACAACTTCATCTCGGGTACGCCCTGGTCGGTGGCCTTGCCGTCGTGCTGGCTGCGATGTCGGGGAAGATCCGGAACCTGCCGTTGAGCGAGCCACTGCTGGCCCTGCTGTTGGGGGTGCTCGCCGGGCCGCGGGTGCTCGGCCTGATCGAGGTCCCGGAGGACGAACGGTCGACCCTGCTGCTCGAGGTGGCGCGCATCCTGCTGGCCATCTCGTTGATCGGCGTGTCGCTGCGCTATCCAGTGCGTCGGCTACGACCGATCGCACGTCCCACCACCGTGCTCCTGACCGTCGGCATGGTGGGCATGGCCGCGCTGTCGGCGGCACTCGCGTGGCTGGTGCTCGGGGTGCCGGTGGCGCTGGCCGTGCTCATCGGCGCCTGCATCACCCCGACCGACCCGGTGCTGGCTTCCAGCGTCGTCACCGGGAAGCCGGCCGAGGAGCACCTGCCGGCCCGCACCCGACAGCTCATCTCCGCCGAATCCGGCAGCAACGACGGCCTCGCGCTGCCCCTCGTGCTGGTCGGCATCGCCCTGGTCGTGCGGGAGTCCGTGGGCTCCGCCGTGCTGGACAGTCTCTACCAGCTGGCCGTTGGCGTAGCGGTCGGCGTGATCATCGGTCTGCTGGCCGGCCGGGCGGTCAGCTTCGCGCTCCAGCACTCCGACGTCTCCCAGGGCTCCTCGTTCGTCTTCACGCTCGTGCTGGCGGTGGCGGTCCTCGGTGTCGCCCGGCTGCTGAACGCCGACGGCGTGCTGTCGGTCTTCGTCGCCGGACTGGCCTACAACTTCGCCGTGGCCGAGAACGAGGTGGGCCCGCAGAACACGATCGACGAGGCAGTCAACCGCTACGTCGTCCTCCCGCTGTTCCTGCTGCTGGGCATCGAACTGCCCTGGACGCAGTGGGCCCACCTCGGCTGGGCGGCGCTCGCCTTCCCCGTCGCCGTGCTGCTGCTGCGGCGACCCCCGGTACTGCTGGCGCTCGCCCGGCCTCTCCACCTCCGGTTGCGGGACGCGGTCTTCCTGGGCTGGTTCGGCCCGATCGGCGTCAGCGCGCTGTTCTACCTGACGTTCAGCGAGGACGAGGGGGTGTCCGACCCCCGGTTGTGGGCTGCCGGGAGCCTCGTCGTCGTAGCCAGCACGGTGGCACACGGCGTCACCGCAGCACCCGGCCGCTGGCTGTACCGACGAGCAGCGGGAAGCTGATCCATGGGGTGGCTGGTCTCCGTCACCGGAGCGGTGCTGGTGGCACTGGTCCTCCGCGAGCTGTTCCACACCCTCTGGCACCCCCGCGGCCGCGGCCGGTTCGACCAGTGGGTCCCGCGCGCCGTCTGGCGGCTGTCCGGACGCGGCGGTGGGAGCGGTGGCCGGTCGACGCGCACCGGGCCGCTGTCGCTGCTGCTGGTCGTCCTGAGCTGGGTGGTGCTGACCAGCTGCGCCGCGCCCACGCCCCAGAGCAGCTCCCGCGCCCGCACCCGGCTGCGGGTGCGACGCTGTTGCTCGACCTCGCCGCCGGCATCTCCCAGACCACGGTCGACCTGACCCAGTACGCCGTGACCTACTACTTCGCGACGCCGGAGCCGCCTCGTCGCTGGCCGCGACCATCTGGGTCGCGCAGGACCTCGCGGGGCGAGGCGGGGTGTCCGAGCACGCGGAGCTGCGCGTGGCCGCCGACACACTGGCCGCGGCTCTGACCGACCTCGCCCGGTTGCTCGACGACCAGTTCCTCCACGCGGGCGGCGACACCTCCGAAGTCTTCGCGGCGTATGCGACGGCACACGGGCACGAGACGTCCGCCTGACGCTCGAGGTCTCAGGGCCGCTCCGCCGGCCACTCCCCGGCAAGCGCCTGTGCCACTTGCTCCCGCCACGCCTGCGCCTCCTCCGCCGAGACCTCGCTGGCACGCAAAGCCGTCTCCGCGACCAGGTCGGTGTACCTGCGGACCAGGTCGTCGGCACCGCGGCCGCGAGCTCGCCAGGCGAACTCGCGCAGCAGACCGGCCATCCGCCGCAACACCGCGGGTTGTCACTCGGCGAACTGGAGCGGCTCCTCCACCACCAGCTCCACCAGCGCCGCCAGTTCCCACCCCGGCAGGACCACCCGGACGGCGCCGTCCTCGTCGCGGATCCTGCGGTCCTCCGCGGGCCGCACCGCCAGTTCGCCCAGCAACGCCGACGCGTGCGACAACGCGTGCACTGCCGTGGTCGGGTCGTTGATCCCCGGGGACAAGGCGCGCACCGCGATGTCGATGATCTTGCGCAGGCCGTAGGCGACGTCCCGGCTGGCCGAGCGCTCATAGTGCAGCCCCACCGCGTCGTCCAGCGCCTGCTCCAGCGCGTCGGTGTCGGCGACCCCTGCCGAGCCTCGCGCCCAGGCGTGGGCCACTCGGCAGCGTCGATGAGCTCGGCGAAGCCCCGTGTGTGATCGCACCGGTCTGCTGGGACGGTCTCAGCCGACGGTGTCCCGCCACCTCCAGGTCCTCGTCGAGGCCGGACTGCTGAGCCGGGACAAGCGCGGGGTGTGGGCCTACTTCGCCCTCGTTCCCGGCGCCCTGGACCCACTGTCCGCAGTGCTCAGCACCGCCGGCACCGCATCCGGGTCCACGGACGGCCTGTCAACCTCCTACTGACCACCAGCCTCAGCGGCCGGGCACGGACTCCCCGTCGGCCATCGTGGCTGCCTCTGTCCGCGGCGACGGCCGGCGCTAGCCTGTCCAGCATGCGGGCTGTGCAGATCACCCGCTTCGGCGGGCCCTGAGGTCATGGACATCGTCGACCTGCCCGACCCCGTGCCCGGCGAGGGCGAGCAGCTCTTCGACATCTCGTCCAGCGGCGTCAATTTTGCCGACACCCACCACCGGTAGGAGGCGCGTGTGACGCGTGCTCGTCTCGGAAGGAGGTGCCGTCAAGCCGCGTAGATGGTGAGTGCTCGCCAATCCGCTTGTGATGCGGCACCGCCGTTCGCCGGTAGATGCTCGCGGTCGGCCTTATGTCTCCAGATACCTGACTCGGCCCAGGCTGGTGCGCACCTCGTCAGTTGATCCCTGACTCGGCCCCCGATCCGGGGCCCGTTCCTGGCCATTCCACCTGGCGAATCGTCTCTCATGGGCGCCGAGCGGCCCGGTGCCACCGGATCCTCCAGGCTCCTTCCCGGCCATCCAGCAGGTGGGCTGGTCATCCCGGCAGGAGAACCGTCGGCGTGCCAAACCGCGTGGGTGTTCCTTCGCGTCCGCCGTCGGCCGTGTGTCGTCCGCCGTGCGCCTACCGCTCCCGGACTGCGTAGGTCAGGTGGGTCACCCGCTGCGTCGGCTCCGCGCGGACCGGCTCCAGGACCACGCGGCCCGCGTCCACGCCCTCGAACAGGCGGATTCCGGAGCCGAACAGCACGGGTGAGAGCGCGATCGAGAACTCGTCGATCAGGCCGGCGTTCACGTACTCCAGGATCGTTGCGCCGCCGCCCGCGATGCGGACGTCTCGGTCGCCGGCGGCCTCGCGGGCCTGGTCGAGCGCGGGCTCGATGCCGTCGTTGACGAAGTGGAAGGTGGTCCCGCCCGGCCGCTCCCAGGGGTCACGCTTCTCGTTCGTCACGACGAAGACCGGCGTGTGGAACGGCGCCTCCTCCGGCCATGCCTGCTCGCCGAGGTCGAACATGCGCTTGCCCATGACGCTCGCGCCGGTGCGCTCGAACGTATCCCGCGCGATGTCGTTGTCGCGCCCTTCCTCGCCGCCCTCGCCGAGCTTCAGGTTCTCCCGGAAGAACCGCTGCGGGAAGATCCACTGCTGCAGTTCCATCCACTGCGCCATCCAGCGCTGGACCTGCGGGTCGTCCTGCTTCTCGGGCGCGGAGAAGTCCTCAACGGGCACGGACTCGGGCGCGATGAACCCGTCCAGCGACATCGACACGCTGAAGAACACCTTCCCGGCCATCAGCCCTCAGCTCCCCTCCGAACGGTCTCGGTGACGTAGGCAGCCAGGTTGCTCAGGGTCTGCTGGCCGCCCTCGATCGCGTGGTACTTCTCGACCGCCTCGTCGCGCAGCTCCTTGGTGGGGAACACCGTGCACATCTCGATCCGGGTCGCCGCCCCGTCGGGCGCGAACGTGAGGACCGACTCGAAGGCGTTCGGGTCGCCGCGGGACTCACCGTGCAGCAGCGCTATCCCCTCGGGCGGGACGATCGCGGTCCAGGAGATCCACTCCTGGTAGTCCGTTCCGTCCGGCCCGTGCATCACGAAGTTCCACTCCCCTCCGACGCGGAACTCGAAGGACCGCGTGGTGGTGGTGAACCCCTCCGGCCCCCACCACCGCGACAGGTGCCGCACCTCGGTGAACGCCTCGAACACCAGCTCCCGTGGGGCACTGATGACCCGGGAGATCACGATCTCGCGGTCGGCCGTCGCGCAATGCGCCGGCGCTCCTCGTCCCGTCGCGCTCATCAGCTACTCCTCCTGCCTTGCCTGCTTGAGGTCCTGCACGTACGCGTCCAGCCGGTCGAAGCTCTCGCTCCAGAACTGCTCGAACCCGCCGGTCCACTCGTGAACCGGTCGCAGCCCACGGGCGTCAAGGCCGTACAGGCGCTGCTTGCCTGCCTTGCGGTCCCGCACCAGCCCGACCTCCCGGAGCACCCGAAGGTGTTTGGACGCCCCCGGCTGCGGCATCCCCAGCTCCTGGGCCAACTCGGTCACCGGCCGCTCACCCGCCCGCAACAGCACCAGGATCTCCCGGCGCTGCGGCTCGGCGATCGCGTTGAAGACGTCCGACGTCGTCGCTGCTCGTGCCATGCCAGCCATCATATACCCATATCGGCATGCGTCAGGCCAAGAGGAATCAACCGGGTCTTGTCGGATGACGATCGCAACCCTTGTCAGCGGCTGCGGGGAACGCGTATCCCGGAGATTGCACGGGCGACGGCGCCGGGGAGGGCGATGGGCGAGCAGCACGCCACCGGCTGGTGGCCGACGCCACGGTCGGCGTCATCGCCGACCCGATGTCGGGCCGCCACATCCGGCGCCTCGTCGCGAGCGCGTCCGTGCCCCAACGCCGAGAATGCGGCTCCGTATCGCCGCCCTCGTAGATCGGTTCCCCAACTCGCTCGGGCATGTCGCTGTCGACGACGGGGGCGCCGAGCTTGCGGAGGAGCAAGAGAGCTGACTCGCACGAGCAGGGCGACGAAGCTCGCACGCCCGAAGCGGCTTCCCAGAGGCCAGCCGCGACCTGAGCCCTGCGGACCACTGAACGCCCGACCCAGACACCTAGGTCGACCACATACCGGCGTGATCGAGTGATCCCCTAGCGTCCCCTTCATGCGTGCTGTGCAGATCACCCGCTTCGGCGGCCCCGAGGTCATGGACGTCGTCGACCTGCCCGACCCCGTCCCGGGCGACGGCGAGGTGCTCTACGAGGTGAGCTCCGCAGGAGTCAACTTTGCAGACACCCACCAGATCGAGGACTCCTACCTCGCGCCACAGGAGCTGCCACTGGTGCCGGGCGCGGAGTTCGTCGGCACCCCGGCGGACGGCGGTCCGCGGGTGGTCGGCCTGCTGCCCGGCGGCGGTTACGCGCAGCGGGTCGCCGCGCACCCCCGGCTCACGTGGCCGGTACCCGACGGGGTCACCGACGAGCAGGCGCTGGCCGTCGTCCTACAGGGCGCGACCGCCTGGCACCTGTTGAAGACCTCCGTGCACTTCTCCCCCGGCGAGTCCGTGGTGGTCATCGCCGGCGCCGGCGGCGTCGGCTCGCTCGCCGTGCAGCTGGCCAAGCGCTGGGGCGCCGGCCGGGTCATCGCCACCGCCTCCAGCGCCGACAAGCGCGCACTGTGCGAGCAGCTCGGCGCCGACGCCACCGTCGACCCCACCCTGGCCGAGGACGATCCCAAAACTTTCACCGCGGCACTGCGTGAGGCCAACGGCGGCCACAAGGTCGACGTCGTCCTGGAGATGACCGGCGGCAACGTGTTCGACGGCGCTCTCTCGGCGTTGGCGCCCTTCGGCCGGCTCGCCGTCTACGGCATGGCCGGCCGGGTCCCGCCGAAGCCCGTCCAGCCGCCCTCCCTGATGGGTACCAGCCGCGCCGTCATCGGCTTCTGGCTGGCGCACTGCTTCAGCCGCCCGGCCATGCTGGACGACGCGATGGGCGACCTGCTCCCGCTGGTCGCCGAGGGCGCACTGAAGCCGGTCTCCGGTGGCCGCTACCCGATGACCGCCGTCCGCGAGGCGCACCAGGACCTGCTGGCCCGCCGCACCACCGGCAAGCTCGTCCTCCACCCCCGCCGCTGACCCCCAGGCATAGGAAGCTCTCCACCCGGTCTTGGCCGCGAAAGCGGGTGTAAAGCTTCCTATGCCCTCACGGGGCGCGGCTCAGAGCAGCCGGTTGGTCCAGAGCAGCGAGGCGACGACGCCGAGGAAGGCGAACAGCAGCCCGCCGCGGACGAACCAGGGGCTGATGTCCTTCGGCTCGGTCGTGTAGCCGATCTGGCTGCCGAGGTCCTCGTAGACCTGACTCAGCTCCGCAGCACTGGCCGCCTCGCTGTAGCTGCCGCCGGTGTCGTCGGCGATCTGCTTCAAGGTGGCACGGTCGACCGGCACCGGCACCGTCTCCCCGTCCAGGTCGAGGGTGCCGTAGTCGGTGCCGAAGGCGATCGTGGACACCGGCACCTGGACGCCGTTGGCCGCGTCGACCGCCTGCGTCGCCTCCCGGCCCACCGTGCTGTAGCCGTCGGACAGCAGCACGATGCGGGCCGGCGGGAGGTCCTCGACCGGGGCGTCCAGCGAGGACTGGAAGTTCTGGATGGCGGTCAACGAGGTGAAGATTGCATCGCCGATCGCGGTGGACTCGGCCAGCTGCAGGTTGTCGATCGCGGTGGTGACCGAGGCGCGGTCGGTGGTGGGCGAGACCACGGTCGTCGCCGACCCGGCGAAGGACACCAGCCCCAGGTTGATCCGGGCCGGCAGAACCTTCACGAACTCCTTGGCCGCGGTCTGCATCGCGGAGAACCGGTCGGGCTCGATGTCGGTGGCCCGCATGGACAGCGACACGTCCACCGCCATCACCACCGTCGCCCGCTCCCGCGGCACCCGCACCTCGGTGCTGGGCACGGCCAGGGACGCCACCAGCGCGGCCAGCCCCAGCGCCAGCGCCCCGAACGCCACGTGCCGGCGCCAACCGGCCCGCTTGGGCAGGAGGGAACCGAGCAGCGCCACGTTGGTGAACCGGGCGGCGTACCGGGCCCGGCGCAGCTGCAGCACCACGTAGAGCGCGACGACGGCGAGCACCGCGAGCAGGGCCAACAGCCACCAGGGGGCCTGGAAGGTCATCGGGCAGCTCCTCCACTGCCGGCGCGCCGGCGTTCGGCGACGAAACGGACCACGTCGGCCAGCCAGTCGCGGTCGGTCCGCAGCTGCAGGTGCGCTGCCCCGGCCCGGCGCAGACCCGCGGCGATATCCGCGCGCTGGGCTGCGGCGCCCTCGGCGAACCGCTGCCGGAAGGCAGCGTTGCCGGTGGGCACCTCGAGGGTCTGGCCGCTCTCCGGGTCGACCACGGTCAGCAGCCCGACATCGGCGAGCTCCAGCTCCCGCGGGTCGACCACCTCGATCGCCAGCAGCTCGTGCCGGGCGCCCAGGCCGCGCAGCGGGCGTTCCCAGTCTGCGGGGCCACGCGCGTCGGAGCCCAGGAAGTCCGAGATCACCACGACCAGCCCGCGCCGGCGGGGTGGCCGCCGGAGCAACTCCAGGGCGGCCGCCAGGTCGCCGCGGCGCCCGCCGTCGGCGCGTGGCGTCGCGACGACGGAGCGCATGAGCCGGTCGGCGGGCAGTCGGCCGGAGAGCGCGGGGTACCGGTCGACCCGCTCGCCGGTGGTGACCACGGCGCCCAGCCGGTTGCCGCCGCGCACGGTGAGGTGGCTGACGGCGGCCAGGCCGGCGATCGCCAGATCGCGCTTCTCGCACTGGGCGGTGCCGAAGTCGAGGCTGGCCGACAGGTCCAGCACGACCCAGGTCTCCAGCTCGCGGTCGGCGATGGTCTCCCGGACGTGCGGGGCCTGGGTGCGCGCGGTGACCGGCCAGTCCATCCGCCGGACGTCGTCGCCGGGGTGGTACGCCCGCGCGTCGCCGGCCTCGCTGCCCGACCCCGGGACCAGCCCGAGGTGGTCGCCCTGCAGCAGCCCGTCCAGCCGGCGGCGCACGGTCAGCTCCAGCCTGCGCAGCAGGACCGCGACGGAGGCGGCGTCGGGAGCGCCCCCGAAGCGGGGCGGCGCCGAGTCCGCCCTCGCAGGCGACTGGGCCTCGGTCACGCCGCCTCCTCGCTAGCGCTCGTCGGAGCCGTGACCGACGGTGCTGCGCCTCCCGGTGACCTCGCGAGCTCGGTCACGCGGGGTGCGGGCCCGGGTACCCGCCCTGCGGTCCGGACTGCGGCGCGCCCGGGGGCGGGCCGAAGGAGTGCTGGCCGAAGGAGGGCTGGCCGGGGCCGCCCGGGACGCCGAAGGAGGGCTGGCCCGGCGCACCCGGACCGCCGAAGCCCGGCACCACCGGACCGCCCGGGTTGCCCGGACTGTAGCCACCGGCCCGCTGGCGTGGGGTCACCTGCGGCAGCGGCACGCTCTGCACGATCCGCTTGATCACGTGGTCGGCCGGCACGCCGTCGGCCAGCGCGTCGTAGGAGAGCACCAGCCGGTGGCGCAGCACGTCGGCGGTAACGTCCAGGACGTCCTGCGGCAGCACGTAGTCGCGCCCGCGGATCAGCGCGAGTGCCCGGCTGGCGGCGACCAGCCCGAGCGAGGCGCGCGGGCTGGCGCCGTAGGTCACCCAGCCGGCGACGTCGTCCATGCCGTGCTCCCGCGGGGCGCGGGTGGCGACCACCAGCCGGACGACGTAGTCGACGAGCGCATGGTGCACGAACACCTCCTGCGCGGTGCGCTGCAACCGGCGGACGTCGTCCGGGCCGAGCACGGTCTGCGCCCGCGGAGGCGTGGCGCCCATCCGGTAGATGATCTCGCGCTCCTCCTCCGGGGTCGGGTAGTCGACGAGCACCTTGAGCAGGAACCGGTCCCGCTGGGCCTCGGGCAGCGCGTACACGCCCTCGGACTCGATCGGGTTCTGGGTGGCCAGCACCAGGAAGGGGTCCGGCAGCGGGTGGGTCACCCCGCCGATGGAGACCTGCCGCTCGGCCATCACCTCCAGCAGCGCCGACTGCACCTTCGCCGGGGCGCGGTTGATCTCGTCGGTGAGTACGAAGTTGGCGAACACCGGGCCGAGCTCGGTGTCGAAGGCGTCCTGCCCGGCCTTGTAGATGCGGGTGCCGATGATGTCGGCCGGCACCAGGTCGGGGGTGAACTGCAGGCGGGCGAAGCTGCCGCCGACGACGGTGGCCAGCGTCTCGACCGCCAGGGTCTTGGCCACGCCGGGCACACCCTCGAGCAGCACGTGGCCGCGGGCGAGCAGGCCGACCAGCATCCGCTCGACCAGCCGGTCCTGACCGACGATGACCCGCTTGATCTCGAACAGCGCCCGTTCCAGCCGGGCGGCGTTCACCGACGGTGGGGTGGGCTGGTCGGGTGCGGACGGGCTGCTGACGGCGGTCACGTCCGCCAGTGTCCTACACCGCAGGTCGCGGGCGGCCGGACGCGGCCGGTCCGACAGGCGACCCACAGGGAGCGTCGAGAGCCTGCCCCCGCGCACCCCGGACTGCTAGCCTGGCGACTGCGTCGGGCAGCTCCCCCCGTGGCTGCCCGACGCCCTCTTGCCCCGGTGCTCTTCGGCCCCCTCCCTGGCGTTCCCGAGCCTGCGAGGGGCCCAGGAGTGGGTCCTTCAGGCGCTCGGCCGGACCGCCCCGAAGTAGTCGTTGCCGTAGCGCACCTTCGACGTCATGACCGTGAGCCCCCGGTCCGGTGCCTCGATCATCTGGTTGCCGCCGATGTAGATCGACACGTGGTAGATCGACATGTACGCGTCGCCCGAGGCCCAGAACATCAGGTCGCCGGGCTGCAGGTCGCTGGCGTCCACCTGCTTGTTGCGGTTGTTCCACCACTGGTCGCGGCTGGTCCCGCCGATGGCGATGCCGGCCCTCGCGTAGGCGTACTGGGTCAGGCCCGAGCAGTCGAAGCCGTAGACGCTGGTGTCGGGCGAGATGCCGTAGCTGGGGCCGTTGCTGCCGCCTCCGCCCCAGGAATAGAGGACGCCGAGCTGGGTCTTCGCCGCGGCGATCGCGGTTTGTGCGGCCGAGACCGAGGGGTCGCCCGCGGTCGCACCGGTGGACGACCCACCGGACGACGACCCACCGGACGACGACCCACCGGACGACGACCCACCGGACGACGACCCACCGGACGACGAGCCACCGGACGACGACCCCGACGAGGAGCCCGAGGAGGAACCGGAGGACGAACCCGTGGACGAACCCGTGGACGACGGCGCGGCCGGCGGGGTGACGACCCGGACCGGCGTGCGGGCCGGCACGGCGGCCGCGGCAGCAGCCTGCTGAGCGGCGTAGGCCTGGGCCGCCTGACGCGCGCCCTCCAGGCCGTAGACCACCTGCTGCGCCTGCTGCAGCTCGGCTTGCAGGCTCTCCTGCTGATCGCTGAGGGCGTCGGCCTGGCTGCGCGCCGACTGCTCCTGCACCTGCGCGCCGGCCAACGAGTCCGCGGCCTGCGTCTGCAGCGTGGCCGCCTCGGTGACGGTCTGCTGGGCGACGGCGTCCGCCGTCTGGGCGTGGTCCTCGAGCCCGGTCAGCTCGGCGACGACGTCGGTGTGGTGCACGCCGGCGGCGTCGAGCAGCGCGGCACGCTCGATCAGCTGACCGGGGCCACCGGAAGTCAGCAGCGCGGTCATGCCCGGCGCGGTGGTGCCCTGCATGTAGCTGGCCCGGGCGAACGCGGCGACGTCGTCGCGCCCCTTCGACAGCTCCGTCCGCGCCTTCTCCGCCGCGGCGGCAGCGGCGTCTGCAGCGTCCCGGGCCGTTTCGAAGGCGGCCTGCCGGTCCTCGTAGTCCTGCAATGCGATTTGCGCCGCCTGGTGCGCGGCGTCCGCGCCGGCCTGGGCGGACGCCAGCTGCGCGGTGATCGCCCCGACCCGAACGGCGGCAGCCTGCTTGGCCTGCTGCGCCGCGCCGATCTGGGAGTCACTCGGGTTCGTCGGGGCCGCGGCGGCCACCCCGGGCACGGACACCAGGCACACGACGGCGACCGCACCGACCCCGATCGCACGGCGGACCCAGCGGCCACCCGCCCCCTGCTGCCTGCCGACCTGCGTACCGACCCGATCGTCCACGAACCCGACTCCTCCGTTGCCCGGCGCCGCCTTCCGGCGGGGCCGGTCTCGACCTGTCCTCCACCCGTTCAGGGGTGCGTTGAGGTCCAGATCGACCGGATCGGGGAACGACCGGAGCGCTGCGCGGGGCGTCTCCCCCCATGGAGGGAGAGGCCCCGTGCGGGCGACCCGGGCCGGTGGGGTCAGTCCGCGGGAGGCGCGAAGGACTCCCGGAGCTTGAACTTCTGGATCTTCCCGGTCGCCGTGCGCGGGATGGCATCGCGGAACTCCACCCGTTTGGGCGCCTTGTAGCCGGCGATCCGGGTCCGGCAGTGGGCGATGATCTCGGCCTCGGTGGCCGAGGCTCCTTCGGCGAGCACGACCAGCGCGGTGACCATCTCGCCCCACTTCTCGTCGGGCACGCCGATGACCGCCACCTCGGCGACCGACGGGTGGCTGAACACGACGTCCTCCACCTCGATCGAGGACACGTTCTCTCCGCCGGTGATGATCACGTCCTTCTTGCGGTCGGAGATGGTCAGGTAGCCGCCTTCGTCGACGCTGCCGCCGTCCCCGGTGTGGAACCAGCCGCCGTCCAGGGCCTCCGCGGAGGCCTCGGGGTTCTCCCAGTACCCGGCGAGCACCGTGTTGCCCCGGGCCAGCACCTCGCCGGACTCATTGGTCGACAACTGCGTCCCCAGCGCCGGGACGCCGGCCCGGGACAGCGCCTTGGCGCGGTCCAGCGGGGACAGGTCGTCGTACTCGGCGCGCGGGCGGTTCACCGTCAGGAGGGGCGCGGTCTCGGTGAGGCCGTAGATCTGGTTGAACTCCCAGCCCAGCTCCTCCTCGACCCGGGCGATGGTGCGCGAGGGCGGCGCGGCACCGGCGACGACGATCCGCACCTGACCGCGGCCGGGCACCTCGCCGTCCCATTCGGCGGCGGCGTCCAGGACGGCGTTCCACACCGCCGGCGCCCCGGCCATGAGCGTCACGCCGTGCTGCTGTACCCGGCGGAGGATCTCCGCGCCGTCGATCTTGCGGATCGGCACCTGCTTCACCCCGAGCGCCGCGCTCGTGTACGGCAGCCCCCAGCCGTTGCAGTGGAACATCGGGAGCGTGTGCATGTACACATCGCGGTCGCTGACCTGCATGTGCATCCCGAAGGTGGTGGCGTTGACCCACTCGTTGCGGTGGGTCATCTGCACGCCCTTGGGTCGCGCCGTCGTCCCACTGGTGTAGTTGATCGTCGCGGTGGAGTCCTCGTCCGGCGCCGACCACGGCCGCGGTTCGGCGTCGAAGCGGAGCAGGCCGGACTCGTACTCCTCGCCCAGCAGGAAGCGGTGCGGAGCGGTGATCCCGGACAGCTGCGGCTCGATCTCCGGGTCGATGAGCAGCACGCTGGCCCCGCAGTGCTCGACGATGTAGTCGAACTCCGCGGCGGAGAGCCGGAAGTTCACCGGCACCAGCACCCGGCCGTAGGACGGGACGGCGTAGAGCAGCTCGAGCAGCCGGGCGGAGTTGTGGCTGACGACGGCCACCCGCTCGCCCTCGCCGACCCCCAGTGCGTCCAGCCCGGCGGCGATCGCCCGGGCTCGGCGGGCCACCTCGCGATAGGTCAGCTCGCCCAGCGGGTCGGCCGGCTGCATCGGTTCGTCGACGATGCCGACCCGGTCGCCGTAGACCAGCTCGGCGCGGTCGATAAAGTCACGAGTGGTCAAGGGCACGCGCATGCCGGCTCCCGGGCGCTCGGTCGACGTGGTCGCCGTCACGTTAACCGGCGCCACGGACGGTGCCGCTGTCGGTGGGGGTGCCGGTGCCACGAGTAAGGGCAGCCTTGCTCCGCAGACCGCGCGGTGAGCTGGGATGATCCAGGGTGGCAATCGGGTGCGGGAACAGTGCCCGTAGGACCAGCGAGGGTGAGGCGCAAGCGGTGGCAGCCAGCAAGGACAGTTTCGGAGCACGATCGACACTCAGTGTCGACGGGACCGACTACGACATCTTCCGGCTCGATGCGGTGGAGGGCGCGGACAAGCTGCCCTTCAGCCTGAAGATCCTCCTGGAGAACCTGCTGCGCACGGAGGACGGCGCGGACATCACCGCCGACCACATCCGCGCCCTGGCGAACTGGGACCCGAACGCGGAGCCGGACCAGGAGATCCAGTTCACCCCGGCCCGCGTGGTCATGCAGGACTTCACCGGCGTCCCGTGCATCGTCGACCTCGCCACCATGCGGGAGGCGATGGCCGATCTCGGCGGCGACCCGCAGAAGATCAATCCGCTGGCACCGGCCGAGCTGGTCATCGACCACTCCGTGATCGCCGACGTGTTCGGCACGCCGGAGTCCTTCGGCCGCAACGTCGAGATCGAGTACGAGCGCAACGGCGAGCGCTACCAGTTCCTGCGCTGGGGCCAGGGCGCCTTCGACGACTTCAAGGTCGTCCCCCCGGGCACCGGCATCGTCCACCAGGTCAACATCGAGCACCTGGCCCGCGTGGTCTTCCCGCGCCAGGAGGGCGACCGCACGCTGGCCTACCCCGACACCTGCGTGGGCACCGACAGCCACACCACGATGGTCAACGGCCTAGGTGTCCTGGGCTGGGGCGTCGGCGGTATCGAGGCCGAGGCCGCGATGCTCGGCCAGCCGGTCTCGATGCTCATCCCCCGCGTCGTCGGCTTCAAGCTGACCGGCGAGCTGCCCGACGGCGCCACCGCCACCGACCTGGTCCTGACCATCACCGAGATGCTGCGCAAGCTCGGCGTGGTCGGGAAGTTCGTGGAGTTCTACGGCGCGGGCGTCTCCGCGGTCCCGCTGGCCAACCGCGCCACCATCGGCAACATGAGCCCGGAGTTCGGCTCCACCGCGGCGATCTTCCCCATCGACGGCGAGACGATCCGCTACCTTGAGCTCACCGGCCGCTCTCCCGAGCAGGTGGCGCTGGTCGAGGCCTACGCCAAGGAGCAGGGCCTCTGGCACGACGACGACCGCGAGCCGGCCTTCTCCGAGTACATCGAGCTGGACCTCGCCACCGTCGTCCCCTCGATCGCCGGCCCGAAGCGCCCCCAGGACCGGGTCGCGATGACCGACGCCAAGGAGGCGTTCCGCGAGGCGCTCGGCAACTACATCGAGGACGACCAGACCGGCGGCGACGACCGCAAGCCAGGCGTCCCCCAGCAGGAACGGCCCTACGGCGTCGAGTCGGAGGCCGACGAGGCCTCCGCGGAGTCCTTCCCGGCGTCGGACCCGGTCAGCCCGTTCGCGCAAGGCAACGGTGAGGCCGGCAAGCCGCACACCGCCGTCACCAGCTCGGGCACCGGCCGCACCTCCAGGCCCACCCCGGTAGTCATGGAGGACGGCATCGAGACGTCCGTCGACCACGGCCACGTGGTCATCGCCGCGATCACCTCCTGCACCAACACGTCCAACCCGACCGTGATGATCGGTGCGGCGTTGCTGGCCAAGAAGGCCGTCGAGGCCGGGCTGACCTCCAAGCCGTGGGTGAAGACGACGCTGGCCCCGGGGTCCAAGGTCGTCATGGACTACTACGAGAGGGCCCAGCTCACCCCCTACCTGGAGAAGCTCGGCTTCTACCTGGTCGGCTACGGCTGCACCACCTGCATCGGCAACTCCGGCCCGCTCCCCGAGCCGGTCAGCAAGGCGGTCAACGAGGCCGACCTCGCGGTGGTCTCGGTGCTGTCGGGGAACCGCAACTTCGAGGGCCGGATCAACCCCGACGTCAAGATGAACTACCTGGCCAGCCCGCCACTGGTGATCGCCTACGCGCTCGCCGGGTCGATGGACATGGATCTCACCACCGAGCCGCTGGGTCAGGGCAGTGACGGGCAGGACGTGTTCCTGCACGACATCTGGCCCTCGCCGCACGAGGTGCAGCAGGTCATCGACCAGGCCGTCACCGCCGAGATGTTCACCAACGACTACGCCGACGTCTTCGCCGGCACCGAGCAGTGGCAGTCGCTGCCGACCCCCGAGGGCGACACGTTCGCCTGGGACCCCGAGAGCACCTACGTCCGGAAGCCCCCGTACTTCGACGGCATGCCTGCCGAGCCGGCGCCGGTGCAGGACATCACCGGCGCCCGCACGCTGGCGGTGCTCGGTGACTCGGTGACCACCGACCACATCTCGCCGGCCGGCTCCATCAAGGCCGACTCCCCCGCCGGCAAGTACCTGCAGGAGCACGGCATCGGCCGTCGCGACTTCAACTCCTACGGCTCCCGCCGCGGCAACCACGAGGTCATGATCCGCGGCACGTTCGCCAACATCCGGCTGCGCAACCAGCTGGTCCCCGGCACCGAGGGCGGGGTCACCAAGAACCACCTGACCGGCGGGACGACCTCGATCTACGACGCCTCGGTCGCCTACGCCGAGGCCGGCGTCCCGCTGGTGGTGCTGGCCGGCAAGGAGTACGGCTCCGGTTCGTCGCGCGACTGGGCTGCGAAGGGGACGGCGCTACTCGGCGTGGAGGCAGTCATCGCCGAGAGCTACGAGCGCATCCACCGGTCGAACCTGATCGGCATGGGCGTGCTGCCGCTGCAGTTCCCCGACGGCGAGTCGGCGCAGTCGCTGGGCCTCACCGGCGACGAGGAGTTCTCGATCACCGGCGTCACCGCGCTGAACGACGGCACGATCCCGCGCACCGTCAAGGTGCGCGCCGGGAAGGTCGAGTTCGACGCCCGGGTCCGGATCGACACGCCCAGTGAGGCGAACTACTACCGCAACGGCGGGATCATGCAGTACGTGCTGCGCTCGCTGCGCGGGACCGTTCCGGTCTGATGGACCAGGTCGACGACGGCGCGCGGGTGCTGGTCCGCTCCCCGGGGGCCGCGCAGCGTCCGGGTGTTCGGGCTGCTGCCCGGCACGATCGCCACCGACCGGATCACCGAGATCGCGGCCGCCTCCGGCGACCCGGCCGCGGCCCGGGCCCGCACCAAGGAGATCCCACTGCGCCGGGTGGGCGAGCCGGCGGAGTTCGGCCGGGTGGCCGCCTTCACCCTCTCCCCCGCCGCCTCCTACCTGACCGGGGTGATGCTGCCCGTGGACGGCGGCATCTCCCGCGGGCTGTGATCAGCGCCGCCGGCCCGGACCGGCAGGTCTCCACGCGGTGTGGGGGGATCCGCCGCCGTACACCGGGTGGAATCCCCCAGCACCGGGCGGGATGCCCGGCGGCCGGGTGACCGGGGCCCCGGCGGATCCGGTGCTCGTCGCCTGCGCGCACGGCACCCGCAACCCCGCCGGGCGCCGGCTGATCGCCGAGCTCGCGCTGGCCGCCCGCACGTTGCGCCCGGGCCTGCAGACCACCGCGGCGTTCGTCGACGTCCAGCCGCCGACGGTGGTGGACGTCGTCCGGGGGCTGGCCGAGGCAGGCACCCCGGCGGTCGTCGTCCCGCTGCTGCTGTCCGGCGGGTACCACGTGCACGTCGATATCGCCGGCGCGGTGGCCGCCCACGACGGGGCGCTGGCCGCGCGGCCCCTGGGCCCGGACCCGCGGCTGGCCGCCGTGCTGCTGGACCGGCTGCGGTCGGCCGGCGAGGACCCCCAGGACCCGGACACCGCGGTGGTGGTCGCCGCCGCCGGGTCCTCCGATGCACGGTCGATCGGCGACGTCCAGGCCACCGCCGCTCTGCTGCAGCGCGACTGGACCGGCCCGGTGACCACGGGCTACGGCTCGGCCGCGCGCCCGACCGTCCCCGACGCCATCGCCGCCGCCCGGCGCGCCGGCGCCGGGCGGGTGGTCGTTGCTGCGTACCTGCTCGCCCCCGGGCACTTCCACGACAAGCTCCAGGGAGCCGGCGCGGATTGCGTCACGGCACCATTGCTCCCCGATGAGCGGATCGCCGCCGTCCTGCTGGACCGCTACGACGCGGCTCTCGCCGCCACCCCGGCCTGACCCCTGGCGGCGCCGGCTCCTCCGCCGTCGGGTGCGCTCCTGCATCGGTTGCACGACCGCACGACCCACGACCGGGAAGCGCCACACCGGGGCGTTCCCGCGGCATCATCCCCGCGTGACCGACGAAGAGGCGTACGCCCAGCTGCTGGCCCAGCTGCGGTCGCGACTCTCCGCCCTCGCCAGCGACCACGGTGCCCAGACGCGCGAGACGAACAACGCCGAGGGGTGGTACTGGCCCGGCACCACCCTCGTTCTGGAACCGACAGCCCCAGGAGCGACACCGGTCACCGTCTTCCCGGAGGACGCGTACACGACCTGGCTCGAGTTCGGTCAGCGCGCCCGCGTCGAGATCGTCACCGAGCCGCAGCGGGTGCCCGAGTCGGTCGACGAGATCATGGCGATGGTCGAGGCCATCGCCGCCGGCCGGGCACGGCAGCGGTTCTGGTACGCCCGAGGACAGTCCGAGCTCATCGGTCACGAGGCCTGGGTGCAGCTGGAGGAAGGCGGTCGGTGGCTGCCACGTCGATCGGACGGCCGGGTCCCCGGGCGCTTCACCCGCCGCCGCTACGAGAGCCGGGACGTCCACTACGCACCCTTCAGCTGACTCGCCGACCGCTCGGATCACCCACCGTCCCCGCCGCGTCCTGGAGCAACCGAGGACGAGTCACTGCTGGGCGACCGAAGCGAGCACCCTCCGCGCGCAATCCACGTCGCGGTACCGGACGTGTCCACCTCCAGGTCGTACACCACGCCCCGATGGACCATCTCCGCTCGGGACGCCGCCATCCCGGCTACTCGATCCGCCCGCCCCGCCTCACGGGTGGCCGCCCGGCGGGGTCGCAGCACACACCCACCCAGAGCACTTCCAGACCGTCCAGCCCTGACCGGAGGCGGCGCTGAGAAGCAGCGCCGCCCAGGAAACGCGTCGTCGATGATCGCGCCGACGCCTGCGCGGGCCATTGCGGCCACACCAGCCACCCACGCACTCTCGACCCGCCGGAAGGCAGCGCCGCGGAACGAGGCCCCGGGCCGGGTTACAGCGGCTGCAGTCAGCGGCACACGCCTGTGGCCACCTGGTCAGCGGGCGGCCTGCAACTCCACGGTCAGCGCCGCCAGCGCCTCGGCGCGACCGCCGTAGCGGGCGGGCGTGCTCTGCAGGAGGGCGATCTTCCAGCGTCCGGCATCCTCCACGGCGACCAGCGCATGCACGGTGTGGAACGCCGGGTCCAGCTCCTCGGCTCCGGGGGGCACCATGCCGGCCACGGCGTGCAGCACGGCGACACCCTCGGTCAGCCGGCGCACCGAACGGACGATGCCGACGAAGGTCGGGGTGGCGTGCTCGGTGAACATGCGTCGCATGTCCGCGGCGATCGTCAGCCGACCGCTGCGCACGGTGCCGTCGAGGTCGATCAGCTCACCGTCGTCGGCAAAGACGGAGGACACCGTGACGCCGCTGCGCTGGTTCCAGCCTGCCAGGTACCGCGCGTACAACGCGCGGATCTGCGTGTCGTGTGGATGGCCTGCGCTCAACTGATCGCTCCTGGCACGGGGTGCGGGTGGGACCTGGAGAACGGTAGTGCCCCCGGGTTCAGCCGACCTCGACGGTCCGCTCCCCCGCCCCCTGGGCGAACTGGGTGCGGTACAGATCGGCGTAGTACCCGCCCAGGGCCATCAGCTCGGCGTGCGTGCCGGTCTCCACGATCTGCCCGCCCTCGACGACCAGGATCTGGTCGGCGTTGCGGATGGTGGAGAGCCGGTGGGCGATCACCAGCGACGTCCGGCCGGCCAGCGCGGTGTCCAGAGCGTGCTGGACGGCGACCTCGGACTCGCTGTCCAGGTGCGCGGTGGCCTCGTCCAGGATGACGACACCCGGACCCTTGAGCAACACGCGGGCGATGGCCAGCCGCTGCTTCTCCCCGCCGGACATCCGGTAGCCGCGGTCGCCGACCACGGTGTCCAGCCCGTCGGGCAGCGAGGCCACCAGTGCCGCGATCCGGGCGCCGGTGAGCGCGGCCCACAGCTCGTCGTCGGTGGCCTCGGGGCGGGCGTAGCGGAGGTTGGCGGCGATGGTGTCGTGGAAGAGGTGCGCGTCCTGGCTGACCACGCCGATCGAGGCCCGCAGCGAGTCGCTGGTGGCCTGCCGGACGTCCAGCCCACCCACGCGGACGGTGCCGCTGGTCGCGTCGTACAGCCGCGGCACCAGATTGGCGATGGTCGACTTGCCGGCCCCCGAGTGGCCGACCAGCGCCACCAGCTGCCCCGGCTCGGCGCGGAAGGACACGTCGCGCAGCACCGGGGTGGCGCCGCCGTGCTCGGGGATGGCGACGTCCTCCAGCGAGGCGAGAGAGACGTCCGCGGCGGCGGGATAGCTGAACGACACGTGCTCGAACTCGACCGACCGGTCGCCGGCCGGGACGTCGACGGCGTCCGGCGCCTCGGTGATCATCGGGGCCAGGTCCAGCACCTCGAAGACGCGGTCGAAGCTGACCAGCGCGCTCATCACGTCGACCCGGACATTGGACAGCGCCGTCAGCGGCCCGTAGAGCCGGGACAGCAGCAACGCCAGCGCGACGACGTCCCCGGCGCTGAGCTGCCCGTTGAAGGCCAGCGTGCCGCCCAGGCCGTAGACCAGCGCGGTGGCCAGCGCCGCGACCAGGGTCAGCGCGGTGAAGAAGGTCCGGCCGTACATGGCCGACAGCACCCCGATGTCGCGGACCCGCCCGGCCCGACTGCGGAACGCCTCCGCCTCGGCCGAGGGCCGGCCGAACAGCTTGACCAGCAGCGCTCCGGCGACGTTGAACCGCTCGGTCATGGTCGCGTTCATCGACGCGTTGAGCCCGTAGGACTCCCGGGTGATCTCCTGCAGCCGCTTGCCGATCCGCTTGGCCGGCACGACGAACAGCGGCACCAGCACGATCGACAACCCGGTGATCTGCCAGGACAGGCTGAACATGACCCCGGCTGTGAGCACCAGCCCGATGGCGTTGGACACCACGCCGGACAGGGTCGAGGTGAACGCCTGCTGCGCGCCGATGACGTCGTTGTTCAGCCGGCTGACCAGCGCGCCGGTCTGGGTGCGGGTGAAGAAGGCCACCGGCATCCGCAGCACGTGCTCGAACACCCGGCTGCGCAGGTCGTAGATGACGCCCTCCCCGATCCGGGAGGAGTACCAGCGCTGGGCCAGCGAGCTCCCGGCGTCGACCAGGGCCAGGCCGGCGATGAACAGCGCGATCCGCACGATGTCGCCGGCCGTGCCGGACAGCTGGGCGATCCGGTTGATGATGCTGCCGGCGAGCAGTGGGGTCAGCACGCCGATCAGCGCGGAGAGGACGACGAGCGCCAGGAAGGAGATCAGCTCGCGGCGGTACGGCCGGGCGATCCCGAGGATCCGCTGCGTGGTCCCCTCGGGGATCGACCGCTCGGTCACCGACGGGTCGCGTCGGAACGACCGCATGGCCGCCATCGAGGTCATCGGGCTGTCCACGGCGACCATCCTCCACCAGCCGGGGCCGCCGTTCGCGTAACGGCGTAATCGATCGGTGGAACCGTGGTGAGCGGGCGGCTGTTCCCGGTCAGCGGCTGACGGCGAGCACCCTCAGCCGGCGCAGCTGCGCGGCCCGCTCGGCGGCGTCCTGGGTCTCCGCGTCGTTGCGGACGGCGCTGCGTAGCAGGGCGAGGGTCTCCCGGCTCGCGCCGGTGTCCACGGCCAGCAATGCCGCGGTCAGGTCGCGGACGGTGGCGGCCATCTGGTCGACCGGGACGGCGACGTTCGCCAGCCCCATCGCGACCGCCTCGGCCGCACCCACCGCGCGGCCGGTCAGGCAGATCTCGACCGCGCGGCTGTACCCGACCAGCCCGACCAGCGTGCTGGTGCCGGTGAGGTCGGGCACCAGGCCCAGCGTCGCCTCCGGCAGCCGCAGCTGGGCGTCCTCCGCGACCACGCGCAGATCGCAGGCCAGGGCCAGTTGGGCGCCGGCCCCGATGGCGTGCCCCTGCACCGCCGCGATCGAAACGATGCCCGGGGAGCGTAGCCAGCGGAAGGCAGCCTGGTATCCGCGGATGCGCTCGGCCGCCGGCTCCGGCGGCAGCGCACCGAGTTCCCCCAGCCCGCCGGCCATCCCCGGTGCCGAGCTGAACAGGCTGCGGTCCAGGCCGGCGGAGAACGAGCGGCCGGCGCCGGTCACCACGACCACGCGGACGTCGTCGCCCAGGCTCTCACCGACCTCGCGCAACGCTGCCCAGGTGGCCGGTGTCTGGGCGTTCAGTTGGTCGGCGCGGTCGAGTGTGACGGTGAGGACGGCGCCCTCGCGCGCCGTTCGCACCCAGCCGTCGTCCGGCCGTTCGCTCACGCAGACTTCTTGGCGTTCCGGTTGGCGCCGCCCCGGCCGCGGAGCGTCGCTCCGGACTCGGACAGCAACCGGTGCACGAAGCCGTAGGAACGGTTGGTCGAGGTGGCGAGGGAGCGGATGCTCTCCCCGTCGTCGTAGCGCTGGCGCAGCTCCCCTGCCAGCGACGTCCGGTTACCACCGGTAATGCGCTTGCCCTTGCCCAGGTCCGCAGTGCTCGAGTCGGCCATGACTCCCCTCCGTGCCAGCGGGCGCACCGGCTGCTGCCGGATGGCGCCCGATGGTCGCCTGGCGCCGCAGTCCCGGTGACGTCGGCATCCCAGGAGCCATGATCACCCGGCGGCCCGAGGTCGGCCACCGCAACCGGCCCCGCTGCAGGGGCCCGCGCCGAGCGCGCGAGGCGTGGGGGGCAGCGGGGTCCTCTTTCAGGCCAGCGACACCAGGTCGGCGAAGTCCGCGCTCCAGGTGTCCTCGGTGCCGTCGGGCAGGATGATCACCTTGTCGGGGTTGAGCGCGTGCACCGCGCCCTCGTCGTGGGTGACGAGCACGATGGCGCCGGCGTAGGTGCGCAGCGCCTCGAGCACCTGCTCCCGGCTGGCCGGGTCGAGGTTGTTCGTCGGCTCGTCCAGCAGCAGCACGTTGGCCGCCGAGCAGACCAACGCGGCCATCGCCAGCCGGGTCCGCTCGCCACCGGACAGGGTGCCGGCGCGCTGGTCGACGGTTTCCCCGGAGAACAGGAACGCGCCGAGGATGCGGCGCAGCTCGGTGTCGGTGGAGTCCGGGGCCGCCGACCGCATCACCTCCAGCAGCGAGCGGTCCATGTCGATCGTCTCGTGCTCCTGGGCGTAGTAGCCGATGCGGAGCCCGTGCCCGGCCTTCACCTCACCGGTGTCGGGGGTCTCCGTGCCGGCCAGCATGCGCAGCAGGGTGGTCTTGCCCGCGCCGTTGAAGCCGAGGACGACGACCCGGGTGCCGCGGTCGATCGCCAGGTCCACGCCGGTGAAAATCTCCAGGGAGCCGTAGCTCTTGCTCAGGTGCTCGGCCGTCAGCGGGGTCCTGCCGCAGGGCGCCGGGGTCGGGAAGCGGAGCTTGGCGACCTTGTCCTGCACCCGGACGTCGGCCAGCCCGGCGGCCAACCGCTGCGCGCGCTTGTCCATGCTCTGCGCGGCCTTGGCCTTGGTGGCCTTGGCGCGCATCTTGTCCGCCTGCGCGGTCAGCGCGTCGATCTTCTTCTCCGCGTTGGCGCGCTCGGACTTTCGGCGGCGCTCGTCGGTCTCCCGGGCGTCCAGGTAGCGCTTCCAGCCGAGGTTGTAGACGTCGACGGTGGCCCGGTTGGCGTCCAGGTGCCACACCTTGTTGACGACGGCCCCCAGCAGCTCGACGTCGTGGCTGATGACCACCAGCCCGCTGCGGTGGCTGCCGAGGAACCCCCGGAGCCAGACGATCGAGTCGGCGTCCAGGTGGTTCGTCGGCTCGTCGAGCAGCAGGGTGTCGGCGTCGGAGAACAGGATCCGGGCCAGCTCGACCCGGCGGCGCTGGCCACCGGAGAGGGTGCGCAGCGGCTGTTCCAGCACGCGGTCGGGCAGGCCCAGGTTGGTGCAGATCCGGGCGGCGTCGCTCTCTGCGGCGTAGCCGCCCATGGCGGCGAACTGGTCCTCCAGCCGACCGTAGCGGCGGACGGCGCGGTCGCGGTCGGCGTCGTCGGCGGGCTCGGCCATGGCCACCTGGGCCTTGGTCAGCTGCGTCTTGAGGACGTCGAGCCCGCGGCCGGACAGCACCCGGTCGCTGGCGCTGATGTCGAGGTCACCGCTGCGGGGATCCTGCGGGAGGTATCCGAGCTCGCCGGTGATGTCGACGTGGCCGGCGTGCGGCACGCGCTCCCCGGCCAGCGTGGTGAGGGTCGTCGTCTTGCCGGCGCCATTGCGGCCGACCAGCCCGATCCGGTCACCGGGCTGCACCCGCAGATTGGCGTCGCTGATGAGGATGCGGGCGCCGGCGCGCAGCTCGAGTCCGGTCGTCGTGATCACTGACCCCAGGGTAGGCGCTCCCGGGCCGACTTCCGACCGCCTTTCCGGTGATGTGGACGGCATCCGGCCCGTACCGTTCGCCGGAAGGACGCTCCGACCGGCGACGACGCGGGGGTGATGCACGGTGGGTCACGACCCCCACGTCGCCTATCCCCCGCCGCTGGACCGCCCGCTGCCCCCGCCTCCGGCGCCGCCGGAAGCCGGGACCGGGCCCGGGCGGGTCAGTCCGCAGAGCGTGCTCCTCGGTGCCGGCGCGGTGGCGGTGGTCGCCGCCGGAGCGGCCTCGCTGACCGCCGGCGGGGGCGGAGCAGGCCGGCTCGGAGTGGCCGCGCTGGCTGTCGCAGCCGCGGCGGTCTCACTGCGCACCGGACGCCGCGGGCTGCGGACCACCGAGGAGGTGCTGGCGGCCACCGCCGCGGTGCTGGCGCTGGTCGCGGCCTGCTCGCCCGACCAGGCCCCGCGGTCCCCGGTGCTGGCCGGGCTGGCAGTCGCGTTCCTGGCTGTCGGGCGGGTGGGGCGCACAGCGGCCGGCTGGCCGGTGGCCGCCTGGGCTGCTGCCCAGCTCGCCGTCCTCGTCGCGCTGCCCGGCCTCGGTCTGGCCCCGGTCGTGCACGCCGGGGCGGTGCTGGGCACCGCGCTGGCCGGGCTGGTGGTGGTTCTCGTAGCGCGGCCACCGGTCGCCGTCGCCACCCTGGTGAGCACCGCCCCCTGGTGGGTGATCGGCGTGGCCGAGGGGCAGCGCCTGGTGTGGTCCGATGCCCTCGACGCGCTTCCCCGCGCCGGCGCCGCCGCCCTGCTGGTCGGGGTCGCGGCCGGGCTGCTGGCGACCCGCCGCCGCGCGTCGCTGCGTCCGCTGCTGGGGCCGCGACCGGCGGCGCCGCTGCTGTCCGGCCTGGCGGCCGGCGCCGGGGTGGCGGGCGCGCTCTCCGCGGCAGACCCGCTCGGCGTCCCGGCCAGCGGCTACCTGGGCCTGGCGCTCGCCGCCGGGGTGGCTGAGCTGGCTGCACCGGGCCGGAACTCCGTGCTGCGACCGGCCGGGCTGACCGCGGCGGGCACGCTGACCGGGCTGGCCGTAGGTCAACTGCTGGCGGGCGGCCGCTGGCCGGCGCTGGCGCTGCTGCTGTTCGTCGCCGCGCTGCCGGCGCTGCTGGTCGCGGCCCGGCAGCCGGCGGACCGTTCCGGTGCGCTCCCCGTGGCGGTCGGCTGCCTGGCCGGCGCGACCCTGCTCGCCGACGCGGGTCAGGTCGTGACGCCCGGGCAGACCGGCTGGCTGCTCGTCGCGCTGGCCGTCGCATCGCTCGGCGTCACCACGCTGCTGCGCGGCCAGCACCCCGAGCTGCCGCTGGCCACGGCGGGCACGGTCGTCGGCGGGCTGGGGCTGCTCGTCCCGAGCGACTGGTCGACTGCCGCCGCGCCGCTGGCGGTGCTTGGCGCAGCGCTCACCGGATATGCCGCGCGCGCCGGCCGGCGCGGTGTCCGCGCAGCCGGCTGCGCGGCGCTGGTGGCCGCTGCCTGGCTGGCCGTGGCCTCTGCCGGCCCTCACGTGGTGGAAGGCTGGTCGCTGCCGGCGGCGGCCGGGCTGCTGCTGTTCTCCGGGCGCCGGCTGGTCGACGCGCCGTCCTGGCCGGCGTGGGGCCCGGCGCTGCTCACCGGCTTCGTGCCGTCCGTGGCGCTCGCGGGAACCGAGCCGGGGACGGTCCGGCTGCTCCTGGTGGTGGCAGCCGCGACACTCACGACGACCGCAGCAACCAACTGGGGCGTGCAGGCGCCGTTCGTGGTGGGCGCCGGCGCGCTGGTCGTGGTGGCCGTGGGCCGGGTGGTCGAGGCGCTGCCGCGGTCCGGACTCGTTGCCGTGGCTGTAGCCGGCGCGCTCTTGCTGGCCGTGGGCGCGAGCTACGAGAGTCGCCGCCGGCAGGCCGTGGATGCGGTCGGCCGTGTCGCTGACATGCGCTGATGCCGTCCCACTACAGCTACTGCAGTCAGGAGCCGAAGAGCACCTCGGCGCAGACCGGGCGGTAGCCGGCGGCGAGGAAAGCGCGCAGCGAGGCGGTGTTGGCCGGCGCGACCTGGGCCCACACCGGCGCGCCGGCGGGCACGAGGGCGGGTGCGGCGGCGGCGAGCGCCATGCCCAGGCCTCGCCCGCGGGCGGCCGGTTCGACCTCCAGGCTGACCTCCCAGCGACCGCAGACCCCACGCCCCAGGGTCAGCAGGGCGGACGCGTCCGGCGTGGTCCACACCCGCACGCCCGCGCGGTGGGCCAGCGCACGCACCACCCGCGGATGGCCGCCCGACGACGCCTCGCGCAGCTCGAGACCTGGCGCACGGGGTGCCGGCGGTGCCACCAGGACGGCGTCCAGCACCCCCGGCTCGACACCGGTCCGGTCGGCCAGCGCGGTCAGGAAGCGCGCGCTCAGCGGGGCCACGATCGGGTCGTCGGCCACCTGACCGGCGACCCAGGCCGGGTCGACGTCGGCGGCCACGACGTGCCAGGCACTGCCCCCGACGACGAGTGCCCGCGCCCGTCGTCCATGAGGAGCAACGGGCGCGGGCACGCATACGACGCTCGCATCGGCCGGCGGGACGTACCCGGCGGCCAGCCGGTCCAGCAACCCGGCCAGCAGGTGGCCTTCCGGCAGGGACCCGCCGCGAGCGTGCGAGCGGTGGGGGCAGGGGAGTCCTTCACGTGCCACCCCGCGCCTCGCAATTCAGCGCGGGCCACTCCAGAGAGGCCGGTCGTTCATACCCGGAAGCCGAGGGCGCGCAGCTGCTCACGCCCGTCGTCGGTGATCTTGTCCGGACCCCACGGCGGCATCCAGACCCAGTTGATCCGGATGTCGTCGACCAGGCCGGGGCCGGGGCCGCCGGTCAGCGCCTGGCGGGCCTGGTCCTCGATCACGTCGGTCAGCGGGCAGGCCGCCGACGTCAGGGTCATGTCGATGATCGCGACGTTGGCCTCGGTGTCGACGTCCAGGCCGTAGACCAGGCCCAGATCGACGACGTTGACGCCGAGCTCGGGGTCGACCACGTCGCGCATGGCCTCTTCGAGGTCCTCGATCAGGGCGGACTTGCCGCCGAAGATGGCCGGCTCAGCGGTCGGCTCCGTGATCTCGCTCATGACAGCGTTCCTCCAGTCGGGGCGGTGGGGTGGGCGGAGGACAGGGCTCGTGCGCTGGCGTCCTTGAGGGCCATCCAGCTCATCAGCGCGCACTTGACGCGCGCGGGGTACTTCGAGACGCCGGCGAAGGCGACCGCGTCCTCCAGTTCGTCCTCGAGCTTCTCGGCCACCGATGCGTCACCCTTGCTCTGCATCAGGGTCATGAAGTGCTCGCCGGTCTCCAGCGCCTGCTCCACGGACTGGCCGATGACCAGGTCGTACATGGCCGAGACCGACGCCTGGCTGATCGAGCAACCCATCCCCTCGTAGGAGACGTCGGCGATGGTGTCGCCGTCCAGGTGCACCCGCAGGGTCACCTCGTCCCCGCACGTCGGGTTGACGTGGTGCACCTCGGCCTCGAACGGCTCGCGCAACCCGCGGCCGTGCGGGTTGCGGTAGTGGTCCAGGATGATGTCCTGGTACATCGACTGCAGTTGCATCAGGCGGTTGCCTCCTCGGGCGTCACACCGAAGAAACGCTGCGCCGCCCGCACACCTTCCACGAGCGCGTCGATGTCGTCGTACCCGGTGTGCACGTAGAACGTGGCCCGGGTGGTGGCCGGCACGCCGTAGCGGCGGACGACGGGCCAGGCGCAGTGGTGCCCCACCCGGACGGCGATGCCCAGGTCGTCGAGCACCTGGCCGACGTCGTGCGGGTGGATGCCCTCGACGGTGAAGCTGATCGCTCCGCCGCGGGCGACGGTGTCCGGCGGCCCGATGACCGTGACGCCGGGGATCTCGGCCAGCTTCGCCAGCGCGTAGCCGGTGAGCACCTTCTCGTGCTCCTCGACCCGGTCCATGCCCAGGCCTTGGAGGTACTCGACGGCGGCGGCCAGTCCGATGACCTGCGCGGTCATCGGTACGCCGGCCTCGAAGCGCTGCGGCGGGGCGGCGAAGGTGCTGCCCTCCATCCGGACGACCTCGATCATCGAGCCGCCGGTCAGGAACGGCGGCAGCGCGTCGAGGACGTCGTAGCGCCCCCACAGCACGCCGACCCCGGTGGGCCCGAGCATCTTGTGCCCCGAGAACACCAGGAAGTCCGCGCCCAGCTCGGTCACGTCGACCGGCTGGTGCGGCACCGACTGCGCGCCGTCGACCAGCACCAGGGCGCCGACCCCGTGGGCGCGGGCGATGATCTCGCCCAGCGGGTTGATGGTGCCCAGGATGTTCGACTGCTGGGTGACCGCGACCAGCTTGGTGCGCTCGTTGACCACGGTCGCCAGGTCCGCGAGGTCCAGCCGGCCGCCGTCGGTCAGGCCGAGCCAGCGCAGGGTCGCCCCGGTGCGCTCGCACAGCTGCTGCCAGGGCAGCAGGTTGGCGTGGTGCTCCATCTCGGTGACCACGATCTCGTCACCCTGGCCCACCGCGTACCGGCGGAACTCCGGCTCCTTGGCCGTCGCCGCGTTGGACAACGCGTAGGCGACCAGGTTGATCGACTCGGTGCTGTTGCGGGTGAAGACGATCTCGTTCTCCGGGGCTCCGATGAACGCACCGATCGTGGCGCGCGCGGCCTCGTAGGCGCCGGTGGCCTCCTCGGCGAGCTGGTGGGCCCCCCGGTGCGGCGCAGCGTTGACGTTCTCGTAGAACCAGCGCTCGGCGTCCAGGACGCTGCGCGGCTTCTGCGACGTCGCGCCGGAGTCGAGGTAGACCAGCCGCTTGCCATCCCGGACGGTACGGGTGAGGATCGGGAAGTCCGCCCGGATCGCCTCGACGTCCAGCGGGAGCGTGGGCTCACGCGCCTCACCCGATGATGCAGCGGGACGCGAGACGGTCTGGGTCATGCCGTCTCAGCCTCGGCAGCGGCCTGCTCGGCCGAGTCCTTCACGTAGGCGGCGTAGCCCTCGTTCTCCAGCTTGTCGGCGAGCTCGGAGCCACCCTCCTCGACGATCCGGCCGGCGACGAAGACATGCACGAAGTCGGGCTTGATGTAGCGCAGGATCCGCGTGTAGTGCGTGATCAGCAGGACGCCGACCGGGCTGTCGGCCTTGGCGCGGTTGACGCCCTCGGAGACGATCCGCAGCGCGTCGACGTCCAGGCCGGAGTCGGTCTCGTCCAGGATGGCGACCTTCGGCTTGAGCAGCCGCATCTGCAAGATCTCGTGGCGCTTCTTCTCACCGCCGGAGAAGCCCTCGTTGACG
Organism: Modestobacter sp. DSM 44400; assembly: GCF_900107175.1. Taxonomy (GTDB): domain Bacteria; phylum Actinomycetota; class Actinomycetes; order Mycobacteriales; family Geodermatophilaceae; genus Modestobacter. The sequence continues at coordinate 72,117 of NZ_FNOZ01000012.1, read as the reverse complement.
TTGCGCTCGGCGAAGGCCGAGTCCATCTCCAGGGCGTCCATCTCGGTCTTGACGTCCTTGACCCAGGTGCGCAGCTTCGGCGCCTGGCCGGTCACCGCGGTGGCCGCGGTGCGCAGGAAGTTGGAGACCGAGACGCCGGGGACCTCGACCGGGTACTGCATGGCCAGGAACAGGCCGGCCCGGGCGCGCTCGTCCACGGTCATCGCGAGGACGTCCTCGCCGTCGAGGGTCACGGTGCCGCCGGTGATCGTGTACTTCGGGTGGCCGGCGATCGAGTAGGCCAGGGTCGACTTGCCGGACCCGTTCGGGCCCATGATCGCGTGGGTCTCGCCGCCGCGGACGGTCAGGTCGACGCCGCGGAGGATCTCCTTGGCGTCATCACCCTCGCCGACGGTGACGTGCAGGTCGCGGATCTCCAGCACGCTGCCGGTGCTGGGACCGGCGGCGGTCGGGGTGGCGGTGGGGCTGGTCACGGGGTTCTCGCTCCTCAGGTGCTGGCCACGGCGATGGGGGCCTCGACGTCGACCAGGACGTCGTCGCCCTCCACCCGGACCGGATAGACGGGGACCGGCTCGGTGGCCGGGAGGTTCGTGGGCTCGCCGGTGCGCAGGTCGAAGCACGACCCGTGCAGTGCGCACTCGATGGTGGGGGCGCCGTCGACCTCGTCGACGTCGCCCTCGGTGAGCGGGACGTCGGCGTGCGAGCAGCGGTCCTCGAGGGCGTACAGCTCTCCCTCGAACCGGACGACGGCGACATCGATGTCGGGCAGTTGCACCTGCAGCGACCCGTCCTCGGGCACCTCGGACAGCGCGCACATCCGCTCGAAGGCCATGGCTCAGGCCACCTCGACGGGCTGCTCGTCGAGCTCGGGCAGTGCACCGAGGCGGGCCTCGATGGTGCGCATGAGCCGGTCCTGCAGCTCAGGCAGCCCGAGGTGCTGGACAACGTCGGCGAAGAAGCCGCGCACCACCAGACGGCGGGCGGTCTCGGCGTCGATGCCGCGCGAGCAGAGGTAGAACAGCTGCTCGTCGTCGAACCGGCCGGTCGCGCTGGCGTGCCCGGCGCCGACGATCTCGCCGGTCTCGATCTCCAGGTTCGGAACCGAGTCGGCACGGGCGCCGTCGGTGAGCACCAGGTTCCGGTTCAGCTCGTAGGTGTCGGTGCCGGTGGCCGCCGGGCGGATCCGCACGTCACCGATCCACACCGTGTGCGCCTTGTCCCCCTGCAGCGCGCCCTTGTAGACGACGTTGCTGCGGCAGTTGGGCGTGCCGTGGTCGACCCAGAGCCGGTGCTCCTGGTGCTGACTCTCGTCGGCGAAGTACACGCCGAACAGGTCGGCTTGTCCGCCGGGGCCGGCGTACTGCACGTTGCTGACCAGCCGGACCAGGTCACCCCCCAGGGTGACCACCACCTGCTTGAAGGTCGCGTCGCGGCCGACGACGGCGTCGTACTGGCCGCCGTGTACCGCGCCGGGCGCCCAGTCCTGCACCGAGATGACGGTGAGCTGCGCGCCGTCGCCGAGCAGGACGGCGACGCCACCGGAGTAGCGGGCCAGGCCGGTGTGGTCCAGCACGACGGTGGCCGCGGCGTTCTGCCCGACCTCCACGACGAGCTGGCCCCACACGACGTCCATGTCGTCGCCGGGGCTGCCGGCGCCGACCAGCGACAGGGTGACCGGCCGGTCGAGAACGGTCTCCTTGGCGATCCGGACGACGGCGGCCCCGCCGGCGCGCTGCCGGGTGAGGGCGGCCAGCCGGTCAACGGGCTCGGGAAGCCCCTTGAGCAGCGGCTCGTCGGCGTCGACGGAGGTCAGCTCGACACCATCGGGCAGGTCCGCCGTCCACTGCGGGTGGACGTCGGAGGGCGCGCCGTCCAGCAGCGTGCGCATGCGGCGCATCGGCGTGAAGCGCCACTCCTCCTCACGGCCGGTCGGCGCGCCGAAGGCGTCGGGGTCGGTGGAGGTGAACCGCTCCGCCGGCGTGCCGGTGGGCGCACCGCCGTTGGCAGCAGAGCCGCCGTGCGAGTGCGCGCCCGGGGTCGCCTGGCCGCTGGTGCCGGTGCCGGCGGCCGGAGTGGTGGGGGGCCCGGCCTGCGCGCCCACGCCGGGAGCGAAGAGCTCCGAGGCGAGGGCGGCTGAGTCGGTGGTCAGGGTGGTCTGGTCGTCAGTACCTGTATTCTGTGGGGCCGACATCAGCCGACGGCACCTTCCATCTGCAGTTCGATCAGCCGGTTGAGCTCGAGGGCGTACTCCATCGGGAGCTCCCGGGCGATCGGCTCGACGAAGCCGCGCACGACCATCGCCATCGCCTCGTCCTCGGACATTCCCCGGCTCATCAGGTAGAAGAGCTGGTCCTCGCTGACCCGGGAGACGGTCGCCTCGTGGCCCATGGACACGTCGTCCTCGCGGACGTCGACGTAGGGATAGGTGTCCGAGCGGCTGATGGTGTCCACCAGCAGCGCGTCGCACTTCACCGTGGACTTGGAGCCGTAGGCGCCCTCGTCGATCTGGACCAGCCCGCGGTAGCTGGTGCGGCCTCCGCCGCGGGCCACCGACTTGCTGATGATGTTCGAGGAGGTGTGCGGCGCCGCGTGCACCATCTTGGCACCGGCGTCCTGGTGCTGGCCCTCACCGGCGAAGGCGATGGAGAGCACCTCGCCCTTGGCGTGCTCGCCGGTCATCCACACGGCCGGGTACTTCATCGTCACCTTGGAGCCGATGTTGCCGTCGACCCACTCCATGGTCGCGCCCTCGTGGGCAATGGCCCGCTTGGTAACCAGGTTGTAGACGTTGTTCGACCAGTTCTGGATGGTCGTGTACCGGCAGCGCGCGTTCTTCTTGACGATGATCTCGACGACCGCGGAGTGCAGCGAGTCGCTCTTGTAAATCGGCGCGGTGCAGCCCTCGACATAGTGCACGTAGGCGCCCTCGTCGACGATGATCAGCGTCCGCTCGAACTGGCCCATGTTCTCGGTGTTGATCCGGAAGTAGGCCTGCAGCGGGATCTCGACGTGCACGCCCTTGGGGACGTAGATGAACGAGCCACCCGACCACACCGCGCTGTTCAACGCGGCGAACTTGTTGTCGCCGGCGGGGATCGCCGAGCCGTAGTACTCGCGGAACAGGTCGGGGTACTCCTTGAGCGCGGAGTCGGTGTCCAGGAAGATCACGCCCTGGTCCTCCAGCTCCTTCTGGATCTGGTGGTAGACGACCTCCGACTCGTACTGCGCCGCGACGCCGGAGACCAGCCGCTGCTTCTCGGCCTCCGGGATGCCCAGCCGGTCGTAGGTGTTGCGGATCTCCTCGGGCAGCTCTTCCCACGAGGCGGCCTGGGCCTCGGTGGAGCGCACGAAGTACTTGATGTTCTGGAAGTCGATGCCCGACAGGTCCGATCCCCAGTCCGGCATCGGCTTCTTGCCGAAGAGCTTCAGGGCCTTCAGGCGGCGCTCCAGCATCCACTCGGGCTCGCTCTTGAGGCCGGAGATGTTCCGCACGACGGCCTCGCTCAGGCCACGCGTGGCCGAGGCGCCGGCGGTGTCGTCGTCCGCCCAGCCGAACTTGTACCGGCCGAGCGCATCGATCTGTTCGTCCTGGGTCAGCGGCGCGCTCGTCAATGTCGTTGCTGCCACGGGCTGTTGGGTGCTGGTCATGCGGGGGTCCTCTCCCGGTCGATCGAGGGGGTTGCAGTGCTGGCGCCGGCCGTTCCCGGCCTTGCGCGACCAGCAGGTACAGGGCCTGCAGAAACGGCTTTGTTCCCCGTGCGAGAGGTGAGCCGGCCCGGTATGTGGGTGGTGCAGATGCCGTCGCCGTGGGCGATCGTGGCCAGACGCTGGACGTGCGTGCCCACCAGCCGGCCGATCACCGCGGTCTCAGCCTCGCACAGCTGCGGGAACTCGGCCGCGACGTGTGCCACCGGGCAGTGATGCTGGCACAGCTGGCCACCGCTGGAGATGGCCGAGGCGGTGGCCGCGTAGCCCTCCGCGGTCAGCGCAAGCGCCAGGACGTGCGCCCGGTCGACCGCCTCGCCGTGGGAGCCGGCCGCGGCCTGCGCGCCCTCCACCGCGGTCGAGCAGCGCTGCTCGAGACCGGCCAGTTGCTGCTCGGCGACCGACCGGACGGCGTCCGGGCCGCCGTGGGTGGCCACGAACCGCAGCGCGGTGAGCGCCAGGTCGTCATAGGCGTGCGGAAAGGCCGAGCGCCCGGCGTCGGTGAGGGTGAAGCGGCGGGCCGGGCGGCCGCGGGAGCCGGCGACCGCACCCTGCGCCTGCCGCTCGGCGACCCGGCCGGCGGCGACGAGGGCGTCGAGGTGCCGGCGGACCGCCGCCGGGGAGACGCCGAGCAGGGCGGCCAGTTCGGTGGCCGTCTGCGCGCCGTGCTCGAGGAGCAGGCCGCTCACCCGGTCACGGGTACGCCCGTCATCGACCGGAGCAGGACTCCGGACGGCGGCTTCGACGGTTTCCACAACACGATTGTGTGCTTAATCGGGAAGTCCGCAAGCAAGGTCGCCCTTACTGCGGACTCCCGAGGCCGGCGTCACACGTCCGCGGGCTCGGGGACCGCCGCGACGGTGTTCGGGTCGGCGTCCGCGACGTCGAACCGCAGGGCTCCGTCGGCGACGCTGACCGTGGCCCGCTGGCCGGCGTGCAGCCCGCTGCTGAGCACCAGCCGGGACAACGGGTTGTCCACCTCGCGCTGGATCGCCCGGCGCAGCGGACGGGCACCGAAGGCCGGCTCGTGGCCCCGCTCGGCCAGCCAGGCCACCGCCTCGGGGCTGAAGTCCAGGGTGATGTCCTGGGCGGCCAGCCGGCGGCGGGTGTCGTCCAGCAGCAGGTCGGTGATCCTCGTCAGCTGCTCGGGCTCCAACTGGCGGAAGACGACGATCTCGTCGATCCGGTTGAGGAACTCCGGCCGGAACGCCTCGCGCAGCCGGCGCATCACCGCGTCGCGCAGGTCTCCGGTGGCGTTGCCGTTGGCGGTGAAGCCGAGCGGGCCCCGGGCGGCGTTGACGATCGCCTCCGACCCCAGGTTGCTGGTCATGACCACCACGGTGTTGGCGAAGGAGACCGTGCGGCCCTGAGAGTCGGTGAGCCGGCCGTCGTCCAGCAGCTGCAGCAGCGTGTTAAGGACGTCCGGGTGGGCCTTCTCGATCTCGTCGAGCAGCACCACGGAGTACGGGTTGCGCCGTACCGCCTCGGTCAGCTGCCCGGCGTCCTCGTAGCCGACGTATCCGGGGGGCGAGCCGACCAGCCGGCTGACCGTGTGCCGCTCCTGGAACTCGCTCATGTCCAGTCGCACCATCCGGTCGGAGTCGCCGAACAGCGCCTCGGCCAGTGCCCGGGCCAGCTCGGTCTTGCCGACGCCGGTTGGTCCGAGGAACAGGAAGCTGCCGATCGGCCGGTCCGGGTCACCGAGTCCGGCCCGCGAGCGGCGGATCGCCTCGGAGACGACCTCGACCGCCTCCTCCTGGCCGACGACCCGGGCGTGCAGCACGTCCTCCAGCCGCAGCAGCCGGTCGCGCTCCTCCTCGGTCAGCTGGGCGACCGGGATGCCGGTGGACCGGGAGACCACCTCGGCGATCTCCGTCGTCCCCACCTCGGGGATGCCCGCGTTCCCCCCGGACCGGGCCTGCTCCAGCGAGGCCTGGGCGGTCGTGAGCTCGTCGCGCAGCGTCGAGGCACGCTCGTACTGCTCGGCGGCGACGGCCTGGTCCTTCTCCCGCTGCAGCCGATCGACCTCCTGCTCCAGCGACCGGAGGTCGGTCGTGGGCGTCTTGACCCGCAGCCGCACCCGGGCACCGGCCTGGTCGATCAGGTCGATCGCCTTGTCCGGGAGGTGCCGGTCGGCGATGTAGCGGTCGGACAGCTCCGCCGCCGCGACCAGGGCCTCGTCGGTGAACCGCACCTGGTGGTGCGCCTCGTAGCGGTCGCGCAGCCCGCGCAGGATCTCGATGGTGTCCAGCACGCTGGGCTCGGGCACCAGGATGGGCTGGAAGCGCCGTTCCAGCGCCGGGTCCTTCTCGATGGTGGTGCGGTACTCGTCGAGCGTGGTGGCCCCGATGACGTGCAGCTCGCCGCGGGCCAGCGCCGGCTTGAGCATGTTGCCCGCCCCTGCCGAGCCCTCCGAGCCACCGGCGTTGACCACGGTGTGCAGCTCGTCGATGAACACGAGCACCGAGTCGCTGTGCTCGCGGATCTCGTCGATGACCTTCTTCAGGCGCTCCTCGAAGTCGCCGCGGTAGCGGGTGCCGGCGACCAGGCCGGTGAGGTCCAGCTCGACCAGCCGCCGTCCGCGCAGCTGCTCGGGGACGTCTCCGGCCACGATCTGCGCGGCGATGCCCTCGACGATCGCGGTCTTGCCGACGCCGGCCTCGCCGATGAGCACCGGGTTGTTCTTGTTGCGCCGGGACAGCACCTCGATGGTCTGCTCGATCTCCTGCGCGCGGCCGATGACCGGGTCGATCTTGCCGTCGCGGGCGAGCTGGGTCAGGTCGCGGCCGAACTCGTCGAGGGTCGGCGTGGGCGACGGGGGCTGGCCGCCGGCCGGCCCGCCGCCGCCCGGAGCCGCCCCGCGGGGCGCGGGGCCACCGGCCGCGGCGCGCTGCAGCGCCTCGGGGGTCACCCGGGCACCGTGCAATGCCCGGCCGGCCCCGGACTCCGGGTTGAGGGAGAGGGCGAACAGCAGGTGCTCGGGGCCGATGTAGGTGGAGCCACTGGCCCGGGACACCTGGTGGGCGTCCAGCAGCGCACGCTTGGCCGCCGGGGTCAGCGCCGGCGGCTGCCCGGTGGGCGCTCCGCGTCGCAGGCCGCCCTCGAGCTGGGTGCGGAGCTGGTCGGGGTCGGCGCCGGCGCGGGCCAGCAGCGTGCGGGTCGGCTCGTGGCCGGCCAGCGCCCAGAGCAGGTGCTCGCAGTCGAGGTCGGTGCTGCCCCACTCGGTAGCCTGCTGGGCGGCGGAGGCCACCACCTGCTTGGCGTGGTCGCTGAGCAGCTGGGTGATGTCCACCCGCTGCATGCCCCGGCGGGCGCCGGGGCCCAGAAAGGCCTGGAAGAAGTCGTCGAACGGGCTGGCCCCGTAGGGCTCGCCCGGGAATCCGCTGGTCATGGGATGCCGCTCCTCATCTGTTCGGGGGTCCGGTGCTCACCAACCCACCGGGACGCCGCGCACCGGGTCAGCGGCAGTTCGATCCGCCGGGTCTGCGCGTGTCGGGTGGGTCGCCGTCCGGCTGGTTCTCCGCCGGGCCGCGGGGGCACTCGCGGTAAGTAGCATCGGCGGGGTGCCGGTTCTTCCCGGGGTGGTCCGACCCTCCGTCGTCGCGCGCATCGCGCTGCTCAACGTCGTCGCCAACGGCCTGATCGTGGTGACCGGGGGCGCCGTCCGGCTCACCGGGTCGGGCCTGGGTTGCCCCACGTGGCCCCGGTGCACCGACGGCAGCATCACCCCGACGCCGGAGCTCGCCGGCCACGGGCTGATCGAGTTCGGCAACCGGATGCTGACCTTCGCCCTCGTCGGGGTGGCGGTCGCCACGGTGGCGGCGGTGTTCCTGTCCGTGCGCCGTGACCTGCGGCGGCTGGCGGTGCTCAGCCTGCTCGGCATCCCCGCGCAGGCGCTGCTCGGCGGGGTGACGGTGCTCACCGGGCTCAACCCGTGGACCGTGGCCGCGCACTTCCTGCTGTCGATGGTGCTGGTGGCGGTGGCCACGGTGCTGTGGCTGCGCTCCCGCGAGCCGGGGGTGGGGCAGCTGATCGTCCGCCGTCCGCTGGCCGCGCTGGTCACCGGCATCGCCGCGACCGTGGCCGCCGTCGAGGTGCTCGGCACGGTGGTCACCGGCAGCGGTCCGCACAGCGGCGACCCGGGCGCCGGGCGCACGGGCTTCGACCCGCAGCTGGTGAGCCAACTGCACGCCGACCTCGTCTTCCTGCTCGTCGGGCTGACGGTAGCGCTGCTGGTGGCGCTGCACGCCACGGACTCCCCCGGCCGCGCCCGCCGCGCCGCCCGCGACCTGCTGGTCGTGGAGCTGGCCCAGGGCGTCATCGGTTACGTGCAGTACTTCACGCACCTGCCCGCGCTGCTGGTGCTGGCACACATGGCCGGCGCGGTGCTGATCACCGTGTACGCGGCCCGGCTGGTGTGGGCGACGCGCGGCCCCGCCTCCGAGCTGCCGGTCGACGCCGCGGCTCCGGTCTCCTCCGCCGCCAGCCGCTGATCTCCCGGGGCGGCCCGTCCCCGGTGATCGCCGGCGCCCTGGTGCGAGCGTTGTCCCCCGAGGCGCCATTCCGCCCACCGGAGTGGCGGCAGCGGGACAACGTCTCCGCTTCATGATCGCCGGGCTCGCGGCCGTGTCGCCGTCCTCGCGCTGTAGCCCGAGCCCGGCCACCTCGCGGTGAGGTCGGCGATCAGTTCCACCCGGATCCGCGCTGTCGTCGCCTCCCGGCGCCCGGCCCACCGCGCGCCCCGTCCTCGCGCTGCATGAGGGACGGCCACCGCGAGGGGCGATCCTCCGGGGTCCCGCTCGGGGTCGGCTCCAACGCCTCAGACGAGGACGTCGACCACGATCGCCAGCGACAGCGCCGCCATGTAGTAGATCGAGACGTGGAACAGCTGCATCGGCCTGGTCTCGGCCTCGTGGCGAATCCGGCCCAGCAGCTTGTGGGCCTCCAGGGCGAACCAGCCCCCGAGCAGGACTGCGGCGACGGTGTAGATCCAGCCGATGCCGTGGTCGGCGGCCACCGGCCACAGCAGCAGCGAGACCGCCACGGTCGCCCAGGCCCAGGCCACGGACTGCCGGCCGACGCTGCGGGCGCTGGTGACCACCGGCAGCATCGGCACGTCGGCCCGCGCGTAGTCGTCGCGGAACCGCATCGCCAGCGCCCAGAAGTGCGGCATCTGCCAGCAGAAGACGACGCCGAAGAAGACGACGGCCGGCCAGGCCAGCGAGCCGGTCACCGCGGCCCACCCGATGAGCACCGGCGCGGCACCGGGGACGCCTCCGAATTCGGTGCTGCGCCGGGTGCGCCGCTTGAACACCATCGTGTAGAGCACGGCGTAGTAGAAGATCGCCGCGGCGGCCAGCGCGGCCGCCAGCGGCGTCGTGGTCAGCGCCAGCAGTGTGATCGACACGACGGTCAGCACGATGCCGAAGACCAGCGCCGCGCGCGGGGTGAGCGCCCCGGTCGGCAACGGCCGGTTCTCGGTGCGGTGCATCAGCTGATCGATGTCGCGGTCCACGTAGCAGTTGAAGACGTTGGCCGCGCCGGCGGCGAGCGTGCCGCCGACCAGGGTGGCCACGACCAGCCCCGTCGAGGGCCAGCCGCCGGCCGCCAGCAGCATCGTCGGCAACGTGGTGACCAGCAGCAGCTCGATGATCCGCGGCTTGGTCAGCGCGACGTAGGCCCGCACGGTGGACAGCGTCCGCTCCCGAACGGCACGAGCCCGGACGAAGGGACGCTCGACGATCGCCGTCACCGGGGGCCCGGGAGCGCGAGAACGCGCGGGCAGCGGGGCACCACGGGGTCCTTCTCTGCCGGGGATGGATTGCCGGCCCACTGTAGCCCGGCGCCCTCCCCCGCCCCCGTCCGGGAATGGCCGGGCATCACTAGGGTTGATCACGTTGATGCTGCGCGCGCAGCGGGTAGGGCCGACGTCGACGACGACGGTGCGCCCCTCGCTCGCCCGGCCCCGCCCGACCCCCGGGCGACCGAGACGCGCACCGTCGTCCCGCCCGGGGTGGGTGGTCCACCGCGCCCCCGGGCGGGTTCGGCACCGACCGACCCCCGAGGGAGCACCGATCGCCACATGACCACTGACAGTGGGACCCAGAGCACTGCGTCCGAGGCGCCCGCCGAGGCCGCCAGCGACACGCCCACCGGCTCGCCGCGCCAGCCGCACCCGACGCTGCCTGAGGGCTTCGGCGACCTGGACCGTACGGCCATCGACACCGCCCGCGTGCTGGCGATGGACGCCGTCCAGAAGGTAGGCAACGGCCACCCGGGCACCGCGATGAGCATGGCCCCGGTCGCCTACCTGCTGTTCCAGAAGTGGCTCCGGCACGATCCCAGCGACCCGAAGTGGATCGCCCGTGACCGGTTCGTGCTGTCCATGGGGCACTCGAGCCTGACCCTCTACGTGCAGCTCTACCTGGCCGGCTACGGCCTGGAGCTGGCCGACCTGGAGGCGCTGCGGACGTGGGGCTCGCTGACCCCCGGGCACCCGGAGGTCAACCACACCCCCGGCGTGGAGACCACGACCGGCCCGCTGGGCCAGGGCGTCGGCAACGCGGTCGGGATGGCCATGGCGGCCCGTCGTGAGCACGGCCTGCTCGACCCGGAGGCCGGCGAGGGCGAGAGCCTGTTCGACCACACCGTCTGGTGCTTCGCCTCCGACGGCGACATGGAGGAGGGGATCAGCGGCGAGGCCGCGTCCCTCGCCGGCACCCAGCAGCTGGGCAACCTGGTGCTGGTCTACGACGACAACCAGATCTCCATCGAGGACGACACGGACGTCGCCTTCACCGAGGACGTCGGCGCCCGCTTCGCCGCCTACGGCTGGCACGTGCAGCACGTGGACGACGGGGAGGACCTCGCCACCCTGGACGGCGCGTTCGCCGCCGCCAAGACCGAGACCAGCCGCCCCTCGATCATCGTGCTGCGGACCATCATCGGGTGGCCGGCGCCGAACAAGCAGAACACCGGTGCCGCGCACGGCTCGGCGCTGGGCGACGACGAGGTGAAGGCCACCAAGGAAATCCTGGGCTTCGACCCGGAGAAGTCTTTCGACGTGGCGCCCGATGTCATCGCGCACACCCGGGAGGTGGTCCAGCGGGGCCGGGCCGACCACGCTGCCTGGACCGAGCGCTTCACCGCCTGGGAAGAGTCCAACCCCCAGCAGGCCGCTCTGCTGGAGCGGATGAAGGTGCGCGAGCTGCCCACCGGCTGGGCCGACGCGCTGCCCAGCTTCCCGGCCGACGCCAAGGGCGTGGCCACCCGCAAGGCGTCCGGTGAGGTGCTCGCGGCGATCTACCCGGAGCTCCCCGAGCTGTGGGGCGGGTCGGCCGACCTGGCGGAGAGCAACAACACCGCGGTCAAGGGCGAACCGTCGTTCCTGCCGGCCAGCCAGCAGACCAAGATGTGGTCCGGTGGGCCCTTCGGCCGCACGCTGCACTTCGGCGTCCGGGAGCACGCGATGGGCGCGATCATGAACGGCATCGCGCTGCACGGCGGCACCCGCGTCTACGGCGGCACCTTCCTCATCTTCTCCGACTACATGCGGGGCGCCGTCCGGCTGGCCGCCCTCATGCAGCTGCCGGTGACCTACGTGTGGACCCACGACTCCATCGGCCTCGGCGAGGACGGCCCGACCCACCAGCCGATCGAGCACTTCGCCGCACTGCGGGCCATGCCTGGCCTGGACTTCGTCCGCCCGGCCGACGCCAACGAAACGGTCGTCGCCTGGCGCACCATTCTGGAGAACAACGACCGGCCGGCCGGCCTCGCGCTGTCCCGGCAGAACCTGCCCACTTTCGACCGCTCGGTCATGGGCTCGGCCGAGGGCGTCGCCCGCGGCGGGTACGTCCTCGCCGAGGCCTCCACCGGGACTCCCGAGGTCATCCTCATGGGCACCGGCTCGGAGGTGCAGATCGCTGTCGCCGCCCGCGAGCGGCTGGAGGCCGACGGTGTCCCGACCCGCGTGGTCTCCCTGCCGTGCTGGGAGTGGTTCACCGAGCAGGACGAGGCATACCGCAACGAGGTCCTGCCGCCCACCGTGCGCGCCCGGGTGAGCGTCGAGGCCGGCGTGCCGATGGGCTGGCGCGACTTCGTCGGCGACGCCGGGCGGATCGTCGGCCTCAACCACTTCGGTGCCAGCGCTTCCTACTCGAAGCTCTACGAGGAGTTCGGCCTCACCGACGAGGCCGTGGTCTCCGCCGCCCGGGAGAGCCTCCAGGCCGCCTCCTCGGCCCCCGCTGCACCGTCGGGCGCGGGCGTGTCCCGCGGCGGGCTGGACAGCCCGACCGGCGACCGATGAGAAAGGACCCCGCTGTCCCCCACCACTCGCAAGCTCGCGGCGGGCCCCTACAGCGGAGCCACCGTCCCCCACTCACAGAAGGGCACGACATGACCCAGAACGAGAACCTGGCACAGCTGTCGAAGGCCGGGGTCGCCGTCTGGCTCGACGACCTGTCCCGCGACCGCATCCGCAGCGGCAACCTGCAGTCGCTGGTCGATGAGCGCAGCGTCGTCGGGGTCACCACCAACCCGTCGATCTTCGCCGCGGCGATCAGCGGGTCGGAGTCCTACGACGACCAGCTGCACGCCATGGCCGTCCGCAGGGTGAGTGTCGAGGAGGCGCTGCGGACCATCACCGCGGCCGACGTCCGCGACGCCTGCGACCTGCTGGCCCCCGTCGCCGCCCGCACCGGGCGGGACGGTCGGGTGTCGCTGGAGGTGGCCCCCGGCCTGGCCAACGACACCGACGCCACCGCCGCCGAGGCCGCGCACCTGTGGTGGCTGGTCGACCGGCCGAACCTGTTCATCAAGATCCCGGCCACCGTCGAGGGGCTGCCCGCGATCACCAGTTCGATCGCGGCGGGCATCAGCGTCAACGTCACGCTTATCTTCAGCCTCGAGCGCTACCGCGCGGTCATAGACGCCTACATCGCAGGCCTCGAGCAGCGGCAGGCCGAGGACCCGGCGGCCTCCTTCGAGGGCATCGAGTCCGTGGCGTCGTTCTTCGTGTCCCGGGTGGACACCGAGATCGACAAGCGCCTGGATGCCGCCGGGGCCGACCCCTCGCTCCAGGGCAAGGCCGGCGTCGCCAACGCCCAGCTGGCGTACCAGGCCTACGAGGAGGAGTTCTCCTCCGACCGCTGGAAGGCGCTGGAGGCGAACGGCGCCAAGCCGCAGCGCCCGCTGTGGGCGTCGACCGGGGTCAAGAACCCGGAGTACTCCGACACCCTCTACATCTCCGAGCTCACGGCGCCGGACACGGTGAACACGATGCCGGAGAAGACGATGCAGGCCTACGCCGACCACGGGCGGGCCGGCACCCCGGTGCAGTCCACCTACGCGGATGCCGAGAAGGTCCTGCAGTCGGTCAGCGACGCCGGTGTCGACCTGGACGACGTCTTCCGCGTCCTCGAGGAGGAGGGCGTGCAGAAGTTCGTCGACGCCTGGGACGAGCTGACCGGCTCGGTCAAGGAGCAGCTCGAGGACAAGAAGTGACGGCATCCCCGGCTGCCGACTGAGCCACGCCTCGCACGACCGCCCGCCGTCCGGTTCGCCGTCCGGACGGCGGGCTCCCCTGCCAACCCCCGAAGGACGGAATCGATGCCCACCAACCCGCTGCGTGACCCGCGGGACCGGCGGCTCCCGCGCGTACCGGAACCGTGCGCCCTGGTCGTCTTCGGAATCACCGGGGACCTGGCCCGCAAGAAGCTGCTGCCGGCCGTCTACGACCTCGCCAACCGGGGCCTGCTGCCGACCAACTTCGCGATGCTGGGTTTCGCCCGCCGCGACTGGGGCGACGTGGAGTTCGCCGAGCTGGCCCGCTCCGCCGCCCGCGAGCACGCCCGTACCCCGTGGCGCGAGGAGGTCTGGGAGCGGCTGGCCACCAGCGTCAGCTTCATCCAGGGCTCCTTCGACGACGACAACGCCTTCGACGAGCTGGCCAGCAACCTCGCCGAGCTGGAGGGCGGCCACGGCATCGGCGGCAACGCCGCCTTCTACCTGTCGATCCCGCCGGCCATGTTCCCGACCGTGCTCAAGCAGATGCAGCGCACCGGGATGGCCGAGAGCACCCCGGACCGTTGGCGCCGGGTGGTCGTGGAAAAGCCGTTCGGTACCGACCTGGTCTCCAGCCGCGAGCTGAACGAGCTGGTCGACTCGGTCTTCACCGCCGACGACGTCTTCCGGATCGACCACTACCTGGGCAAAGAGACGGTCCAGAACCTGCTGGCGCTGCGGTTCGCCAACACGCTGTTCGAGCCCATCTGGAACGGCCACCACGTCGACTCGGTGCAGATCACCATGGCCGAGGACGTCGGCATCGGCGGGCGCGCCGGATTCTACGAGAAGACCGGCGCCGCGCGCGACGTGCTGCAGAACCACCTGCTGCAGCTGCTGGCGCTCACCGCGATGGAGGAGCCGGTCGAGTTCTCCGCCGAGGAGATCCGCACCGAGAAGCTCAAGGTGCTGCGCGCGGTCTCGATCCCCGCGGACATGAAGACCTTCGCCGTCCGGGGGCAGTACCAGCAGGGCTGGCTGGCCGGCCAGCGCGCCAAGGGATACCGGCAGGAGAAGGGCGTCAGCCTCGACTCCACCACCGAGACCTACGCGGCCGTCCGGCTGGGCGTGGAGACCCGCCGCTGGGCCGGCGTGCCGTTCTACCTGCGCACCGGCAAGCGGCTCCCCCGCCGGGTCACCGAGATCGCGCTGTCCTTCCGCCGCGCCCCGCACCTGCCCTTCGCCGAGACCGACACCGAGGAGCTGGGACACAACCAGCTGGTGGTCCGGGTGCAGCCCGACGAGGGCGTGACGCTGAAGTTCGGGTCGAAGGTGCCCGGCAGTGTCATGGAGGTGCGCGACGTGGCCATGGACTTCCTCTACGGCGAGCAGTTCACCGAGGCCAGCCCCGAGGCCTACGAGCGGCTGCTGCTCGACGTGCTCCTCGGCGACGCAACGCTGTTCCCGCGCAACGCCGAGGTGGAGGCCTCCTGGGCGGTCATCGATCCGTTGGAGGAGTACTGGGCCACCACCGAGCCGTATCCGTACCGTGCGGGCGAGTGGGGACCCCGTGCGGCCGAGGACATGCTCGCCGCCGAGGGCCGCGCATGGCGCCGGCCGTGACCCGGCCCGCCGCCCGGCCCGCCAACCTCAGGAAGGCTCGCTCGTGACCGAGCTTGCGAGGTCGCGCGAGAACAGAGCACCGTCGGGCACGGGTCCGACGAGCGCAAGCGAGGAGGACACGTGACCACGCTGTGGGACACCACCGGTTCTGCGGTGGTCAAGGAGCTCGCCGCCCAGCGGCACACCGGCGGCGCGGTGATGAGCGGGGTGGCGCTGACCCTGGTCGTCGTCGTCGACGAGGCCCGGGTCGCCGAGGCCGAGGAGGCCGCCACCGCGGCCGCCGAGGTCCACCCCTGTCGCCTGCTGATCGTCGTCCGCCGGCACATCGAGGCGCCGGACCCCCGGCTGGACGCCGAGGTCCTCGTCGGTGGCCGGTTGGGCCCCGGCGAGGCCGTGGTGATGCGGATGTACGGCCGGCTCGGGCTGCACGCCGAGTCCGTCGTCCTGCCGCTGCTCGCCGCCGACGCGCCGGTGGTGACCTGGTGGCACGGTGCGCCGCTGGACCGGATCTCCACCGACGCCCTGGGCGTCATCGCCGACCGGCGGATCACCGACTCCTCGATGGCCGGGGACCCCGTCCACGCGCTGCACGTTCGGGCCACCGACTACGCCCCCGGCGACACCGACCTGGCGTGGACCCGCAGCACCCCGTGGCGGGCGACGCTGGCCTCGACGCTGGACTCGGTCTCCGGCCGCCGCGGCGAGGCCGTGCGGGTGCTGGGCGGCCAGGTCGAGGGGGACACGGCCAACGCCACCGCCACGCTCGTCGCCGGCTGGCTGTCCTCCCGGTGCGGGTGCCCGATCGAGGTGGTGCCGAGCAACCGCGTCCCGGACGAGGCCGGCATCGACAGCATCCAGCTGCGGCTGGACCAGGACGAGGAGGTCCGACTGCACGACGACCGCAAGGGCGGCGCTGTGATCACCCAGCCCTACCGGCCGGACGCCGTGGTGGCCCTCCCCGACCGCACCCTCGGCGAGCTGGTCGGCGAGGAGCTGCGGCGGCTGGACCCCGACGAGCCCTACAGCGAGGCGCTGGAGGCAGTCACCGGCACGTCGGGTCTGTCGCAGCGAACGGCGTGCCGCGACCACATCTGGCACGACCCGATGGCGCCGGAGACCCAGCCGGACGAGCCGGACACGCCGGCGCCCACCGTGCCGGCCGACTCCGAGGACGACGACGAGGTGGCCTTGAACGGCGAGCACGACGTCGACCTGGCCGGGGACCCGTCCGCGCCGCCGGCGGAGCAGGCGGTGACCCGGTGACCTCGGGCGCCGACGAGCAGATCCCGGACGTGGTGATCGAGCCGGACGCCGAGCAGCTGGCCCGCTCGGTCGCCGCCGCGCTGGTCGCTCGGCTGGCTGCCGCCCAGGCCGTGCACGGGACGGCGTCGGTGGTGCTGACCGGTGGCGGCATCGGCACCGCAGTGCTGCAGCGGGTGGCCGAGCTGGCCGCCGAGCCGGAGCACGCGGTGGTCGACTGGTCCGGGGTGGACGTCTGGTGGGGCGACGAGCGGTTCGTGCCCGTCGACGACCCGGAGCGCAACGAGCTCGGCGCGAAGGAGGCCCTGCTCGACCGGGTCGTCACGGACCCGGAGCGGGTGCACCCCATGCCCTCGTCCGACGCCGGGTTCGACGAACCGGAGGACGCCGCGGCCTGGTACGCCGAGGAGCTGGCCGCCGCAGCCGGGGACGGGGGCCCGCTCCCCCGCTTCGACGTCCTGCTGCTGGGCATGGGCCCGGAGGGGCACGTTGCCTCGATCTTCCCGGAGTCACCGGCGGCGCGCGACGAGCGGCCGGTGGTCGCCGTCCGGAACTGCCCCAAGCCGCCGCCGACCCGGGTCAGTCTCGGCTTCCCGGCGATCACCTCCGCCGAGGAGGTATGGCTGCTGGTCAGCGGCGAGGGCAAGGCGGATGCGGTCGCGCGGGCGCTGTCCGGCGCCGAGCCGATGCGGGTGCCGGCGGCCGGTGCCCGCGGCGTGCGGGCCACCCGCTGGCTGCTCGACGCCGCGGCGGCCAGCAAGCTGCCCGTGTCGGACGCCTGAACCCGCGCTCCGGCCCCCTCCATGGCGTCCTCGAGCGTGCGAGGGGACCCAGGAGGGGGCCTTTCTCTAGGCGCCCCGGCGGGCCCGCAGCTTGGTCAGGGCCTCTTCGAGCAGGGCGTCCCCGTCCTCGTCACTCCGCCGTTCCCGCACGTAGGCCAGATGCGTCTTGTACGGCTCCGAGCGCGGCGCCGGCGGTGGGTTCTGCTGGTCGGTGCCGGCCGGCAGGCCACACCTCGGGCAGTCCCACGTCTCCGGCATCTCGATCTCCATGGCGAACGCGATGCGGGACTCGTGCCCGTTCGCACACCAGAAGTCCACCCGCCGACGGGGTGCTGACTCGCCGCGCTCGGCCTCGCCAATCGGACCCGCGCCGACCCGGCTTCCCCGGATCGCGTTCCCACCAGACACGATCACTCCCCCTGATGGCCGCGTAGCTGCGGCTGCGTCCTGCGGTGCCGGAGTTGATCACCGCCCCGGCAGTCTAGGGCCTTTCAGCCCGGTCACAGGTCACGACGCGGACACCCTACGTACAGAAACGCGAGGGAGGGACGTACTGGTCCTCAGGCCTTGATCAGGATGCCCAGACCGATGATGCAGACGGCCCAGACCAGCCCGGCGAACACGGTCAGCCGGTTGAGGTTCTTCTCCACCACCGAGGAGCCGGACAGCTGGGAGGACACCGCGCCGCCGAACATCGACGACAGACCGCCGCCCTTCCCGCGGTGCAGCAGGATCAGCACGATGAGCAGCACGCTGGTCAGCACCAGCAGCACGTTGAGGACGAGCTCCATTGTCAGTCTCCTGTCCCGTGGACCACGGGGTGTGGGTTCCGCACCCGGACGGTCGGGGGCTCTCGACGCTCCAGCCTAACCGACGCGGCTCAGTCGACTCCGTCACCCGTCAGCTTCCGCGCCCCGGTCCGCTCCTCGCTCGCTGCGCGCCCGGGTCGCCTCCGCGGTCGCTCCGCTCCTCGCTCGCTGGCGCTCGCTGCGATGCTCACTCCCTGTCGGCTCCGTCGCTCGCTGCGATGCTCCCGAGGCTGTCAGCTGACCCCAGCGGTGGCGACGTCGTAGCCACCGTAGGGCTGCATGACCACGCCGTTGCGCAGCCGTTGCCCGGCCAGCAGCTGCACCCGGTTCTCGGCCAGCGGCACGTAGGCGGAGGTCGCCGACACGGCGGTGAGCACCTGTCGCCACGCTTCGCTCGCGGCAGGGGGGTCCGGAGCGGCCCGCGCGGCGTCGACGGCGGCGTCGACCGCGGGGTCGGCCAGCCGGGCGTAGTTGGTGTTGCCGACGTCCCGCACGGAGCGGCCGTCGACGAGCGGTACCAGGAACGAGGCAGCGGTCGGGAAGTCCGCCGTCCAGGTGGCCAGCACGATGCCGTAGCCCTGGCCGGTCACGTTGGCCGGCTTACCGACGTCGGCGGCGTAGTAGGTGGTGGGGTCCAGCGGGCGCACCTCGGCCTGGATGCCCACCTGGGCCAGGTCGTCGGCGATGGACCGGGCCACCTTGACGATGCTGGGCGCGTCGGCGACGGCGAGCACGGTGCTGAAGCCGTCGGGCTTGCCGCATCTGGTCAGGGCGGCGCGGGCGGCGTCCAGGTCCGGCGCCACGTCGGGGTCCTGGGGGGCGCCCGTGAGGGCACGCGGCCACAGCTGGGAGGAGCGGACGGCGCTCCCGGCGCCGCCGAGCACGTCCTGGACGGCGGCGCGGTCCACGACGGCGGCCACCGCCGCCCTGCAGTCGACGTTGTCCATCGGCGCCACGGTGGTCGGCAGGGCCAGCAGCCGCACCGCGCCGGTGGTCACGTCGTCGATCCGGCCGGCGATGCCGGTGTCGGCCATCCGGCTGGTGGTCGCCGGCTGCACGCCGGTGCCGGAGAGGTCGGCATCGGCCGAGCCGGCCAGCAGCGCCTGGTCGCGGGCGACCCCCGACAGCCCCGGGTGCAGCACGACCCGGTCGGGCAGGGCACTGCGGACGTCGTCGGTCGCGGGGTCCCACTGCGGATTGCGGTCCAACACGATCCCGGCCTCGGGGTCGACCGAGGTGATCGCATAGGGACCGGAGGAGACCGGGTCGCTGCCGTAGCCCGCGCCGGTGTCCGCGTCGGAGGGCACCGGGCTGGAGGAGGGCAGCGCCATCACGAACGGGAAGTCCGGCGTGGCGGTGGTCAGGGTGAACACGATCGTCCGGTCGTCCGGCGTGGCCACCGAGGCCAGCCCGAGGCGGCCGTCGGTCTCGTCCTGGTAGGGGCCGGCGTACTGGTCGGCCGGGTCGTCGAGCAGGTCCACGACGTAGGTGGGGCCCCCGACGATCACGTCGGAGGCGAAGGACCGCTCGATGCCGTACTTGACGTCGCGGGAGGTGATCGGCGCCCCGGTCTCGAACCGGACGCCGTCGCGGAGGGTGAAGGTCCAGGTCCGACCACCGTCGGGTGAGGTGCCGAGGTCGGTGGCGAGGTCGGGCACCAGCTCGTCGGTGTGGCCGGGCTCGGCTGCGTAGGTGACCAGCGTGCGGGTGTAGAGCCGCATCAGGTTCCACATGCCCGAGACGTAGGAGCGCTGCGGGTCCAGGCTGTCGACGGGCCCGGAGACCAGGCGCAGCGTCCCGCCAGGCTCGGTGGACGGGGAGCGAACGCCGGTGACGCCGGCGTCGGGCTTCCCCGCCTGGGTGGGGACCCCGGCGGCCCCGCTGTTGCCGCTGCCGCAGGCGGTGAGCAGGGCGAGCAGCACGAGGAGCGCTGCCGCCGGCCGCACCCGGGACGGGTACGGCCGGCGTGCGGTGGCGCGGTGTTCCAACAGGGTGCTGCTCCGCCCCGGTCAGGGCCGGCGGCAGCTCAGCTGCCGTCGGCGGCGGTCCGACAGATGGACGCGAACTCGTCGGCGTCCAGGCTGGCGCCTCCGACGAGAGCGCCGTCGACGTCCGGCCCGGCGAGGATGCCGGCGGTGTTGCCGGCCTTGACCGACCCGCCATAGAGGATACGGACGATCGAGCCCGTCTCCGGCCCGAAACGCTCGGCGAGCCGTGCCCGCAACGCACCGCAGACCTCTTGCGCATCAGCCGGCGTCGCGACCTCCCCGGTGCCGATGGCCCAGACCGGTTCGTAGGCGACGACGAGCTCCTGCAGCTGTTCGGCGGACAGCCCGACCAGGGCGGCTTCCAGCTGGGCGTTGCAGTGCTCGACGTGCCCGCCGGCCTGCCGGACGTCGAGCCCCTCCCCCACACAGAGAATCGGGACCAGCCCGTGCCGCAGGGCGGCCTGCACCTTGGCCGCGACCACCGCGTCGTCCTCACCGTGCAGCGCGCGCCGCTCGGAGTGGCCGACCACCACGTAGCGGCAGGCCAGCGCGGACAGCATCGCCCCGCTGACCTCGCCGGTGTAGGCACCGGAGTCGTGGGCGGACAGGTCCTGGGCGCCGTAGCCGATCTCCAGCTTGTCGCCGTTGACCAGCGTCTGCACGCTGCGCAGTGCGGTGAACGGCGGCAGGACGACGACCTCGGCGGCGTCGAGCTGGGCCTCGGTGAGGGAGAAGACGAGCTTCTGCACCAGACCGATGGCCTCCAGGTGCGTCAGGTGCATCTTCCAGTTGCCGGCGATCAGCGGCCGGCGCCCCACCCGGGGCGCCTTGGCGGTCTTCGACGTGCGTGCCATCCCAGCCGCCCTCAGTCCGCCAGCACCGCGAGGCCCGGGAGCTCCCGGCCCTCCAGGTGCTCCAGGGACGCGCCGCCACCGGTGCTGATGTGGCCGTAGGCGTCCTCGTCCAGGCCGAGCTGCCGGACGGCGGCCGCGGAGTCGCCGCCACCGACCACGGACAGCCCGTCGACCGCCGCCACCGCGAGGGCCACGCCCCGGGTGCCCGCGGTGAACGGGGCGAGCTCGAAGACGCCCATCGGGCCGTTCCAGAACACCGTGTGGGCCCCGGCGAGCACCTCACTGAACAGCTCGACGGTGCGCGGCCCGACGTCCAGGCCCTTGAGCGACTCGGGGATGGCCTCGACCATCGCCACGGTGACCTGCACATCGGCGACGAGCGCCTCGGCACAGACGACGTCGACGGGCAGCACGATCCGGTCGCCGGCCTCGTCGAGCAGCCGGCGACAGGTCTCCACCTGGTCGGCCTCCAGCAGCGAGCCGCCGACGCCGTGGCCCTGCGCGGCCAGGAAGGTGAAGCACATCCCGCCGCCGACCAGCAGCCGGTCGACCTTGGGCAGCAGGGCCTCGATGACGGCCAGCTTGTCGCTGACCTTGGAGCCGCCGAGGACGACGACGAAGGGCCGTTCCGGGTCCTGGGTCAGCCGGTCGAGCACCTCCAGCTCGCGGGTCACCAGCCGGCCGGCCGCGTGCGGCAGCCGGGTGGCGACGTCGTAGACCGACGCCTGCCGGCGGTGCACTGCGCCGAAGGCGTCGTCGACGTAGAGGTCGGCGAGGGCCGCCAGCCGGTCGGCCAGCGCCCCCCGCGCCTCGTCGTCCTTGCTGGTCTCCGCCGGCTCGAACCGGACGTTCTCCAGCATCAGGACGCCGCCGTCGGTCAGCGCACCGGCCTTGGCCTGCGCGTCGGGGCCGGCGACGTCGGCGGCCAGTGGAACCGGCGCCCCGAGCAGCTCGGCGAGCCGGGCCGCGACCGGGGCCAGGGAGTACCGCGGGTCCGGGGCGCCCTTCGGGCGGCCCAGGTGCGAGGCCACGAGCACCCGTGCGCCGGCCTCCCGCAGCGCCTGCAGCGTGGGGAGGCTGGCCCGGATCCGGCCGTCGTCGGTGATGATCGGCGTGCCGGTGCTGTCGTCGAGCGGGACGTTCAGGTCCGCCCGCAGGAGCACCCGCCGACCGGCGACGCCCTCGGCGATGAGCTCGTCGACGGTGCGCATCTGACGCATCAGAGCTTCGAGCCCACCAGGACGACCGAGTCGACCAGCCGATTGGAGTAGCCCCACTCGTTGTCGTACCAGCCGACGACCTTGACCTGGTTGCCGAAGACCTTGGTCAAGCCGGAGTCGAAGATGCACGACGCCGGGTCGGTGACGATGTCGGAGGAGACGATCGGCGCGTCGGTGTAGACCAGGTACGGCGCCAGCGGCCCCGCAGCGGCGGCCTGGTAGGCGGCGTTGACCTCCTCGACGGTGACGTCCCGGGAGACGGTCACGGTGAGGTCGGTGGCCGAACCGGTCGGCACCGGGACGCGCAGCGCGTAGCCGTCGAGCTTGCCCTTGAGCTCGGGCAGGACCAGGCCGATGGCCTTGGCCGCGCCGGTGCTGGTCGGGACGATGTTGATCGCGGCCGCGCGGGCCCGGCGCAGGTCCTTGTGCGGGCCGTCCTGCAGGTTCTGGTCGGCGGTGTAGGCGTGGATGGTGGTCATCAGGCCACGCTCGATGCCGAAGGAGTCGTTGAGCACCTTGGCCAGCGGGGCCAGGCAGTTGGTGGTGCAGGAAGCGTTGCTGATGATCGTCTGCGAGCCGTCGTACTGCTCGTGGTTGACGCCCATGACGATCGTCAGGTCGTCACCGGTGGCCGGCGCGGAGATGACGACCTTCTTGGCGCCGCCGGCGTCGACGTGCTTGCGCGCGTCGTCGGCCTTGGTGAAGAAGCCGGTGGACTCCACGACGACGTCCACGCCCAGATCGCCCCAGGGCAGGTTGGCCGGGTCGCGCTCGGCGAGCACCTTGAAGGTGGCGCCGCCGACCTTGATGCCGTCACCGACGACCGACACGTCCTCGGGGAGCTTGCCCAGGATGCTGTCGTACTTCAGCAGGTGGGCGAGCGTCTCCGGGGTGGTCAGGTCGTTGACCGCCACGATCTCGATGTCAGCGCCGCTGGCCGCCGCTGCCCGGTAGAAGTTCCGCCCGATCCGCCCGAAACCATTGATGCCGACCCGTACCGTCACAGCTGACCTCCAGAAGCCCAGTGCACACCGGCGGCCGCGCGTGCGCGCGGCCACATGTCGGTGCGAGCCTAACGGCCGCGCTCGGGCCCTACTGCGCCAGCATGTCGTCGGTGACGACGGACTCCGTGTCCGGGATCCCGAGGTCCTTCGCCCTCTTGTCGGCCATCGCGAGCAGCCGCCGGATCCGGCCCGCGACGGCGTCTTTGGTCATCGCCGGGTCCGCGCGCTGGCCGAGTTCCTCCAGCGAGGCCTGACCGAACTCCAGGCGCAGGCGCCCGGCGACCAGCAGGTGCTCGGGCGCCTCGTCGGCCAGGATCTCCAGCGCCCGCTCGACGCGGGCACTGGCGGCCACCGCGGCCCGCGCGGAGCGGCGCAGGTTGGCGTCGTCGAAGTTGGCCAGTCGGTTGGCCGTGGCCCGCACCTCGCGGCGCATCCGCCGCTCCTCCCAGGCCAGCACCGCGTCGTAGGCGCCCATCCGGGTCAGCAGCGCGCTGATCGCGTCGCCGTCCCGGACGACGACCCGGTCGGTGCCACGGACCTCGCGGGCCTTGGCTGCGATGCCCAGCCGGCGCGCGGCGCCGACGAGCGCCATCGCCGCCTCCGGGCCGGGGCAGGTGATCTCCAGCGAGGAGGAGCGGCCGGGCTCGGTGAGCGACCCGTGGGCGAGGAACGCGCCGCGCCAGGCCGCCTCGGCGTCGCCGATGCCACCGGAGACGACCGCCGGAGGCAGGCCGCGGACCGGCCGGCCGCGCTGGTCGACCAGGCCGGTCTGCCGGGCCAGGCCCTCACCGTGCTTGGCGATCCGGACCAGGTAGCGGACGCCACGGCGGATGTTGCCGCCGGCCAGCACGCTCACCCCGCTGGTGTAGCCGTAGACCTCGCTGATGTCGCGGCGCAACCGTCGCGCCACCGAGCCGGTGTCGAGCTCTGCCTCGATCACCACCCGGCCCCCCACGATGTGCAGGCCGCCGGAGAAGCGCAGCAGCGCCGTCACCTCGGCCTTGCGCTCGGAGGTCTTGGTGCACTCCACCCGGGAGAGCTCGTCCTTGACCATCGCCGTCATCGCCATGTCATCCACCCCCAGAACCGCCCGGGGCGACCGCCCGGCGAGCTGTGTGTCCTACCCATGAGCGGCCTTCCCCCTGTGTGCTGGTCTTTCCCCTGTGTGCCGGCCCCGTCTGTGCTGGCCGACGCCCCGGTGTCCCGGAGCCTCCCCGTCGTCCCCCGACCGGTCACCGCGCACCGACCACGGAGGCCAGTGCGGCAGCGAGCCGCGAAGGGTCGTGCCGCGGCGCGCCGTCGGGCGCCGCCACCGGTGCCAGGACCAGTTCCGCACCGCATCCCTGCACAGCAGACAGCAGACCACGCCGGTCAACAACCGCAGACGCATCGGCGATCACGGTGTGCAGCGACACGCCTCCCAGATGGGCGAGCAGAACCTCCAGGTGCTCGGCCGGGGAGAAGCCGTCGGTCTCCCCCGCCTGCGGTTCCAGGTTCAGCACGACCACCACCTTCGCCTTCGTCGCGGCCAGTGCCGCCCGCAGCCGGGGTACGAGCAGGTGCGGCAGAACCGAGGTGTACCAGGAGCCGGGTCCGAGGCTCACCACGTCCGCCGCCTCGAGGGCGTGCAGGACGGCGGCCGGCACCGGCGGGTCGGCCGGGGACACCCGGATCTCGCGGACCCGGCCCGGCGTGGAGGCGATCGCCACCTGTCCGCGGATCCGTCGCAAGCCGACCGGGTCGTCGGGGTCGACGCTGGCCACGGTCGCCACCAGGTCCAGCGGGACCTCGGCCATCGGCAGGACCCGGCCCGAGCCGCCCAGAAGGTGGCCGAGCGCGCCCAGGGCGCGCACGGCGTCCCCGGCGTACATCTCGGTGAGCCCGGTGAGCACGAGGTTGCCGACCGGGTGCCCGGCCAGGGCGCCCGTGCCGCCCAGGCGGTGCTGCAACAGTGCGGCCATCTCCTGGGTGCGTGGGCTGGGGCCGGCCAGCGCGGCCAGCGCCATCCGCAGGTCGCCGGGGGGCAGCACGGGCATCTCGCGGCGGATCCGGCCGGAGGAACCACCGTCGTCGGCGACGGTGACCACGGCGGTCAGCCGGGCGGTCAGCTGCCGCCACGCGGTCAGCGATGCCGCCAGCCCGTGGCCACCGCCCAGAGCGACCACCCGCGGCCCCTCGGGGCCCAGCGGTGGCCGGCGCTCGACGGTCAGCGGCGCCGGCACGGGCGGCGGCGCCGCCATCCGCACCGGCAGGTCGTCCGGGTGCTCCGGAGCCACTACTCGCGGCCCAGGTCGCGGTGGCGGGCAGTGGCCGGGACGCCCTCGGCGGTGAGCCGGCGGGCGAACTCCTCGGCGATGGCGACGCTACGGTGCTTGCCGCCGGTGCAGCCCACGGCGAGGGTCAGATAGCGCTTGCCCTCCCGTCGGTAGCCGGGCACCAGCAGCCGCAACACCTCGGTGTAGCGGTCCAGGAACGCATCGGCGTCGTCCTGTCCCAGCACGTAGTCGCGCACCTCGGGGTCACGGCCGGTCATCGCGCGGAGCTCGGGCACCCAGTGCGGGTTGGGTAGGAAGCGGGCGTCGACCACCAGGTCGGCGTCCAGGGGCAGGCCGTACTTGAAGCCGAAGCTGAGCACGGTGGCGACGACCTGGGGCGACGCGTCCTGCTCGACGAACGCAGCCTCCAGCGTGGCGCGCAACTGGTGGACGTTGAGCTCGCTGGTGTCGACCCACAGGTCGGCCTCACCGGCGATGCCGGTGAGCAGAGCGCGCTCGGCGTCGATGCCGTCGATGAGCCGGCCGTTGCCCTGCAGCGGGTGCTCGCGGCGTACCGACTCGTAGCGCCGGATCAGCACCTCGTTACGGGCGTGCACGTAGACCACGCGGGGCCGGTGCCCAGCCTCGGCGAGCTGGCGGATCGACTCCTGCAGGTCGGTGGAGAACGCCCGGCTGCGGACGTCGACGACGGCGGCGAACCGGCGCACGTCGCCGCGGGCGCCCAGCTCGACCATCGGCTGCAGCAGGGCCGGCGGCAGGTTGTCGACGACGAAGAAACCGAGGTCTTCCAGCACCCGCCCGGCGGAGTTCTTGCCCGCGCCGGACAGGCCGGTGACCACCACGACGTCCAGCGGCGCGACCTCGGTGGGAGCGCCGTCCGCACCGGGGGCCGGCTCGGTGCTGCTCACGCGCCCGCCCCGGCGACCGGGTGGACGCGGCCGACCTCGGCGATGTCGCCGGCCGACCCCGGGCCGGGGCCGGGCGCGTCGTCCGCCGCCGACTCGGATACGGCGGCCAGCACCGCCTCGGCGGTGCGCCGGCCGATGCCCGGCACGGCCGTGAGCTCCTCGATGGTGGCGGCACGCAACCGCTTGAGCGACCCGAACTGCTTCATCAGCGCCTTTCGCCGTGTTCCCCCGAGCCCCGGGACGTCGTCCAGGAGTGACACCAGCATCGTGCTGGATCGTTTCTGCCGGTGGTAGGTGATCGCGAACCGGTGGGCCTCGTCACGGACCCGCTGGAGCAGGTACAGCGCCTCCGACGTGCGCGGCAGGATGACGGGGTCGGGATCGTCGGGAAGCCAGACCTCCTCCATCCGCTTGGCCAGCCCGCAGATCGCGACGTCGACGATGCCCAGCTCGGACAGCGACCGGCTGGCCGCGGCCACCTGCGGGGCGCCGCCGTCGACGACCAGCAGGTTGGGCGGGTAGGCGAAGCGGCGCGGCCGGCCCTCCTCGGCGGCCACACCCTGCTCGTCGCGGCGGTCGGCCTCGTCCTTGAGATGCCGGGCGAACCGGCGGCGGACGACCTCGGCCATCGCGGCGGTGTCGTCGGTGCCCTGGGCGACGGCGAACCGGCGGTAGTCGGACTTCTTGGCCATGCCGTCCTCGAAGACGACCATGCTGGCCACCACGTTGGTGCCCTGCACGTGGGAGATGTCGATGCACTCGATGCGCAGCGGGGCGTCGGGGAGGTCGAGGGCCTCCTGGATCTCCGACAGGGCCAGGGAGCGGGCGGTGAGGTCGCTGGCCCGCTTGACCCGGTGCCGGGCGAAGGACTCCTTGGCGTTGCGCTCGACGGTCTCCATCAGGCTGCGCTTGTCGCCGCGCTGGGGCACCCGCAGGGACACCCGGGAGCCGCGCAGCTCGGAGAGCAGCTCGGCGTAGACGTCGGCGTCGTCGGGCAGCTCGGGCACGAGCACCTCGCGGGGCACGGCCTCCCCCACTTCGCCGGTGCCGGTCTGCTCGTCGACGCCGCCGTAGACCTGCAGCAGGAACTGCTCGACGAGCTGGCCGGTGGTGACGTCCTCGACCTTGTCGACGATCCAGCCGCGCTGGCCGCGGACCCGCCCGCCACGGACGTGGAAGACCTGGACGGCGGCCTCCAGCTCGTCCTGCGCAAAGGCGACGACATCGGCGTCGGTGCCGTCGCCGAGAACCACGGCCTGCTTCTCCAACGCCCGCCGCAGCGCGCCCAGGTCGTCGCGGAGCCGGGCGGCCTTCTCGTACTCCAGATCGACCGCCGCCTGGGCCATCTCGGCCTCCAGCCGACGGATCATCTGGTCGGTGCGGCCACCCATGAAGTCGCAGAAGTCGTCGACGATCCGACGATGCTCCTCGGCGGTGACCCGGCCGACGCAGGGTGCACTGCACTTGCCGATGTAGCCGAGCAGGCAGGGCCGGCCGATCTGGCTGGCCCGCTTGAAGACCCCGGCCGAGCAGGTGCGGGCCGGAAAGACCCGGGTGAGGGTGTCGACGGTCTCCCGGATGGCCCAGGCGTGGGCGTAGGGACCGAAGTAGCGGACGCCCTTGCGCTTGGGGCCGCGCATGACCTGCAGCCGCGGGAACTCATCGTTCAGCGTCACGGCCAGGCTCGGGTAGCTCTTGTCGTCGCGGTAGCGGACGTTGAACCGCGGGTCGAACTCCTTGATCCAGTTGTACTCGAGCTGGAGGGCCTCGACCTCGGTGCCGACCACGGTCCACTCGACGCTGGCCGCCGTGGTCACCATCTGGCGGGTGCGCGGGTGGAGCCCGTAGACGTCGGCGAAGTAGCTGTTCAGCCGCTGGCGCAGGCTCTTGGCCTTGCCGACGTAGATGACCCGGCCGGCCGGGTCGCGGAACTTGTAGACCCCCGGGCCCTCGGGGATGCTGCCGACCGCTGGGCGGTACGTGGACGGGTCGGGCATGGCTCCAGGTTAGGCGGGGCCACTGACGGCTTCGCTGCGCGGCCAGGACTGCGGTGAACATCGACCAGTCCCACCTGGTCGCAGAAACCGCTTGCACTCCGTGCCAACGTTCGTCGATGCCCGACCCCCGTGAACAGCCAGCGGACCGCCAGCCAGCGACGAGGCGGCTGCCCCCTCGGCGGGCCTCCGCGTGCGGAGGATCACCACGGCGGTTTCGCCCCCGCTGCGGAGGTGGCAGCCGACCCTCAGCTCGTGGCGCGCTTCGTCGCTGAGGACGACGGCGTGCAGGTCGCCGGGGCCGGGCTCACCCGGCTCCACATCCGCACCATGTCGCCGGGCACCTCCTGGGGCCACTCGCCTGGAACGACGGGCACCACGCCGCTGCCGTCTCCGCCGTCGTCCGGTCGGCACCGGCCGGCGCAGTCCTGCACCTGACGGTCGACAGCGAGGTGCACGAGCAGTTCGCCGAGCGGTGCCGGCTCGCCGTCGAATGCGGGTTCGAACTGCTGCAGAAGAAAGAGGGCGTCTGGTGGGAGGACGACGGCCACCCGATGGAGCTGCCCGATCGGGTCCGGCTGCGGCCGCTTCCCGAGGTCGGCAACGACGCGTTCGCCTCGGTCATCGCCCGGTGCATGATCGGCACCCTGGACCGGATCGACGAGGTCAAGGTCGCCGAGTACGGCACGCGGGGCTGGGCGGACATCCAGCTCACCGACTACGTCACTCCGCAGGACGCCCGCTCCTGGGTGCTCGTAGAGACCTGGGCCGGCGACCCGGTCGGCTTCGTCGGGCTCAGCGCCTGCGACGAGGAGGCCACCGGCACCATCTCCCACATCGGGGTCGTCCCCGAGGAGCGCGGCCGAGGGTACGTCCACGAGCTGCTGGTCACGCTCAACGTGCTCGCGCGGGACCGCGGCTTCCGGGGCTTGCTCCCCGACGTCGACGTGCTCAACGTCCCGATGCTGGCCGCCCTGGAGCTAGCCGGGCACCATGCAGGCGGCCGCCCGTGGCACCGGTGGAGCTGATGGCCCGCGACGGGCCCGAGCGGGCCGCCAACTGGACCACGGCCGGCCCCGAAGCCGCAGGACGCCGTGGTGGACGCCGTGCGTGCGCAGCGCATACCGGCACCGGCGGGTGCCCGGCTGGTCGAGGTACGCGATGCACGTCCCCGCGGGGATCGCTGACACCGAGCCGCCGCTCGGGCCCGGCTGCTCCCGAGCGGTCAGCTGGCCTTCTTGCGGGCCCGCTTCTTGGGTGCGGCGGCCGCCTCGACGGCCGCCGGGTCGAGGACGTTGGCCAGGAACCGGCCGGTGTGGCTTTCCGGCACCGAGGCGATGAACTCCGGCGGCCCCTCGGCGACGACCGTGCCACCGCGGAAGCCGCCCTCGGGCCCCATGTCGATCAGCCAGTCGGCGCTCTTGATCACGTCGAGATTGTGCTCGATGACGATCACCGAGTTACCCTTGTCGACCAGGCCCTGGACGACCAGCAGGAGCTTGCGGATGTCCTCGAAGTGCAGCCCGGTGGTGGGCTCGTCGAGCACGTAGATGGTGCGGCCGTTGGACCGCTTCTGCAGCTCACTGGCCAGCTTGACGCGCTGTGCCTCACCGCCGGACAGCGTGGTGGCCGGCTGGCCGAGCCGGACGTACCCGAGACCGACCTCGGTGAGGGTGCGGAGGTAGCGGGCGATCGCCGGGATGGCGGCGAAGAAGTCGGCCGCCTCCTCGATCGGCATGTCCAGGACCTCGGCGACCGTCTTGCCCTTGTAGTGGACCTCGAGGGTCTCCCGGTTGAACCGGGCACCCTTGCAGACCTCGCAGGGCACGTACACGTCGGGCAGGAAGTTCATCTCGATCTTCAACGTGCCGTCACCGGAGCAGGCCTCGCAGCGACCGCCCTTGACGTTGAAGGAGAAGCGGCCGGGGAGGTACCCGCGCATCTTGGCCTCGGTGGTGCTGGCGAACAGCTTGCGGACGTGGTCCCAGACGCCGGTGTAGGTCGCTGGGTTGGACCGCGGGGTGCGGCCGATCGGCGACTGGTCGACACCGACCACCTTGTCCAGCTGGTCCAGGCCGGTGATGGTGCGATGCCGGCCGGGCACCATCCGGGCGCGGTTGAGCTCGTTGGCCAGGACGGTGTAGAGGATGTCGTTGACCAGGCTCGACTTGCCCGAGCCGGACACCCCGGTCACCGCGACGAGGCAGCCCAGCGGGAACGTCACGTCGACGCCCCGCAGGTTGTGCTCGCGCGCGCCTCTGACGACGAGCTCGCGACCGGGGGTCGGCTGTCGCCGCTCCTCGGGGATGGTGATCTCCATCCGCCCGGACAGGTAGGCGCCGGTGAGCGAGCGCTCGCTGGCCAGCAGGTCGGCGTAGGTGCCGCTGACGACAACCTCGCCGCCGTGCTCGCCGGCACCCGGGCCGATGTCGACGATCCAGTCGGCCTGCTTGATCGTGTCCTCGTCGTGCTCGACGACGATCAGCGTGTTGCCCATGTCGCGGAGCCGGACGAGGGTCTCGATCAGCCGGATGTTGTCGCGCTGGTGCAGCCCGATGGACGGCTCGTCGAGGACGTAGAGGACGCCGACCAGCCCGGAGCCGATCTGGGTGGCCAGCCGGATGCGCTGAGCCTCCCCGCCGGCGAGGGTGGCGGCGGGGCGGTCGAGGGACAGGTAGTCCAGGCCGACGTCGACCAGGAAGGACAGCCGGGCCTGGATCTCCTTGAGCACCCGGTCGGCGATCGCCCGCTCCCGGTCGCCCAGCTCCAGCGCGCCCAGCCACTCCGAGGCATCGCCGATCGAGAGGTTGGTGACCTCGGCGATGGAGCGGCCGTTCATCTTGACGGCGAGGATCTCCGGCTTGAGCCGGGTGCCGTGGCAGATGGGGCACGGCACGTCGCGCATGTAGCCCTCGTACTTGTCCTTCATGAAGTCGCTGTCGGTGTCCTCGTGGCGGCGCTCGAGGAAGGGCAGCACGCCCTCGAAGGCGGCGTAGTAACTGCGCTCACGGCCGTAGCGGTTCTTGTAACGGACGTGCACCTGGTCGGGCGATCCGTGCAGCACCGCCTTCTGCACGGTCGCCGGGAGGTCCTCCCAGGGCGTCTTCATCGAGAAGCCGAGCATGTCCGAGAGGCCGGAGAGCAGGCGGAGGAAGTACTCGTTGCTCATCGAGCCGGCCCACGGGGCGACGGCACCCTCGCCGAGGCTCTTGGTCGGATCGGGGACGACGAGTTCGGGATCGACCTCCTTGCGGGTGCCGATGCCGGTGCACTCGGGGCACGCGCCGAACGGGGAGTTGAAGGAGAAGGACCGCGGCTCGAGGGCCTCGAAGGACAACCCGTCGTCGATGCAGGCCAGGTGCTCGGAGAACGTCCGCTCGCGTTCCAGGTCGCCCTCGGGAAGGTCGACGAAGTCGAGGACGACGAGGCCGCCGGCCAGGCCGAGCGCCGTCTCGACGGAGTCGGTGAGCCGGCGCTTGGCGGTCTCCTTGACCGTCAGCCGGTCCACGATCACCTCGATCGTGTGCTTCTCCTGCTTCTTGAGCTTCGGCGGGTCGGTGAGCTGGTGGATGGTGCCGTCGACCCGGACCCGGGAGAAGCCTTGGGTCTGCAGCGAGCTGAACAGGTCGACGTACTCGCCCTTGCGGGCGCGGACCACCGGGGCGAGCACCTGGAAGCGGGTGCCCTCTGCCATGGCCATCACCTGGTCGACGATCTGCTGCGGCGTCTGCCGGGAGATCGGCTTGCCGCAGTTGGGGCAGTGCGGCTGACCCGCGCGGGCGTAGAGCAGGCGGAGGTAGTCGTAGACCTCGGTGATGGTGCCGACGGTCGACCGCGGGTTCCGGTTGGTCGACTTCTGGTCGATCGAGACCGCCGGGGAGAGCCCCTCGATGAAGTCCACGTCCGGCTTGTCCATCTGGCCGAGGAACTGCCGTGCGTAGGCCGACAACGACTCGACGTAGCGGCGCTGGCCCTCGGCGAAGATCGTGTCGAAGGCCAGGCTGGACTTGCCCGAGCCGGAGAGTCCCGTGAACACGATCATCGCGTCGCGGGGCAGGTCGAGGTGGACATCCTTGAGGTTGTGCTCGCGGGCGCCGCGGACGACGAGCCGGTCCATGTGATCCCTGTCGGTCGCAGTGGTTCTAGCTGCAGTGATTCGTTGCTGGGCGGAACGGGGCGCCGGCCGGGCCGCTTCCCGGATGTGCCGGACGCGACGGTGCCCGATCAGCCCGCCGGGGTGCCGGCGGGTTCGAGTGGGTCGAAGACAGGTGCGTGCCGACGCCAGGGCAGCCGGCGTTCGAGGTCCCCGGCCAGCCAGAGTAGCCGCGTCTCGGACCCGGCCGGTCCGACCAGCTGCACCGACGTGGGGGTCCCGTCGGGCCGGGGCGCGCCGGGCAGCGCGAGGGCAGGCAGACCGGCGAAGTTCCAGGCTGAGGTCCACGGTGCCCACCGCGCGTTCGCGCCGATGTTGGCAAGGAAGCTGCGCTCGTGCCATGGCCGGGCGGCCAGAGGTGCACCGGTGACCACCGGGCTCAGCAGAACGTCGACGTCGGCGAAGAAGTCGGCCATCCGGGCGCGGAAGGCCTCCGCCGTCCGGGGCCGGAGCAGACCGGCCCGACGGGCCAGCCGGCCGAGCCGGGCGTGCACCCGGCTGCGCGGCTGCATCGCGCGGCGGTCCAGCCCGAGGGCCGTTGCGTCGTCGTCGGCCCCGGCGAGCCAGCGGACCACCGTGCCGAGCGCCGCTGCGGGAGTGACCACCGGCTCGCGGCGGACGACGGTGTGCCCCGCGACCTCCAGTTGCGCCACGACGGCGTTCAGCGCGGCTCGGCCCGGTGCGTCGAGCCGGGCGCCGGGGACCGGAGAACGGGTGGACACGGCGACGGTCAGCGGGCGTCCGGGGGCAGGAGGGTCGGCCGGCGTCGTCCCGCTGAGTACCGCCGTGGCGAGGGCGAGGTCGGCCACGGTGGTGGTCAGGGCACCGTTCTCGGCCATGCCCGACCAGTCGTCGGCGCCGATCTGGGCGGGGACGACGCCCCGGCCGGGCTTGAGGGCGACCAGCCCGCAGGCCGCGGCCGGCAGCCGGAGGGAGCCCATCCCGTCGTTGCCCTGGGCGAGTGGCACGATGCCGGCCGCGACGGCAGCGGCACTGCCGCCCGAGGAGCCGGCGCAGGAGCGGGCGGTGTCCCAGGGGTTACGGGTCACGGTGCCCGGACCGTCGGTGGCGGAGTAGATGCACAGCTCGGGCACCCGGGTGATGCCGATGACCACCGCGCCGGCGGCCCGGAGCCGGGCGACCACCGGGTGGTCGACGGTCGCCGGCGCGGGGCGGTGCGCCGTTGAGCCGTCGGTGCAGGTCTCCCCGGTGACGGCGACGTTGTCCTTCACCGCGATCGGCACCCCGGCCAGCGGCAGCTCCGCCCGCCGCGGCGAGGCGTCGACCTCGGCCGCCTCGGCGAGCGCCGCATCGGCGCGGATGACCCGGAAGGCCCCGATCCTGCCCTCCACCACGGCGAGGTGGTCGAGGTGGGCGCGCACCACGTCGACCGCGGACAACTCCCCGGACCGGACGCGCGCCGAGAGCTCGGTGGCCGGCAGCCCGACGATGCCGGACGCCGGGGCGGAACCGACGGGAGCAGAGCCGGTCAGAGCTGCACTAGCGTCCATGCCGTCGAACCTATCCGGGCGCACCGACAGTTCTCAGATCGGAGCGGGATGAGCAGCACCTACACCGGCGACGTCGAGGTGGGCGGCCCCGCCGACACCCGCGAGCTGCCGGGACTCACCATCACCAAGCTGGCGGTGAGCGAGATGGCGAACAACGCCTACCTGCTCACCTCGACGGCCACCGGGGAAGCGCTGCTCGTCGACGCCGCGGCCGAGGCCCCCGCCCTGCTCGCCCTCATCGGCGACGCCGACGTGCGCACCGTGGTGACGACGCACGGCCACTGGGACCACCACCGCGCGCTGCCGGATGTCGCGTCGGCGACCGGCGCGACGACGGTGGCGCATCCCGCCGACTCCGGTGACCTGCCCGTCCCGGTGACGCGCCCGGTCGAGCACGGCGACACCGTGACCGTCGGCGACCAGACCCTCGAGGTGGTCCACCTCCGCGGGCACACCCCGGGCAGCATCGCGCTGGTGTGGCACGGTCGTGACGGGGCCGGCACGCACGTGTTCACGGGCGACAGTCTCTTTCCGGGGGGGCTTGGGAGGACAACATCCCCGCAGCACTTCAACTCGCTGATGGACGACCTGGAAGAGCGGATCTTCGGGCCACTGGATGACGCCACGTGGATCTACCCCGGCCACGGAAAGGACACGACGCTCGGAGCCGAGCGCCCACATCTCGGCGAGTGGCGCGAGCGCGGATGGTGAGTCCCGACTCGACGATCCCGCTGGTATGGCCCCGCAGCGGGACCCCGGACGCAAGTTGGCCAACGCCCTGCGCCACGTCCTGAGCGAGGACGTGGACCGCCTGACCGCGCCCCGACTTCCCGGGCCGCGCTGAGGATGCCGCCGGAAACGGCTCGGCGGACCGAGCGTCGGGCGAAGGAAACGCTCGGTCCCGGTACGACCGGTTCGGGCCCAGCATCATCGGTGAGCGACTGCTGCAGGAACGCGACCTTGACGCCGGGCGAGCCTCACGCCTCGACGATCAGGCCCTCCAGTTGCTTGGCCATCGGCTCGTCGACCTCGACGTGGTGGGCGTGTGCGGCGTGCGGGCGGACCTGATCGAGGATCTCCTGGGTGCTCTCTCCCCGGACTGTGGCGTCGCAATCGAAGCCCGCATCCCGACAGTACAGAATCTTTGTCATGCCCCCAGTCTCGCCTGCTCTCCGCAGCGCCGGCAGGCTGGAGCCGATTTCACACAGCCTTGCGACCGCGCTGCAGCGGGTGCTACTGCCGGCGGGGTTGCCGGACGTTCCCGACTGGGCAATGGCAGCGCTGTACGAGCCGGCCGGGGAGGCTGTGCTGGTCGGTGGCGACTTCTACGACTGGTTCACCCTGCCCAACGGGCACATCCTGTTCTTCGTCGGCGACGTGTCCGGCAAAGGCCCGCTGGCCGGCGCGCTGGCGATGAGCATCCGAAAGGCGCTCAAGGGCATCACCTGGATCACCCAAGACCCGGCCGCTGCGCTACCCATCCTCGAGCACGCGCTGGCCGACGAGTTCCAGGGCTCGTTCGCCACGCTGTGCCTGGTCGAGCTGATTCCGGGCGAAGGCCGGGTGCGCGTTGTGCTCGCCGGACACCCCGCCCCGTGGCTCCGCCACGACGGCCAGTTCGTCGAGGTGGCCGCACCGCCCAACAGCGTCCTCGGCCCGCGAATCCACGATCGCTGGGAGTCCGTGGAGCTCCAGCTCGAGGCGTCGGACATGCTCATGCTGTTCACCGACGGGCTGACCGAGGCGCGACTGGCCAGCGGACAGCAGTTCGGCGACGGGCCGTTCCAGGAATACCTCCCCCAGCTGCTGCCGCCGCTGTCCAGCTACGAGACGGTGCTGCAGACGTACGAGCATGTCCGCCAGGTCGCCGCTCTGACCGACGACGTGATCATCAGTGTGCTGACCTTTCAGCCTCGATCCGCCGTCGATCCTGATGTAGCCGTCGGCTCGGATTCGCCAGCCTGATGTCACATGGGGTCGTGGGGTAGCCGCCGTATTGCCCGTCTCCTCCTCCGCTGACATCCAGCTGGGCCGGGGCGCTGCGCCCGGGGCAAGACCGACCGCGGGTCGGTTGGGAGAGCTTCCACCTGAACCTGGTAGCCCCTGAACGCGATCGCCGCCGCCGCCGTTGCCGCCGTTCCCGGCGCCGAGGACGCTGGGATCCGTGGTCGGCCGGTCCCGGATCGAGGCCGGCGCGGCCACCAGCGACCGCCCGGCCGCGCTGGGCAAGTCGCCAGACCAGCTCGACCAAGGTCCCTGTCCGCGGGCCATGCGGAAGCAGAAGATGGCGGCATCTCCGACATGACCGCTGAGCGTCGCTGGCCCCGCTTCGCCGCCGCCGCGGCCGGGCGGCCCTGCACTCCCTCGGCGGTGACAGCGCCACCGTGCCGCGCGGCCCGGCGACCCAGGCAGGCCCGCCGGGCGGCCGGTCCGGGTGAGTGCGCCGGCACGCACGTGCGCGCCCGGCGACAGCCTGTTCCCCGGGGCGTGGGCAACACCCAGAAGGACGCCGACCGGTTCGCCAGCCTCCTCGCCGACGTCGAGTCCCGACTGCCCGGGACGCTGCCGGACGAGACGTGGGGCTACCCGGCCACGGCGAGGACACGACCCTCGGCGCCGAGCGGCCGCGCCTGGCGGAGTTCGCGAGCGTGGCTGGCGAGCTGAGCCCTCCTCTCCTGCTCAGAACGGCGGCGGGGCGTCGTCCGCAGATGGCGCCGGACCTCCAACGCCCGGTGGCCGCGTGGTGCGGGTGACGCCGCCGGGGGTGGTGACCCGCAGCTCCCCGTCGGGCGTCATGGTGAACCGCCCGCCGGGCGCGTGGGTCTTGAGCCGGTGATGGCGTCGGCAGCGGCAGCGGTAGCACAGGTTCTCGCACGCCGTCGTCCCGCCGGCGGACCAGGC
Organism: Modestobacter sp. DSM 44400; assembly: GCF_900107175.1. Lineage (GTDB taxonomy): Bacteria > Actinomycetota > Actinomycetes > Mycobacteriales > Geodermatophilaceae > Modestobacter. Next base: position 35,625 of record NZ_FNOZ01000012.1, on the reverse strand, counting down.
GAGGACGTGGTCGGCGTCGGTCCTGGCCGCGGGGCGGCGGCAGCTGGGATGCCGGCAGGTGCGGTCCCGGGCGCGGATGTACCGGCGCTGCGCCGGCGTCGGTTCATACCGGTCGACCGGAGGCGGCTGTCCAGCACCGCACGGCTGCAACGTGTCGACATGTCGGCCGGGAGCCCTGTCGACATGTCGACGCCAGGATGGTCCGGGCAGCCGCGGCGGGCCAGCCGTTCCAACTCCGCGCGGGTCACCGTGCCCGCAGGGCCCCGGTGGACGGGTCGACCAGGGAGATGTCCAGGCTGCCGCCGGCCGGGGCCTGCAGGCCGCCGGGGCAGACCGCGTCCAGCTGGGCGAGCAGTTCCCGCAGCTGACCGGCTGTGATCGGCTGCTGGTCCACCGACGCCGCGTCCGCTGCCACCGGCCCGCTCGCCTGCCTCGCGAAGCCCTGGGCCGGACGAGTCGTGAGGGCGGTCAGCGGTGCGAGGACGGTCAGCTGGGCGGTCACCGGTTCCCGGCTGGTGTCCCACGGCCGCAGCACCAGGTCGGTCAGCACTTGAGCGCGCAGTTTGCCCGGTGGGGCGGGCGCCCCAACTCCTTCCCGGGTGACCCTCACCGCTCTCAACCCGCCGACGAGCACCACGTACGCCGCGGCCTACCCAACGAGCGCGCTCAACGGCACACCGACCGCCGGTTGCGACGCCACGAGCACCGCCACCAGCAGCGAGGTCACCTACCGCTACGCCACCGGGACGTCGGGCAGCAGCCACACCCGGACCACGGCGTTGGTCATCGCCACCAGCGGTCAGGCGAACAGCCCGCTCACCGCCACCCTGACCAACGACGCCGCCATGGCCGGGACCTGCTGAGGTGAGCGCGTGGCAGGCCGGGCTGGGCACCGGCTCCCACGGCACGGCACGGCCCGAGCCGGCGTCCTGGTGGCGCCTGGTCCAGCCCACCGTCGTCGCCTCCGACCCCTCGCCGTTACGTCTGCGCGGCCGGCGACTGCTCCTGAGTCCGCCCTGGGACGACGATGGCCGGATGTACTCGGACGCCGACGCAGCCGCCCTCTACGACGTCCTCAACCCCTGGCACCCCAGCGACGACTTCTACCTGTCCCTGGTGATGGAGGCAGCGTCCGTCCTCGACGTGGGATGCGGGACGGGCACCGTGCTGAAGGCGGCACGGGCCGCGGGACATCCCGGCCGCCTGGTCGGCATCGACCCGGACCGCGCGGCCCTGCGGGTCGCTCGGGTGCAGAACGACGTCGAGTGGATCGAGTGCACCGCGGCGTCGCTCCCGCACCACCGGGAGTTCGAGCTTGCGATCATGACCGGCCACGCCTTCCAGTGCCTGGTCACCGACGACGAGCTGCGCGCCTCGCTCGCCGCGGTCCACCGCGCCCTCGTCCCCGGGGGCCGGTTCGCCTTCGAGACCCGCAACCCGGCAGCCCGCGCCTGGGAACAGTGGGCGTCCGCCCCGCCCGCCCACGTCGTCGACCCCGCGGGACGCCCGCTCCAGATCGCCTACGAGGTGCTGTCCGTGGCAGGCGGCGTCGTCTCCTTCACCGAGACGACACGGAACGTCGACGGCACAGCACTGCGCACCGACCCGGCGAGCCTGCGCTTCCTCGACGGTGCGGCCCTGGCCGGCTTCCTTGCCGAGGCCGGCTTCGCCGTCCGGGCGCAGTTCGGCGGGTGGTCGGGTCAGCCCCTGGAGCCGGACAGCACGGAGATCGTCACCGTGGCCGCGGGAACTCCGCCGCCATCGGGGACCCCACGAGCTGAGCACCCGACGGCGGGCCGGACCGGGCGGACTCGACGGGGCTGAGTGTGGGCACGGTGCTGCGCAGGGCCGGCGGACGGCGCAGCACCGCCGGCGCGAGGTCCCGCTACGGCGCCGCGACCGGCAACACGACGAAGACGAGCAATGCGATCCCGTTCACGGCGACCATCGCGCTCCGCGCCCGCCGGTAGCCGGAGGCGTGGTCAGGTACAGGACCAGCAGCACGCCGAAGGTCACGGTTCCGTGGGCGTAGTCGTAGTACACCGACAGCACCTGGCCGAGACGGTGGTGCGCCGCGAGGGCGAGGTCCATCGTCCGTTCGACGGACAGGTGGAGGAGCTCTCGAGGGCCAGGACGGCCCAGGCATTGCTCACCCCGGTCGTCCACTGCACGTTTGCAGCGGAGGCGACCCGGTCGTAGCCGAACAGCAGGAAGCCACCAGGGCGAGTTCTCCGGCCAGGGCCGGGCGGGGGCGCGGGCGTGGGCGCGGAACGGCGGACATCGCGCGACGAGATCGCAGCGTTCCCTGTGACGGCGCCGCCGACGGGCGGGCGACGGGTCCGTTTCGTACCCGGCGCCTCAGAGCTGGACGCCGCGGGTGAGGGCTCCATCGACCACGAGGTTCGTGCCGGTGGTGAAGCTCGAGACCGGGCTGGACAGGAAGACCACCGCCGCCGCCATCTCCTCCGGGGTGCCCATCCGGCCCGTCGGGTTCAGCGCGAGCGAGCTGGCGTAGAGCTCGGGCTGCCCGCCCTCGATCTGGTTCCACACGCCGCCCTCGAAGTACGTGTTGCCCGGGGAGACGGTGTTGGCCCGGACGCCGGTCGCGGCGAGCTGATGCGCCAGGCCCTGCACGTAGTGCACGATCGCCGCCTTCATGACGCCGTAGGGACCGGCGGCGAAGTCGATCTCCCGCCCGGACACGCTGGAGATGGCCACGATCGACCCGAGGCTCTGGGTCAGGTGCGGCAGGGCGGCCGTCGCCAGCCGGACGGTCCCCATCAGGTCCACCTCGAACGACGACCGCCAGTTCTCCTCGCTCTCCGGGATGGCCAGCGCGCTGACGTTGGAGACCACCGCGTCGATGCCGCCGAGCCGTTCCGCAGCCGCGCCGACCCACGCGGTCAGCGCCGGGCCGTCGCCGACGTCGACCGCCGTACCGGTGGCGGACGGGCCCAGGGACGCCGCCGTCGAGACGCACACGTCCGCGCTGCGGGCGCAGAACTCCACCTCCGCCCCCTCCGCGACGAACGCCTCGACGATCGCCCGGCCGATGCCGCGCGTCCCCCCGGTCACGAGCACGCGGGAGCCGGTCAGCTGCAGGTCCACGGGAGTTCCTTCCGGAAGGGGTCAGCGCAGGGTGGCGGCGCGGGCACGCAGGTCGGCGTGCAGCCCGCCGTAGGCCGCGGCCGCCGGCACCAGCGACTTGCGGGCCTTGACGACGGCGGAGTAGTTGACGTCGACGACGTTGGCGAGCGGCGCCTCGGTGATCTGCGACAGCAGTTGGTAGCTGTCCATCGCGTCGAGGCCGAAGAGGTCCTGGAACCAGGACACGAGCTGGGTCTGTGCGATCCGCCAGGCGTCCTCGAGCGGCCGCGACGAGCCCACGGTCATCCAGTGGGTGTCGTCCTCGATCCGCGGCCACGCCGGTCCCCCACCGGACGCACCGCCCTTGACCAGTTCGACGATGACCGTCGTGGTCATCGCGCCCTCGACCGCGGTGCCGCAGGCCTCGCCCTCCCCCTGCCGGTAGTGCCCGTCGCCCAGGGAGAACAGCGCGCCCTCGACGTTGACCCGCAGATAGCAGGTGGCGCCTGGCCGCATCATCGGGGTGTCCATGTTGCCGCCGAAGGCGTCCGGCACCAGTGAGCTGCGCACCTCGCGACCGGCCGGTGCGACGCCGACCGTGCCCAGCATCGGCTCGACGGGCAGGTCGATCCGCAGGTCGCCATGCCGGGCGGCGAAGGTGACGGTGTTACGGGCCCGGTCCAGCTCGTAGATCCAGGTGGTGTCGGGCAGCGCGGCCTGCAGGGTCGCCGTCCGGTCGGTGCTGGTCAGTCCGCCGAAGAACGGGATCGTCGCCGAGGCGCCCCAGTCGCGGGCCGGCTCCATTGCGACGAAGTGCAGCGCGAGGGTGTCACCGGGCTCGGCGCCCTCGACGAAGAACGGCCCGGTCTGCGGGTTGACCGCATTCAAATTCACCTTCTCGGCGGACAGGTCGGTGGCCGACCGCAGCGCCCCGGAGAATGCGTCGTCCGACCACAGCCGCAGCGCCGTCCCCGGGGGCACCCGCGTCAACGGGGCGACCCCGCCGAAGGTGAACGCGTACTGCTGAGGAGTGGGCGTGACCTCGATGACGTCCATGCTGCACTCTAAGGGCGGCGCCGGTCAGTACGCCGGGTCGAGGTACAGCAGCGCATAGGCGGCCAGCCAGTGCTCGACCATGTAGTCGCTACCGCTGACGTGTGGCATCGCTGCCGCCGCGTGCTCCGCCGCCGACGCGCCCAGCGTCGGCACGCGGGCGTCGCCGTCGGGCAGCCGGGAAGCCAGCCGGCGCATCGCCCACGCCCGGCTGAGGTTGAGGCCGTGCAGGTGCGCGGTCTGCCCGTCACTGGCGTCGCTGACCACCGCCGGGGTGAGGAGCGGCCCGGCGGCCAGGGCCGGGAGGAAGGCCGCGAGCCACCCGGCGACGTCCGGCACGACCTCAGCCATCAGCACCGCCTCGGTCAGCGCCGGGGACAGGAAGTCCGACCCGGAGGGCTCCCAGCGCACCGGGGCGTCCACGTCCTCGGCGAACCAGCGCAGCGCGGTGTCGGTGAGCAGCTGCGCCCGGCCGGCCCGCCGGGCGGCCGGCAGAGCCATCAGCAGCCCGAACGCGCTGGAGGGGTGCAAACCGGAGCGCACCGGGTAGGTCGCGGCCGGGAGCCAGCGCTCGAAGGCGCCCAGGAAGTGCTCGGCCAGCGGCTGCAGCGTCGCGGCCCACCGGCGCACGTCCGGCCCGCCGTCCGCGGTGGCCCAGGAGGCCGCCTCCTCGGCCAGGGTCAGCGCCCACGCCCAGCCGTAGGGCCGCTCCGCCCCCGGGGACGACGCGAAGAAGGCAACCTCGGTGGCGATCGCGTCGGCGGTCCAGTGCTCGTCGAACACCGCGCCGATCTCCGCGGCGGGGACGAGCCCGGGCGCGAGCCGCAGCAGCCGGAGCAGTACCCAGTGCATCTCCACCGCGGAGTGCCAGTCATAGCTGCCGTAGAACGCCGGGTGCCGGTCGCGCGGGCGCACCGGCGCGTCCCCCGGCTGGGCGTAGTGCACGTACAGCCCGTTGGGGAACTCCGCCCGCACGGTCCGCAGCGCAGTCGCCGCGAGCTCCGGGGCGGCGGCCAGCAACTGCGGGGAGGTCATCTAGCCGGCAGCCGGGTGGCCGGCACGGTGAGGGTGTCCGCCCGCCGTCCGGATGCCTCGCCGTCCACCGCGGCCCCGACGGGCACCGGCTCCGGAGCGGCCTCGGCGCCGTCCGGCGTCGGCGCCGCGGCCGGCAGCTCGGCCATCGCGGCCGAGTTCTGCTGGGTGGGCAGCCACCGGGCCCACCAGCGCAGCACGTGCTCCAGCCTGGCCAGCCGGTGCTTCGGGCGCCCGGAGCGGGACAGCTCGTGCCCCTCGCCGGGGAACAGCAGCAGCTCGGTCGGGACGCCGCGGCGCTTGAGCTCGACGTAGAGCCGGGTGCCCTGCTCCAGGGGGCAGCGCCAGTCCTCCTCGGAGTGGACGACCAGGGTGGGCGTGGTGATCCGGTGCGCGGAGGCCATCGGCGACTGGGCGGCGATCCGTGCCGGGTCAGTGCCCACGTACTCGTCGGCGAAGAAGAATCCGATGTCGGAGGACCCGACGAAGCTGACCGGGTCGTTGAACGCCCGCTCGCTGATCCCCGCGGTGAACCGGTCGGTGCGGCCGAGCAGCAGCGTGGTCATGAACCCGCCGTACGAGCCGCCCATCAGACCCACGCGCGACGAGTCGAGCGCCGGGTCGAGCAGCGCCTCATCGAGGAAGGCGAGCACGTCGGCGGCGTCCAACTCGCCCATGTGTTCCTTGATGACCCGGCCGTGCGCCTGGCCGTAGCCCGACGAGCCGCGCGGGTTGCACTGCAGCACCGCGTAGCCGGCGTCGACGTAGGCCTGGGTCTCGTCGAACAACGTCCAGCCGTACTGGGCGAACGGGCCGCCGTGCACGGTGAGCAGCACCGGGTGCGGCCCCGGACCGGGCGGGGTGGTGACCCAGCCGTGCACCGGGTAGCCGTCCGGCGCGGTCGCCGTGCGCTCCCGCATCCGGTGCAGCCGCCCGGTGCTCTGCAGCGGGCCGCCGAAGCCGGTCAGCAGCCGCCGCCGGCCGGGGGTGATCGCGATCAGCTCCCCGGCGGAGCGGTCGTGCGCGACGGTCGCGACGACCACGCCACCGCCGACCCCGATGCCGCGGACGGTGAACGGTCCGTCGACGAGCGCCTCGGGCTCACCGCCGTCCAGCGGCACGCGGAGCAGCTCCACGGCGCCCTTGCGCTGATTGCCGAAGAACACCGCGTCCGCGGCGATGATGGTGGTCGGCGTCTCGTCGCCACTGTCGTGCCACTCCGGGTCGAGCACCGCCTCGAGCTCGCCGCCGTCCACGCCGACCCGGGCCAGGGTCGAGTTCCGGCCGACGAAGTCCCGTCCGCTCTTCCCCAGGTCGACCTGGGCCGTCACGTAGATCGTGCGGCCGTCGGGGGTGAACGCCGGCTGCGCGACCGACGACCGGCCCGCGGTGACCCGGCGCAGCTGCGAGCCGTCGGTGCGCACCAGGTAGACGTCGCTCACCAGGTCGGCGTCGGCGCCGTCGTGCCGGGCGGAGACGAAGGCGAGCTCCGCGCCGTCCGGGCTCCAGGCGACGTCGGAGTCGTCGACGTCCCCGGTCGTGACCTGCAGCGGCGGAGCCGCCGGGACAGCGTCGTCGTCGTCCTCGGCCGGGAGGTCGACGACGAAGACGTGGCTGCGCTTGTCGGTGGTGAAGCCGAGGGCGTCCTGTCGGTACTTCAGCGTGGTGATCAGCCGCGGCGCCTCGGCGGCCGGCGGGACGTCGTCCGCGGTGCCGTAGCGGCCCGGCTCGGGCACCCGGGCGGTGTAGGCCAGCCGCGTCGAGTCCGGCGACCACACCGGGACGCCGGCGCCGAGATGGTGGTCGGTCAACCGCCGGGACTGCCCGCCGCCGACGGCGAGCACGTGCAGCTGCGGCCGGCCTTTGGGCTCGGCGGACAGGTAGGCCAGCCACCGGCCGTCGGGGGAGAAGGCCGGCGCCGAGTCGGCGTGGCCGTGGGTCAGCGGACGGGCCGGGGAGGAGGCGTCGGTGGGCACCGTCCAGAGCTGGCTGCGGTACTCGTCGGACTCCAGGTCGAGCCGGGTGACGGCCACGACGGCCGTCTGCCCGTCCGGGGACACCGTCGGCACACCGGGGACGCGCAGCAGGGACAGGTCGGTCGGCCGCATGTGCGCACGCTAGCCCAGTCACACCACTGCGTAGATGGTGAGCACCGCTAACGGGTGAGGCCCTAGGGTGCGCGCATGACCCGACGCGTGTTCACCGGTGGCCAGGTCCTCGACGGCACGGGCAGCCGGGCGGCGCCCGCCGACGTCGCCGTGCAGGACGGCCGCGTGGTCGAGGTGGGCCCCGGCCTGGACGGCGACGAGTCGGTCGACTGCAGCGGCGCGACGCTGCTGCCGGGCCTGTTCGACGCCCACGTGCACGTGATGATGAGCGGCGTCGACACGCTCCGGCAGCTGCAGACGCCGTTCAGCTACGGGTTCTACGAGGCGGTGCACAACCTGCGCCGCACCCTCGCCCTGGGCATCACCTCGGTGCGGGACGCCGGTGGGGCCGACCTCGGCGTCGCGCAGGCGGTCCGCGACGGGCTGATCGCCGGTCCGCGCATGCAGATCGCGATCAGCATGCTGTCCCAGACCGGGGGCCACGGCGACGGCTGGCACGTCTGCGGCTCGAAGATCCCGCTGATGGGGCCGCACCCGGGCCGCCCGGACACGATCGTCGACGGCGCCGACGAGATGCGGCGCACCGTCCGCCAGCTGCTGCGGGCCGGCGCGGACGTGCTCAAGGTGGCCACCAGCGGCGGCGTCCTCTCGGCGCGGGACGACCCGCGGCACCCGCACTTCCGCCCCGCCGAGCTCGACGTCCTGGTCGAGGAGGCCAATGCCGCCGGGGTGGCCGTGATGGCCCACGCACAGGGCGCCGAGGGCATCAAGGCCGCCGTCCGGGCGGGCATCCGCTCCATCGAGCACGGCATCTACCTCGACGACGAGGCCATCGACCTGATGCTGCAGCGCGGCACCTGGCTCGTGCCCACGCTGGCCGCGCCGCGGGCGGTGCTGGCCGCAGCGGCCGCCGGGGCCTCGCTGCCCGAGGCGGTCATCGAGAAGGCCCGGAACGTGCAGGCGGTGCACGACGCCTCGGTGGCGAAGGCCATCGCGGCGGGCGTGAAGGTCGCGATGGGCACCGACAGCGGCGTCGGCCCGCACGGGGACAACCTGGTCGAGTTGGGCCTGATGGCCGGCTGCGGGATGACCCCGGAGCAGGCCTGGCACGCCACCACGCTGTCGGCGGCCGAGTTGCTGGGTGTGGCCGGCGAGCTGGGCAGCCTGGAGCCGGGCAAGCGGGCCGACGTCGTCGTCCTGGACGGCGACCCCACGGACCTGACCGCACTGTCCGGCCGGATCCGGGAGGTCTACCGGGACGGCGAACTGGTCGCCGCCGGCGGTGCCGTCGTCGAGCCGGGGGTCATCCCGCCGCGGTGACCTCGGCGTCCTCGTCGGTCTCTCCGCGGGTCTTCAGCAGGCTGGCCACCGTGGCGACGACCAGCACGCCGAGGATCACCGACAGGGACAGCCAGATGGGGATGGCCGGCACGCTCTCGATCGACTGGCCGCCGTTGATGAACGGCAGGCTGTTGTCGTGGACGGCCTCGAAGACCAGCTTGACGCCGATGAACGCGAGGATCACTGCCAGGCCCAGGGACAGGTAGACCAGCCGCTTCAGCAGGCCGCCCAGCAGGAAGTAGAGCTGGCGCAGCCCCATCAGCGCGAAGATGTTCGCGGTGAAGACGATGAACGGCTCCCGGGTCAGCCCGAAGATCGCCGGGATGCTGTCCAACGCGAACAGCAGGTCGGTCGTCCCCAGCGCCAGGAACACCACGATCATCGGCGTCCACAGCTTCTTGCCGCCCTGGGTGACCCGGATGTTGCTCTCGTGGAAGTCCGGTGTCATCGGCAGCACCCTGCGCATCCGGCGGATGAACGCGTTCTCCTCGTAGTCCTCGTCCTCGTTGCGGTTCCGCACCAGGTTGATGGCCGTGTACACGAGGAACGCGCCGAAGATGTAGAAGACCCAGGTGAAGCGCTCGATCACCGCGGCGCCCAGCAGGATGAAGATGCCGCGCAGCACCAGCGCGATGATGATCCCGACCATCAGGGCCTCTTGCTGCAGCTTCCGGGGCACCTGGAAGCGCGCCATGATGATCACGAAGACGAAGAGGTTGTCGACCGACAGCGAGTACTCGGTCAGCCAGCCCGCGTAGAACTGCGTGGCCAGGTCGCCGTCCGTGACCGCCAGCAGCAGGACGCCGAAGAGCAGCGCCAGCGCTACGTAGAAGCTGACCCAGAGGCTGGCCTCCTTGGCGGAGGGCTCGTGCGGGCGATGGACGACGAGGGCGAGGTCGGCGAGCAGCAGGACGGTCAGTCCGACGAAGGTCGTGATCTGCAGCCACCCGGGGATCCCCAGGGAGCTCGACTGTTCAGCGGCCAGCTGGGTCAGGTGGTCGGGCGAGAACAGGACGTTCATGGGCAAGCCTCCGGAGACTGGCAGTCGTCAGCGCCGGAGGTCTCTCCCGCCGCTGGCTGCACGCCGGCGACCGACGGCGCCGGAGGTCACGTGACCTCGTGATGACGACACCGCCGCTGGGGGATACTCCCCTCCACGTACAAATCCGGGAGCGGGCGAACATCAGCCGACCGCAGCCCCGGAATCGCCCACCCAAACGCACAGACTGCCCGGCCGGTTCCCGGCGGGCGAACTTTCTTGGGTTACAGTGGCGCGCCAGTGAAGGGGAGTACTCCCTCGCAGCAGTGTCGTCAACACGGAACGCCCCGTCGGCGGACCCGGTGCTGCTGGTCCCGACGTGCGGACGGAAGAGACCTTCGGCTCTCTCGTCGTCGACCCTTTCGGAGAATTCCTTGATGACTGCTGTCTCGCCGCTCGTCTGGATCCTGACCTGTGTCGGGTTCCTCGCCATCGTGGTGCTGGACCTGGCTGTCATCGCCCGCCGCAACACCACCGTGTCGATCCGGTCGGCCACACTCTGGGTCGTCTTCTACGTCGGGCTGGCCGCTGTGTTCGCCGGCCTGATGTTCGCTCTGCGGGGCGGCACCGCCGGCGGCGAGTTCGTCGCGGGCTACATCACCGAGTACAGCCTCAGCGTCGACAACCTCTTCGTCTTCGTCATCATCATGTCCCGGTTCGCGGTCCCCCCGCTGGCGGTGGACAAGGTGCTCTACATCGGCATCGTCGTGTCCCTGCTGCTGCGGGCCATCTTCATCGCGGCGGGCGCCGCGGCCATCGCCGCCGCCAGCTGGGTGTTCTACATCTTCGGCGCGTTCCTGATCTACACGGCCATCCGGCTGGCGCTCGAGGGTGAGAACGACGAGACGGACTACCAGGAAAACGCCGTCCTGCGCGGCATGCGGCGCATCCTGCCCATCTCCCCCGACTACGTCGGTTCCTCCCTGACGACCCGGACGGCGGAGCGGCGGATGGTGACCCCGATGGTGATCGTGATCGCAGCCATCAGCGTGGCCAACGTGGTCTTCGCGCTGGACTCGATCCCGGCGATCTTCGGCCTCACCTCGGACCCCTACATCATCCTGACGGCCAACGCCTTCGCCCTGATGGGTCTCCGTCAGCTGTACTTCCTCATCGGCGGGCTGCTGGAGCGGATCATCTACCTCAACATCGGCCTGTCCGTGATCCTCGCCTTCATCGGCGTCAAGCTGATCATCGAGGCGCTGCACGGCTCGCACATCGACGCGCTCGGGCCCGTGCACCTGCCCGAGATCGGGATCGCCGCATCCCTGGCGTTCATCATCATCACGCTGGTGGTCACGACGGCGGCGAGCCTCGCGAAGAACCGTCTGGACCTCCGCAGGGCCGACTGAGGCCGGCGGTCCTCACTCGGCAGCCGCCGGCAGGGCCCGTGCACGGGCGCGGTCCCGGCGGTCCCGGCGGTCCCGGCGCAGGCTCAGCACGGTGGTGACCAGCAGCGTGACGAGGATGACGGCCAGCGACAGCCAGGTCGGGATCTCCGGGATCACGGTGATGTGCTCGCCGCCGTTGAGGAACGGCAGCTCGTTGGTGTGCAGCGCGTGGATGACCAGCTTGGCGCCGATGAAGCCCAGGATGACCGCCAGGCCGTAGGCGAGATAGACCAGCCGGTCGAGCAGCCCGTCGATCAGGAAGAACAGCTGGCGCAGCCCCAGCAGGGAAAACGCGTTGGCGGCGAAGACGAGGTAGGTCTCCTCGGTGAGACCGAAGATCGCCGGGATCGAGTCGACAGCGAAGATCACGTCGGCGCTGCCGATGGCAATGAGCGCGATGGCCAGTGGGGTGATGAAGCGCTTGCCCTGCCGCTTGACCGTCATCCGGTCGGAGTGGAACTCCTCGGTGGTCGGCAGCACCTTGCGGGTGAACCGCAGGACGGCGTTCTCCTCGTACTCCTCCTCGCCGCTGTGCCCACCGCTCTTGGCCTGCACGTAGGCGGTGTAGAGCAGGATCGCGCCGAAGACGTAGAAGACCCAGCTGAAGTTCTCGATGGCCGCGGCGCCGATGAGGATGAAGACTGTGCGGAGCGCGAGCGCGAAGGTGATGCCGAACAGCAGCACCTTCTGCTGCAGCTCCCGCGGGACGCCGAAGCTGGCCATGACGAGCACGAAGACGAACAGGTTGTCGACCGAGAGGCTCTTCTCGGTGATGTAGCCGGCGAAGTACTCACCGCCGAACTGCGGGCCGGCGAGCATGAGCACCAGCAGGCCGAAGACGACGGCGATGCCGACGTAGACGGCCGACCAGGTGGCGGACTCACGCAGCGAGGGCGCGTGCGGGGTGCGCACGTGGCCGACGAAGTCGAAGAAGAGCATGCCGACGATCGCGGCGACCGTGACCGCCCAGATCCAGAACGGGACGTCCATGCTGTTCCTCCGGTTGACAGTGGCGTGTCAGTACCCGGAGGTCTCTCCCGCCGACCGTTACCTGGCCGACCGGCAGCGCCGGAGGTCATGGGACCTCGTATTGACGACGGTGCCGAGTGGGGATACTCCCCTCCACGGATCCGGCCACCAGCGGCCAGCGCAGCTGCCCGTGGTGGGGACCCACAGCGTGGAACGACGTGCCTGCCGGAAGGGTTCCCTGCCGCGCGCCTGCCGCGCGGCAGGACGCCTCCCTTGCTCGCGTCAGGCGTGTGCGGCGTCGAGCTGCCGCAGCTCCTTCTTCAACTCGTTGAGCTCGTCACGCAGCCGGGCAGCCACCTCGAACTTGAGCTCCCGGGCCGCCGAGAGCATCTGCTCGTTCATCGAGCTGATCATGTCGGCCAGCTCGTTGCGCGGCAGCCCCTGGACGTCGATCGAGCCGGACTTCGCCCCGTTCTTCTGCGTGCGCGACGACAGCCCGGGCACCGGGGATTTGCCTCGGGACTGCTGCCGGCCGGACCCGCCGAGCAGCTCGGTCGAGGCCTCGGCGTCTTCGGCCGCGGCGTAGATGCCGTCGAGTATGTCGACGATCTTCTTCCGCAACGGCTGGGGGTCGACGCCCCGCTCGGTGTTGTACGCGATCTGCTTCTCCCGCCGACGCGCCGTCTCCTCGATCGCCAGCGCCATCGACGGGGTGATCTTGTCGGCGTACATGTGCACCTCGCCGGACACGTTGCGGGCGGCGCGGCCGATGGTCTGGATCAGTGAGGTCCCAGACCGGAGGAAGCCCTCCTTGTCCGCGTCCAGGATCGCCACCAGCGACACCTCAGGCAGGTCGAGGCCCTCGCGCAGCAGGTTGATGCCGACCAGCACGTCGTACTCGCCCTGCCGGAGCTCGCGCAGCAGCTCGACCCGGCGCAAGGTGTCGACCTCCGAGTGCAGGTAGCGGACCTTGATGCCGAGCTCGAGCAGGTAGTCGGTGAGGTCCTCCGACATCTTCTTGGTCAGCGTGGTGACCAGGATCCGCTCGTTCTTCTCGGTGCGGACCCGGATCTCGTGCACCAGGTCGTCGATCTGGCCCTTGGTCTGCTTGACCACGACCAACGGGTCGATCAGGCCGGTCGGCCGGATGACCTGCTCGACGAACTCACCACCGGTGCGGCCCAGCTCGTAGTGCCCCGGGGTCGCCGACAGGTAGACGGTCTGCTTGATCCGGTCGGTGAACTCCTCCCAGCGCAGCGGCCGGTTGTCCATCGCCGAGGGCAGCCGGAAGCCGTGTTCGACCAGGGTGCGCTTGCGGCTCATGTCGCCCTCGTACATGCCGCCGATCTGCGGCACGGTCACGTGCGACTCGTCGATGACGAGCAGGAAGTCGTCCGGGAAGTAGTCGATGAGGCAGGCTCCGGCCGAGCCCGGCGCGCGGCCGTCGATGTGCCGCGAGTAGTTCTCGATGCCCGAGCAGAACCCGACCTGCCGCATCATCTCGATGTCGTAGGTGGTGCGCATGCGCAACCGCTGGGACTCCAGCAGCTTGCCCTGCTTGTCCAACTCCGCCAGCCGCTGCTCCAGCTCGGCCTCGATGGTGCGGATGGCCCGCTCCATGCGCTCGGGCCCGGCGACGTAGTGGGTGGCCGGGAAGACGAACAGCTCGTCGACCTCACGGATGACCTCGCCGGTGAGCGGGTGCAGGTAATACAGCCGCTCGACCTCGTCGCCGAACATCTCGATCCGGCAGGCGAGCTCCTCGTAGACCGGGAAGACCTCGATCGTGTCGCCGCGCACCCGGAACGTGCCGCGGGTGAAGGAGAGGTCGTTGCGGGTGTACTGCTCGGTGACCAGGGTGCGCAGCAGCTCCTCGCGGTCCCGCTCTTCTCCCACCTTGACCTTCAGCGCCCGCTCGACGTACTCCTCCGGCGTGCCGAGGCCGTAGATGCAGGAGACCGTGCTGACCACGATCACGTCGCGCCGGGTGAGCAGGCTGTTGGTCGCCGAGTGCCGCAGCCGCTCCACCTCCTCGTTGATCGAGGAGTCCTTCTCGATGTAGGTGTCGGTCTGCGGGACATACGCCTCGGGCTGGTAGTAGTCGTAGTAGGAGACGAAGTACTCGACCGCGGCGTCGGGCATCAGCTCCTTGAACTCGTTGGCCAGCTGAGCGGCCAGCGTCTTGTTCGGCGCCATCACCAGGGTCGGGCGCTGCACCTGCTCGATCAGCCAGGCCGTCGTCGCCGACTTGCCCGTGCCGGTCGCACCCAGCAGCACGGTGTCCTGCTGGCCGGCGTCCACCCGCTCGGCCAGCTCCTTGATCGCGGTCGGCTGGTCACCGGAGGGCTGGAACTCGCTGACGACGCGGAACCGCCCCCGCGTCGGCCGGATGTCGGTGGATGTGCGCACGGGACGACGGTACGACGGGGGTGTGACAGAACGGGTTCCGAACGCCGTCCCAGCCCGTGGACGCGGCTTGCGCAGCTGACGGGGCTCCTTGGCAGACTTCAGACCTACGTGACAGTGCCCATACCGGAGCTCTCCAGGTGTGCCGGGTCCCCCGGCCGGGCAGTGGCCGAGCGAGTCCCGTCCCGCCGCACAACGCGGCGTGCTCTCCCGGCCCCGCACAGGGGCCGCCAGTCCTGGAGGAAGACACCACCCATGACCACCCAGGTGTGGCCCGGTTCCGCCTATCCCCTCGGAGCTACCTACGAAGGCACCGGCACGAACTTCGCGATCTTCAGCGAGGTGGCCGAGAAGATCGAGCTGTGCCTGTTCGACGAGGCCGGCAACGAGGAGCGCATCCGGCTCCCCGAGATGGACGCCTTCGTCTGGCACGCCTTCATCCCCGGCGTGCAGCCCGGCCAGCGCTACGGCTTCCGGGTGCACGGCCCGTACAACCCCGCGGAGGGACAGCGCTGCAACCCCAACAAGCTGCTGCTGGACCCGTACAGCAAGGCGATCGAGGGCGACATCGACTGGGACCCGTCCGTCTTCGGCTACGACTTCGAGACCCAGGAGCGCAACGACGACGACTCGGCGGCGCACATGCCGAAGTCCGTCGTCGTGAATCCTTACTTCGACTGGGGCCACGACCGACCGCCGCGCACCCCCTACCACAAGAGCGTCATTTACGAGGCCCACGTCAAGGGCCTGACGATGACCCACCCCCGGGTGCCCGAGGAGCTACGCGGCACCTACGCCGGCATCGCCCACCCGGCCGTCGTCGACTACCTGCTCGAGTTGGGCATCACCGCCATCGAGCTCATGCCGGTGCACCAGTTCGTGCAGGACGACACCCTGCAGCAGAAGGGCCTGCGCAACTACTGGGGCTACAACACCATCGGCTTCTTCGCACCACACAACGAGTACGCCAGCAACACCGACGGCGGACAGCACGTGCAGGAGTTCAAGGGCATGGTCAAGACCCTGCACGACGCGGGGATCGAGGTAATCCTCGACGTGGTCTACAACCACACCGCCGAGGGCAACCACATGGGCCCGACGCTGTCGTTCAAGGGCATCGACAACCAGGCGTACTACCGCCTCGTCGAGGACGACAAGCAGTTCTACATGGACTACACCGGCACCGGGAACTCGCTGAACGCCCGGCAGCCGCAGTCGCTGCAGCTGATCATGGACTCGCTGCGCTACTGGATCACCGAGATGCACGTCGACGGCTTCCGGTTCGACCTCGCCTCGACCCTCGCCCGTGAGCTGCACTCGGTCGACCGGCTGTCCGCGTTCTTCGACCTCGTGCACCAGGATCCGGTGGTGAGCCAGGTGAAGCTGATCGCCGAGCCCTGGGACATCGGCGAGGGTGGCTACCAGGTCGGCAACTTCCCGGCGCTGTGGACCGAGTGGAACGGCACGTACCGCGACACCGTGCGCGACTTCTGGCGCGGCGAGGACGCCACCATCGGCGAGTTCGCCAGCCGGCTCACCGGGTCTCCCGACCTGTACCAGCACTCCGGGCGCCGGCCGGTGGCCAGCATCAACTTCGTCACCGCCCACGACGGCTTCACCCTCAACGACCTGGTCTCCTACAACGAGAAGCACAACGAGGCCAACGGTGAGGGCAACAACGACGGCGAGAGCCACAACAGCAGCTGGAACTGCGGGGTGGAGGGCGAGACCGACGACCCGCAGGTCCTCGCGCTGCGCGCGCAGCAGCGCCGCAACTTCATCACCACGCTGATGCTCTCTCAGGGCACGCCCATGCTGCTGCACGGCGACGAGCTGGGCCGCAGCCAGGGTGGCAACAACAACGGCTACTGCCAGGACTCCCCGCTCACCTGGATCGACTGGGAGAACATCGACGAGGGCCTGCTCGAGTTCACCAAGCTGGTGACCAAACTGCGCACCGACCACCCGACGTTCCGGCGGCGCCGGTTCTTCCACGGCCGCCCGGTACGCCGCGCGGAAGGGGACCCGGTACAGGACGTCGCCTGGTTCACCCACGCCGGCGAGCTGATGACCGAGGACGACTGGGACGCCGCCTTCGCCAAGTCGATCGGCGTGTACCTCAACGGACACGGCATCCGCTCGACCGACGAGCGCGGCGTGCCCGTCGTCGACGACTGCTTCTACCTGGCGTTCAACGCCTGGCACGAGGACATCGAGTTCACCGTGCCGCCAGCGGAGTACGCCGAGGGATGGACCGTGCTCGTCGACACGGCCGACTTCGATGAGGTGGAACCGACCGAGGTGAAGGCGAGCGAGACGATCACGCTGCGCGCCCGCGCCATGGTCGTGCTCTGCGCGGCCTCATGACCGAGTCCACCGCAGGTTCCCCCGGCGGCGACCGCCGCCGGGGGACGCCCGCCAGCACGTACCGCCTGCAGGTCACCGCCGACTTCACCCTCGACGACGCGGCGGCCGTGGCCGACTACCTCGCCGACCTCGGGGTGACCCACGCGTACTCCTCCCCGCTACTGCGCTCGGCGGCCGGGAGCACCCACGGGTACGACACCACCGACCACGCGCACATCGACGAGCCGCGGGGCGGCCGGGCCGGCTTCGACCGCTTCGTCGCCGCGCTGCACGAGCACGGCCTCGGCCTGGTGCTCGACCTGGTGCCCAACCACATGGGCGTCGCCGACGCGCACGAATCGGGCTGGTGGTGGGACCTGCTGAAGCGAGGCCGGGACAGCGCGCACGCCGATGCCTTCGACGTCGACTGGGACGCGGGCTTCGGGAAGGTCCGACTGCCGGTGCTCGGGTCGGCCGACGATCTGGCGAAGCTGGAGCTGGTCACGGCCGACGGCGAGTCCGAGCTGCAGTACTACGACAACCGGTTCCCGGTGGCACCCGGTACCGCGCAGGCCGGCGACGACCCGGTCGCCGTGCACGCCCGACAGCACTACGAGCTGGTCGACTGGCGGCGCGCGGACTCCGAGCTGAACTACCGTCGGTTCTTCGCGATCAACACCCTGGCCGGGCTGCGCGCCGAGGATCCGGTGGTCTTCGCCGCCACGCACGCCCTGATCGTGCAGCTGGTCGAGTCCGGGGCGGTCGACGCGCTGCGCATCGACCACCCCGACGGCCTCGCCGACCCCAAGGGCTACCTCGACCGGCTGGCCGGTGCGACGGGCGGCCGGTGGACGGTCGTGGAGAAGATCCTCGAGCCCGGGGAGGTGCTCCCCGATAGCTGGCAGACCGCCGGGACGACGGGATACGACGCCCTCACCGAGGTCGACGACGTCCTGGTCGACCCCGCCGGCGAGCCCGCAGTCACCGCGCTGGACACCGAGCTGGCCGGCCACCGGGTCGATTACGCGCAGCTCGTGCGGATGTGCAAGCGCGAGGTGACCGACGGCATCCTCGGCGCGGAGGTCGCCCGGCTGACCCGCATCGTCGGCGAGCTGCCGGGGGTGCCCGCCGAGCAGGTCGTGGAGGGGCTGGCCGAGCTGCTCGCCAGCTTCCCGGTCTACCGGAGCTACCTGCCCGACGGCCGGGAGCACCTGGACGCCACGGTGGCCGCCGTCCGCGAGCGCCGTCCCGACCTGACCGCCGCGGTCGACGCACTGCACCCGCTGCTGGCGACGGCGGGCACGGAGCTCGCCACCCGGTTCGAGCAGACCTCCGGCCCGGTGATGGCCAAGGGCGTGGAGGACAGCGCCTACTACCGCTGGGCGCGGTTCGTCGCGCTCAACGAGGTGGGCGGCGACCCGGCCCGGTTCGGGACGACGGTGGCGGCTTTCCACGAGGCGCAGCAGATCCGGGCCGAACGGCTGCCGCAGTCGATGACAACGTTGTCGACGCACGACACCAAGCGCAGCGAGGACGTCCGCGCCCGGCTGGCCGTGCTGGCGGAGCTGCCCAGCGAGTGGGCGCAGCTGGTCCGCGGTCTGCTGGCGCGGCACCCGCTGGGCGACCGGTCGCTGGCCCACCTGGTGTGGCAGAACCTGGTCGGCGCGTGGCCATTGTCGCGGGAGCGGGCGCACGCCTACGTGGAGAAGGCCGCCCGGGAAGCCGGGACCTCGACGACCTGGACCGACCCGGTGCAGGAGTTCGAGAACGAGCTGCACGCGCTGGCCGACGGGGCGTACGACGACCCGACGACGGCGGCGGAGATCGAGGACTTCGTGGCCCGGATCGCGCCGTTCGGTCGGTCGAACTCGCTGTCCCAGAAGCTGCTGCAGCTGACCATGCCCGGCGTTCCGGACGTGTACCAGGGCACCGAGTTGTGGGACCTGTCGCTGGTCGATCCGGACAACCGCCGCCCGGTCGACTACGACCTCCGCCGGTCGCAGCTGTCCCGGCTCGACGAGGGCTGGGTGCCGCCGGTGGACGACACGGGCGCCGCGAAGCTGCTCGTCGTCTCCCGGGTGCTGCGGCATCGCCGCGACGTCCCTGAGGCCTTCGCGGGCTACACGCCGGTCGAGGCCTCCGGCAGTGCCGCCGACTCGGTCGTGGCCTTCGACCGCGGTGGGGTGGTGACCGTGGCGACGCGGCTGCCGGTCCGGCTGGCCGTGACCGGCTGGGGCGACACCGCGCTACAGCTGCCCACCGGTGCCTGGCGGGACCTGTTCACCGGCACCCGGGTCGTCTCCGACGCCGCCGGTGCGCCGCTGGCCGAGCTGCTCGCCCAGCTGCCGGTGGCCCTCCTCGTCCGCGACTGAACGACGGCGGTGCCGCCCGGCGACGGGCGGCACCGCCACCGTCGCGGTCAGGCGACCGCGCGGCGCAGGCCGGCGAGCGCCTCGGCGAGCAGAACGGGCCGGGAGTCACCGGCCGCGTAGTCGGCCAGCAGCGCGCTCAGCCGTATCGCCAGTGCGCGGGCGCGGAGCTCCCGCTCGGCATCCACGTCGCCGTACGCGGCGAGGAAGGCGGTCCGGGCCGACCCGCTGAAGGCGGCGTAGCCCAGCGCCAGGTCCACGGCCGGGTCAGCGAGGCACACGTCCCCCCAGTCGATCACCCCCGCCACGTCGCCGGCTCCGTCGACCAGCAGGTGGCGCACGTGCAGGTCGCCGTGCACCAGCACCGGCTCCCCGGACGGCGCTCCGAGACGCGCCGCCTCGGCCAGCAGCGCTGCCACGCCGACATCGGCCGCCCATACCCCGTCGTCCACCAGCCGCCGCAGCGACTCCCGGGTGCGGTCCATCCGCGCACCCGGCCAGCCGCGCTGGAGCGGATCCACGGGAACCTCGGCGACGAGCCCCTCGCGGACCGCCGCCCAGGTGGCCGGCGCGTGCAGCACCCGAAGGAAGGCTCCCGCCCCGGCGGCGGCCGGCACCCGGGCATCCTCCGACAGGGCCGCTTCGGCGACATCAGTGCCGGGCAACAACCGCGAACCCGTGAAGGGCCACGGGCACTCCGGGTCGTCGTCCATGCCGACCAACTCCGGAACCGGGACCGGCCGCGGAAGGAGGTGCGCCACCCGCGGCAGCACCACGAGTTCACGCTGGAAGCCGGGGAGCGCGCTCGCGCGCCGGGGAAAGCGGAACACCCACTTCCCCGAGACCACGTGGACGGTGTTGTCCCACCCTTCGGACAGCGCCGCGACGGGAGCGCCGCGCAGCTGCGGAAAGGCGTGGCTGATGAGCTCTGCGGCTCGTCGTGCCGAGACGGTGCGCTCGGCGGTCCACTCGCGGGCGCTCGGCATGTCGGAAGTCTGGCATCGGTCGTCGTCGTGCCGCCGCCGGTGCTCACGCACGGTCGTCGGAAAGCCACAGGTGGACGCCTTCGGCCCGGCCTGTCGCACGGCGTCCTGGGCATATGCACGCGGGCTCCCGGGCGGGCAAGCGGAACTGCCCGGTCTCACTCACCCTGGAGGAGCGCTCGGGCCATACCGGCCGGGCGCGACGCACCGGACCGCCCAACCCCGTCCGCCGGCTGCCTGACTCCGACCCATCCAGGACGGGGGCGGGGGACCCACGTTCCCGACGCGCATGCGCGTCTTGGGGTGAAGCCGCGCCGTGCTCCCGAGCACGGGCGGCCGGGCACCGATTCGCCCGAACCCGACAGCTCACCTCGCAGGCGGTGATCGGAGGATCACCCATGTACAAGAAGTCCCTCAAGCACGCCCGCGCCCGCCGCACCGTGCGGGGCGGGGCGGTCGCCCTGGGCGCCGCAGCCGTCGGGATCGGCGTCTTCGCCGCCCCGGCCTCGGCGGCACCGACGCACGACTGGTCGGGCGTCGCGCAGTGCGAGTCCGGCGGCAACTGGAGCATCAACACCGGCAACAGCTACTACGGCGGGCTGCAGTTCAGCTCATCCACGTGGCTCGGCTACGGCGGCGGCAGCTACGCGCCGCGCGCGGACCTGGCCACGCCCGCCCAGCAGGTCGACATCGCCGAGCGGGTCCTCGTCGGCCAGGGCGTCGGGGCGTGGCCGGTCTGTGGTCAGTACCTGACCGCCGGCTCGACCAGCACCCCGGCACCGGCACCGGCACCCGCGCCGGCACCGGCACCGGCACCGGCCACCGGCGGCTCTTACACGGTCCAGTCGGGCGACACGCTGGCGAAGATCGCCGCCGCGCAGGGCGTGGTCGGTGGCTGGCAGGCGCTGTACGACAACAACCGCAGCGTTGTCGCCGACCCGAACGTGATCTACGTCGGCGAACAGCTGGTCCTCTGACGTGTCGGGGCAGCCGCGGCCGCCGCGCCGCGGCTGCCCCCGATCAGAACCGGATCGCGTCGATCACCTGCACCCGTACCGCCAGCAGCGCGGGCAGCAGGCCGGCCAGTGCGCCGACGCCGGCGGCCGCCACGAGCCCCTCGACGGCGGCCTGCACCGGAAAGCCGGGTGCGTCGGCGATCGGCACCCCATTGTTGAGCCAGTCGGCCAGCGGGAGGTTGCGCACCACGACCACCGCCAGCGCGACCGCCGCCAGGCCGGCGAGCACCGTGGCCACCACGCTCTCCAGCATGATCGCACCGAAGACCCGGGCCGAGGTGGCGCCGAAGCTGCGCCGGATGCCGATCCTCCGGATCCGCTGACGAACCGCCATCATCCCTACGTTGAACGCGCCCAGCCCGCCGAGCAGCACCACGGCGCCGGCGCCGCGCACCACCAGCCGCAGCATGTCCAGGGTCTCGGCCAGCCCGGGCGAGACATCCCGGCGAACACCTGGGTGTGCCCGGCGGGACGGCGCAGCGGGCCGTGGTTCCGCCGGTCGCGGTGCTGGCGTTCGGGTCGGCGGCCGGGTCGGTGCCGTTGCCCGTCGACGGCGCGGCGCCCAGCGTGAGCCCGGTGCAGCCGAACGGGGCCGGGCCGCCCTGCACGGTGACGTCGGCGGTGGCCGGCGCGGTCAGCAGCCGGAACTGGTCGGCCTGGCTCAGCGGCGCCGTCGCCGACAGGGTGCCCGGGGAAACGGAGCCGACGGCGTCCCCGACCGCGACCACCTGGTCGACGAGCGCGTCCGGGGCGGTGAGCGTGCCCCGGCGGGCACGTTGACGGTAACCGTCGTGACCAGCGGGTTCCGCGGGGCGACCACCGGGTTGCCGTCGGCGTCGGTGGTGGTGATGGGCTCGCGCTCGGTGGTCACGGTGACCTGCAGCAGACCCTGCCCGGCGGTGACCGCCGCGCCCCGGGCGACAGGCAGCTTCTTCACCTTTCCGGCGGCCGTGGCCTTGACCGGGACGGCGGAGTCGGCCACGACGGTGCCGGTGACCGTGACGGCGTTCTGCACGGTGCCCCGGGAGACGGACACCTGGGGACTCTCCAGCGAGACCGGGGCCGGCTGCGCGACGTCGTCCTGGGGCTGATCACCTCCCCCGCCGCCACGGAAGGCGAGCACGACCAGGGCGACCGCGATCACCGCCCACACGAGCAGTCGCAGGACAGGCAGGACCAGGCTCCGGACCACGATGCCAGCGCCCCCTTCCGGCCAGGCCCGGCCGCTGCCGGCGGCGGCCAAGTAGTGGTCCGGAGCCCTCCGTGGGGAGTTCCCCCCGGCGTGTCCACCACGACGGTTGATCGGCGGGCGCGCGGGCATGATCTGCAGCGCCCGTCCGTCCCCCCTTTCCGCAGCGCCCCGGAGGCCCCCGCATGTCCGACCCCGTCGAGTTCGCCGTCTGGGCCCCCCTCCCGGAGCGGGTGCGTCTGACCGTCGACGGCGCGGTACACGACATGCAGCGGGACGACGCCGGCTGGTGGTGCGCCGAGGTCGCGGCCGGGCCGGAGGCCGACTACGGCTTCCTGCTCGATGACACCGAGGCCGCCCGGCCCGACCCGCGGTCGCGCCGGCAGCCCGACGGGGTGCACGGGCTCTCCCGCCGCTTCGACCCCGCGGCGTACGTCTGGGGCGACGGGGCTTGGACCGGGCGCCGGCTGGCCGGCGGCGTGGTCTACGAGCTGCACGTGGGCACCTTCACCCGCGACGGCACCTTCGACTCGGCGCTCCGGAACCTGGACCACCTGGTGGAGCTGGGGGTCGACTTCGTGGAGCTGCTGCCGGTCAACGGCTTCAACGGCACGCACAACTGGGGCTACGACGGGGTCGCCTGGTACGCGGTGCAGGAGACGTACGGCGGGCCGGCGGGCTACCAGAGGTTCGTCGACGCCTGCCATCAGCGCGGCATCGGGGTGATCCAGGACGTCGTCTACAACCACCTCGGGCCGTCGGGGAACTACCTGCCGGAGTTTTTCCCGATCTTCACCGACGGGGGCGCCAACAGCTGGGGCAACTCGATCAACCTGTCGGGGCCCGACTCCGACGAGGTCCGCCGCTACATCCTGGACAACGTGCTGATGTGGCTGCGCGACATGCACGTCGACGGGCTCCGGCTGGACGCCGTGCACGCGCTGGTCGACGAGCGCGCCACCCACCTGCTGGAGGAGATGGCCGCAGAGGTGGAGAAGCTGTCGGTCGCCGAGGGCCGGCCGCTGACGCTGATCGCCGAGAGCGACCTCAACGACCCGGGCATGGTCACCCCCCGGGTGGCCGGCGGCAGGGGCCTGGACGCGCAGTGGAGCGACGACTTCCACCACGCGCTGCACACCACGCTCACCGGCGAGGGGCAGGGCTACTACGCCGACTTCGCCGCCGCCGGGATCGGCGCGGTGGCCAAGACGCTGACCGGCGCCTTCTTCCACGCCGGCGACTGGTCCAGCTTCCGCCGGCGGCACCACGGCCGGCCGGTGGACACCGCGATGCTGCCGGGCTGGAAATTCGTGGGCTACCTGCAGAACCACGACCAGATCGGCAACCGGGCCGTGGGGGACCGGATCTCCGCCTCGCTGTCCCCTGGACTGCTGGCCGTCGGCGCCACCCTGGTGCTGACCGCCCCGTTCACCCCGATGCTGTTCATGGGCGAGGAGTGGGGCGCCTCGACGCCGTGGCAGTTCTTCACCAGCCACCCCGAGCCGGAGCTGGGCAAGGCCACCGCCGAGGGCCGGATCGGTGAGTTCGCCGAGCACGGCTGGGACGCCGCAGTCGTGCCCGACCCGCAGGACCCGGAGACCTTCGCCCGCTCCAAGCTGGACTGGGCCGAGCTCGCCGAGGAGCCGCACGCACAGCTGTTCGCGGTGTACAAGGCGTTGATCGCGCTGCGGCACGCGCACCCCGACCTGGTGGACCCCGACCTGTCCGGGATGGCAGTCAGCTGGGACGACGCCGACCGCTGGCTGGTCGTCACCCGCGGGTCGCTGCGTGTGGTGGCCAACCTGTCCGACCAGCCGCGTGAGGTGGACCTCGACGTTCCGGCGTCGGAGGTGCTGTTCGCCACCGGCGAGGTGCCCACGCTGGACGGGGAGACGATCACCGTGCCGGCGGAGAGCGCCGCCATCGTCGCGACCCGCTGACGGTGCGGCGGCTCCTGCCCGGCCCGGGCCCGGTCGATGACGCTGGGCTGGACGACGCGGCCCTGGCCGAGGCGTACCGGGTGCCGGCCGGGCGGCACCTGCGGGTGAACTTCGTCGCGGCGCTG
This sequence comes from Modestobacter sp. DSM 44400, assembly GCF_900107175.1. Taxonomy (GTDB): domain Bacteria; phylum Actinomycetota; class Actinomycetes; order Mycobacteriales; family Geodermatophilaceae; genus Modestobacter. The sequence goes on along the minus strand of NZ_FNOZ01000012.1, from coordinate 11,231 downwards.
GACGGCGCGACGAGCGTCGCCGGGCGGAGCGGCGGGCTGGGCTCGGACGGCGACCGGCGGGTCTTCCGCGTGTTGCGGGCGCTGGCCGACGCGGTCCTGGTCGGGCACGGGACCGCCGCGGCAGAGGGCTACCGGCCGGTGCTCGCCGATTCCGCGGTGGGCCGGCTGCGGGCCGGGCTGGGGCGAGTGTCCACCGCGCCGGTCGTCGTGGTCTCGCGGCGGGCGTCGCTGGCCCCGGCCGACCAGCTGGTGACCGATGCGGTCTCCCCCACCGTGCTGGTCACCTGCGCCGCCGCGGACGCCGGCCACCGGGCCGCGCTCACTGATGCGGGTGTGCAGGTGCTCGTCTGCGGGGACGACGACGTGGACCTGGGCGCCGCCGTGGATGCCCTCGCCGAGCGCGGCTTGTCCCAGCTGCTCTGCGAGGGAGGCCCGTCGCTGTTCTCCGCGGCCCTGGGCGCCGGGGTCGTCGACGAGCTCGACCTGTCGATCGCACCGCTGCTGGCCGGCGGGGCCCCCGGGATGCTGGGCGCCGATGCGCTGCCGGTCCCCGTCTCCGGCCGGCTGGTCCAGGTGCTCGAGGAGGACGGTTACCTGTTCACCCGCTACCGCCTGTCAGCCGGCTGACTGACCCCTTCCACTACGCCCTCCTTGGCGGCCGAACCGCCCTCAGAAGGGCACGGCCTCGTCCGGCCGGGGGTCCTTCCGGTCGTCCAGGCGTGGTGCTCGGGTGGAGGCGGTGAGTCCGGTGCGGGTGGTCACGGTGAGGGTGCCGTCGAGTCGCAGGGTGTGGGTCCAGCCGGGTGCCTGGTGTTTGCCTGGACCGTCCCCGGCTCGCCGTGCGGCATCGCCGTGTCTGCCGCCGGTGGCTCGCGCCCCCGGCGAGGATGCGCCGATGGACATCACGTGGCGCGGCGTATTCACCAGCGACGAGGTCAACCTGCTGCACGCAGAGGCCTTCGGCACCCGGCTCTTCGACGTCTCTGAATGGGACTGGCGCCGGCTGGTCGCCGACCACAGTCTGGGCTGGGTCACCGCACGCGACGTCACCGCACGCGACGTCACCGCACGCGACGTCACCGCACGCGACGTCACCGCACGCGACGTCACCGCACGCGACGTCACCGCACGCAACGTCACCGTGGGCGACACCGGCCGGCTCGTCGGGTTCGTCAACGTGGTGTGGGACGGGCTGGTGCACGCCTGGCTGCAGGACGTGATGGTGGCCGCCGATGCCCGCCACCTCGGGATCGGCCGGCAGATCGTGGCGGCGGCCCGCGACGGTGCGCGGGCGGCCGGGTGCGAGTGGCTGCACGTCGACTTCGACGACGACCTGGCGTCCTTCTACCTCGACGCCTGCGGCTTCCGGCCGACGCAGGCCGGGCTGCTGCAGCTGTGACCTGTCGGCACCTGCTGCTTGACTGAGCTCATGGACCTGCCCGTGCTCCCGCCGGTCAAACCGATGCTGGCCAAGCCCGCGGCCAGCCTGCCCACCGGCGACGGCCTCTACTACGAGCCCAAGTGGGACGGTTTCCGCTGCATCGTCTTCCGCGACGGCGACGAGGTCGAGCTGGGCAGCCGCAACGAGCGCCCGCTCACCCGCTACTTCCCCGATGTGGTCGAGGCAGCGAAGGCACAGCTCCCCGAGCGCTGCGTGGTCGACGGGGAGATCATCGTCCCGCGGGGTGACCGGCTGGACTTCGAATCGCTGCTGCAGCGCATCCACCCCGCCGCCTCCCGGGTCAGCAAGCTTGCCGCGGAGACACCGGCGTCCTTCGTCGCCTTCGACCTGCTCGCCCTGAGCGATGAGTCGCTGCTGAGCACACCGTTCGGCGAGCGGCAGGCGCGGCTGCGGCAGGCGCTGGCCGGCGCCCGGGCGCCGGTATATGTCACCACCGTCACTCAGGACGCTGAGCTGGCCCAGCGCTGGTTCGCCGAGTTCGAGGGCGCCGGGCTGGACGGCGTGATCGCCAAGCGGGCCGACCTGCTCTACGCCCCCGACCAGCGGCTGATGACCAAGGTCAAGCACGTGCGCACGGCCGACTGCGTAGTCGCCGGGTTCCGCTGGCACAAGAGCGGCCCGGTGGTCGGGTCGCTGCTGCTGGGCCTCTACGACGACGCCGGCACACTCCAGCACATCGGCGTCGCGGCCTCGTTCACCATGAAGCGCCGGGCCGAGCTGGTCGAGGAGCTGGCCGCCTACCGGGCCAGCGCGCTGTCCGGGCACCCGTGGCAGGACTGGGCGAACGCCGACACCTCTACCGGGGCCGAGGGTGCGGGCGAGCACCGCATGCCCGGCGCCACGAGCCGCTGGAACGCCGGCAAGGACCTTTCCTGGGTGCCGCTGCGGCCCGAGCTCGTGGTGGAGGTCAAGTACGACCAGCTGGAGGGCAGCCGGCTGCGGCACACCGGCCACTTCCAGCGCTGGCGGCCCGACCGGGACGCCCGCTCCTGCACCTACGACCAGCTCGACGTGCCGGTGAAGTACGACCTCGCCGAGGTCCTCGGGGGCTGAGCGCCCCGGGCGGGCGGCGGCACCGCCTCCTACCCTGGAGTGATCATGATGTTGCACCGTCGCCGCCCCACTCCCGTCAGCCTGGCTCTGGCCGGCCTCCTGTCCGCCGTCCTGGCCCTCGCCGGCTGCACCTCCGCCGACGACTCCGAGCCCGCGGCCAGCTCGACCTCGGCCAGCGGCACGACCGCGCCCGCGGCCGACGTCATCGACTGGACCGACTGCAACGGTCAGATCCAGCCGATCATCGCGAACCGCCCGGGCTCGGACCGTGCGCTCACCTTCTCCTGCGGGACGACGACGGTGCCGGTCAGCTACGACGACCCCGCCGGGCCCACGCTGCAGCTGTTCCTGGTCCGGGCCGTGCTCGCCGGGCAGACCGACCGCCGGGGGTCGCTGATGGTCAATCCCGGCGGTCCGGGCATCTCGGCCACCGACGCGGCGATCCAGTCGGCACTGACGCTGCCGGTCGACGTCCTGCAGCACTTCGATGTGGTCGGGGTCGACCCGCGCGGGGTTGGCCTGTCGACGCCGGTCGAGTGCATCTCCGACCAGCAGAAGGACGCGATCACCGCCGCGGAGCCGCGGCCCACCACCCCCGCACAGCTCGACGCCGTCTTCACCCAGGCGCAGGACCTGGCCGACGGGTGCAGCGAGAAGTACCAGGACGCGCTGGGCGCCTTCAGCACCGTTGCCACCGCCCGGGACTTGGACCGCGTCCGGCAGGCGCTCGGCGACGAGCAGCTGACCTACCTCGGCTACTCCTACGGGACCACGCTGGGCTCCACCTACGCCGAGCTGTTCCCGGACCGCGTGCGGGCCCTGGTGCTCGACGGAGCGGTCGACCCCGACGCCGACGAGCAGGCCGCGGCCGAGTCGCGGGCGCAGGGCTTCGAGGCGGCCTTCGATGCGTTCGCCGCCAACTGCACCGGCCTGGTCGGCGGCTGCCCGGTCGGTGGAGACCCGCGGCAGTTCCTGAACGACGTGCTGGCCCAGGCTGCGACCAGGCCCATCCCCAGCAGCCGGGCCGGGGAGACCCGGCAGGCAACCCCGGGACTGGTGCTCACCGGCGTCCAGTCGGCGCTGTACCAGCCCGGCGCGTGGCCGCAGCTGGCCCAGTCGCTGGCCAGCGCCCGCAACGGCGACTCCGCCGGCATCCTCACCCTCGCCGACACCTACACGGGGCGGAACGAGGACGGCACGTACAGCAACGTGATCGACGCGAACGTGACGGTGAACTGCGCTGACACCGATGAGGAGTTCAGCGCCGCGACGGTCCGCGGCCTGGTGGCCGACTGGAACGTGAAGTACCCGCTGTTCGGCGCCGGCGCCGCGACCAGCCTGTACACCTGCTCGGTCTGGGACGCCCCGCGCACTCCACTGCCCGACCGGGACGCCGAGGGCAGCGCCCCTATCCTGGTGGTCGGGACGCAGGGCGACCCGGTGACGCCGCTGCCCGGCGCGGTGGACATGGCCCAGGACCTCACGAGCGGGGTGCTGCTCACCTGGCAGGGCACCGGGCACACTGCCTATCCCAAGACCGACTGCGTGACCGCGGCGGTCGACGCGTACCTGATCGACCTGGTTGCGCCGTTGGACGGGCTCACCTGCCCCGCCTGACCGCGCAGCCGGCCGGTCAGCTCGGACGAACGGAGCCCACATGACCAGCAGCAAGGACGCCGTGGTGCTGCAGGTCGATGGGCACGACGTGCGCGTCAGCAGCCCGGGTAAGCCGTACTTCGGCGACCGGGGCATCCGCAAGATCGACGTCGTCGAGTACTTCATCTCCGTCGGTGAGGGCATCCTGTTCGCCCTGCGGGACCGGCCGACGACGCTGGAGCGCTGGCCCAGGGGGGTGTTCGAGGGAGCCCGGATCTCGACCCGGGTCGACAATACCGGGGACGCGTTCTACCAGAAACGGGTACCCAAGAACGCCCCCGACTGGGTGCAGACCGCGCACATCACCTTTCCCAGCGGGCGGACGGCGGACGAGATCGCGCCGGACTCGGTCGCCGTCGTTGCCTGGGCGGCCAACCTCGGCACGCTGACGTTCCACCCGTGGCCGGTGTCGAAGTCCGACGTCGAGCAGCCTGACCAGATCCGCATCGACCTGGACCCGCAGCCGGGCACCGACTTCTCTGACGCCGTCTCGGTGGCGCCGCACGTGCGGGAGCTGCTGCACGAGTTGGGCATGGAGGGGTGGCCGAAGACCTCCGGCGGCCGCGGGGTGCACGTGTACGTGCCGATCCAGCCGCGGTGGACGTTCCCCGAGGTGCGGCGCGCGGTGATCGCGTTCGGACGGGAACTGGAACGGCGCATCCCCGACCGGGTGACCATGAACTGGTGGAAGGAAGAGCGCGGCGAGAAGATCTTCATCGACTACAACCAGATGGCCCGGGACCGCACGATCGCCTCGGCGTACTCCATCCGGCCCAAGCCACACGCGCCCGTCTCCGCCCCGCTGGACTGGGACGAGCTGCCTGACGTGACGCCATTCGACTTCGACGTCCGCACCATGCCGGCTCGCTTCGCCGCGGTCGGTGACAAGCACGCCGGCCTGGCCGACCACGCCTTCGGCATCGAGCCGCTGATCGAGTTGGCCGAGCGGCAGGAGCACGACCTCGGGCTGGGCGAGATGCCCTATCCCCCGGACTACCCGAAGATGCCGGGAGAGCCGATGAGGGTGCAGCCGAGCCGAGCCAGGAGGGTGATAAGCGAAGACTCCTGACGGGGCCACATCAGGCGATCACTTGAAGGCCTTCTTCTCCGGGCGACCTCCCAGGCGCGCTGAAGGCCCGGTCATTGCCACACCGTCGTGAACGATCTCGGCGCAGCCGGTGGGCTCACTCGCCCTCGGGTAGAGGAGGGTCAACTCGCGGGCACCGAAGCGCCTCGGGGCAACAGGCCCCGAGCCGTGGCCGAGCACATCGACTGGTTCAGCCACCGACGCCTCCACCGGCGAGCTCGGGCCGGTCCCGCCGGTGGAGTACGAGATCAACAACCGCACCGCCCCCGATCAGCGACCCGCCGACCGGGAGTTCCAGGCCTTCATCAAACCCGGTGCCTGACACCATCCGCGGGGCGCGAACGACCATCCAGTCACGGCACCCGTGCCGAGGCCAGCCGGGGCGGACGTCCCGTTGCGACGTGCATGTTCTGTCCCCTGCGGACGTATGCTGCGCCGTGTCGCCGGTGCGAGTCGGGGATCCGTCCTCACCCCGGGTCACATCGCGCACGTGATGCACGCGGTTCTCGATTCCCCAGTGGCCCTCCAGCCAGCCGGCCAGCAGGCCGGGGTCGGCCCGGCGGTGGTCCAGGGACGTGATCGCATAGACGACCTCCGGGGAGCGCTTGCCGGTCGCGGTGTGCGTGCGGGGGCGGATCACGCGCATCACCTGGGCGGCGTACGGGAACAGGCCGTCGATGCCGGGGGCGCCAGCGACGTCAAGGACGGCGATCGAACGGGGCTCGCCCCGACCGTGCCCGAACTGCTTGCTCACCTGCCGATCGACTGCCGACGAGGGCAACCCGGCGAGCGCGGCGTGCAGGGTCGGCTGGTTCCGCTTCACGGTGAACAGGTAGTGCGCGCCGCGGCCGTGCAGGTAGGTCGCATGCTCGCGCTGGGTGTGCAGGGCGTCGGCGGTGTGCCGCCATGACTCTCATCCTCAGGTGGATTGAGAGCCTCCATGAGACCCGGCACGGGGACACTCGGCTCCGGGAGAGGAGGCGGCGTCACGCCGGGAAGCCCTGTCGGTCAGAACCCCTGCGGCCAGTTCCGCTCGCCGCGAAGGAGTCGCGGTGAGCTGCGGGCTCAACCGTTGACACAGGTGGGCGCCTCACACCTCTCGAAGATGTTCCGTTCCACTTACGGCATGCCTTGGGAGGTTCCGGATGGGGACGGCGGCCAGTGACCGGCGCAGAGACCGCGCCGGTTCAGGTTGTCCCTGTTCGGGTGGTCAACGACCGCCAGCAGGTCCAGCGAAGGCCTGCGCCAGGTCCAGCCAGGCGTTGGCGACCGGGCCGCGGGCGCGCAGCGCCGTGCGGTCGCGGTTGCGCCGCTGGGTGACGAGCAGGCAAAAGTCCTCGGCTGGGCCCGAGACCCGGTCGGGGGCGTCCGCAGGCCCCCACGTCCAAGTGCCTCCCTCAGGGGCGGTCAGCTCCACGCGGACCGGGACGTCGGGTCTGGGACGACCGTTGACCTGGAAGCTCCAGCCGAGGGTCCGCACCCCGAGGTGGGCGATGTGCCGCAACCGCGCCGTGGGCCGACGGGCCCTGGCGAGGGCATCGAACACGTCCTGGCCGTGCGCCCAGGTCTCCATCAGCCGTGCGGTCACCGACGAGGCCGCGCTCATCGGAGGCCCGTACCAGGGCAGGGGCGTGGTCGGGTCCAGGCCGACGAAGATCTCGAGGTAGCGGCGCCGGGCCGCGCTGAACCAGGCCATCGCCTCGCCCGGCGGCATCGACCGGTACCGCGCCGCCACGCAGTCGGCAACGTCGCCGCCCCCGGCGCCCGGTCGGGCGATCTCCTCCCGGAAGCGGTCGGGCTCGGTCGCTGCGGTCACCGCGGCCTCGTCGAAGAACGCCAGGTGGGTGACCTGGTCCTGGACCGACCAGCCGACGGCGGGTGTGGGGCGCTTCCAGTCGGCGGGCTGCAGGGTCGCGAGCACGGCGTCGAGCTCCGTTGACTCGGCTGCGAGGTCGTCGATCAGCGCTGCCATGTCGACAGGCATCAGGTCCCGCTCCTGGCAGAGTTCCGCAGCGGCCCCTTGAGCACCTTGCCCGTCGCGTTGCGTGGCAACTCGTCGACGACGACGACCCGGACGGGCACCTTGTAGGCGGCCAGCCGCTCACGGCACCAGGTCCGCAATTCGTCCGGTGCGGCCTCGGCATCCCGGACGAGGACGACGAAGGCGACACCTGCCTCACCCCAGCGTGGGTGCGGCGCCCCCACGACGGCGGCCTGGTTGATGGCCGGGTGGGCGTGCAGGGCGTTCTCCACCTCGGCCGGGTACACGTTCTCCCCGCCGGAGATGTACATGTCCTTCCACCTGTCGACCAGGACCAGGTGGCCGTCGTCGGTCACGGAGGCCGCGTCACCGGTGCGCAGCCAACCGTCGCCGGTGAACGCCTCAGCAGTGGCGGCGGGGTTGCGCCAGTAGCCCGATGTCACCAGCGGCCCGGACAGCTGCAGCTCCCCCGTCTCCCCCGGAGCAGCCGGCCGATCCTCGGCGGTGTACACCCGGCAACGCGCGTAGAGAAGCGGCAAGCCGATCGTGCCGTTGTGGCTCACCTCCTGGCCCGGCGGCACGGCCGTCACGCAGGCGCCGGCCTCGGTGATGCCGTAGACGGTGGTGAGGGCAACGCCCCGCCGCGCCCATGTCTCCACGAGTGCCGACGGCACCGGAGCGCCGCCGATGGCGGCGACGAACGGCGGCAGCGGTGTGTCGTCGAACGTCGGCAACTGGTCCATGAACTGGTAGTTCGCGGGCACCCCGCAGAAGTGGGTCACCGGCGCGGCGCCGTCGGTGAGCAGACCAACGGCCTGCGCCGGATCGAACACGCGCGCGACCAGCACGGTGCCGCCGGCGAACAGCACGGGATTGGCGAACAGGTTCAGGCCGGCGACGTGGAAGGTCGGCAGCACCGTCAGACAGCGAGAGTCCGCCCCCACCCTGTGCGCCACCAGGATGCCGAGCATGCTCGCGAGGACTCCACGATGAGTGGCCTGTACACCCTTCGGCAGACCCGTCGTGCCGGACGTGTAGATGATCATCCAGATCGCGTCCTCGTCGACCGGCTCCGGCGCCCACCCCTCCGGCACGGGAGCAGTGGCCAGCTCCTCGTACCCGTCGTCCTCGCCGTCCTCGCTGGCCCAGACGACGGTCGACGGGATGCCGGCCGCGGCCGCCACCCCGGCGGCCACCGCGGCCGACGCGCTCTCGGACACGAGGACCGCGGGCTCGGCGTCGCCGCCGATGGCGGCCAGCTCGTTGGCCGACAGCCGCCAGTTGAGGGGCACCACCACGGCGCCGAGCAGCGCGCAGGCGTAGACGACCTCGAACACGCGGGTGTCATTACGGGAGAGCACCGCGACCCTGTCACCGGGCCGCACACCGTGCCGATCGGCCAGCGACCGGGCGAGTGCGCTCACCCGGCCAGCCAGCTCCGCGTATCGGGCCGAGCGCCCGCGGTGCAGGTCCACCAGGGCGACGCTGTCAGGGGTACGACGGGCGTGGTGCTCGATCCAGGAGACCACCTGCTGCCCCATGTCTCAGTCCACCGCCCTCACGACCACCCGCGGTGGCGTCGGCTCGACGGAGAGGAGAGCGACCAGGGCGGCCCGTCGGTCCCGGACGGCTGCCTGGTTGACGTACCCCTTGTCGGTGATCTCGCCGGCGTCGAGCTGCGCCGGCTCGGTGAGTACGAGCAGCCGCTCCACGCAGTGAGAAGAGCCGCCCCCCTCGGCCGCCAGTCGCCCCAGGGTCGCAACGAGCTCCGCGCGCAGCGACGCCTCGGGCACGCCGTCGGCGTCCACGCGGCCGGTGTGCTCGGGGTGCAGCCACACCATCGCGGTGACGAATTCGCGGTCCTGCCCGCAGATGACGGCGTCGGTGAGCAACCCACGGGAGGCCGAGAGCAGCTTGGGCCGCAGTGTGCCGACGCTGACGAACGTGCCGGTCATCAGCTTGAAGTCCTCCGCGATGCGGCCGCGGAACAGCAGGCCGGCGGCGACGTCGTCGGGGTCGGCGAGGACCACGGCGTCTCCGGTGCGGAAGAACCCGTATTCGTCGAAGGCCCCCGCCGTCAGGTCGGGACGGCGGTGATAGCCGGGCGTCACGTTGGCACCTCGTACCCGCACCTCCGTCTTCTCCCCGACGGGTACGACCGCCAGCTCCAGCCCGGGCAGCGGGACGCCCAGGACGTCGCTGCGGGTGATCGGGAAGTGCGCGGACGTCGCCGCCGGGGAGGTCTCGGTCAGCCCCCACGAGGTGGTCATCTGCATCCCGGAACCGTGGTCGGCGGCGAGCTTCCCGAGGCGGTCCCACAGCTCCTGGGGGAGGGCGGCCGCGGCGAAGAAGCCCAGCCGCAACCGGGACAGGAAGGCCCGCGCCGCTGCAGGGCCCCGCTCCAGGTGCGGCAGGAGGGCGGCGTAGCCGGCGGGCACGTTGAGGTACACCGTCGGGCGTGCATCGGCCAGATTGCGCACCGTCCGCTCAACCAGCCCGGGCGCCGGGCGGCCGTCGTCGATCCACAGCGTGCCGCCGTTGACCAGCACCATGTTGAGGTCGTGGTTGCCACCGAAGGTGTGGCTCCAGGGCAACCAGTCCAGCAGCACCGGTGGCTCCACCGAGAGGAACGGCCAGACCTGCCGCATCTGCTGCTGGTTGGCCGAGAGCATGCCGTGGGTGGTCAGCACGCCCTTCGGGGTGCCGGTCGATCCCGACGTGAAGAGGATCTTGGCGACGTCCTCCCGCCCGAGAGAGGCGCAGCGGCGGTCCACCTCCTCGGTCGGGTCGGCACCGAACTCCGCGGCGGCGATCGAACCGGGGAGGTCGCCGTCCCGGCTGAGCACCGTCCGGTCCTCGCGCAGAGCAGCGACCGCGCGGGCGAAGGAGGCGTTCTCCGCGACGACCAGGCCGGGGTCGACCAGTTCGACCATCGCCTGCAGCTTGGCGTGATCAGCGCTCTGCAACGAGTACGCGACGCTGGTGGGGACGACGGGGGCGCCCACCGTCATCGCGGCCAACATCACCACCAGGTGCAGCCGGCTGTTGCCCGAGAGCACCAGGACCGGCCGGTCGGCCAGCCCGCGGTCGAGCAGGCCCTGGGCCAGGCGGTCGGCCTGCTCGCGGACCTCTCCCCAGGTGAGCCGGGCCCATTCCCCGTCCACCCGCTCGGCGATCAGCAGCCGATCCGGATGCGCCTCGCTTCCGGCCCGGAAGGAGTGCACGACGCTGACCGGGTGCGGGGCCAGCCGCTCTGTCGAGCGCAGCAGCAGCCGGCCGTCGGGCAGCCCCTCGGCCTCGATCGACGGTGGGGCGAAGGTGTCGCCGGTCATCAGTCCGTGACCTCCAGGACGATGGCGGCACCGGTGTCGCCCGCGGCGCAGCCGGTGAACAGCCCGGCCCCGCCGCCGCGCAGGCGCAGCGTCTCGATCAGTTCGGCGATGGATCGGAGGCCGGTCGGGCCCTGGGGATGCCCGAAGATCAGGCTGCAGCCGAACGCGTTCATGTCCTCGGCCTTGATCCCGGTCTCGCGGGCGAAGTACAGATCGTTGACCGCGAACGGGTTGTGCGTGGTGATTGCCTGCACGTCGGCGATCGAGCGGCCCGCCGCCGCCAGTGCCGACAGTGCGGCGGGCACCGGCGCCTGCGGCATCCGGCTAGAGCGTGTCTGCTAACTGCGGACGCGGTGATGGATGATCATGCAGCCGAGGAGGACACCGCCGAGGTAGGTGGTGGCGTATTTGTCGTAGCGGGTGGCGATAGCGCGCCACTGCTTGAGCCGGCCGAACCCGCGTTCGACGGTGTTGCGGTCCTTGTAGAGCTCGGCATCGCAGGCCGGTGGTCGCCCACCGGCCGAGCCCTTGGCCTTGCGGCGTGCGATCTGGTCGCTGCGTTCGGGAATCGTGTGAGCGATCTTCTTCGCCCGCAGGTGCGCCCGCGTACTGGGATGGGAGTACGCCTTGTCCGCCAGCAGCCGGAACGCGCCGGTGTCG
>NZ_FNOZ01000043.1 GCF_900107175.1 Modestobacter sp. DSM 44400 | reverse complement strand
ACTCCCATCCCAGTACGCGGGCGCACCTGCGGGCGAAGAAGATCGCTCACACGATTCCCGAACGCAGCGACCAGATCGCACGCCGCAAGGCCAAGGGCTCGGCCGGTGGGCGACCACCGGCCTGCGATGCCGAGCTCTACAAGGACCGCAACACCGTCGAACGCGGGTTCGGCCGGCTCAAGCAGTGGCGCGCTATCGCCACCCGCTACGACAAATACGCCACCACCTACCTCGGCGGTGTCCTCCTCGGCTGCATGATCATCCATCACCGCGTCCGCAGTTAGCAGACACGCTCTAGCTGCAGTCGGTCCGCGGCAAGCGACTGAGCGGTGTGGTCGGGGTGGACCTGGCTCAGCACGTCGTCGTCCTGGGCTACTCGCCCGGCCGGACCGACCGGATGCTCACCGAGCTCATCGCCGAGGGCCGGACCCAGACCGTCCTGTGCGCCTGGAACGACGTGGCGCAGCACCCGGTGCCCGAGTTGCGCGAGGTCTCCTTCGTCCGTGGGGACCTCACGCCGGCTGACGTGATGACCCGGGCCGGCGTCGCCCGCGCGCGAACCGTCGTCGTCGACGGCCGGGACGGCAACGGGACCCTGGCCATCGCCGCGGCGGTCGACCACGCCGACCCCGGCATCCACATGGTCGCCGCACTGCGCGACCTGACCCGGCGGGAGTGCCTGCCCAGCGGACACCGGTTCGCCACCTTCGGCGACGTGCAGGTGCACCTCGGGCGCACGGTCGGGGCGACCGTGCTCGCCGTCCGCGGCGAGGAGGGCCTGGTGGTCAGCCCGCCGTGGGACACGTCGGTGGCCGCCGGGACGACGGTCTACTACGTGGGCAAGCGGCGGATCACCGACCGGGAGCTCATCTCCGCCCGCTGACCTGGCCTCCGCTCAGCGGCCGGCGGAGCCCTCCGGCGCCGGCTCGGGGTCACTGGCCGCCTCCAGCGCCTCGGCCTGCTCGGGGGTCTCCTGCTCCAGGGCGATGTCGCGCGGTTGGGGGTCCGGTGCCGGCGTTGTCATGCCGTCACCTTGCCTCGTGCGCGTGTTCTGCGCCGGTCAGCCGGGGCCGTCGAGCGGGGGACGTGCGACGCCGTCCTCGGGGAGCAGGGTGCTGAGCAGCCGGGCGACCAGCTCGACGGTGGGCAGGTGGCGGGCGAAGCTGCGCGGCTGTGCACGGGAGGACACCCCGCACAGGGTTCCGAACAACGTGCCCGAGTGGGTAACGATCGGGACGCCCACGTAGGCAGCGATCGACTCGGTGTGCCCTGCCCGGACGCTGGCGTAGACGGGCGTGGCCGCGGTGACGGTGGAGACGCGGGGCCCGGCGCCGGAGACCATCTTCCGGCAGAAGCTGCGGTCCCAGGGCACCGTCGTCCCGGCCGGGACCAGCTCCCGGGGGTGGGCGTGGAGCATCACCTGATCGTTGCCCTCCACCCGGGTCAGCATCCACAGGTCGAGCCCTACGGTCGAGTGCAGGACGGCGAGTGCGCCGCGGGCGGCCGCCGACCAGTCCTCGAAGGGAGCGACGTCGTCCACGACGAGCGGGACCATGTCGCTTGGTACGTCCGGACTGCGGCCAGGTCAACTGCTGAGCACCCCCTGTGACCGAACTGTGCTGCGCCGGTCAGGCCGGCGCGGCCGGCCGGCGGGCGAGCACCTCGGATTCGCGTCGCAGCACGACGCCGACAAGTTCGCGGACGGCGGCTTCCACCTGCCGCCCGATGAGCGGGGCGTCCACCTCGGCGTCCCCGGTCGCCGTCGAACGGTGCCCGCGGCACGGGCGTGAGTCGTCGTGCACCGCGGACGTGGGCCGCCGGCCCGCAGACCTCGGTGTGCACGTCGAGGTCGGCGCGGTGGTCACCGTCCTGGTCCGCGGTCCACGTCTGGCGGTGGACCACCGACACGTCGCTCCCGACGAATCGGGCGAACGGCGGCGGGATCCCGGTGGTGGGGGACGCACGGTGGTCTGCCGGCCGCCGTCACTGGCGGCGATGACCTCGACGTCCTGCACCCGTGCGCCGAGTGCCGACGCCCACTCGCGGAGGAACGCACCTCGGTGAGGACGGCGAGCACGACGTCCGGGTCGGCTGCGTAGGTCTCACGGACGTCGAGTGGCACGTCTCATCGTCGGCTGCGTCGCGGTCGCCGGACGGATCCGCCGGACCGGTTCCGTGACGTGCCCGTCGGTGTCCCGCTGTCCGGCTCAGGGCTGGGCGCGGACGGCGATGAGGGCGACGTCGTCCTCGGCGCCGGTGGCACCGACGAGGTCGTCGATGATGCGGTCGCAGAGCCTGTCGAGGTCGAGGTCCGCGGAGTCGGCGAGCAACGCGGCCAGCCGGGCGAGGCCGTGGTCGAGGTCGAGGTCGCGCGCCTCGATCAGTCCATCGGTGTAGAGCAGCAGCGTCGACCCCGGGGCCAGCGACATCTGGTGCTCGGGTCGTGCGCGGTCGGGTGCGACCCCGAGGGGCAGGCCGGGAGCGCCGGTCAGGACCTCCACCCGGCCGTCGCTGTGCAGCAGCAACGGTGGTGGGTGCCCGGCGCTGGACCAGCGGATCGACCGGTCGTGCGCCGGAGAGTCGGGAGACGACCGCTCCACCTGGGCGACCAGGGCGGTGGCGAAGACGTTGTGACCGAAGGTGTCGCATGCGTGGTCGACGGTGGCCAGCACCTGCCCGGCGGTCTGGTGACCGTCGTGGCCGGCCATCCGCAGCATGGTGCGCAGCTGCCCCATGGTGGTGGCCGCGTCGATGTCGTGGCCGGCGACGTCACCGATGACCACGCTCGTCGTCCCGGAGGCGTTGACGAACGCGTCGTACCAGTCGCCGCCGACCAGCTGGGCCCGGCCCGCGGGCCGGTACCGGGCGATCAGGTCCAGCCGGCCGGGCCGCGGCAGCAGTGAGGGCAGCAGGGCGCGCTGCATCGTCTCCGACAGCGCGCGCTCCGTCTGGTAGGCCAGCGCGTTCTCCACCACCAGCCCGGCGCGGTCGGCGAGGGCGGAGACCAGCGCCCGGTCCTCATCGCTGTACGGCACGGTGGCCGTGCGGCCGATGGTGACCACCGCGGTGACGTCACCGCGGCTGTGCAGTGGGACGACGAGGGAGCTGGTGACGCCGAGGTCGGCCACGGCTGCCCGCTGGGCGTCGGTCAGGTCCACGTCCAGGGGTGCGCGGAGCAGCTCGGCCTGCCCGGTCGCGGCCACGTGGCCGGGTCCGGCGGCCTCGCCGGTACGCCGGCCGGCGGAGTGCACCCATCGCCACAGCGCACCGAGGCCCGCGGGATCGGCGTGCCGGACCGCCACCGGGGTGAGGCCGCCGTCCCGCTCGACCGTGCACACGTAGGCGAAGTCGCCGAGGGCCGGAACGGCGATGGTGGCGATGGCCTGCCACACGTCCGCGGGCTCAAGGCCGGTGGTGAGGAGCTCGCTGATCCGGGCCAGCAGGCTGGCCCGTGCGGCCTCGCGGTGGGCCTGCGCCTCCGCCGTCCGGGCGGCCACCGCGGCCGTCTCCGCCTCGGTGCGCGCCTGTCGCTCCTGGGCCAGGACCCGGCGCAACCAGACCTCGCGGGAGGCGATGGCCGACAGGTCGGCGAGCAGTTCGACGTCCTCGGGGGACCAGGTGCGGACCTCGGTGTCGACGACGCAGAAGGTGCCGAGGAGCTCGCCCTCGGGGGTGTGCACGGGAAAGCCCGCCCAGGCGCGCACGCCCAGGGACTGGATGGAGGGGTTGTCCCGGGTCCGCTCGTCGATGGTCACGTCGCCGAGCACGAGGGGCCGGCCGCTCGCGACGACGTACTGACAGAACGACTCGTCCAGGGTGTTCTGCTGGGCGCCGTCGTCGGGGATCCCGTGCCGACTCAGCCAGTAGGAGCGCTCGTCGTCGACGACGGTCACGAACGCGAACGGCGCGCCGGTCAGCCGCCGGGCAAGCCCGGTGAGCCGGTCGAAGGACTCCTCGGCAATCGCGTCCAGGAGCTCCGTGGCGCGCACGGCCGCCAGCCGGGCGGGGGAGCGGGTGGTGTCAGCCGGACCTGACTCCTCCATGGGCACGACCAGATCTTGCCTCACTGGCCGCCGGTGGTGTCGCGTGTCCGTGGGTGTGTGCCGGCTCAGGCGACCGCCGCCAGGCTGACGTATCCCCAGACGTGCTTGCGCCCGGCCTCCACCGACCAGCCGTACGCGCTGCACAGTCGGGCGACGAGGTGGAGCCCCAGTCCGCCGAGGGCGGGGTCGCGGTCGACGGCCGGCGTGGGCGAGGTGTCGACGGCGGCGTCGCTCACGTCGATCAGCCAGCCGGTGCCGGTTGCGGTCACCGTGGCCCGGACCGGGGCCTGTCCGTGCCGGAGGCCGTTGGACGCCAGCTCCTCGTAGGCGAGCAGCAACCGCTCGACGTCGTCCCCGATGTCGCCGGTCGGGACCCCGGCGCCGAGCACCTCGACGCGGAGCGCCGTCCGGGACCTGGTCAGGTCGGCGGGGCGCCGCAGCTCCCAGCCCCACGGCGGGAGCTCGTCGGGCTGCGGCTGCGGCGGTGGCCGTCTCGACCATGGCGGATGACCCATGTCCTCGTTCCGTTCCGACCCGGCCTCGGTCGACGCCCGGACGCGGTGGCGTGCGGTGCTGCCGAGCCGGAACGGCGGCGGGCCGGTTGCCCTGGGTCGTCAAGTGTGACGGTAGGTGCACAGGCGTCAGCTCGCTGTGCGGAAGGTGGCCGCCGGCTGTAGCGCACGTATGTGCACCGAAGTGGGTGAACTGGCGCCAGCGTCCGGGGCGCCACAGCAGTACGCCGCCGCCCCACCAGCCGGCTTCATGGAGCGGGATCTGCAGAGGAGTGCGATCGACCCGAGCGCTGCGCCGACGGCGACCGGCCCGCCCGGTCGCCGTAGCCGGACGTCGAGGTCACGCCGGCGACCCCTCGCAGCCCTGACCGGCCTCCGGAGGGCTCAGGGATTGGCCGACAAGGCCGACGGGTGCTCGGTCAGCGGCGTGACCTGGATGGTCAGGTAGGGAAAGAGCGGCAGGTTCCACAAAACCTCGTGCAGCTCGTCCGCGGAGTCCACGTCGAACACGCCGACGTTGCTGTACTGCCCGACCACCCGCCACAGGTGCCGCCACACGCCGTTGCGCTGCAGCTCCAATGCGCGCGCCTTCTCCGCCGCCAGCAGAGCCCTTCGCTCCGCCGGGTCGAGGTCGCGCGGCACGGCGACGTCCATGCGAACGTGGAACAGCATGCTCGGCTCCTTCCAGACCGACGGCGGCGACCGGGTGGGGGTCGTCCGCGGGATCTCGGCGGCCGCCGTCCACGTCCTGCGCCATCGTCCACCACACGGGGACCCGGGAACATTGTTGATACCTTCCGGGCACGCTGCCACCGGGGCATGCGCGGTGGGCGGGGGGACTGCATGACGCAGCCGCGCTGGACACGGCGCCCGGAGGGGTCGACCTGGGGCGACTTCGGCGTCGACGACACCTGGGGACGGCTCAACCTCATCGGCCCGGAGCAGGTTCGCAAGGGTGTGGCAGAGGTCCGGGAGGGCCGGACGTTCTGCCTGTCGCTGCCGCTGGACCATCCCGGCGGCATGGTCCTCAATCCGAACCGCTATCCCCCCGTGCTGCGCCCGGGGCTGCGTGCCGGCGAGGTCAATTTCAACTGCGACCTGGGCGTCGCCAATCCCGGGGCGACCGACGTCGTTTCCGACGACTTCGTGCTCCTGCACACGCAGTACTCCACCCAGTGGGACGCCTTCGCTCATGCCGGCGCGCGGTTCGACGCCGACGGCGACGGGACGCCGGAGCAGGTCTACTACAACGGGTGGCGCGCCGGCATCGACGTCACCGGACCGGACTCCGTGCAGCGAGCCGGACTGGCCAGCCTCACCGACCTCGAGGGTGCGGCCGACGGCCGGGCTTCGACCTCCGACGCCGGCCCGGTCGGCATCAGCTCCATGGCCCGCCACGGCGTCCAGGGCCGGGCGGTGCTGGTGGACCTCGCCGCCCACCACGGCACCGACCGGGTGCTCGTCGGTCACCGGGAGCTGGCCGCGGTGATGGACGCCGACGGCGTCACCGTGGAGGCCGGCGACATCCTCCTGTTGCACACCGGTTTCGGCCGGGAGGTGCTGGCACAGGCCAAGCACCCGTCGTCCGAGGCCCTGCACGTCGGCGCCGTCCTCGACGGCGCGGACCCCGCCCTCAGGCGGTGGATCACCGACAGCGGCGTCGCGGCGATCGCCGCCGACAACTACGCCGTCGAGGCGTATCCCGCGCCCGGTGCCGGCCCGGGCGACCCCGTGCTGCCCCTGCACGAGCTGTGCCTGTTCCGGCTGGGCGTGCACCTGGGCGAGCTGTGGTGGCTGTCCGAGCTCGCCGACCACCTGCGCGCGGCCGGTCGCTCCCGATGCCTGCTCACTGCTCCACCGCTGCGGCTGCCGGGTGCCACCGGTTCCCCCGTCACCCCGATCGCGACGGTGTGACCATGACCGGACGGCTGCTCGTCACCGGCGGCGCGCAGGGCATCGGCCGCGCCATCGTCGAACTCGGCGCCTCCCGGGGCTGGGACGTCGTGGTGATCGACCGCGAGCCCGCCCCGGTCGGCCTCAGCATCCGCGCCGACCTCTCCGACCCCGCTGCCACCGCAGCGGCGCTGACCGAGGCGCTGGCCGGCGGCCCGATCACCCGGCTGGTCAACAATGTCGGCGCCGTTTTCCCGGCAGCGCTGGCGGACCAGACCCTGGAGCAGGTCGATGCCGCATTCGGGCTCAACCTGCGCTGCGCCGTCCAGTGCACCCAGGCCCTGCTGCCGGGGATGAAGGAGACCGGCTTCGGTCGGATCGTCAACATGGCCTCCCGGGCCGCCCTCGGCAAGGAGCTGCGGACGGCGTACGCCGCGACCAAGGCCGGACTGATCGGCGTCACCCGCGTGTGGGCCCTGGAGCTCGGCGCATCCGGGATCACGGTCAACGCGCTCGGCCCGGGCCCCATCGCGACCGAGCTGTTCACTCGCGCCAACCCGCCGGACGACCCGCGCACGCGGGCGATCGTCGAGTCGGTCCCTGTGAAGCGGATCGGCACACCCGAGGACGTCGCCCATGCGGCCGGCTTCTTCCTCGACGAGCGGGCAGGCTTCGTCACCGGGCAGGTGCTCTATGTCTGCGGCGGCCTGACCGTGGGTACGGCTCCGCTGTGACCGCGACGACAGGCTCCGGGATGGGCGGCGGAGGAGCCGTGGACCCGGACGAGCGCATCCCCTACCGCGGCGAGCAGCCCTACGGTGTCTCCGACGACCTGGTGGTGCTCGGCGCCCTCGACATCGATGCATCCGACGAACGGCTGTGGGTCTCGCAGGCCCGGGACGTGACGTTCCGGCCGCTGCTCCTGTCGGTCAGCCAGGGCTACTTCGTCAACATCCTGCGCGTGCGCAGGTCCGGGATCCTGTCCCGGCACCGGCACGCCGGCCCGGTGCACGCCCTGACCCTCCGGGGTCGCTGGCACTACCTGGAGCACGACTGGTGGGCCGAGGAAGGCGGCTACTCCTTCGAGCCGCCGGGGGACATCCACACGCTGGAGGTTCCGGACGGGGTGGAGGAGATGACCACGCTCTTCCACGTCACCGGCGCCTACATCTAAGTCGACCCGGACGGGGTCCCGGTCGGCATCGAGGACGTCTTCACCAAGATCTCGAGCGCGCGGGCGCACTACGAGTCCGTGGGCCTGGGCGCGGACTACGTGGACCGCTTCATCCGCTGATCCGCCGGCACCGTCATGCTGGGCGCATGACCGCTGCTGCCTGGCTGCTGCTCAGCAATTACGTGCGTCCCCTCGAGGAGGTGGATGCCGTCCGCGCCGACCACATCGCGCACCTGGAGCGTCAACGCCGGGCCGGCCGGTTCGTCGCCTGGGGGCGGCTGGTCCCGCCGAGCGGAGGCTTCATCCTGGCCCGCGGAATGGACCGCGCCACGCTGGACAGCGTGCTCGCCGAGGACCCGTTCAGCGTCGCGGGCGTCGCCGAGTGGGACGTCCGGGAGATCTCGGTCAGCGGCGGGGCGCCCGACGTGCTCGCCGTACTGTCCGGCGACGATCCCGGGATCTGACCGGACGATCACCCGCCGGGTCGCGCCGTGGAGCGACGACCCAGATACTCGCCTGGGACAACGATCCGCACCGGGGGACGCGATGAAGCGCTTCACGAATGCTTGTGTCCGGTACGTCGAGCGGCTGATGCCCGACCCGTTCCTGCTCGCCGTGCTGCTCACCGCGGTCGCCGTCATCGCCGTCTTCGCCGCCGTCCCGAACGCCTCGCCGGGAGGTCTGCTCGACGCCTGGTTCAGCGGTGTGTGGGGCGCGAACAACATCTTCGCCTTCGCCCTGCAGATGATCATCATTCTGGTCGCCGGCTACACGCTGGCCGAAGCGCCGGTGGTGCAGCGCGGGCTGGATCGGATCGCGGCGATCCCGAAAAGCCAGCTGCAGGCCGCACTGGTCTGCTTCTTCGCCGCGGCGATCGCCTCGCTGCTCAACTGGGGGTTGGGCCTGGTGGTGGGCGCCCTCGTCGCACGCCGGATAGCGCTCCGGATGCCCGACATCCACTTCGGCTACCTCGTCGCCGCCGGCTATGCGGGCTTCATCGTGTGGGCCTCCGGCTTCTCCAGCTCGATCGCGCTCGCCAACACCGACCCCAACAGCAGCCTGAACGTGATCAACACGCTCACCGGTCGCAGCCTCACGCTCATCGACGCCATCGGTCAGCCGGCCAGCTGGGTCCCGGTCCTGGTCATGCTCGCCGTCGTCCCGCTGCTGCTCCGGGCGATGCTGCCCAGCACCGTCCTGCGCCCCGACCGGGCGCTGTTCGAGCAGGACGAGGCCGATCGGGCTGAGCGGCGCGGCGACCATGGACGGGCGGAGGACGAGGCCGGCACCGACGGTTCGGACGACGGGGCGGGCGGGAAGGGCACGATGCCGCCCACCGGCGACGGAGGGGCTGCTGGCACCGTGGAGACCACGCGCCGGGTGTCTGCAGCGACCGCCGTCGTGGAGAAGCCGACGCCGGCCCAGCGCCTGGAGAACATGTGGCTGATCAACGTGCTGCTGGCGGCGGCGGGGCTGGCCTACTTCGTCCGCAGCGGTTTCACTCTGGACATCACGTCCATGGTGATGCTGTTCACCGTCCTCGGGCTGCTCCTGCACTGGACCCCGGCCAGGTTCATCGCGGCGTTCACCAACGCCGCCAAGACCGCCGGCCCGCTGGTGCTGCAGTACCCCCTCTACGGCGGGGTCATCGCGCTGCTGAGCTATGCGCCGTCCGCGGACGCCCACTCCCTCGCGGTGGTCATCTCCGACGGCATCTCCTCGGCCGCGAACGCCACCACGCTGCCGTTCTTCCACTTCCTCGCCTCGAACGTCATCACGCTGTTCGTGCCCTCCGGCGGCGGACACTGGGCGGTGCAGGGGCCGGTGGCGGTCCAGTCCGCCATCGACCTGAATCAGACCTCGGCGGGGGAGCTCGGGAAGTTGTCGATGGCGGTCGCCGCCGGCGAGCAGGTCGCCAACATGATCCAGCCGTTCTGGCTGCTGCCGGTGCTCGCCATCGCCAAGTTGAGCGTCCGGGACGTCATGGGGTTCACCGTGGTGCTCTTCCTGGTCGGGCTCGTCGTCTTCGGCCTGGGCTTCCTTCTCATCCCCGCCGTGGGCTGACCTGCGAGCCGCCCGCGACCTCGCCGGCTGGAGCAGAGGGCGACGGGCACCGGTCCCGGGGCCGGTGGAACGGGTGCGTCCCGGACGGCCGGGTCGGTTCCTTGTAGATCGCCTCGTGCGACACCGTGTCAGCCACCCGCTCAGCCTCGGTGCCGCTGTACTCGTAGCGCCACCGGCCGGCGACCCGATCCGGGGAGTACCCGGCCCACAGCTTGGCCCGCTCCCGCTCACGCAGTGCTGACTCGGCGTCGAGCTTGGGGGTCTTGGGTCGGCGCCGAGACCGCGCCGCCGCACGGGCAGCGACCACCGCCAGGTAGGTGGCGCGGCCGCCGTGGCGGGCGATGTCCCGGCTGACCACGCTGGGACACCGGTCGATCCGGGCCGCGATCACCTTCCCCTCAGCCTGCTCGGCGATCCCGCGGGAGACCTCCTCCCGATCGTCGTCGGTCAACTGCCGTCGTGCACGCACCCGGTGGGCTCCTGTCGGTTGGTCACCGACGATCCTCTACCAAGATCGATTGCTCCCACCGGTTGTGATGAAGATGCTCAGCGACGACACCGATATCCCACCACCAAAGTCGAGCGGCCCTCGTTCCACGGCCGCCCAGGTGCGCGGCTGTGGCTCGGAGGCTCTGTAGCCCACCGCGGACAGCAGCTTGAGGACCACCCGCTCCAATAGTCAGGCCCGGGCACTCGGCGACGTCCACCGGGTGGTTCCGCCACCGACGGTTCACCAGGTGCTACATCGACGCTGGACCAACGGCTTCTGCCACGCCGATCGGGCCACTGGCGGGCCGATCCAGCGCTATGAACACGACCACCCCCCGGCGTGATGTTGTATGTGGACTTCAGGAAGTTGAGCAGCATCCCGCTGCGGCCACGCGCTCCGCGCACGCACCTTGCACGTCCGTTGTCCGCGAGGCATTCCAACCGGTCCCTGCGCGTTCCAGCGTCACGCAGACCTGGACGGCGCCCGAGCGGGGGCGTCTGACCGTAGGGGCGTGGACCGAGCAGTGGGCGGCCACGCAGACCGGACTGAAGCCGAGCACCCTCTACGGCTACCGGTCACTGCTGCGAGCCCGCATCGTGCCGCGCTGAGGCCCGTCCCGACTGGCCGACGTCACCCACGCCGAGATCGCCGCCTGGGTGGCCGGCCTGGTCTCCAGCGGCCGTGCGCCCGCCACGGTCGGCAGGCGCACGGCCTTCGGCGATGACGTCGTGGCCGCAGCCATGATCGACCGCCTCGTCCACCACGCCGAGGTACTCGCCTCCACTGGGGACTCCTACCGCACCCCCGGCCTGCGAGAACTACTCGCCAAGAACTCGGCCGCACCACGCGCATCACCACCGACCGAACGACCTGACAACGAACCCGGGATGCAGATTTCAGACGACGTCACGGGGTCAATCTTCGACCGGCGTTGACACCCGGGGCGTCCAGGTGTTCTCGCTGCGATGACCTTCCTGCCGACGCATGCGCTGCGCGAAAGGATTTTGCCGCCGACGAAAGCCCCAGGGGTGACGACGCGGGATACGGGCTGATTCCGGATGGTCGTCGATGCGGAGACCGAGAGCGGCCGGCCGTCGCATCTCGGGCCAGCCGGGTGGCCGGCCGGGACATGGGTCGCCCAGGGCCGTCAGCGCTGCCGGTAGGCGAGGATGTGCTCCCGGAGGTAGGTGAGGTGCTCGATGATGGCTTCCTCACCTGCGTCCGGGTTCTGCTCGCCGATTGCGCGCACGATCCGCTGATGCTGACGCACCGTCGTCCGGCCGACCTCGGGCGAGAGGTCCAGATAGTGCACCGGTTCGGTTTCCAGGTGCAGGGCGCTGACGAACGAGGCCAGAACTCGGTTGCCCGAGGCCCGGGCGATGGCCCCGTGGAACTGCTCGTCCAACGCCGGCACCCGCGGGTCCTCCACGGAGATCGACTTCTGCAGAGCCACGATGTCGCGTAGCTCCACAAGGTCCTCGGTGGTGCGATTGACTGCCGCCAGGCGCACCGCGGGTACCTCAAGGTGCTGGCGGACGATCGCCACCTCGTCGAATTCGATGGATCCGAGAGCCAGGAGGTTGTGCACCGAGTCCCCGAGGGCTCTCCGTAGGGACGAGAGATCGATGCTCCGGACGAAGCTGCCCCCGCCCGCCCCCGGCGTCTTGGTGATCAGGTTCTGGGTGGACAGCGACCGGAGCGCCTCCCGCACTGTGGTGCGGCTGACCGCGAACTGGCGCGCCAGCTCGACCTCACCGGGGAGTCGGTCGCCCGGCCTCAGGGCACCGGACAGGATGGCCGCCTTGATCTGATCCTCGACCTGTTCCCGGGGGCGCAGCACCTTCTTGCCGATGGCCACGGAGGCCTTCACCGACTCCGCCACTGCGGTGCTACCTCGTTCCTCGGGTCTGTCGTCCCGACCCGGCGCGGCTGACCGCGCGGCAACGCCATGGACTGTCCCAACATTAACGCTCGCGTTCGTGGGGGCCGCCCTGTTGAGGCCGTCCCCGGCTCCGCCTGCGGGGCTCGAACGACCGCAGCAGTGGTGGGCGGTCCCGCAGGGCCGGCCACCACTGCTGCTGGACCGAGTGATCGGCGTCAGTGGGCGAGCACCTTTTCGTCGTCCACCGCGGAGAAGTCGACGTCCTTGGTCTCCGGGCCCATGGCGGCGCCGATCGTGATGAGGATCCCACCGATGACGAGCAGCGGAAGGACGGTGTAGCCGCTCGGCATCACGTTCGCCAGCGCCTCCTGGAAGAAGGCGTAGAACGAGGGGATGACGACCGCCAGGCTGTAGCCGAGGCCAAAGCCGGTTGCCCGCACGCCGGTGTGGAACCGCTCGTTGATGTACACCGTGGTGAGCCCCCAGTTGGCGATGACCATTACCACGAGAATCGTGACGAGAAGGATGATCACGAACAGGCTGCTGGGCTTCGTCGCGAGCAGTACGGCGTAGACGATCGTCCCGCCGACACCGGCGACGAGACCCCACGCAATCAGGAAGGGCCGACGGCCAGTGCGCTGGCTGGCGTTGGCGGCGAGCACGTAGCAGACCGTGACCACGAGGTAGGCCACGATGAAGGTGAAGCTGCGCTGCGTACCGGTGAGAGCGAAGCCCTCCCCGGCCAGGATTCCGGGCAGGATGGCCGTGACGCAGTTGAGGGACAGCCAGAAGCCGGACATCAGGATGAACACCTGGACGAAGTTCTTCAGGTTCTGCCCGCGGAACAGCTCCTTGACCGGCGCGCCGCCGCCACCACCACCACTGTCCTCGAACAGTTCCGACTCATGGACGCTCTTCAAGAAGTAGCCGACGAATCCGAGGGCGAGCAGCCCGCCCAGGAAGAACGGGATGCGCCAGCCCCACTGCACGTAGGCGGAGTCGGGGCCGCCTGCAGGGGCGATCTGCAGCATGACCAGGGTGATCAGCGCGACCGCCACATAGGCGAGCGGGAAGCCCGTCATGATCAGTCCGCCGTTGCGGCCCCGCTTTTCCTTGGGGGAGTACTCCATCGCCAGCGGGCTGGCCGCGGTGTACTCGCCGCCGACGAAGATGCCGATGATGAAGCGGAGCAGCACGAAGACGACCACCGATCCGACGCCCCAGGTCTGGTAGCCGGGGAGCAGGCCGACAACGATCGTCAGGATTCCGAAGCCCGAGACGGCGACGACCGTGGCGGACTTGCGTCCCCGGCGGTCGGCGAAGTGACCGAAGATCAGCGCCCCTAGTGGCCGGCCGACGAGCGTCGCGGCGAAGATCGCGCCGGTGACGAGCCCGGCCGTGCCGGCCGAGAGGTCCGCGGAGACGAAGTAGCCGATCGCCGGCGCTAGTGCGATGACGGGCAGATAGATGTCGAACATGTCCACGAAGAAGCCGAAGAACGCTCCACGTTGGGCATGCTTCCGGTGGCGCTCGTGTTCGGCGGCGGCCACTGCGACTGTCGTCGTCATACGTCTTCCTCCATCTCGGGCACGGGGTACGTGGACACGGCCCCCGGGTGTGGGCGGACAGCGGGCTTCGCCGTCGCGCCAGTGCTGCGTGCTCTCGCCGGGCCGCGGGCACCGACGACGTCGCACCGTCGGCTCCCCGGAACACTGATCTGGACGAAAGCCCTGCTCATCTGTCACTCGAGGGCCGCGCACCTCACCGGATAGCGCGGCGACCGGCCACTCCAGAGATAATGTCGGTCATTAACCAGGTGTGTCAAGGGTTACACCAGCGGGCTCTCCCGCAACGCTCGCCGCCGTCAGTCGACGAGCATGGGGCGCGGAGATGCCTCCATGGCGGCCGGCCCAGGGTGGCCG
Organism: Modestobacter sp. DSM 44400; assembly: GCF_900107175.1. GTDB lineage: Bacteria > Actinomycetota > Actinomycetes > Mycobacteriales > Geodermatophilaceae > Modestobacter. Next base: position 20,169 of record NZ_FNOZ01000043.1, on the reverse strand, counting down.
GTACGTCGTGGGATTGTCACTGGGCGACGGTCCGGCACGACATCGGCGGGTCCGACACCCCGCGGCCCGGCATTCTGGGCCGCGAGCGACACACGGCACGATCAAATGTCGGACATTGACACTGTCGGCGACTTCTGCCTACCTTGCAGGCATGGCAGCAGCTATCCGCGGGGCCGGTGCGTGACCGTGCCGTCGACTGCAGGGATGCCGACCCAGGCCCCCCCTCTGCAGGGCGTGAGGGTCGTGGACCTGTCGACGTCCTACGCCGGTCCGACCGCGTCGATGTACCTCGCCGACCTCGGCGCGGACGTCATCAAGGTCGAGCGGCCCGGCAGTGGGGACGACGCCCGCCACTGGGGCCCTCCGTTCGTCGACGGCGTGTCCGCCTGGTTCGCCTCGGCCAACCGGAACAAGCGCAGCATCGTCCTGGATCTGCGCTCGGACGGGGGCCTGCGGGTCCTGCGTCGCCTGATCGGCGACGCCGACGTCTTCATCGAGAACCTCAATCCCGCCAAGCTCGAGAAGCTGGGGATCTCCCCGGCCGAAGCCATGGCGCGGCATCCCCGGCTGGTCTTCTGTGCGATGTCCGGACTCGGTTTGACCGGACCGGACTCTCACCTGCCCGGCTACGACCTCGTCGCGCAGGCGCGGTCGGGGCTCATGTCGGTGACCGGCGCGGCCGGCGGGTCTCCCCAGCGCGTCTCGACCGCGCTCTCCGACATCGTCACGGGCATGTCCGCGGCCCTCGCGGTCTGCGCCGCCCTCGTCCGTCAGCAGGCCACCGGCTTTGGGGACCTCATCGATGTGTCGCTGCTGGATTCGGACCTGGCGCTGATGGCGCCGCGCCTGGCGTCGTTCCTGGCCGGCGAGCCGGAGCCGGCGCCGTCCGGCGGTACCGATTCGGTGCTCGCCGTCTATCAGGCGTTCTCCACCGCCGACCGGGACATTGTCATCGCCGTGGGCAACGACGTCATCTGGCAGCGGCTCTGTGCCGCTCTCGACCTTCCCGCGCTGGCCGCCGATGACCGTCTCCGGGACAACTCGGGTCGCCGCGCACACCGCCGTGAGCTGGTCGCGACGCTCTCGGCGGTCCTGGCCCGCGGCACCGCGGCGCACTGGCTCGGCCTCCTGGAGCGGGCCGGGGTGCCGGCGTCGCTGGTGCAGAGCCTGTCCGAGGTGAGCGCTGACCCTCAGGTGTTGGCTCGCGGCGCGGTCCTGCCCGTTCCGGGGCAGGGTGGCGCGCTGAACAGCATCCGCAGTCCCTTCCGGCTCGGCTCCCTGCCCGAGCCCCGCAACGGGCGGTTCCCCGATCTCGGCGAACACACCGCCGAGATCCTCACCGAGCACGGCTTCGGTGCCGCCGACGTCGAGCAGCTCCTCGAGTCGGGGGCGGTCGAGGCTCCGCGCGTCGGTGCGGGGCCGGTGTCGCGGTGAACGACGAGGTGGTGGTCGTCGAGCGGAACGGGCCGATCGCGACGGTGCGCATCAACCGGCCCGAGGTGCACAACGCGCTGAATCGGCGGGTGCTGACCGACCTGGACCGCGCCCTGGCCACGCTGGCGGCCGAGGACGTGCGCGCGATCGTGCTCACGGGTACCGGCACTCGCGCCTTCAGCGCTGGAGCCGACCTCGACGAGCTGTCCGGGCTGTCCTCCGAGCAGGCGTACACCGTCCTGAGCGCCGGACAGGAGGTGGTCGCCCGGATCGAGCGTTCGCCCGTGCCCGTCATCGCCGCAGTGAACGGCCTGGCGCTCGGCGGCGGCTTCGAAGTGGTGCTCGCCTGCACGTTCGCCGTCCTCGCGGACGGCGCCCAGTTGGGGCTGCCGGAGACCGGCCTGGGCCTGCTGCCCGGTTACGGGGGCAGCCAGCGACTTTTCCGTCGGGTGGGTCGGCCCGTCGCGGCGTTCACCATCCTGACCGGGGAGCGCATCCCGGCCGACCGCGCGTACGCCCTCGGTCTGACCCCGACGGCGCCGGTTCCGGTCGAGCAGGTCGTGGACGCCGCCCGCGACCTGGCCCTGCGCATCGCTGCCCGCGGCCCGCGGGCGGTACGGGCGGTCCTGCTCGCGCTGCGCCACGGGGCGGACGTGCCACTCGATGCCGGGCTGGCCTTCGAGAGCGCGCTGGCCGGGCTGGTCACCGGCGGCGAGGAGGCCGCCGAGGGGATCGCGGCGTTCCGGGCGCGCCGATCGCCGGCGTTCGACGCGACCCGCCCGGACGCGCAGCACGACGGGACGGGGAAGGACACTTGAGCAGCCCGGGCGCCGGCACCGCCGGCATCTCCGAGCCGCTGGCCATGGATACCGATCCGGCGGCCTACCTGGCGATGCACGCCGCGCTCGACGAGGAGGTGGCCGATGCCCTCCTCGACGACCGGGAGCGTGCGGTGCGGACGCGCACCCGCGAGGTCGTCGCCGAGCACGTCGCCCCCGGCGCGGCCGCTCGGGACCGCGACCGTGTCTTCGCCCACGACAGCTACCAGGCGCTGGCCCGCGCGGGGCTCGGCGGTCTGCTGGTGCCCGAGGAGTACGGCGGCACCGACGGCAGCACGGTGGCCTACGCCGCGGCCATGGAGGAGATCACCGCGGGGTGCCCCGCCACCAGCCTCGTCTACATGACCCAGATGCACGCGGCCTACCCGATCCTGCGCTCGGGGAGCGCGGACCTGGCCCGTGCGTACCTCCCCGGCCTGGTGGACGGGAGCCGGTACGGCTCCCTGGGCGTCACCGAGCCGGGCGCCGGCAGCGACGCCTCCTCCCTGCGCACCCTCGCGGTCCCGGAACCGGGCGCGGATGCCGCCCCGGCCGGGTACACGCTCAGCGGCTCCAAGACCTTCATCACCACCGGCGACATGGCGGACGTGATCATCTGCTTCGCCACGCTCGACCCGGCGGCCGGCCGCCGGGGCATCACCGCGTTCGTGGTCGACGGGGATGCCCCGGGTCTGACCCGCAGTGCCCCGTTCTCGAAGATGGGCATGCACGGCTCCAGCACCGCCGAGCTCTTCTTCGACCGGACGCCGGTCCCCGCCTCGCACCGCCTCGGCGGTGAGGGGGAGGGATGGGCGATCGTGGTGAGCTCGGTGACCAAGTCCCGGATCAGTGCCGCGGCTCAGGGCATCGGTCTCGCCCGCGGCGCCTACGCTCACGCGCTCGCCGCCCTGCACCGCATCCACGGATCGACGCTCCCGGCCGACGTGGCCTTCGCGCTGGCCGACCAGCGCGGCCGGATCCTCTCCGGGCGGCTGATGCTGCTCACGGTGGCCCACGAGGTGGACCGCTCCGGCGGTGCGACCGGCGGAGCCATCGGGCTGATGAAGCAGACCTGCACCGACATCGGTTGGCAGGTGGCGGTGGCCGCGACGAGGGTGCTCGGCCGGTTCGGCGACCTCGCCGTCCTCGGTGCAGAGCGTTACCTGCGCGACGCCAAGGTGACCCAGATCTACGACGGGACCAACGACGTGCAACGACTGCTGGTCGCCCGCGACACCGCGGGCAGACTGAAGGACGTGCTCCGGTGAACGGCACGCAGACCCTGGACGGGAAGACCGCGATCGTCACCGGCGCCGGACGGGGTCTCGGCCGTGCGATGGCGCTCGCGCTGGCCGACGCCGGGGCCTCCGTCGCCCTGGCCGCCCGCAGCAAGAACCAACTGGAAGCGGTCGCCGTCGAGGTCGAGCACCGCGGGCGGCGGGCGATCGTCGTGCCGACCGATGTGACCGACGCCGATGCGGTGCAGGACCTCGTGGACACGACCGTCGCCGGGCTCGGCGGCCTGGACATCCTGGTCAACAATTCCGGGGTCATCGACAGCAGGTCGCTGCTGGAGCAGGACCCCACGGAGTGGGACCGGGTCATCGCCACCAACGTCCGCGGCACCTACCTGGCCACGCGCGCGGCCGGAGCGCACCTGGTGCCGCAGGGCTCGGGCAAGATCATCAATATCGCCTCGAACTTCGCGTTCCAAGGCGTGGTCAACCACGCGGCCTACTGCGCGTCCAAGGCCGCCATCGTGGCCTTCACCCGCTCGATGGCGGTGGAGTGGGCGCGCTTCGGCATCCAGGTGAACGCCCTGGCCCCCGGCTACTTCGCGACCGACATGAACGCCGAGCTGCGGGCCGACCCGGAGGCGCTGGCCAAGGTGCTGCGCGCCGTCCCCGCCCGCCGCATGGGGAAGGCGGAGGAGCTGTCGCCCTGGCTGGTGCTGCTGGCCGGTCCGGCCTCGGACTTCATGACCGGTCAGACGATCGTCGTGGACGGCGGTCAGACGGCCCGATGACGGTCCTCCCGCAGTTCTTCGCCCCGACCGGACCTACGAGGAAGAGGAGCCGATGACTTCGAACAAGCTCACCGTCGCCGTTCTCGGCGCCGGGACCATGGGCGCCGGGATCGCGCTCGTGGCCGCCCGAGGAGGCCACCGCACGCTCCTGCGCGACGTCAGCGACGAGACCGTCCAGCGCGGGCTGGACACCGTGGCGAGTTTCCTGCGCCGGAGCCAGTCGCTGGGCAAGCTCACGCAGGAGCAGGCCGACGCCGCGATCGCCAACCTCTCGGGCACCACCGACCTGCAGGACGTCGCCCCGGCCGACGTCGTCATCGAGGCGGTGTTCGAAGACCTCGAGCTGAAGAAGTCCCTCCTCGCCGAGCTCGACGACGTCGTGTCGCGCGACACGCTGTTCCACACGAACACCTCGACGCTGTCGGTGACCTCGATCGCGTCGGGTTCGCGCCACCCCGAGCGGGTCGTGGGCACCCACTACTGCAACCCGGCCCAGCTGATGAAGCTGGTCGAGGTCGCCGAGGGCCGGCACACGGCCGCGGAGGCGACCAGGCGGTCGCTGGAGTTCCTGGACAGCGTCGGCAAGACCACGGTCATCACCAAGGACCGCCCCGGCTTCATCCTCAACCGGTTCCTGATCCCGTGGGAGAACAACTGCATCCGGGCCCTCGAGGCCGGGCTGGGCACGGTGGAGTCGATCGACCGCGCGGTGGTCGGGGCCCTGCGCCACCCGATGGGACCGTTCCAGCTCCTGGACGTCGTGGGCCTGGACGTGCACAAGGCGGTCTCGATGCGCCTCTACGAGCAGCTTCGCGAGCCGCGCTTCGCCCCGCCGCCGCTGGTCGACCGGATGATCGCCGCCGGGGACCTGGGCCGGAAGACCGGGCGCGGTTTTTACACCTACGACAGCACCAGGTCCTTCGGCGCCTGAGCCGGCCGACCACGAGAGGAGTAGGAGCATGCGGAGTTTCCAGCGGGTCGCCGTTCTGGGTTTCGGCACGATGGGCAGCGGGATAGCCCAGGTCGTTGCCGCGTCCGGCCGCGACGTCGTCGTCCTCGAGACCGACCAGGAACGCCTGGGCCATGGCTCGTCCGCGGTACAGGACTTCCTCGACGACGGGGTCCGCCGCGGGAAGGCCACCGAGGCCGACCGCGACGAGACCCTGGCCCGGATCACCGGTACCACGGTCGTCGTGGACCTGGCCGGTGTGGACCTCGTCATCGAGGCGGTCAGCGAGCGGCAGGACATCAAGGTGGAGCTGCTGGGCCGGGTCGCCGAAGTGGTCGGTGAGGAGACCGTCCTCGCGACCAACACCTCGGCGCTCTCGGTCACCGACCTCGCCGGGCACCTGGCCCGACCCGAGCGCATGGCGGGGTTGCACTTCTTCAACCCCGCCCCGGTCATGGCGCTGGTCGAGGTCGTGCGCGCGTTGCAGACCGACGGCGACGTGGTGACGGACCTGGTCGCCTTCGTCGAGGCGATCGGCAAGTCCCCGGTCGAGGTCAAGGACCGGCCCGGCTTCCTGGTGAACCGGCTGCTGATGCCCTACCTCAACGACGTGGTGCAGGAGTACGACAACGAGCTGGCCAGCGCCGAGGACATCGACGTGGCCATCCAGCTCGGCCTCGGTTACAAGCTCGGACCGCTGGCGCTGCTGGACCTGATCGGCATCGACGTCCACCGGCACGCCACCGAGGCCGCGTACGAGACCACGCTGGACCCACAATTCGCGCCCCCGCCGCTGCTCTCCCAGATGGTGGCGGCCGGTTACCTGGGCAACAAGAGCGGCCGCGGCTTCCGGGTCGGAACCGAGCATGGAGAGGTTCGATGAGCGACTACACCGACATCCTGACCGAGACGTCTGGACCCGTCCTGACGCTGACGATCAACCGGCCCGAGGCCGGCAACAAGCTGCGCGCACAGACGCTGCTCGAGCTCAAGGACGCCCTCCAGCGTTTCCGTGTCGACCCCGCGCTGCGGGCGGCCGTGCTCACCGGGGCGGGGGACAAGTTCTTCTGCATCGGCGGCGAGCACGACGAGATCTCGTCGTTGGACTACTCGCAGGTGCTGCCGATCATCGACGTGTACGAGGCGATCGACACGATCGCCAAGCCGGTGATCGCGGCCGTCAACGGCTTCGCGGTCGGTGGCGGGAACGTGCTGCACAACGTGTGCGACCTGACCATCGCCTCGGAGAACGCGGTCTTCCGGCAGGTCGGCCCGATGGTGGGCAGCTTCGACGCGGGCTACGGCACCTGGTACCTCGAGGACTCGATCGGCCGCAAGCGGGCCAAGGAGATGTGGTATCTCAACCGCAAGTACTCGGCTCAGGAGGCCCTCCAGCGGGGGCTGGTCAACGAGGTCGTCCCGGCCGGCGAGGCGGTCGGGCGTGCCCAGGAGGTGGCCGCCGAGATCGCCACCCGCAGCCCGATGGCGATCGCCGGGCTGAAGGGCGCCTTCTCCGCCCGGCACAACGGCGTGATGGGCCAGGCGCGGATGGCGCACGACCAGCAGCTGACGCTCTACCTGGCGACCAAGGAGGCGCACGAGGTCGGCGACGCCTTCGGCGCCAAGCGGACGCCGGACGCCGAGAAGTACTGGTCGTGAACCGGAGCTGGTGGGGCCCGAGCGCCGACGCCGACCAGCGGGCGGTGCTCGACCTGGTCGACGACCTGGCCGCGAGCCATCTCGCCCGGGTCGGCGACGACCGGCCCGACGACGTCGACGCGGCCCGCCGGGCGCTGGCCGAGCACGGACTCTGGACACTGGGCGCCGACGAGGCCGGGGGCGGCGGCGGGGCCGACCTCGCCACGACGCTGGTCGCGCTGGCCAGGCTGGCGGGCACCTGGCCGGCGCTGGCCTGGGGGTCGGTGCAGGCACACGCCGCGGCGCTGGTGCTCGCCGAGGCCGGCGCCGGCTCGGCGGTGCTCGCGCGGTTGCACCAGGGCGCCCCGGTCGCGGTCTGCGCGGTGGACGCCGCCGAGGGCGACGCCGTGGCGCTGGCCGACGGTCGGATCACCGGCGTCCTCGACCGCATCGACCCGGCCGGCCGCGCGCCGCACGTGGTGCTGCTGCTGGACCGGGAGACCGCGGTCGTCGTGCCGCCGGAGGACGTGACCTTCGGGCCGGAGGTCCGCCGTACCGGGCTGGATGGCGCCCTGACCGTCGGCTGTCGGCTGGACGCGGCGGTGCCGCCGGAGTCGATCGTCCGCGGGCCGCAGGTCGCCGAGGCCCGGACGCTGCTGGACGTCGGCGCGGCCGCCCTGGCCGCCGGCATCGCCGAGGCCGCGGCGTGGGCCGCCCTCTCCTACAGCGCCTCCCGCATCCAGTTCGGGGCCCCGCTGACCGAGCTCCCGACGGTCCGCAGCTCGCTGCTGAGCCAGTCCGCTGCGGCCCGCGCACTCCTCACGACGGCGATCGGAACGGGGCTCGACCAGCCGGACGTCGCCCTGGCTGCGCTCGCTCCGGCCTTCGACCTGGCCATCGACGTGGCGGCGGCTTCGCTCCTGTCGCACGGCGGCTACGGCTACATGGCCGAGTACCTCGTCGAGGGGCTGCTGCGCGACCTGGTGTCGCTGCGCGCGGCCTGCCGCGCGACCGAGGCGGCGCGCTCCGCGGCCCGGGTACTCGTGGGCCAGAGCAGCTGATGACCGGCGAGTACGGCCGCCCGGCCCCGCCGCTGGCCGGGATCAAGGTGCTGGACTTCTCCAGCCTGCTGCCCGGCCCGCTGGCCACGCTGCTGCTCGCCGAGGCCGGCGCGGACGTGCTCCAGGTGGAGCGCCCGCCGCGGGGGGACGAGATGCGCAGCTACCAGCCACGCCTGGGCGACAGCAGCGCGAACTACGCACTGCTCAACCGCGGAAAGCGCAGCGCGGCGGTCGACCTCAAGGATCCGGCCACCGTCGAGCGGCTGCTGAGCCTCGCCGCCGAGGTCGACGTCGTCGTCGAGCAGTTCCGGCCCGGGGTGATGGACCGGCTGGGCCTGGGCTACGCGGCCTTCCGGGCGGTCAACCCGGGGATCGTCCATTGCTCCATCACCGGCTTCGGGGAGGTCGGCCCCGCCGCCGGCCGTGCCGGGCACGACCTCAACTACCTCGCCGAGTCGGGGCTGCTCGGCACCGTCGTCGACGACCGAGGGAACCCCCACCTGCCGCCGACCGTGATCGCGGACATCGCCGGTGGCACCTACCCGGCGGTCCTGAACATCCTGCTGGCGCTCATCCGCCGCAAGGCCACCGGGGATGGCTGTCACCTGGACATCGGCATGACACCGAACCTGAGCACGCTCGCCTACGGGTACCTCGCCACCCACGTGGGCAGCGGGGCCTGGCCGGTGCCGGGCCGCGACCTGCTCACCGGCGGCAGCCCGCGGTACCAGATCTACCGCACGTCCGACGGACGGCATGTGGCGGCCGCTCCGCTGGAGGACCGGTTCTGGGCCCGCTTCTGCGCGCTCGTCGAGCTGCCGGACGAGCTGCACGCCGATCGCGGCCGGGAGGCCGAGGTCATCGCCGCCATCACCGAGCGCATCGCCGCCCGTCCGGCCGAGCACTGGCGTGGTCTGTTCGAGGGGGAGGACGTGTGCTGCTGCATCGTCGCGACCCTGGAGGAGGCAGCCCACACGCAGGCCCTGCGCACCGAATCGGCACACCGCGTGACCGGGGACGGATTCGACGTCGGCGCGCTCCCCGTGCCGGTCGTCGATGTGCTGCGCTGCGAGCCCGCCGGCCGACCGTATCCCCGCGTCCGCACCGGCCCGGAGGCGCTCACCTTCGGTCAGGACGTCGCACCCACCAGGAGCTCCGCATGAGAGCAGCGCTCGTCGAGCGCTTCGGTCCGCCGCAGGGCCTGGTCATCGGAGAGGTTCCCGACCCGGTCGCCGGCCACGGCGAGATCCTCATCGAGGTCGCGGCCGCCGGCGTCAACTTCCCCGACGTCCTCGTCGTGGCCGGCACCTACCAGATCCTCCCCGCGCGGCCGTTCAGCCCGGGCAAGGAGGTGGCCGGCACGGTTTGCGCCGTCGGCGCAGGGGTCCACCGGATCACGGTCGGCGACCGGGTCCTCGCCCAGCTTGAGCACGGCGGCTACGCCGAGCTCGCCGTCGTGGCCGAGTCGCAGGTCGTGGGCCTGCCCGACGGCGTGCCGTTCCCGGAGGCCGCGGCTCTCGGCCTGGCCGCGATCACCGCCCACTTCGCGTTGGTGCGCCGGGCGCACCTGCGCCCTGGAGAGACCGTTCTCGTCACCGGCGCCGGCGGGGGCGTCGGCTCCGCGGGGGTGCAGATCGCCAAGGCGCTGGGCGCCACCGTGGTCGCCGTTGCCCGGGACGAGCAGCGGGCCGCCCTGGCCACGGAGCAGGGGGCCGACCACGTCCTCCTCGCCGGCCCGTCGATGCGCGAGGAGGTCATGGCCCTCACCGACGGCCGTGGCGCCAACGTCGTCCTCGAGTCGGTGGGGGGCGACGTCTTCGCCTCGGCGCTGCGCTGCACCGCCTGGGAGGGCCGGCTGGTGGTCATCGGCTTCGCCTCGGGCGAGCTGCCGACGCTCAAGGCGGGGCACGTGCTCGTCAAGAACCTCGCCGTTCTGGGCATCCAGGTCAGCGACTACCGCGACCGCGAGCCCGACTCGGTCCGGACGGTCATCGAGGAGCTGCTCGGCCTCTTCGTCCAGGGGCGGCTGACCGTGCCGATCGACCGCGCGTTCCCCCTCGAGGAGGCCGGCAGCGCGCTGGCGGCGGTCGAGGCAGGCGGCCTCCGGGGCCGGGTGGTGCTCACCTGCCGACCGGTCGCTCCAGTGGCCCAGACCCCGGTGGGCTGACCCGATGCCGGACCACACCCCGTCCCTCGAGGAGGACCTTCCGTGACCGATCAGCTGACCAGCGCACTCCAGGCGCCCCCTCCGGCGACGCATCCGGGCATCCGGGCCGACAGCCGGCTCACCCCCGAACTCGTGCGCGAGTACGAGAGCACCGGCGCGTGGCGGCCCACGCCGCTGCGATCGCTCCTGTCCATCGCGGCGGCGGAGCATCCCGGCCGCGTCGCGGCGATCGACCGGACGAGCGGTGTGCCGAACTCCCGTCGGTTCACGTACGCGGAGCTGGACGAGCAGGCCCACCGGTACGCGTGCGGCCTGCACGCGCTCGGTGTCCGGGCCGGTGACTTCGTCGCGGTGATGCTTCCGAACCAGGCCGACTTCGCGGCGCTGATCTTCGCCATCAACGAGCTCGGCGCCGTCTACAGCGGCATTCCCGTGGCCTATGGCGAGCGCGAGATCCAGGTCATTCTCCGGCGCACCGGTGCCCGCGTCGTCGTGGTGGCCAAGGCGTTCGGAAGCAACAACCCGCTGCGGCTCGTCCAGGGCCTCCGCGCCGGGCTGCCCTCGCTCCAGCACGTCGTGGTGGCCGGCAGCTCGACCGGGGAGGAAACGACGGCCCTGGAGTCCCTGCTCGATGCGCCGGAGGTGGAGCTGCCCGAGGTCGATGCGCGGGGCCTGTGCCACGTGGGCTTCACCTCCGGTACGACAGGAGAGCCGAAGGGCGTGCTGAACACCCACCAGACGCTCCAGGCTGTGCTGGAGAACTGGGTCGCGCACATGGGCCGGGACGCGCTCGCAGAACCCCTGGTCAACCTCGTCGCCTCGCCGGTCGGCCATCACACCGGGTTCCTGTGGGGCGTCCTGCTCACCACCTACCTGCGGGGCACCGCGGTGTACCTGGACCGGTGGGTGCCCGAGCAGGCGACGCGCGTCATCCGGGAGGAGGAGATCACGACCATGTTCTCGGCCCCGACCTTCCTTCAGGATCTGGTGCTGACCGGCATCGGCCAGGACGACGGGTGCTCCCTGCGGACGGTGGTCCTGGCCGGCGCACCCGTGCCCCGCACGCTGCCGACGGTCGCCGGGACGATGTTCGACTGCTACGTCTGCCCGGCCTGGGGGATGACCGAGCTCGGCATCGGCATCTCCTGCGCGCCGCACCTGCCGGCAGCAACTCAGGCGACCGACGGCGTGCCCGTACCGGGCACCGAGGTCAGCATCGTCGGAGCGGACGGGGAGGAGGTGCCCAACGGAGTCATCGGAGCACTGGGTATCCGGGGTGCCGGCCTGTTTCTGGGCTATCTCGACCTTCCCGAGGCCACGGCCGAGGCGATCGACGGGAACGGGTGGTTCGCGACCGGTGACACCGCGCGGCGGACCGAGGAGGGCTACGTGCTCCTCGAAGGCCGGACGAAGGACATCGTGATCCGCGGCGGGGAGAACATCCCGGTCACCGTGGTGGAGAGCCTGCTCTTCCAGCACCCGGACATCGTCGAGGCGTCGGTGATCGGATTACCCGACGCCCGCCTCGGCGAGCGGGCCTGCGCGGTGGTGGTGCCCAGCGGCGTCGCCGCTCCGACGCTGGAGGAGGTGTGCGGCTACCTGCTCGGACAGGGCCTGTCGAAGCACTTTCTGCCCGAGCGCCTGGAGGTCGTCGACGAGCTGCCCAAGACCCCGAGCGGCAAGATCCGCAAGGTGGAGCTCCGCGGACGGTACGCAGGCTCATGAGCACCCTGCTCGTGGGCCTGGACCACACCGAGGTCGCCCGCTCCTTCGAAGCGACCGGCACGACATCGCCGCGCAGTACCGGCGGGGCCGATGACCAGCAGGAAGATCCCCGAACCGACACCGAGGAGAGCCCGTGAGCGACAACGCGCAGGACTACATCGACGACATGGCCCGGACGCGCGGCTATGTCCTGGATTACCACAAGAAGATGGCCAAGCACGACTTCCCGGTCCTGCAGGCGGCCAACGGCCTGGTGTCCGCGGCCTATCTGGACCAGCGGTCGTTGGACCGCAGGACCAAGGAACTGATCTTCATCGTCAGTCTCACGGTGATGCGCGCGTCCAAGGGGCACATCCAGAGCCACATCCGGGTGGCGCTGGACCTCGGTGTCTCGGCCCAGGAAATCCTGGAGGCCATCGAGATCTCGCTGCCGGAGGCCGGGGTCGTCGCGTTCCAGACCGGGTTCGACGCTTGGGTCGAGGTGGTCGGGGCTGAGGGTCTCGAGCCGACCGTCGAGGTGCACGAGGGTGGCAGCGGCGGCGGTTCCTGACCAGGCGCGGGCGGAGACGAGGGCGCATGGACGTCCCGCGGGGAACCGGAACGGCCGGGGACGACGTGTACGAGGTGATCGTGGTCAGACACGGCACCCGGTCGACGAGTCGCAGCGATGTCTTCCTCAACTACGGGCAGTACGGCGAGCCGGACGCTGCCTTCACCGTCGACTACTACCTGTGGATCCTGCGCAACAGCCGCACGACGGTCCTGATTGACACGGGATTCGCCCGGGGGCCGGCGGAGGCCCGTGGACGGACGGTCCTGGTGGAGCCGGCCGAGGCCTACCGCCGGCTGGGGGTGGACACCACCGCCCCGCACCCGATCGTGGTCACGCATGCGCACTACGACCACATCGGCAACGTCGGCCTGTTCCCCCGCTCGCCGGTGGTGATCAGCGGCGCGGAGATGGACTTCTGGACCTCTCCGATGGCGACCAGGACCCTGATCGCCCACTTCGCCGAGTCCGATGAGGTGGCGGAGCTGGTCGGTGTCGAGGCGGAGGGCCGGCTGCGGCGGTTCAGCGGCTCTGTCGAGGTGGCGCCCGGCGTCGTCGTGACGGAGGTCGGCGGGCACACCCCGGGCCAGTGCATGGTCACCGTCCCCACGACCGCCGGTGTCGTGCTGCTGACCTCCGATGCGGTGCACTTCACCGAGGAGCTGGAACGCGACATGCCGTTCATCTCGGTCACCGACCTGCCGGCCATGTACCGGGGTCTGCAGTCGGTACGCGACCTGCTCGCCGCCGGCGCGGTCGACCACATCCTCACCGGCCACGATGCCGGGGTACTCGACCGGCTGGAGCCCTACAGCCCCGAGCTGGCAGGCGTGGCCGGGATCATCGGAAGGCTGGACCCATGACCGACCGGGAGTGGCTCGCCAATTGGGCGGAGGCGGTCAACGCCGACGCGGAGAACGCCCACATCGGCCGGTGGTCGGCCTTCGTCGTCCGGCTGCAGGACGACGCCGGGGGAGAGGAGACCGTGCGGTACGAGCACGGCACGGTGGTCCTGGGGCCCGCCGAGGACGGGAGCCCCGCCGAGGACGCCGAGGACGACGTGATCACGCTGCGGGGTCGGCGCAGCGCCTGGCGCGAGCTCGTCGATCCGCACGCCGCCCCGCGGCGGCACGACCTGCTCGCTCTCACCAAGGCAGCGGACGGCATCGAGATCGTCGCCGGCCGGAACCACCTGATCCGGCACCTGCGGGTGCTGACCCGACTGGTCGAGCTCGGGAGGGCACGTGGCTAGGGGAACCGTCGAAGACGTCGTCGGCCGGTACGTGCACGTCTCCTCGGGGGGCGTCGACCACCGCGTCTACTTCGAGGAGGCCGGCTCGGGCCCGGTGCTCCTGGCCCTGCACACGGCCGGCTCCGACAGTCGGCAGTTCCGGCACCTGCTCGCCGATGCCGAGGTCACCGCCCGGCACCGGGTGGTCGCCTTCGATCTGCCCTGGCACGGTCGCTCGTTGCCGCCGGACGGCTGGTGGGCCGAGGAGTACCGGCTGACGACGGAGCGGTACGTGGCGATGGTCGAGGATTTCTGCGACGCGCTGGGCATCGAGCGGCCGATCGTCCTCGGCTGCTCGATGGCCGGCTCCCTGGTCATCGAGCTGGCGCGCCGCTCCCCGCAGCGCTGGGCCGGGGTGATCGGGCTGTCCGGCGCGCTGCACGTGGAGGGCCGCTTCCAGGACTGGCCGCTGTACCCGGATGTGAACGCGCAGCAGGTCGTCGCATCCTGGACGGGGAGCCTGATGTCGCCGCACAGCCCGGAGTCCTCCCGCCGGGAGGTCTGGTGGACCTACAGCCAGGGTGGTCCGGGGGTGTACCGCGGTGACACGTACTTCTACTCCGAGGACCTGGATCTGCGCGACGTGGCGGGGACGATCGACACGGCGCGGTGCCCGGTCCACCTCTTCACCGGCGAGTACGACCACGCCTGCAGCCCGGAGGACACCGCGGCGGCGATCGCGGCCATCCCCGGAGCACGGGGTGGCACGATGCCGGGGATCGGGCACTTTCCGATGGCGGAGAACTACCCGCTCTTCCGCACGCACCTGCTGCCGGTGCTCGACGAGCTGCGGTCTGCGGAGGGCGACAGATGAGCCCCGCAGCCGTTCCGGTGACCGGCATCGACAACCACTGCCACGTCTTCACCGACGAGGCCGTCCCCACCACCCCGTTGGTGGGTGGGGCTGCCTACGAGCCGCCCCAGGTCGACGTCGACGACCACGCGGTGCACCTGGCCGCCGTGGGCTGCGACCGGGGCGTCCTGGTTCAGCCGAGCGCCTACGGCGACGACCACCGGTGCCTCCTGGCCGCGCTGCGGCGCCGTCCCGACCACCTGCGCGGGGTGGCGTGCGTCCCGGTGGGCACAGCCGGCGAGGAGCTCGCGGCCATGCACGCCGCCGGCGTGCGTGGCACCCGCATCCAGGACGGCTTCCCCGGCGGGGTGCCGGTGGAGGCCATCGTCGAAGTGGGCGAGATGGTGGCTCCCTTGGGCTGGCATGTGGAGGTCTGGAGCGACCTGCGCCGGCACGCCGACTGGCTCGGCGACGCCATCCGGCGCTGCCCGGTCCCGGTCGTCCTCGATCATCTGGGCCATCTGCCCTCCGACGTCGGCGTGGAGGACCCAGCCATGCAGCTGATCCTCGAACTCCTCGCCGACGACCAGGTCTGGGTGACGTTGTCGGGTGTGGAACGGCTGCTGCCGGCCGGGCCCGGCACCGATCCGGCCGACGTCGCCGGGACGTGGCGGCGGCACGTCGACGCGATCGACGCCCGCGTCCGTGCTCTGGTCGAGTGCCGCCCGCAGAACCTGCTGTGGGGCAGCGACTGGCCGCACGTGGGCCTGCGGCTGCCGGCCCCCGACGGTGCCGAGGTGCGGTCACGGCTGGACCGCTGGATCCCCGACCCCGCCGTCCGGCAGCGCGTCCTCGTGGACAACGCAGTGCGCCGCTACGGGTTCGCGGTGGGGGAGGAGCCGGCCCCTTGAACTGGGACGACACGAGCTCCGGCACACCCGTCGCGAGCCTCCTGGTAGCCAGCGGCGCCGACGTCAAAGCGGTCCAGCGGATGCGTGGGCACGCCTCCGCCGCGATGACCCTGGACGTCTACTCCGGGCTCTTCGACGACGACCTGGGTGGGCTCGCCGATCGCAGTGGAAGGCGGTCAGCAGGTAGGTGTTGGCCAAGTCCCGGCCGCGGGTGCTCGCCGTGCCGCGCTGGGCGGCGGTGACCACCTTCTCGGCGAGCACCATGGGGAGCGGGTAGCCCAGCAGCTCGATCTGGCCGCCCAGCGGTATCCCCACCTCCGTTTGCGCGGCCCGAGGCACGGGATCGCGCTCAGCCGAACGACGCTGGATCCGTTCGCGGGTCGTTTCAGCGTGCTACGGGGCCGGTGCTGAGTCGCACCATCAGCTCCGATGCCAGCGGCGTCGGACGGCGATCGGCGTCTGCCCTGCCGTCCATGATGTCTATGAGCATGCGCAGTGCACTGGTGGCCGCGGCCGCTGCCGGCGCCCGTACCGTGGTCAGCGGCGGCTGGGTCATCGGGGCCAGCCAGATGTCGTCGAACCCGATGACGCTGATGTCGTTGCCGACGCGTAGACCGCGCTCGGTGAGACGCTGCATGAGTCCCAGCGCGATCAGGTCGTTGTACGCGATGGCTGCCGTCGCGCCGCTGGCGATCAGCAGGTCGCCGGCTCGGATTCCTCCGGTGAAGACGGCCTCGAAGGGGCCCAGTTGGGTCAACTGCAGACCGAATCGTTGTGTGGCAGCCAGGACCGCAGCCCGGCGGGCACGGTTGGAAAAGGTGGTCGCGGGACCCGACAGGTAGGCGATGTGGCGGTGTCCGAGCGCCGCGAGATGTTCGACCGCCTGGGTCATCCCGTCGGTGGAGGGGATGACGACCGCGGGCACACCGGGGATATCGCGGTTGATCACGACGACCGGAAGCCGCCCGGTGAGGTCCAGGATTGCGGCCTCGGACATGCGCGGGGAGAAGAGGAGCAGCCCGTCGGCCTGTTGGGCCATCGTCTGGGCCAGCGCGTGTTCGTCCTCGTCGTGCTCGTCGGTGTCGGCAGTGAACACGGTGAGGTCGTGCCGGCGGGCATTGCGCTGGACGGTCTTGATGACCGGCCCGAAGTACGGGTTGGCGATGTCGGGTACGAACAACCCGATGCTGCCGGTGCGACCAATCGCGAGGGACCGCGCGATTCTGTTGGGCGTGAAGGCGAGCTCATGGGCTGTGGCCAGCACCCGTCCGCGGGTCTCCGCCCGGACGGACTCCGGGCGCGAGAACGCCCGGGACACGGTGGACTTCGAGACGCCGGCCTTCGCGGCGACGTCAGCCAGGGTCGTCATTGCCGATTCTCGCTTCATGTCAGGAGTCACTCTGAGACCGGTTGCAGGTGGCTGTCAAGCTGCGCACACGTCCGGGTGTCCACACGTTGGGTTGCGCTTTGGTTGCGGCCACGGCGGGCGTACTTGACACGAACCTGCAACCGGTCCCAGAGTGACGCAGGGCATAGCCGGTTGGGTCCCCGACCGCGGTGGCTGTTGTGGGAAAGGCCGTCGGCCTCCCGTCGGCAGCCGTCGGAATCCCGTCCCGAACGCCATCACGTCGCAGCGTGATCTCACGAGATGAGACTGAGAATGAGACGAACGACCACTCCCCACCGCCGGCTGGCCGGCGCGCTCGTCCTCGGGGCAGCCCTGCTGGCGACCGGGTGCAGTGCACCCGGCGCCTCCAGCTCCGACAGTGCGGATGGCACGAAGGCGGGCCCGATCAACTTCGCGGTGATCGACGCACAGAGCGGTCAGTTCAGCTCACTGGGCCACTGGGAGCACAACGGCGTGCAGCTGGCGGTGGACGAGCAGAACGCGGACGGCGGTGTGTGCGGTCGCAAGCTGACGCTGACCCAGTTCGACGACCAGGGCGACCCCACCACCGGCACGACCCTGGCGCAGAAGGTGGCCACCGGCGACTTCACCGCCGTGTTCGGGAGTGCCAACAGCGGCGTGAGTCTCGCGATGATCCCCATCCTCGGGCAGGCGCAGCTCCCGGAGATGACGTCGGGCCAGTCACCCAAGCTGGAGGCGACCGGCAGCCCCTTCATGTTCCTGAACTCGCCCACCAGCACCACCTTCGACACCACGCTGGCGAAGTACGCGGTCAGCACCAAGGGCTTCTCGCAGATCGCGATGATCACCAACAACGGGGCGTACGGCTCTGGGGAGCACGATGCCTTCCTCGCCGCCCTGAAGGACCTCGGCGTCGCGCCGGTGGCCGACGAGGTGGTCACTCCGGATCAGAAGGACTTCAGCGCCGCGCTGACGTCGATCCGGCAGCAGAACCCCGACGCCCTGTTCATCGGCGCAGAGGAGGTGGAGTCCGGTCTGATCGCCAAGTAGGCCAGGCAGCTCGGAATCAACGCCACCATCATCGGCGGGGCCCCCATCGGGACACAGCAGTACATCGACACCGCCGGCCAGGACATCGTCGAGGGCTCCATCGTCAGCTCGCCGTATCTGTCCAACGACGCCACCGACGAGACCCAGACCTTCGCGGACGCCTACCAGAAGGCGTTCGGCGAGGTGCCTGAGGCACACGGCGCGAAAGCGTACGACGGGGCCAACATCATCATCGCGGCGCTGGAGAACAGCGACTGCGCCACCGGCCAGAAGCTGGCCGACGCCATTCGCGACGTGAAGATGTCCGGCCTGCAGGGTGACTTCTCCTACAACGAGAACGGCATCGGCCTGAGCTCGACGCAGATCGGCATCGTCCAGGGCGGCAAGGTCGTCCCGGCTGACAGCTGACGACCAGCGGCCGGCGGCGGTGTGCCGCCGGCCGCCAGTCCGGCCTGCGGGCCACCACCATGTCGCTGGGCACAGCCGACCGGGTTCGACAAGGAGCACACATGCAGGTCTTCCTGCAGACAGTCATCGGGGGCCTGAGTTTCGGGGCCATCTACGCGCTGGTTGCCATGGGTTTCTCGATCGTCTACCGCACCATGGGGCTGGTCAACTTCGCGCACGGCGGCGTCGTCATGGTCGGTGCCTACATCGCCTCGACCTTCTTCCTCACCGTGTCCCTGCCCTTCTGGCTGGCGATGGTGGTCGCCCTCGTGGTGACCGCGGCCATCGGACTGGTCATCGAGGGGGTGCTGCGACCGCTGGAGACCAAGGACGTCGATCTCATGCTGATCGGGACCATCGGTTTCGGCATCGTGCTGGAGGCGCTGGTCATCCTCATCTGGGGAGCCACCGGCCGGGCCGTCCCCACACCGGTCTTCCCGCATCCGGTGACCGTCGGCGGGATCGTCGTACGGCCCTACGACCTGGTGATCATCGCTGTCACGGCGGTCGCCGCCGCGGCCATGTGGTACTTCCTCCGCGCCACCAAGGCCGGCGCTGCCATGCAGGCAGTGGCCATGGACCACGAGGCGGCGACGGCGGTCGGCATCCGGGTCGGCCGCAGCAATGCCATGGCCTTCGCGATCGGAGCCGCCCTCGCTGCCCTCGCCGGCGGGATGGCCGGACCGGTGCTCTACGTGAGCCCGGCCCTCAGCGGCGTGATCGGGATCAAGGGCTTCGCCGCAGCGATCCTCGGCGGCTTCGGCAACATTCCCGGCGCGATCCTCGGCGGAGTGCTGTTCGGACTGATCGACGCCTTCGCAGCCGGGTGGTTTCAGGGCTACGCGAACGTCGTGGTCTACCTGGTCTTTGCCGTCATCGTGGTGGTCCGCCCGCAGGGCATCTTCGGAGAGCAGACGGTGAGTCGAGCATGAAACGACTGTCCTGGTCCGGCGCGGCCGTCCTGGCCGCCGTCCTCGCGCTCGCCATTCCGTACATGGTCAACGGCTACCTCATCTACGTGATCGACATCGCGATCATCTTCATGCTGCTGGCCCTGGGCCTGTGCCTGTCCCTGGGCATCGCCGGCCAGATCAACCTGGCGCAGGTGGCGTTCTTCGGGGTCGGGGCCTATCTCTCGGCGATCCTCACGGTGCATGCGGGGATGAACTTCTGGTCGGCCGCGGTACTGGCCGTCGCCGGAACGGTCGTCGCCAGCCTGGTGATCGGCATCCCGGCGCTGCGCGTGCAGTCCCACTACCTCGGCATCGTCACGCTGGGACTGGCCCTGGCCTTCACGGCACTGGTCGGCAATCTCCCGATCACCGGGCAGGCGGAGGGGCTGCTGGGCCTCCCGGTCCCGCCGTTGCCGGGGATCGACCTGTCCAGCTACTTCCTGTACTACTACCTCGAGCTCGTCGTGTTGTTGTTCGCTGTGCCGTTCGCGTACTTCGTGGTCTACACGCGCTTCGGCCGGCGGCTGCGCGCGATGCGGGACGACAACCTGGCCGCGGCCTCCACGGGCGTCCAGGTGCCGGTGGCCCGGATGCTGTCCTTCGCGCTGGCTGGGCTCTTCGGTGGCCTGGCCGGGGTGCTGTATGCGGGGCTGGTCCGCTACGTCAGCCCGGCGTCGTTCAACATCGACGCGATGTTCTTGGTCCTGGCCATGGTCATCATCGGGGGGCGGTTCAGCCTCACCGGTGTGCTGGTCGGCGTGGTGGTCCTCACCGCGGTGCGCGAGGAGCTGGTCGACTACGCGTCCTACGCACAGCTCGTGTACGGCTCGCTGATCGTGCTCATGGTGGTGTTCGCACCCACCGGGCTCGCGGGCGCGCCACAGCGGATCGGCGGGCTGCTCCGCCGGCGGACGACGGCCGCCGCGGGCGGGACAGGCCCGTTCCTCCCCTCGGGCACGGGCGCGAAGACCGCGGCGCACGATGGCC
>NZ_FNOZ01000158.1 GCF_900107175.1 Modestobacter sp. DSM 44400 | reverse complement strand
CACCGCGGAACTTGTCAACCTGTCTGAGGCACCGTCTCGCGGCTATTGCTGAGCGGCGGCCTCCGTCTCGTCGGGCGGGTTGATCCAGGAGTTGGTGGGGATCTTCGGCGGCTCGGGCAGTTTGTTGATGAACCGCTCGGGGTGCGCGTTGTAGGCAGCGGACAGGACGATCACGCGCTGTTCACGGACGGCGTGGGCAAGTTCGTGGTGGACGTCAGCCGGCGTGTGGAGTCCCAGGCCGCCGTGACGATGCTCATCGTTGTACCAGGTGAAGAAGCGCTGGCAGTGGGCTCGGGCGGCCTCGATCGAGTCGAACCTGCCGGGGAAGTCGGGCCGATATTTCAGGGTCTTGAAATGGGCCTCGGAGAACGGGTTGTCGTTGGACACGTGCGGGCGTGAATGGGACTGGGTGACGCCGAGGTCGGCGAGTAGGAACGCGACCGGCTTGGAGGCCATCGAGGAGCCCCGGTCGGCGTGGACGGTCAACTGGCCTCGCTCGATGCCCTGCTTGGCGCAGGTGTCGGCGATCAGCTTCTCGGCCAGCGCCGCGGACTCGCGGGTGGCCAGCATCCAACCGACGGCGTAACGGGAGTAGATGTCCAAGATCACGTAGAGGTAGTAGTAGGTCCACTTCGCCGGTCCGTGCAGTTTCGTGATGTCCCACGAGTACACCTGGTTCGGCCCGGTCGCGGCCGGTTCGGGTTTCACCGCCGCCGGGTGGGTGGCCTGCCGTCGTCGCTCGCGGGTTCCGCTCGCGGCGCGCAGCAGCCGGTAGAAGGTGGACTGCGAGCCCAAGTAGACGCCCTCGTCGAGCAGGATCGCCACGCCTCGGCTGGTGCCAGATCGGCGAACCGGTCGCTGTGCAGCACGTCGAGGATCGCCTGTCGTTCCTCTGGCGAGAGGGCGCGGGGCTGCACCCGGTCCCGGTGGGGGATCGGCGTCGGCCGGGCCGATGCCGGACTGGTGCGGTGACGGCGGTAGTAGCCGGCCTGCGCGGCGCCGACCGCCTCGCACGCCGCCCGGACACCAACCCGTTCGGTGAGGGTGGCGATCGCCTTATCGGTCACGGCGTCGACTTCGGCTCGGTGTCCGCGCTCTCGGAGATGGTCTGCAAGAGCGCGTGCAGTTTTGCTTGCACGTCCACCACGAAGCGGGCCTTGGCCAACTCCTGCTCCAGCTGGCGTTTGTCCTGTTCCAGTCGGGTGATCTTCTCCTGCTGCGGGTCGCGTCGCGGTCTGCCGCGGGGCTTGGTCAGCCCGGCCAGGGCGACGGCGTCACGAGCGCGACGCCAGTCCACGAGGTGACTGGAGTACAGGCCTTCCCGGCGCAGCAGCGTGCCCTTCTCGCCGTCGGGCGCAGCGTCGTAGGCCGCGAGCACCTCCAGCTTGTACTTCGCGGTGAACGTCCGCCGCCGGGCCCGCTCAGGGACCTCGGGGTCGGGACGTTCAGTACCGGCGCCATCCACTCGCCCAGAATCTGCGGTCCCGGGCGTCGGG
>NZ_FNOZ01000049.1 GCF_900107175.1 Modestobacter sp. DSM 44400 | reverse complement strand
CACTGACCGTGCTGCGCCTGGACCTACCGCCCACACTGGCCCGATCGATGCGCTCCACGAACATGATCGAGTCGATGATCTCCATCTGCCGCCAGCACTCGACCAACGTCAAGCGCTGGCGCGACGGGCAGATGGCGCTGCGCTGGTGCGCCGCCGGGATGATCGAGGCAGGCAAGCAATTCCGCCGCGTCAACGGCCACCTGCACCTGCCGGCGCTACGCACCGCCCTCGAGCAGGCCACCGCTGCAACTGTCGTACCCGCCGCGCATGATGGGCCCGTCAGCAACGCCGCCTAGTTGATCAACGGGCCGCTACCGAAGTTCCACGGAACGCGGGACATCCTCGGATCTCGGTGATGCCGCGATCTGACAGGCCGTCCAACATGCGGAAGAGCGTGTCGGCCCCGAACGTGTAGCGACCTAGCCGGTAGACCTCCCGGTAGCCGGGGATGTCCCGGAGGGGAACCCCGTTCCACTCGGGGCGATAGGCCTTACCGAACGGCTTGTTGTTGATCAGCTGAACCCGGTGGCCTTTACCCTGTCCCGTGTGCCCGCTGTCGTCTCTGGAGTAGATCGCCGTCTGCTCCTCGTACGACAGGTCGCTCAGCTTCTCGGCCCGCCGCTGTAAGAACCGGGACTGCGCCTTGGACATCGCTAGGCGCTCGCTCCACCGATCCGCCACGTGATGGAACACGGCGACCACCTGCCGGCCGTCCATGATCCGAACGATTGGTTCCTGGGAACCGGAAGCTCTCACGACGCTTCTATTCGTCGACGGCTCATGCCTCAGGCCTGCCTCCAAATAAGCTCGACCGCCGCCGGGTCGAACGTGCGGGCACCCTGCCGGGTGCGGTGCACCCGCATGTCCAGCAGCAGCGCCACCACCGCACGGCGGCGGCTCAGCGGCAGCTGATCCCACACGGCACCGACATCAGGGGCGCCGGCCAGGCCGTCAAGCAGCGGCGCGGAGTCCACCGTCCGCATCCGCTTCTCCGCCTGGGCCAACTGCGGGCGCAGCCGGGCGGTGATCCGCTCGAGCTGGCGGCCGTCGATGCTGCCCTCGGCGTACTGGTCGGCGGCGTGATCGAGGCGGGCGCGCAGCTGCTCGGCCTCGGCCAGCGCCGCCCGCCGGTCCGGGGTGTCGCCGGTGGTGAACAGCCCGGCGGCATCCGGGCGGGCCAGCCGCTGCACCACCACGGCGGTGACCAGCTCATCCAAATCCTGCCGACGACGAATGACGCAGCCGTGTTCGGAGCAGCGGTAGGACGGCACCCGGCGGTTGTGCGCCACCCGCAGGGTGGCCCCGCACACTCCGCAGCGGGCGATCCCGGATAGCAGGTGTTTGGCGGCCGTACCAACGCCGGTTTTGCGGGCCGGGTCGGAGAGCACAGCCCGCAGCTGCTCCCACTGCCCGCGGTCCAGAATCGCCTCCCACGCCCCGTCGCCCACCACCTGCCCACGGTGCACCCGCAGCCCGGCGTTACGCTCCCGCAGCACCAGCGCCCGCACCATCTGCTTGTGCCAGGGCTTGCCCATCGGCGAGGGCACCCCCTCGGCGTTGAGCCCGGCGGTGATCGACCGCAGCGACTCCCCGGCCAGCAGCCCATCAGCGATGCGCCGAATCACCGCGGCCTGCTCCGGCACGATCACCTCGCGCACCGTGCCATCGGGGCCGGGTTCCCGCCTCCAGCCGTAGGCAATGCGGCCGTGTGACCGGCCGGCGGTGGCGTTCTGTTCCAAGGACCGTCTCACCCTCTCGGACTTGTGATCGGATTCGTGGCGGGCGATCGACCCCAGCATCCGGGCGACCAGCTTCCCTGACGCCGTGGACAGGTCCCACTGCCCCGCCTGCACCGTGACCACGCCCACCCCGGCCCGCTCCACCGCGGCAATGAAGTCTTCGAGCTCGGCAGGCGAGCGGTGCAGCCGATCCGGATCCCACGCCACGATCACGTCCACCCCACCGGCCGCCACCGCCTGCATCAGCGCGGCGTACTGCAGCCGCGGCTTGCCGGAGTAGGCGGAGACGTCGTTGTCGACGAAGGTGGCGACGACCTGCCAGCCGTTGCGGCCGGCCAGCTCGGTGCAGTCCTGCCGCTGCCGGGCCACCCCCAAACCCAGCCCACGGCGGTCATCGGAGATCCGGCAGTAGACGGCGGCCCGGACCGTATCGACGCCGGCGGCGCAGCCGGCCCGCGCAGCACCCTTCGAGACGGCTCGGATGGCGGCTGCAGTCACAACTCAAAGTATGCCACAGCGTACAGATGTCGAGCGTGGTCTTCCCCGTGCCCGTGCCGCCGGAGACGATGACGTTGAGCCGGGCCTCGACGCAGGCCTGCAGCAGCTCGGCCATCTCCGACGACAGCGTGCCGAAACCGATGAGGTCGTCGACGCCGAAGGGGTCCTTGGCGAACTTCCGGATGGTCAGGGTCGAGCCGCTGAAGGCAAGCGGCGGGATGATCGCGTTCACCCGGGACCCGTCGGCCAGGCGGGCGTCCACCAGCGGGGAGGACTCGTCGATGCGCCGGCCCACCCGGGAGACGATCCGGTCGATGACCCGCCGCAGGTGCTCCTCGGAGGTGAAGCGCGAGCTTGTGCGGGTCAGCTTGCCGTTCTGCTCCACGTAGATGGCGTCCGGGCCGTTGGCTATGATCTCGGTGACCGTCGGGTCGTCGAGCAACCGCTGCAGCGGGCCGAAGCCGAGGACGTCGTCGGCGAGTTCCGCCGTCAGCCGCTGCCGCTCCTCGGAGCTGAGCGGCACGTTCTCGGCCTCGACGACCTCGTCCAGCTCGCCGAGCACGATGGTCCGCAGCGCCTCCTCGCTCAGGCTCGGGTCGTTCATCCGGTTGCCCATGCGCTCGAACAGCGCCTTGCCGACGCGGTCCTTGAGCCGGCTCAGCGCGTCGGTGGGCGGCCCGGGGGCGGGCGCGGCGGGCCGGGCCGGGCCGGGAACCGGCGGAGGGGACGCGACGGGGGCGGCGACCGGCAGCCCGCGGGCCGCGCCCAGTCGGGTGGCGAGGTCCATCAGGAGGCCGCCCGGTGCTTGGCCCGGTACCGGCTGGAGCCGACCAGAGGGGTGGCGGCGAACCGCGAGACGAGCCGGCGCAGCTCCCTGGTCATCGGGTCGCGGCCGCCGTTCTCCAGCAGCGGGACGCCCTGGTTGGTCGAGGGCGGCACCGCCGAGGAACGCGGCAGGACGACGTCCACGCCGGTACCGATCGCCGTCTCGACGTCCCGCACCGACAGCCCGCCCTTGGGGTCGGCGAAGTTCATCACGACGTGCCGGCCGGCCGGGATCATGCAGAGCTCGCGGAGGACGTCGAGCTCCTTGCGCAGCCCGCGGACACCGGGCACGTCCATGCTGCTGAGCATGACCACGTCGGTGGCCCGGTCCAGCGCGGCGAGCGTCTGCTCCGACAGGCCCGGCGCGGTGTCCACGACGACGTAGCGGAACTCGCGGGCCAGCGAGGCGAGCAGCCGGCTGACGTCCTCGCCGGTGACGGTGTCCCCGGCGGCCGGCGACTCCGACCCGCAGACGGCGTACAGGCCACTGGGGTGCTGGGTCAGGAAGGTCTTGAGCACCATCGTGTCCTGGCTGGCCGGGCCGTGGACGGCGTCGGGCAGCGTGTACTCCGGAACCAGCCCGAGGGCCGAGGCGACGTCACCGAACTGCACGTCCAGGTCGACGAGCACCGTGGACTGCGGCGCGGATGAGGTCAGCCCGACCGCCAGGTTGGTCGCGATCGTCGTCTTGCCGACCCCGCCCTTGGGCGAGGCGACGGTGATCACCCGGCCGGTGTAGCGGGAGGTGTCGTCGGCCGGGCGAAGCACCCGACGGCGTCCGGCCGCCGCGTGCGCGGCCCGGTCGAGCGCAGCGCGGATCTCGTCCACGTCGGCACCGGGGTCGAGCAGGTCTCGGATGCCGGCGCGCATGGCCGCCTGGCAGAGTTCCGGCTCGGGCCGGGCGAGCAGCACCACGCTGATGCCGGGGCACTGCACGTCCAGCCGGGCGGCCAGGCCGAGCACCTCGGCCGCGGCCGCCTCCGGGCCGATCACCAGCACCTCGGGCAGTTCGCCGTCCACCAGCTGCTCGAACAGCCGGGCGGGATCCCCGGGCAGCCGACCGGCCGGCAGCACGTGCACGTCGCCGTCGGCGGCGGCGGTCACCCGCCGGCCGAGGTCGTCCCCGGCGGCCGCGAGCACGACGCGGCTCATGATCCGACCTCCGGTGCAGGAGCGGAACGGCTGCGCCGTGCTGTCAAGCGCCTCGCATTCACGCGTAGTCCTTTCCGTACACGGTGTCGGGGGTGATGACCTCGGTGCCGTCGACGTCGCTGCCGTCGGTCTCGAGGGAAAGCCAGAGGGTGCCGTGCTCGGCGCCGAAGACGACGCCCTCGACCTGTTCGGCGGTGACCGCGAGGGTGACCATCAGGCTGCCAGTGGGTGCCGGGCTGCCCGCCGACGCGGTCTGTGTCGCGCCCTCCTCGCCGGTGTCGGCCGGCGCGGGCGCGCCCTGGACCTGCGTGACGACCACCCGGTGCAGGATCACGTGCGTGGTCGCCGGTTCGTCCAGTGAGACGAAGACGCCCACGGTGTCGCCGGCGACGAGTCGCCCGCCCACCGCGCGTTGCGGATCGAGGAGGACGCTCACCTCCTCGGCGCCGTCCGGGACCGCCACGGTGCCCGGCGTCTGCAGGGCGTCCGGGGCGGCGAAGCGGCTGGCCAGCAGCTGCTCGCCGGGCTGCAGGTCCGCAGTGGCCACCTGACCGGCGAGGTCGGCCAGGTCGGTGACCCGGCCGTCCACCGCGGCCTTCGCTGGCACCTGCTCGGTGCGGACCGATGCGGCCAGGTCCTCGGCCGGTGTGCCCTCGGCGACCAGCTGGTCGACGACGAGCACGTCCACCGGCTCGGCACCGGCCAGCGCCCGGCTGTCGGCGCCGCGGACGTAGGCCAGCAGCACCACCGTCCCGAGGACGGCCAGCAGGAGGGCCGCCACCGCGGCCAGGAGTCGACGTCTCATGTCAGGGGCGCCCTATCGGACCAGTCGGAGGATCGAGGAGCCGAGGTCCGGCGCGTCGGGGCTGTAGGAGAAGGCGTCGGAGGAGTCGACGAGGCGGGTGAAGTAGCCGCTCACGCAGCGCTCGTTGCCGGTGCACGGCTTCGGGCTGGTCGAGAACTGGCCACCGAAGGCGAACCCGGTGATCCGGAACGCCGCGTACCCGAAGACGTGGTACCAGGCGTTGTCGCCCGTCCCCCCGGACTCGTCGAACAGCGGTAGCAGCACCGTCCGGCCGACCCAGGAGGTGATGTAGTCCGGCGAGCAGGTGCTCGGCGGGGTGTTGCCCGTCGAGGAGTAGGACCGCGCGTTCCGCGCGCTGGCCGCCTCACACTTCCTGCTCGGGGTGTCGAGGTAGGCGAACCCACCGGGGACGACGTTGTTCGACGGGCCGGTGCAGCCCACGGTGTCCGAGGTCTTGGTGAAGTAGATGGTGCGCACGGTCGTGCCCGAGGGCAGGCCACCGCCGGTCTGCTGGGCGAACTCGCACCAGGAGAAGGTCAGCGGCAACACGGCGACGCCCTGCTCCGGGCCCCCCCAGGCGACCGTGGCCGAGGCGGACACCGCGGTCGAGTCGTGTCCGATGACCGGGGCGAACCAGTGCTGGACCGGGGTGCGGCCGTTCACCGTCACGCTGAGCGGGTTGCTCCGCAGCACCGGCGGCGCGGCGCTGGCCCCGCCGTCGTTGGCCGCAACCAGCGCGGAGGCGGTGGCGACCATGTCGCCGCAGGCACCGCGGGCGCAGTCCGCCGCCACGGCCAGGGCGGCGGCGTCGGCAGCCACCTGCAGTTGGGCCCGCTCGGCGTAGAGCGAGCCGATGTCGACGGCGATGGCGGCGAAGCCGAGCATCGGCACCATCAGCAGGGACAGCACGATCGCTGCCGCGCCGCGCTCCTCGCGGAGCCGGCCGGACAGTCGGCGGGGAAGCCGGGAAGTCAGCCGTTGCACCGCATGACCCCCGTTCCACTGAGATCGAGACCCGTGCCGAAGAAGCCGGTCAGGTAGGGCATCGGATAGTTGATGGTCACGCGCACGTTGGTGCTGCCACCGGTCGTGGGGCAGGCCCCCGGGGTGATGGCAATCTGGGCGTCGGTGATCGGCGGGTCGAGCGAGTCGGCCGCGTAGCGGACCGCGGCGCGGGCGGCGGCCGGGTCGTTCTGCAGGGCCATGGCCCGCACGCCCTCGCGGGCTGCCGCGGACAGCGTTCCCTGCACCTGGAAGCCGTGGCCGAACTCGACGATGCCCAACACGAGCAGGACGAGGAGCGGCACGATCAGCGCGAACTCCACCGCGCTCGCCCCGCGCTCGTCGCGCAGTCGTCGTCCCACCGTTCCCACCCCCTCCGTGTGCAGCGGCGCGGCGGCCCCCCGGTGGGGACCGCCGCGCCAGGCAGCCGTGATCGGACTCAGACCTGCCAGATCAGGGCGTCCCGCCGAGCTTGTCGGTCACCGTGGTGAAGAGCTCGTTCAGCTGCGTGCCGAGCAGGGTCACCGCGGCGATGATCACGACGGCGATCAGACCGACCATCAGGCCGTACTCGACGGCGGTCGCGCCCTTCTCCTCCTTCTTCAGCCGGTCACCGGCGAAGGAGACGAGGGTGTACAGGGTCGTGTAGAGCTGGGTCACGAGACGCTCCCGAGGGACGGTGCCGGCTTGGTGCGGGTCGGTCGACCCGTCCGTGCGGCTGCACCGGGACCATCGGGCGGCGGCGCGCCGAACCTGAGCGACTCCACCCGTCCGGGGCATGCGTTCCACCATTGGAGTACGGAGAGTGCGTGCGCACTTACTTTCTGTACGAGTTCAGGTGACGCGGACGTTCTGCTCAGGAGAGCGCGAGTGCCATCACCACGGCCGCGCCGACCAGCATCGCCGGGCCGAACGGCAGTTCGGTGTCCCGCCGGACCCGCCGGGCCGCC
The DNA here is from genome assembly GCF_900107175.1 of Modestobacter sp. DSM 44400. Taxonomy (GTDB): domain Bacteria; phylum Actinomycetota; class Actinomycetes; order Mycobacteriales; family Geodermatophilaceae; genus Modestobacter. The sequence goes on along the minus strand of NZ_FNOZ01000049.1, from coordinate 20,923 downwards.
AGCAGGACCAGCGCCACCACCGCCTGGACGACGAAGCCGGCCACCGCGCCGGCGAGCACGGCACCCCAGCCCAGCCAGCCGAGATGCAGGCCGAGCAGGGCGGCGAGCTTCACGTCACCCATGCCCAGGCCGCCGGGCGAGGCGAGGGCGAGGGCCAGAAAGACTACGAACAGCACTCCGGCCCCGAGGATTGCGCGGGCCAGATCCCCCCATCCCCCCGTTCCCGCGGCTGCCGCGCTCAGCAGCACCACCCCCAGCGCGAGCGAAGGCAGCACCACCCGGTCGGGCAGCAGGCGGTGCCGCAGGTCCACGACGGTCAGCAACACCGCGACCACGGCGAACACCAGGAAAGCGGGGAGCTCGGGCACCGGGCCGAGGCCGAGCGCGACGAGCGCGAGGAGCAGCGCCGTCCCGACCGGGAGCAGCGGCCGCCGGACGGCGGACGCCCCCGGGCGGAGCAGCGTGCCCACCCCCGCGCCCGCGGGCCAGGGGAAGCGCCCAGCCAGCCGGTCGATGAGCTCGCCGGCTCCCAGACCGAGGAGAGCGACCGCACCTGCGAGGACGCTCAGCACGGCGTCATCGGACCGGAGGGGCACACGGCGGCCACCCTGACACGTCCCCGGCCCCGACGGCGGCAGGACGCCTACCATCGGAGGGTCTCGGCGCAGGTCCTCTTCGGCTCGCTGCACGGGTTCGGCGTAGAGGAGAGGAACGGCGTGGACGGAACGCAGGAGCAGCACGGTGCGGTGGCGGTCCAGGAGGCACGGGGCGGGCAGCGCCCGGCGGTGCTGACCGAGGCGGCGCGGCGGCGCACCTTCGCCGTCATCAGCCACCCCGACGCCGGGAAGTCCACCCTCACCGAAGCCCTGGCCCTGCACGCCCGGGTGATCGGGCAGGCCGGCGCCGTGCACGGCAAGGCCGGACGCCGCGGCACGGTGAGCGACTGGATGGAGATGGAGCGCGACCGCGGCATCTCCATCACCTCCGCCGCGTTGCAGTTCGCCTATCGCGACGCCGTGGTCAACCTGCTCGACACCCCCGGGCACGCCGACTTCTCCGAGGACACCTACCGGGTGCTCACCGCCGTCGACGCCGCGGTGATGCTCGTCGACGCCGCCAAGGGCCTCGAGACGCAGACCATGAAGCTGTTCGCGGTCTGCAAGCACCGGGGAATCCCGATCATCACCGTGATCAACAAGTGGGACCGCCCGGGCCTGGACGCCCTCGCCCTGATGGACGAGATCGGTGAGCGCACCGGCCTGACGCCCACGCCGCTCACCTGGCCGGTAGGCATCGCCGGGGACTTCCGCGGTGTGCTCGACCGCCGGGACGGCAGTTACCGGCACTTCACCCGCACGGCCGGCGGCGCGACCATCGCCCCCGAAGAGGTCTTCTCGGCCGAGGCGGCGGCCGTCCGCGAGGGCGACGCCTGGACCCACGCGGTCGAGGAGTCCGAACTGCTCGCCGAGACCGGCGCCCAGCACGACCAGGAGCTCTTCCTGGCCGGCGCCAGCACGCCGGTGCTGTTCGCCTCCGCCGTCTCCAACTTCGGCGTCGGCCAGCTGCTGGACACCCTGGTCGACCTGGCTCCCGCGCCGGCCGACCGGCCCGACGTCGAGGGCGAGCCCCGCCCGCTGGACGCCCCATTCAGCGCCTTCGTCTTCAAGGTGCAGGCCGGGATGGACACCGGGCACCGCGATCGGCTCGCCTACATCCGGGTCTGCTCGGGCGCCTTCGAGCGCGGCATGGTCGTCACCAACGCCAGCACCCGGCGGCCCTTCGCCACCAAGTACGCCCAGCAGGTCTTCGGCCGCGACCGGGAGACCATCGAAACCGCCTGGCCCGGCGACGTCGTGGGCCTGGTCAACGCCGCGGCGCTGGGTGTCGGCGACACCCTCTACGCCGAGCAACCGGTCAGCTATCCCCCGGTGACGACGTTCGCCCCCGAGCACTTCGCCGTCGCCCGGGTCGCCGACACCAGCAAGTACAAGCAGTTCCGCAAGGGCATCGACACCTTGGCCGGCGAAGGCGTGGTGCAGGTGCTGACCTCCGAGCGCCGAGGCGACGGGGCCCCGGTGTTCGCCGTCGTCGGGCCCATGCAGTTCGAGGTGGCCAGCCACCGGATGGAGCACGAGTTCGGCGCGAAGATCAGTCTGGAGCCGCTGCCCTACCACCTGGCCCGGATCACCGACGAGGCGTCGGCGCCGGAGCTGGGTCAGGCGCGCGGCGCCGAGATCATGCAGCGCGCCAACGGGGAGCTGCTGGCGCTGTTCACCGACAAGTGGTCCCTCGGCGTGCTGGTGCAGAACAAGCCGCACCTGACGCTGATCCCGCTGGTGGCCGCCGAACTCAGCTGACGGGTCGGCCGGCGACCGAGGCGCCGGAGGTCGGGGGCGCCTCGGCCGACAGGCCGCCGTCCGTGCGTTCGTGCGGGGCGAGCGCCGGGGCCCGCTCCTCCCCCACCGTGGGCTCCTCCTTGAGCCGACCGCTCCGGTGGTCCCAGACGTCGCGGGCGATGACCTGGATGATGCTGGCGGCCGGGATGGCGAGCAGCGCGCCGAGCACCCCCACGAGCTCGACGCCGACGAGAATCGCGATGATCACCGTCAGCGGGTTCACCTTCACCGTGCGGGCGAAGACCAGCGGCTGCAGCAGGTGGTTCTCCAACTGCTGATAGATCACGAAGAACACCAGCACGGCGATGCCGGCCGGCACCGAATGGATGAAGCCGGCCAGGACCGCCACGATGCCGCCGATGGTGGCGCCGACCAGCGGGACGAGGTCGGCGATGCCCACGAACAGGGCGATCAGCCCGGCGAACGGAACGCCGGAGATCTTCAGGACGGCGTAGGTCAGCACCGCGCAGATGACGCTGATCAGCAGGTTGCCCGACAGGTAGCCGGTGACCGACTTGGCGCAGTCGGTGGCGACCCGGTGCAGTCGCTTGCTGGTCGGGGGCGAGAACAGGTTGAGCGTGCCGTCGACGATCTTCGGGCCCTCGAGCACCATCAGGTAGGCGAGCACGATCACCGTGACCAGACCGGTGACGCCGGTCGCGATGCCGCCCAGCACACCCGCGGCCGGCGACGTCAGGCCGCTCGCGAAGTTGCTGATCTTGGCCTGGTTGTCCTGCACCCACTGCAGTGCGTTGGTGCGCTCCAGCAGGTCACCGATCGGGCCGCGGCCGTTGCGCGCGTCGTCGATCAGGCCGGGCAGCTGGCCGGCGACCTTGGTGCCCTCCTGCGCCAGCGGGACGGCGAAGGCGGTGATCAGCGCGGCGAACAGCAGGAAGGCGACCAGGAACACCAGCAGCGTGGCCAGCGACCGGCGCTTGCCGCGGAAGACCTTCCGCTCCACCCAGCCCACGACCGGGGCGAGGGCGATGGCGAAGAAGGCCCCGACCACGCACCACGTGAGGATCTGCCGCGTCTGGAGCAGCACGTAGAGCAGCAGCGCGGTGGCTACCAGCAGGCCGATCGTGGCCAGGATCGTGCGCGTGGGCACCGGGGGCTGCGTCCGGCGCGTGGTGGGTGACGTCACCGCGCTGGTATGCCCCGGACGGGGGCACCGCACGCATGATGTGTCGCGCGCAACCAGTCTGTGTGAGGGGCGCCTCAGCGCTCGGGGACGCGCTCCGCCAGCGGTTCGCCGACCGGCTGCGGCACCGCGGCCGGGAAGACCCAGCGGCGGTAGCCCAGGTAGCGGATGACCGTGCCCACCGCGATCGAGGCGACGTTCGCCACCTGCAGGACCAGCGGGCTGTCCTGGCCCAGGGGGTGCCGGACGATGCCGACCACGGCCAGGCTCAGCAGCAGGGTGACCCCGTTGATCGCGACGAACAGCAGGTACTCCCGACGCACGCTGCTGCGCTCCCGGGAGGAGAACGACCAGTAGCGGTGCGCCAGGTACGCAACGGTCATCGACACCAGCGTCGAGATGAGCTTCGACGTCACCGCGCCGAGCCCGACGGAGGCGTAGAGCACCTGGAACAGGACCAGGTCCAGGAGGAAGCAGGCGCCGCCCACCGTCCCGAAGGCGGACAGCTCCCGGACCAGCAGCCGCCAGGCCGATCCCGGCCGGGTAGCCAGGGCCGGGGTCGGCCTCACGGCGCCGCCGGCGCGGGAGGGCAGCCGCCGAGTACGTCGTCGGTGAGCATGAACCGCCCCAGCGCGGCCCACGCCGCACCGTAGTAGGTCGGGGTCAGCTGCGGCAGGTGGTCGGCGTCGACCAGCTCGTCCGCCGCCCGGGCGACGTCCCCGCTGGCGGCGACGGCGGCAGCCTGCCCGGCCGCCGCGACGGCGGACTCGGTCTCGGCCATCGGCGCACCTCCGAGGTCCAGCTCCGCGGCGTCGCCCCCGCGGTCCAGCGGTGCCAGCATCTCCGCGGCCAGGGCGCGATCGGCCGGGTCGCAGGACTCGGCGAACCGGATGGGCGTGCGCGCGGCGTCGTAGCCGTAGCGAACGCTCTGCCCCCGCCCCTGAGCGCCGGGCATGGCGTCCACCCGGCCGTCGGCATGGACCTGCGCCCAGTCCGGCGGCAGCGGCGCCTGGTCGAGCAGCGTCGCGGTCACCGTCCGGCTGCCCGTGTCCAGCTCGGCCCACCGGGGGTCACCGGAGGCGGCGGCCAGCACCGCGCTCGCCGCCGGGGAGGCGTAGCTCGGGTTGTAGGCGTAGGGCTCGGTCATCGCCCACTGACCGGCGGCGAGGATTCGCCCGGCGTCGGTCTGCACCGTCTCCAGGTCCAGCACCGCCTTCCCCAGCCGCACGCCGTCCGCGGTGTACGAGGGGTCGCCGAACGCCGTGCCGGCCAGCACCAGCGCGCGGGCGGCGTCCAGGTCGGCGTCCGACGCGGAGGACCGGTCCTGGACCGAGCCGTCGTTCCAACGCCAGCTCAGCAGCCCGTCCGGGCGCTGCAGATTCTCCGCCGTCCAGTTCCAGACCGCGCGGAAGGTCTTGTCGTCACCGACGCCGACCGCGACGAGCATGGCGTAGGCCTGCCCCTCGCTGACGGTGTCCCCGCCCTGGTCGGTGCGGACCACGCGGCCGTCCGGGTCGACGAACCCGTCGAGGAAGGCGGTCCCTGCCTCGGCGGCGGTGTAGGTCACCAGACCACCGGGGGCCACGCCCGGGATGGCGGTCGACTCCGCCCCCGAGCTGCTGGCCGGCGGGCGGCCGACCGCGCCGCCGTCGGCCCGCGGGTCGCCTCCACCACCCATGACCAGGCCGACGGACAGGGCGGCGAGGACGACGGCGAGTGCGCCGACGGCGACCAGGGTCAGGCGCAGGCGTCGGCTCACCAGGTCGACTCGCGGCGGCGGGCGGCCGCCAGGGCGACCACGAGGACAGGTCCAGGGGCAGGTGTCACGGGGGGAGCCTCTCGGTGCGGGGCGGGCAGGAGTCGCCGTCTCCGCGTCGTCGGCAGAGAGCAGGCGTCCGTGCGCCGAGCCAGGTGTACGGACGTCGCGGGTGGCCTCGATGCCTGCCGCGGGTGGCTCGCCGGGAACGTCGTCGTCTGCCCGCTCGAGCCTGTTGTGCCGGTTGTGCCGGTGTGGCGCCTGACGCCCTGTGGTTCGGCCTGCCCCACCGGTTCGGTTCATCGGGGTGCAGGACGAGTCTCACGGCGAGACGGGACCAGATCGGCCGTGACCCAGTGTGTGCAGGATCCGGGCCGAAAGCGAACCGAATTCCGTGCCCTGTCGTGTGAGATCCCGCCGAGACGCCTTGTCATGCACGATGCGCGGACGCGTCCGCACCCTGCGTGATCGGCGATCGACCAGATTGGATGACGATCCGGAACGTGGCGCGGGAAGGCGAGGCCCTCAGATGCAGATGTGACGGGTCCGTGACAGTTCCGCCGTTCGCTGTCCCCCGGCGCCACCGGCTGCCACGCTCGGTGGCAGAGGACATCGCCTCCGACAGGAGCCCGACCCCATCCCGATCACCCAGCACGACACCGACAGTCCGGAGGACGACGTGATCCCCACCCGCTCGCAGCACCCGGCAGCAGGACCCGCGCTGAGCGAGGTGATCGACGGGCGGACCGGAAAGGTCAGGGTCAGTGGGCACCTGACACCCCAGGGCGCCGATCTGCTCCGTGGCACCGTCGAGGGTCTGCGCCGACTCGGCCACTCGACGGTCGTCCTGGACCTGGCCGACGTGCAGGCCGCCGACGACGTCGGCCTGCACGTCCTGCAGAACCTGCGCAGCCGCATGGCCGCCGCCGGCGACGAGCTGCTGCTGCGGAACGCCCCCGCGGAGGTGGCGAGCAGCGTCTGAACCAGGCCGCCCGCCCTCCGGACGCCCCTGCCCCCCGGCGGTCCGGCTCGGGGCCGGGCGGTTCAGCTCGCTGCGTGCCCCGGCCTGTCCTCCAGGTGCAGGACCCGCCACAGTCCCGTGCGGTGCAGCAGGCCCTCGGTGCGCCGGTTCACGCCGCGCAGGACGACGGCGCCACCGCGCGCCCGGCAGGTCCGGTGCGCCCAGAGGAGGCTCGCGACCGCGCTGCTGGACAGCTGCCGGACATCGGTCAGGTCCACGACGAGCCGGCGCGCCCCGGCCAGCAGCGCGTCGTGCAGGAGCCACCGCAGGTCGGCCAGGCCGTCGGCGAGCAACGCCTCGGTCAGCCGGATCACCACGTGCCCGTCGTTCTTGGGCTGGGAGGCATCGGGCGTGGCCGGCGGCCGGCCGATGGCGGTGATGGTCATCGGCGACACTCCTCTGCAGCTCATCCGTGGTCGGTCCCTCTGGGAACGAGAGTCGTCGGCGGACCTTGCGAACAACCCGCCGTCGCTTTGCGATCGCGTGACGGCTTGCTGGACGGCGCGGTCGGACGTGCCCCAGATGGCAGCATGGGTCGGGTGTCGCCGCGCCTGCTCCTGGTCGAGGACGACGACCACATCCGCACCCCGTTGCGTTGGGCGCTAGAGGACGAGGGCTACGAGGTCGCCGAGGCGGCCAGCGGCGAGGACGCGTGCCGGCAGGTGGCTGCCGCCGTTCCGGACCTGATGGTCGTCGACCTGATGCTCGGCGCGATGGACGGCTTCGCGGTCATCCGTGAGGTCCGTCGAGCCCACGACCTTCCGATCGTGGTCGTCAGTGCCCGGGCGGACACGCACGACATCGTCGCGGCCCTGGAGGCCGGCGCTGACGACTACGTCACCAAGCCGTTCCAGGTGAAGGAGATCACCGCGCGGCTGCGGGCACTGCGCCGCCGGGCCGGTGCCGGTGGCGGCCCGGACGAGCGGCCGCAGGAGGTCGTCCTCGACCACGACATGGCTGGCAACCTCGTCCTGCGGCCGGAGCGTGGCTCCGTCCACCGGGGGGACCAGCAGGTGCACCTGACGCTCACGGAGTTCCGGCTGCTGTGCGAGCTGGCCGCCTCCACCGGGCGCGTGCTGAGCCGGCAGGCGCTGCTGGAGCGGGTGTGGGAGCACGGGTTCTTCGGCGACGAGCGCCTGGTGGACGTGCACGTCCGCCGGCTGCGCACCAAGGTCGAGCGGGATCCCAGCGCGCCCCGGCTGGTGGTGACCGTCCGGGGCCTGGGTTACCGGCTGGACCCGCAGTGAGGCTGGCGCTCGCGCCACGGCGGCTGCGGGCGCGGATCGTGGTGGCCTTCGCCGTCGGGGCGCTGCTGGTCTCCGCGGTCCTGGTGGCGACCACGTTCTCACTCGCCCGCGGCTACCTGCTGGACCAGCGGGAGAGTTCGGTGACCCGCCAGGCGTTCACCGATGCGAACGTCCTGGCCAGCCGGTTGTCCACGGCGGGGAGCCAGGTGGGTGACGAGCTGAGCGACCTCGTCCCCTCCGGGGGTTTCGACGTCGTCGTCCGCAGCGGGGGCTCCTGGTACTCCTCGCGGCTGGACGTCGGCGCGCGGGACGTCCCCGGCGAGTTGCAGGACCTGGTGGTGGCGGGGGCGGCCGGCACCGCCCGGATCAGCACGCCGACCGGTCCGCATCTGGTGGTCGGAGTGCCGATCGTGGCTGCCGGCGTGCAGTTCTACGAGGTGGCCCCGCTGGTGGAGCTGCAGGCCGTGCTCCGCACCCTGGCGGCCGTGCTCGGCGCGGGCGCACTGACCGCCACGGCCGCCGGTGCGCTATTCGGGGCCTGGGCCAGCCGGCGGGTCGTGCAGCCGCTGGAGCAGGTGGCCGGTGCCGCGACGCGGATCGCCGGCGGCGAGCTCGGGATCCGGTTGCCGCCCACCGAGGACCCGGACCTGCTCGCCATCGTCGCCAGCTTCAACAGCATGGTCGACGCGTTGGCGTCCCGAATCGACCGGGACGCCCGCTTCGTGGGCGACGTCAGCCACGAGTTGCGCAGTCCGCTCACCAGCCTGGTCACCAGCGTCGAGGTGCTGGGTGCCCGCCGGGAGGAGCTGTCGGCGCGGGGACAGCAGGCGCTGGCCCTCGTGGAGGGCGAGCTGGGGCGTTTCCGGCACATGCTCGATGACCTGCTGGAGCTGGCCCGGGTCGACGGCGCCCCGCTGGAGGAGTCCGCGGAGCCCGTGTCGCTGTCGGCGCTGGTCCGGGAGGTGCTGTTGCGGCGGGGATGTGTCGATGACCTGCTGCAGGCCGGTCCCGACGCGGAGACGACCGTCCGTGGCGACAAGATCCGGCTCGAGCGGGCGGTCACCAACCTGCTCGACAACGCCGACCGGCATGCCGGTGGGGTGTCCGGCGTCCGGGTGGAGCAGCGGGACGGCTCGGTCGTGGTGCTCGTGGACGACGTCGGCCCCGGGGTGCCACCGGCCGAGCGCGAGCGGGTCTTCGAGCGGTTCTCCCGGGGTGCGGGGGCGGCGCGCCGGTCCTCGCCCGGGGCGGGGCTGGGCCTGTCCATCGTCGAGGAGACCGCCACCCGGCACGGCGGTGTCGCCTGGTGCTCCGCCAACCCGGCCGGCGGGGCACGCTTCACCCTGTCGATCCCCCGGGCGTCCCGATGACCGCCGTCCGCCGGAGGCGCCTGGTGGGCACGGTGCTCACGCTGGCCGCCCTGACAGCCGGCTGCAGCGTGCCGACCGGCGGTGCGCCGGAGCCCATCGCCGCCGCTGACGTGCCCTACGGCCTCGCGTCGCCGACCTCGTCGGCCAGCGCCACGCCGACCTCACCCACCCGGCTCGACCAGCCGCGCGTCTACCTGATCGGCGACGACGGTGCGCTGGTACCCCGCGGCCGGGACCTGGCCGGCGGGACGCTGGGTGAGCGGCTCGACGAGCTGCTCGCCGACCTGGCCTCCGGTCCGACGGCGACCGAGTTGACCGACCAGCTGTCGACGGCGCTGCACCCGGACACGACGTTGTCGGCGGACGAGCTGACCGGGACCACCGTGACCATCGACCTGGGAGGCAGCGCCGACGCGCCGACCGGCGAGGAGAGCAAGCGGGCGGTCGGGCAGATCGTGCTCACCGCGACCAGCCTGCCGGGGATCGAGGCGGTGCTGCTGACCCGGTCCGGCCAGCGGGTCGACGCTCCGCTGCCGTCGGGACAGCTGACGTCGCAGCCCCTCGCATCGGCGGACTACGCGTCCCTGCTGACTCCCACCACCGCCCCGCCGTCCTGATCCCGGAGCTGCTCGCGTTCAGGAGTCGTAGCGGAGCGCCCTGGCCTCGACGTCGAACAGCACCTCGTCGGCCGCGGCGGGACTGATGTCACCGCTGCGCCGGGCCTGCAGGACCGCGTCCCGTTCCGCCTCGGTCGCCTGGGCCAGCAGGTTCCGCAGCTGCGGGCCGGCCTGCGCGCCACCGACGTCACCGTCGACGAGGCCGTCCACCTGTCTGCGGTATCCCAATCGGCTCTCGTACTGCTGCACCACGGCGTTGCGCACCTCCGAGGGCACGTCATCGACTCCTCGGAGATGCGCCAGTGCCGCCTCGGCCACCAGCCGGTGCAACCGGCGGACGTCGACCTGGACGTCCGCGTCGCTGGCCACCCCCAGCCTGCGGATCAGCGGCGCGAGCGTCAGCCCCTGCAGGACAAGGGTGACGATGACGACCAGGAGGGCGACGACGACGACCTCGTTGCGCGCGGGGAATGGGGCCCCGCCGTCCACGGTCTGCGGTAGCGCCAGGGCGGTCGCGACCGTCACCACGCCCCGCATCCCGGCCCACGAGGCGACCGCGGACTCCCGCCAGCCGTACGGCGTGCCCGAGCCGCTGCGCCGGGCCCGACGTCCGGCCAGCCCGGAGGCGGTGAACATCGCCGCCGCCCGGGCCACGACCAACACCCCGATGACGGCGCCGGTCACCGCCAGGGTGCGGCCGTCGTCGAGCAGCGACGTGGAGCCCAGCACGCTGGTCAGCTCGACACCGAGGAAGGCGAACAGCAGACCGCTGACGGCGAACTCCACGTACTGCCACACCGAGCGTCCGAGCAGCCATCCCGCCGAGGTGACCTCCCGGGAGACCGTGGCACGCAGAAAGAGCCCGGCGACCAGCACTGCCAGAACGCCGGAGGCGCCGACCTCCTCGGCCACCAGGTAGAGCGCGAAGGGCACCGCGACAGTCACTGTCGTCTCCGCTGACGGATCGTGCAGCAGGCCCAGCGCCCGGCGGGCCAGCCAGCCACCGGCCAGTCCCAGAGCGCTCCCCCCGAGGACGGCGATGACCAGACCGAGACCGACCTGGGCCACCGTGACTCCGCCGGCGACCACGGCCATCACCGCGAGCTGGTAGATGACCAGCGCCGTGGCGTCGTTGAACTGACCCTCGCCCTCGAGGAGGGTGACCAGTCGGGGAGGCAGGTGCAGTCGGCTCGCCACCGCGCTTGCCGCCACCGGGTCCGGCGGGGCGGCAATGCCGCCGAGCACGGCGGCCACTGCCCAGGGCAGCCCCAGCGCGTGCCCCACCACGGTGACGAGCGCCGCGGTGGCGAGGGTGAGCCCCACGGCAAGACCGAGGATCGGCCGCGCGGCCGTCCGCAACTCACGGATCGAGGTGGTCTGCGTGGCGGCGAACAGCAGCGGTGGCAACACCAAGGGCAGAATCAGATCTGGCGGCAGGTCGGGTGAGGGAACTCCGGGAACGAGGCCGAGCGCCAGCCCGTAGATGGTCAACAGCACCGGCTGCGGGACACCGATCCGGTCGGCGACCGGCGTCAGGACCACGACCCCCACCACGAGCAAGCCCAGCAATGCAACAGCCCCCACAGGATCGATCGTGGGGGCAGCCGACGGTTGCGGCCAGCCGACGGACCTGGCCCCCCTGGCCGAGGCGTGGGACGACGGACGGGTCGGCCTGTACGCCGGGGACAATTCCAGCGTTTCCTGACACGTCCAACTGTTCGCTGATATCGCGTTTGACCAGCGCCTTTGCCGTTCGCCGGCGTTGGGCGTGTCGGGGGCTTCCTGGAATTGCTGTGGACTGACCGAGGACAGGTCAACGCCCGCAGGCTCAGTCTGGACCGCAAGGATCCAGCCACCTGCCGAGGTTGCGGGTGCTTCAGGGCGGATGTCGGGGCCGCCGACACCTGCGAGGACTGCGCCCAGCCCGGCGTGGACCAGCACCTCCACGCGGTGCGAGACCGTCGGCTGCGACAAAGCGACTGGCTCGGTCAGACCGCAGATAGCACGCCTCACCACCGCCGCACGAGGCAGGTGGGAGACCCTCCCGGGCCGGCGGCACCGCTGTACGCGGCGCGGCGCCCCTTCGCGAGGAGGTGGTCCTTCTACAACGGACAACAACAGGGAAAGGAGAGCACCCACCTCTTCACTCTCAACTTATAGCGCACCGGGGGGCTTGCGGCAAGACCCCGGTCGCGGCGCAAGATCGCCGGCCGAGGCCAGAACCTGCGGACATGGGAGTCGCGACATGGGTGTGTTGTCGTCGATGTATGGGTCCCGCGGGGACGTCGAACCGATGGTGGAACTCGCGGTGCGGTTACGGGCGCTCGGCGCGGAGGTGCGGCTTGCGCGCCGCCGGACACGGCAGAGCCCAGCCGCGCTCGTGAGCGCCGACATTGCGATGCGAAGTCACGAACCTCAGATCGGAGCTGATGACGTGAACCCTCCGACTGCCAGCGCGTTCGACCTTTCCGACCACCTCACCGCCAAGGCCGACCCGACGCTGATCGCCGGCGACGAGCAGCACTTCGCGGCCATCGCGGAGAGCCTCGAGCAGTCGATCGCCGACCTGTCCGGCCGCCTCGATGCCGAGCGCAAGGCCCCCGGCGGCATTGGCCAGGCGGCGATGGACCGGGACATGGAGGTCCACCGGCTCTCTACTCGCCTGCGCACCCTGCGTCGCTTCGGTGTGGATCTGTGCCTGGGACACATCGTCGGCGCAGACGACCCCAAGCCCGTGTACGTCGGACGACTCGGCCTCACGGACAGCGCGGGTCGCCAGCTGCTGGTCGACTGGCGCTCCCCCGCGGCTGAGCCGTTCTTCGGAGCGACCCACGCCAACCCGATGGGTCTGGCGAGCCGCCGCAGGTATCGCTGGACCCGCGGGCGGATCAGCGACTACTGGGACGAGGTTTTCACCTCGGACGGGTTCGGGGGGCACGCCGCGCTGGACGATCAGTCCGCCTTCATCGCCAGCCTGGGCAGCGACCGGTCGCCCCGGATGCGGGACGTGCTCGGCACCATCCAGGCCGACCAGGACGCCATCATCCGCGAGGGATCCCGCGGCGCTCTCGTCGTCGACGGCGGCCCGGGTACGGGGAAGACGGTCGTCGCGCTGCACCGCACCGCCTACCTCCTCTACTCCGACCCTCGCCTCGGTCACCACCGGTGCGGCGTGCTGTTCGTCGGTCCGCACCAGCCCTACCTGGCCTACGTCGCCGACGTCCTCCCCAGCCTCGGCGAGGAGGGCGTGCAAATCTGCACCCTGCGGGACCTCGTTGCCGAGGGCGCCGCGGCAGCGGTCGAGACCGACCCGCACGTAGCCCTCCTGAAGTCGTCCGCGGACCTGGTGGCGGCGATCGAGACGGCCGTCCGGTTCTACGAGGAGCCGCCTCCCAAGGGGATGACGGTCGAGACCGACTCGTCGGACATCTGGCTGAGCGCCGACGACTGGGCCGATGCCTTCGAAGGACCGGACCCCGGTACCCCGCACAACGAGGCTCGCGACCAGGTCTGGGAGGAGCTGCTCACGATCCAGGTGGACAAGCGCGACGGCGACGAACCGGATGACCTGCTCAGGACGTCGCTGCAGCAGAACGAGGAGCTGGTCACGACCTTCAACCGGGCGTGGCCGCTGCTCGACGCGGCTGACCTCGTCGGAGACCTGTGGTCGGTGCCCGCCTACCTGCGGACGTGCTCCCCCTGGCTCAGCCGGGACGACGTCCGGGCACTGCAGCGCGGGGACGCCCGGGCCTGGACGGTGGCCGACCTGCCGCTCCTGGATGCAGCCCGGCAGCGACTCGGCGACCCGGAGGCGTCCCGGCGGAAGCGTCGGCAGCAGGCCGCTGTCGCCGCCGAACGCGAGCGCATGGCCACCGTCATCGACGACCTGATCGCGGCCGACGACTCCGAGCTGCTGCTGATGACGAGCCTGCGCCATCAGGACCTACGGGATGCCCTGGTCGACGAGGCCGCGCTGCCCGGCACCGACCCGGACCTGCTCGCCGGCCCGTTTGCGCACGTCGTCGTGGACGAGGCCCAGGAACTGACCGACGCGGAGTGGCAGATGCTGATGCTCCGCTGCCCGTCCCGGAGCTTCACCATCGTCGGGGACCGGGCCCAGGCCAGGCACGGGTTCACGGAGTCGTGGCAGGAACGGCTCGAGCGGATCGGGCTCGACCGGATCGACCTGGCCTCCCTGAGCATCAACTACCGGACGCCGGAAGAGGTCATGGCGGAAGCCGAGCCGGTCATCCGGGCCGTGCTCCCGGACGCCAACGTGCCGACCTCCATCCGCAGCAGCAATGTCCCCGTCGTACACGGATCTGCTTCGGAGCTTGGCTCGATCCTCGACACCTGGCTCGCCGCCCATGCCGAGGGGATCGCCTGCGTCGTCGGCGATCCTGCCTTCCGGGCAGGGTTCCAGTCACGGCCCCGCGTCCGGTCGCTGACCCCGGACCTGGTGAAGGGGCTCGAGTTCGACCTGGTCGTGCTCGTCGACCCGGAGGCGTTCGGCACGGGCATCGAAGGAGCGGCCGACCGCTACGTCGCGATGACCCGGGCGACCCAGCAACTCGTCATCCTCACGAGCTCCTGACGTCGGCCCCGACGTCGTCGAGCGTGCACCCCGCTGAACGCACAGGTGCTGTTCAGCGGGGGGCGAGCGAGCCGACGGATCCGACGACGACCCATGCGTAGGCCCGGGCGGTAAGCCGTCCGCGGTCTCCGCCGGCTCGGGGACCGATGGCTGACCATGGAACTTCCCTCACCCGACGGGAGCGCGGCGGGCAGTTGGCCCGGCTCCGCCTGCACTGGCTCGGGCGGGCGGGCGTCGGCCGCCGCGCCCGCCCGAACGTGCAACGACAGCTGACGGCTCAGGCCGACAGCCGGTCCACCGCCCCCGCGCTGAGCAGCAGCCCGGCCGTGGTGAGCGCGGCCAGCAGCCGGTCGGCCCGCTCGCGGAGCAGCCCGGAGGCCGCCGCGTCGAGGCCGTCGGACCCGTCGTCCAGGCACTGCGCCAGCAGCGCCAGGATCTCGGGTGGGGGTCCGGCAGCGGGCCGCTTCGGGGCAAGGATGCGAGTGACCATCCCGCACGGGCAGGACCCGCCGGTCGCCGGGGCCAGGTGCCTGCCGCCGAAGCACTGTCCAGATTCGAACATCGTCGAACTCAACTCCTCAGTGAGCCAGGCCCCTACGCCGTCCGTGATGGGCCGCGGCACAAGAGTCCCGTCAGTCACTCCTGTAACACGGCGCGGCGCGCCAGTCCGTGTTCATGTCGTGACTTTCGCTACACGATCAGTGTCTGCGTCGAGTGCAGCGCGGCCAACCCGCCACCCGCTCACGGGCGCCCTCGGACCAGGGCCGCGGTGGACTCCGCGCTGAGGGCTGCGGGGGACCCACTGAGGGCCGGACCCCACTGACCGCGTGACCGCTGGTCAGCGGGAGGCGACGGACGAGTCGGCCTGTACGCCGGGGACAGTTCTGGCGCTTTTGGTGGCGTTCGACTATTACTGAATACGGCCTCTGAGCTGGACTTTCACCGTTTGCCCGCGTTGGCTCCGAACGGGTGTCCACGGAATTACTGAGGACTGATTGAGGACAGGTGGGCGCCCGCTGACTCAATCTGGACCGCAAGCATCGGGCCACGTCGTAGGTGGGGGTGCGGACTACCGACGGTTTGCCATCGGCTGCCGCGGGTGGCGGAGTCAGCTGGCACCCTCCGCTGGGGTGGGCTCGACGCGCGGTGAATGAGCAGGCGCGCTTCAGCGACAGGACATGGCATCCCCTCAAGGAGGTCGGCGAGCTGCCTGGCGCCGGGTGCGTCGTCGTCAACTCGCTGCGGCCTCGCCGGGCGATGAAGACCCCGCCCGGCTCGTGGACCCAGAACTACTTCCCGACGTTTGACAATTTACGATTGTCGACGAAAAGCGCCGCTGAGCTGCGCTTTCGCCCGTTTGTCCTCGCGAGCCGGTGAGTGCCGCGATTGGACGTTTTGCGGACTGGCCGCGGACCAGGGTCGTGTGCGTCCCGGCCCTCTCACCCTCTCGGGACACAGCTGCCGCTCCCCACTCGGATCAGCGTGCCGCCTGCGGCGGAGGGGATCCGTCCGGACCTACTCCGGAGGACAGCTGCGCCGGCTCGGCGTCGCCTTGGCGTCCCCGGACTCGACCGGCCCGGGACAGGGTGAGCGGTGGTATGCCGGCGTCGATCGGGTCAGGTGACTGCTGGGAGCTGTCCGGTTCACCGAACGTCGCGGTGCTGGGTGCGCGGGAGCTGCAGCTCCAGTCGGGTGGGCAGATGGTCGGTGCTGAGGGCCTGGCGGGCGTGCGGGATCGCCTCGACGGTGATGCGCCGGTGGATTTCGGCGGGCCCGACGCGGCCGTCTAGGGCCACTGTCAGGGACAACCTCGGGGCTGTGCTCGTGCCGGAGAGGTGTGCCGCGGCGCGGGTGACGCCGTGGTAGCCCTCGATCTCACTGGTCACGGCGTCGGTCAAGGCGCTGGCGCTGAGAGTTGTGTGTCCGCGCGGCGGGTCGGTGGCCAGGCGCAGCTGGCTCACCCGGTTGGAGCGGGCCTGGCTGAGCAGCCACCACAGGCAGAGCAGGGCCAGCAGGGCGGCGGCGATGGCGACGACGGGCCAGAACCAGCGGTTGGCTGCGACGAAGTCCTCGACTGCCGGGCCGAGGACCGGCTGGTCGCTGAGGCGGCGGCCGAACGGCCCGAGGGCGGTGGCCAGCCCGGCGGCACCGGCGGCCACAAGTAGCAGACCGAGCACGGTGAGGATTGTCCGGTTGACGCGGACGGTGCGGGGGGCACGGGTTTCCGCCGCGAGCCTGGCCGGCCCTCGAGCGGTGGGCGCGACCTGCTGGCCGCCGTCCTCGCTCCGGGTGTCGGTGACGGTGCTGTCCATGCGCGTCTGGCTCATGCCCTCTCCCGAACAGTGCGGACGGCCAGGCGTGGGCTGCGCCGCAGCTGCAGGTCGCTCAGCGCGGATGCGGCGTTGCGCTCGGCCTGGGCGGCGATGTCCGCGGCGTCACGGATCGGCACCTGCAGCCGCAGGCGTGCCCGGCGGGCGCGGACGGTCGCGGCGGCCCGGTGCACGCCGGCAGTCTGGATGGCGGCGTTCTCCAGGACGCGGGCGATACTGCGCGTCGACAGGGTGGTGGTCGTCTGCGGGTCCTGGGACTGAAGTACCAGGTGGGTGCGGCGGCGCGGCTTGAGCTCGGCGGACAGCAGCAGCAGGCCCGCGGCCAGCAGCAACGCGGCGATCGTGACGATCACGCCGGCCGACCACGGGTGCTCCCGGAGGAAGGCCGCGGCCTGCGGGTAGGGCAGCAGCAGCGGGGGTCGGCTCAACGCGGCGTTGATCACCTCGGCGACCACGAGCACACCGAAGGCGAGTCCGGCCAGGCCCAGGACGAGGGCCAGAATGCGATCGAGGGTGCGCATCGCTCAGCTCACCCGCCGTTCGCTGCTCTGCTCGGAGACCAGCGAGGTGACCCGGATATCGACCTGGGCGGCGCGCACCCCGACGAGGTCGGCCAGTTGCTGCACGATTCGGGCGCGGACCTGCTCGGTGACCTCGGTGACCGGCGCGGGCCACGCCACGGACATGACGACGCCGACGACGGCGACGTGCCCGTCGACCTGCGCGGAGACGTGCGGATGATCGGTCTGGGAG
This sequence comes from Modestobacter sp. DSM 44400, assembly GCF_900107175.1. Lineage (GTDB taxonomy): Bacteria > Actinomycetota > Actinomycetes > Mycobacteriales > Geodermatophilaceae > Modestobacter. The sequence goes on along the minus strand of NZ_FNOZ01000049.1, from coordinate 3,698 downwards.
CCCACGGAGACACCGAGCACGCGCCGCGGCGCACCGGTCGCCCGGTCCACCTCGGCGGCGGCCTGGCCGGCAATCCGCTCGATCACCCGGTCGGCGATCTCCAGCCGGCCGCGCGTCGCCGCGCCGTCCTCAGCCGCCACGGTGCCGTCGGATGGCCTGGGCGCGTCGTCGCGGACGGTGGTCGGCGTGCTCATCGCCTGCTGCGGTCCCCGCCACCGAGGTAGGGCGTGAGGTCGATCTGGCCCTCGACGACCTTGCCGGCGACGAAGCCGACCAGGCCGAGGATGGCCACGATGAGGAAGGCGACGAAGCCGCCGAAGGCGCCGGCGAAACCGAGGGCGATGCCGACGAGGAGGGCGACGAGGCTGGGGCGCATAGTGGTTCTCCTGGCTCGAAGGAACGGGTGGATCAGCGCAGCGGCCGGGACCGCCGGGCAGGTCGGGGCCCGAGCAGGCGCCGCAGCCACGCTCGGGGGCCCCGGCTCCGCACGACGATCACCCGGTCGGCGCCGGCCGGCCGGCCATCGGGCCGGAGCTCGGCGCGCAGAGCGGCGAGACCGGCGGCGAAGGCCGCCGGATCGCCTCCGACATCGGGATGGTGACGGCGGACGTAGGCGCGCACGAGGCGCCGCCGCTCATGCGCTTCGTCGCTAAATCGCGAAGGGGGCCCGATCGGCATGGGAGCTACGGGGCGCCGGGGGGAAGCCGAAGCGGCCCGATGTCGACGACGACCACGGCATCGACGACGTCGAGCGGGGGCGGCTCGGTGTCGACGTCGTCGATGATGACGTCGACCGCGCTGCCGGGGATCAGCGCCGTCAGCGCGGTTCGGACCTGTCTGGCGACCTCGCGCATCGTGGGGCCGTAGCGGGCCACGACGTGCACCTCGACCTTGGGCGGACTCGGCCCGGCGGACTCCCGGACCACCACCCCGGGCACTCGGCGGCCGGGCAGGTAGGTGCCCAGCCCGCCGATGCCGCCGGTGAGCCGGGCGACCGCCGGGCAGGCAGCGACCGCGGCCGCGACCCGGTCGACGTCCACCCCGTCGACCACCCCGTCGGCCGGCCTGGTCACTGGACCCTGTGCTCGGCCTCGGAGGGCTCGTCGGAGGGCAGGTGGATGTCGTTGACCGCGACGTTGACCTCCACGACTTCCAGGCCGGTCATCCGCTCGAGGTTGGTGATGACGTTGCGCCGGATGCCCGCCGCGAGGTCGGTGATGCGGGCGCCGTATTCGACGACGACGTCGATGTCGACGGCGGCCTGGGTCTCGCCGACCTCGACGGCGACGCCCTGGGCGATGTTCGGGCCGCCGGAGCCGGGGATGCGCTCGCGGATGGCGCCGAAGGCGCGGGCGGCGCCGCCGCCGAGCTGGAAGACGCCGCTGACCTCGCGGGCGGCCATGCCCGCGATCTTGGACACGACGGTGTCGGCGATCGTGATCTTGCCCTGGCGGGTTTCCAGCTGGCTGCCGGCACCGGGGGAGGCCGGCTTGATGGCGGTCGCGCTGCTGCTGTCGGTGGTGGTCGATCCGCTGGGCGTGGTCACCGGTTTGTCCTCTCCTCGACGAATCCCCGAACCGGGGGGCTGCGGTGGGCGGTCACGTAGTAGGACCCGGCCGGCGCGGGATCGTCACGGCCCGCCGCAAATAATCTCCCGCGCTCAGCTGCTGGGCTGGCGCCGGTCCAGGTCGGTGACCTCGACATCGACGGCGGCCACGATCAGCCCGGTCAGGGTGCTCACCTCGGCGCTGACCCGGCGGCGGATCTGCTCGGCCAGCGCCGGCAGCGGAATCCCGGCCGCGGCGGTGACGGCGACGCGGACGACGACCCGCCGACCGGCGACCCCGATGCCGGCCGCCGCGCCGCGCTGGGCGCGGCTGGGCCGATCGGACGGGTACTCGGCGGTGACCGGGCCGAGAGCCGCCGCCGGCGGGGTCACCTGGCCGACGACGGTGCCCACGCCCGGCACACCGGCGACGGCCCGGCGGGCGATCACCGCGACCACCCAGGCGGCGATGCGCGTGACGCCGGGCTGCCCGGTCAGCACGGCGTGCCAGCCATGCGCGGCCATCGCGTGGACCCGCTCCATGATCGTGCTGGTCAGCGTCGGTGGAGCGGTGACGTCCACGGCGGCCAGCCGGCGCACCGGGGTCCACAGGTCGCCCAACTCGGCCAGCGCCGCGCGACAGTGCGGGCAGGTTCCCTGGTGGGCCAGGTCGGCCGGGGGGGTGCTATCGGCCACCTGCTCGAGCAGATCGTCGAGCATCGCGCCGCACGGGACGCGGTCGGGCAGTCCGCGGCCCGGCCGGCCGGGGAGGGGGGCGTCAACCATGGCCGCTGCTCACCGCCAGTCCCGCATCGAAATCAGAAGGGCCCGCCGCGCCCGGGCGATGCGGCCGCGGACGGTCGAGACACTGACATCCAGGATCGCGGCGGCCTCCTCATAGCTGCATCCCTCGAACTGGCGCAGCACCAGGGGTGCCCGGAGCTCGAAGGGAAGGTCGCGGATGGCTGCGCGCAGCGCGCGGTCCCTGAAGGAGGACTGTACGACGTCCGCGGGCTCCTGGGTCGCGGCTGCCGGCAGCTCCGCGGGCAGCGGCCCGGCCGGGCGAGTGCGGGTCAGCTGGTTGCGGGCCCGGTTGAGCACGATGGAGTGCAGCCAGGTCGCGAAAGCCGCGTCCCGGCGGAACTCGGGCAACGCCCGCCAGGCCGCGACCAGCGCGTCCTGCGCGATGTCCTCGGCGGCGTACCGGTCGCCGACCAGCCGATAGGCCACCCGGTACACCCGGTCGCGGTAGCGGCGGACCAGCACCTCAAAGGCCTCGGTCGAGCCGCGCTGCGCCCGCTCGATGAAATAGCCGTCATCCAGCCCGCCACCGTCGGGGGTGACCGGGTCCAGCCGGGGACGCACCGCACCGGGGCGAGCCGAGACGTCCGGGAGCTCTCCAGCGCCCAGTCGCGGCGCTGAGGCCGATGGCGATCCGGGCTGCACCTGCCTCACCCCGCTCCCATGGGACCTTCTGCATTCTGCCCCCAGGCGTGGAACCCGCCCGACGCCAGGGGGCTCAGAATTGGCTCTCCGTCCGGAATCCGTGGGTGGTCATTTCGGGTTTCGACCGGCCAGGTCTGGTCGGCAGCCGCCGAGGGACAGCATCGCCAGGGCGATCAGCGCGTCGGCGGACTTGAATCCGAAGGCGACTCGTTGTAGCAGCCGGATCTTGGTGTTCGTGGACTCGATGAGCCCGTTGGACAGGCCGTGGTTGGGCGTGGCGTCGATGGGTGGCTCGGTGCTTGCGGATCTGCTCGGGGGGCCTCCGGTGCCTGGGTGCTTGCATCGGGATATCGAGGGGATGCGGGCTCTTCGAACTTGAGGGGGAAGAAGGACATGATCTTGTGAGGATCGCGGCCTCGGGCTGAGAAGCCCGTGGCCCCTCGATGCTGACGGTGGATACGAGCCGGCAGCAGAGGGGCCACGAGTGAGTTCAGACGGTACGACGATCCTGTTCGGCCTGCCCGGAGTTCGAGTGCGCGAGGTGCTGCGCGCCGCGGACGGGACCCGGGTCGTGCACGTGATCACCGAGGAGGAGACCGCGGCGGCGTGCCCGGTGTGCGGGGTGGTCTCGACCAGCGTGCGGCAGCGCCGGACGACATCGCCACGGGATCTGCCCTACGGGGAGGCGCCGCTAGCGGTGCGCTGG
>NZ_FNOZ01000047.1 GCF_900107175.1 Modestobacter sp. DSM 44400 | reverse complement strand
CCCTCGGGTTCCGCAACCTCACCAACTACATCGCCCGATCCCTACTCGAGACCGGCGGCTTCCGCTCCCGACTACACCCTCGATCGCGATGAGCCGGATTGCGGCCGCGCACCAAGCTCGTCAGCGGGACGCTTCCTACGGGCCGGTCAGCAACGGCACCCGGTGTCGGCACAGCCAGACACCGGCCCGCATCGTCAAGGTTCGACTTCATCGTGCGGAGCTCTAGCGCTCAAAGCGCAGAGCTTCCGGGCGGCAGAAGCGCGGCGAGATCGGCGGCGGGCCCGCCGATCTCGCCGGTTCGATATCTGGCCTGACAGCGGTGTACGTGTGCATCACCGCGGCCGACCAACCGATACCCCCAGACTGCGTTCACGGCTCGGCGCATCGAGGAACAAACCCGGCCATGACCTGGGAAGACAGCTCAGCGACAGTGGAGACTAATCGAGGTAGTCGCGCATTAAGGATGCCTGAACGATGTGCTGACCTGCGTCCAAGCAGGCAGCTCAGGAGCGGTGTGCATTGAAATATCCTGGACTGGCTACCCGCGCCGGCCACGGGACGCGATCCGGCTGGCCGACGTCCCCGGCCACTCGCTTCCTTGGCTACTGCTGGTCGCCCGCAACATGGTGGCCAACCACCGGCGCTCTAGCTACCGCGGTGCGGTGATGCAGGGTGAGCTGGCCCGGTTGCAGCTGGTGGGTGGACCTCCCCTTTCGCTGGGGAAGCATGGGAGGAACCGTCTTGTCCTTTGGTGCGCTCGCCGTGGTGGGGTTGCTCGGTTGGTCAGGAGCTGGCCGCTCCGTGGAAGCAGCGTGCCGAGGGCGATGCGCGCCAGTCCGGCGGTCCTCGGCAGAGTGGGGGCGCCCGCCGGGACCGCCCGGGTGGCTCGCCGCCGGAGTCGCCCCCGGCCGCCCCGCCGCCTGATCGCAGCTCGGTATCGCTGGGCGCCGGTGCGGCATGTCCTGCCGGTCACGGCGCGGCCGCCGGTGCCGGGCTTCCGGCTGGGACCGCACAGCCGAGGATGTGCGTGGTCGGCGGGGCGTAGGGCAGTGGGCGGAAGGTGAACCGGTCCATTGCGGTGATGGCGAACCCGGCGGCGGCGATGGCGGCGGCGGTGTCCCGGTTGAGGCGGCAGCCGCCGGCGCAGGCGGCCCAGGCCGGGGTGAGGGCGTCCTGCAGCCGGCCGCGCAGCCGGCCGGGGGAGCGGACGTGTTCGTAGAAGCGCAGCTGGCCGCCGGGGCGCAGAACCCGGCGGATCTCGGCGAGCGCCTGTGGCAGGTCGGGGACCGAGCACAGCACGAGGGAGGCGACGACGGCGTCGCAGCTCCCGGTGGGGATCGGTAGGGCGTCGGCGGTGCCGTTGAGGACGTCCACGGGCACGGCGGCCGAGCCGGCGGCATGTTGGGCGTGGGCGCGCAGGGTCGGTTCGGGTTCGACCGCGAGCACTCGGGTGACCGCGGGTGGGTAGTGCCGGAAATTGAGCCCGTTGCCGGCGCCGACCTCGCCGACCGTGCCGGACAGGCCGGCGAGTAGGACGCGACGGTGTGCGACGACGCCTCGCCGGTCGGCTCGTTCGCTGACCCGCAGATAGGTCCGGGCGAACCGCGGGTGCGCCATCTCGCCTTCTTGGGCGGTCTCGTCCAGGCCGAATGACATCACGCGGGCCGGACGGAGAGTGCCGACGGCGACGCGAACGTGCCCGCCGTGGAACTCCTCGAGGACGGCGTCACCAGCCAGCCGGTGCAGGGCGCGCCACGGGCTGTGGGACGAGGAGCCGCGGGGGCGGGCGCCGCCGAGCCGGGCCAGCAGCCGCCATCCCGGCCGCTGCCAGTGCGGCGCGGTGTCCGGCGGGGCGAGTTCGGCCAGCGCCATCCGGAACGGCCCGGTCGCGGCCCTGGCGGCCAGCGCTCGCCAGACCGGGGTGTCATCGTCGAGCAGGCTGAGCACGTAGCAGGCGGTCACCGCGTCGACGGCCTCGGGATTCAGGCCGCCCCGGGTCAGCGCGCCGGTGATGTCGGTGATGTCGTCGTGGATCAGGGTGACGTTGTTCCAGCCGGCGCCGCGGACGCGGTCGGCGGCGGCGGTGAGCATGCCTGCGCTGGCGTCGACGCCGATCACCCGGCCGGTGTCCCCGACGGCCTGGACCAGCGCGGGGAAGTTCAGGCCGGTGCCGCAGCCGAGGTCGAGCACGGTGTCGCCGGGCTGGGCGCCCAGCAGCGCCAGCGCGCGCGCCCGCGGACGGGCGTACAGCCAGCGCTCCAGGGAGATCAAGTCGTAGCCGCGGGCGATGAGGTCGTAGCGGCGCAGGCCGGGCATCGCGGTCCCTTCGGTTGCGGTCGGGCGGTCGAGGCGGGGGTCAGCGGGCGATCCGCAGGGTGGTGTGCATGCCGGCTTCTTCGTGGCCGGTCACCTCGCAGCTCAGGGTCAGGGTGGTCCCCGCCCGGGTGGTGATGGTGAGGGTTGCGGTGCCGCCAGGGGCGAGCAGCGGGGTGTGCGCGTGCAGGCCGGGACCGGACACGTGCAGGTCGTGGGCGGTGGTGCCGGTGTTGGTGACGGTGAGCCGGTCGACGCCGGCGCTGAGCGCGGCGCTGGAGGTGGCGATCTGCCACTCCAGCAGGCCCACCCGCAGGTCCGCCGAGGCCGGGGCGGCGCCCGCCGTGGAAGTCGTGGTGGCGTCTGCGGCGCCGCAGCCGGCCAGGGCCAGGAAGGCGGCCACGGCGATCGGGGCGGCGGCGGGGGCCGGCTGCCGGGTCATGGGGTCTGTCCCAGCAGGCCACGGATGATCCCGGCCTGGGGGGTGTCGGGAGCGAGGGCCAGGTAGCGGCGCAGGGTCGTCGTGGCTTGGGGGTCGCCTGCGCCGCGCTGGGCAAGGCCCAGCAGGAGGACGACCTGCGGGTCGTCGGGTCGCTCCTGCGCGAGCGGGGTGAGCAGGGGGAGCGCCTCTTTGGGGGCGCCACCGCGGGTGAGCAGCCAGGCGTACTGCTCGGTGGCGGGGGTGTTGCCCGGGTCGAGGGCAAGGGCGGTGCGGTAGGCGGGCTCCGCGTCGGCCAGCTGCCCGGCCTGGTCCAGCGCGGTCGCGTAGGTAAGCCACGCCGCCGGGTCCTGCGGGCGCGCCCGGGTTGCGTCCCGCAGGGCGGCCAGCTGCGCGCCGGCGGCTCCGGACGCGGCGGCGGGGGGTGCGGAGGCGAAGTCCCCGGTGATCACCGCACCGGCCGGCCGGTCGCCGACCGCGCGGGTCAGGGTGACGGCGAGCAGCCCGGCGAACAGCACCGCGGCAGCACCCAGCGCGTAGCGGGAAACCCGCCGGCGCGGTGCGGCCGGGCGGCCGTCGGCGCCAGCGGGCGCCTCTCCGGGTTCGAGTGCCTCCGCGGGCTCGAGCTCGGGGCTGTGGTCGGGGTCGGGCGGCGACGCGACGACCGGCTCGGGGTGGTCGCGCAGCGCGACGGCGAGCCGGGCCAGGGCCCCGTCGACGTCTGCCTCGCCGGCCGGGTCGACGTCGGCGTCGAGGCGGGCGGCGTGCAGGTCGGCGAGCGCGGCGGCGACCGGCTCGACCAGGTCGGCGGTGGGCGGGGCGGTGGCGAAGACGGCCGCGGCGTCGAGCTCGGCGGCGGGGATCTCCTCGGATCGTCCGGGTGCGGTGCTCGCGCGGCGGCGCAGGGTGCGGGCCACGAGCAGCCCCCCGGCCAGCAGCGCCACGGCTGGGGCCAGCCAGAGCAGCCAGCCGATACCCCGCCGGGGCGGGGCGAGCAGGATCCAGTCGCTGTAGCGGTTCACGAAGTAGCCGCGGATCTGGTCCGCGGTCGCGCCGGCGGCGACCTGCTGTTCGACCTGCTGGCGCATGCCGGCGGCGATCGAACTGGGCGAGTCGGCGACCGAGAGCCCCTGACAGGTCGGGCAGCGCAGGGTGCGCTCCACCGCGACCGCCCGCTCGTGCGGGGTGGCCGGGCCGGCCGGCTGGCTGGCCTGCCAGACTCCGGCCGCACCGAGCGCCAGCAGCGCGACGGCAGCCAGCCCGATCAGCAGCCGCTGAGGTGACCGCGGGCGGTGCGGCCGACTCACCGTGACCCTCCCCCGGGGGCCAAGAGAGGGACCACGTGCGCGTCGATCCAGTCCGGGGTCACAGCGCCGACGGCCTTCTCCCGGATCATGCCGGCGCGGTCTAGGACGTAGGTCTCCGGCACCCCGAAAGTGCCCCACGCGATCGCGATCTGCGCGTTCGGATCCTGCACGCTGGGATAGGCTGCGCCGCCCATCTCGGTGAGGAACTTCTGGGCGTCGGCGACGGTGTCGCTCATGTCGACGCCGATGATCTGCAGGCCCCGGTCGGCCAGGCCGCGTTGGGCGGCGGTGAGCACCGGGTGCTCCTCGCGGCAGGCCGCGCACCAGGAGGCCCACACGTTGACCATCACGACCTTGCCGCGGTAGTCGCGCAGGTCCAGCGGGGCGCCGTCGAGGGTGGTGCCCGACAGCGGCGGCGCCGGCTTGTCGATCAGCACCGAGCGGACCACGGAGGGGTCGCGGCCGAAACCGACGCTGAAGACCACGGCAGCCAGCGCCACTAGTCCCACCAGTAGAGCTGCGCCGACGATCCGCCGCCGGCGCCGGCGGGGACGCCTGTTGGTCACGCCGGGCCCGGTGAGCTCGGTCCCGGCGGGCGCAGGGCTCGCGGGCGTCTGTACACCTGGCGCGACCGTCGGCGGGGTCTGGCGGGGGGCCTCGGTCGGCGCGGTGGCCGTCGGCGGGGTCTGTGTCGGGGTGGGCGTGGTCTCGGGGCTGGTGGCCATCAGGGCACCTCGGCGTAGGGCTCGTCGGCCCGATCGGACCCGGGCGTGTCCGCGGTCGCTTCTCCGGCAACCACGTCGCGCGCGGGATCGTCCTTCGCCGCCGCAGCTCCGGCCGGAGCGTCGGCTGCGGGGTCATCTTCGGGAAGGGGGTGGCGGCGGCGCCGGGATTCGGGCCAGCCGGCGACCAGCGCGCCGGCAGCCATCACGACCGCGGAGATCCACAGCCACACGACCAAGGGGTGCACGGAAAGGTTGACGACCGCCCAGGTGCGGGCGTCGTCGGTCTGCTCCAGCGTCAGGTAGGCGTCGCCGGCGAGGGTGGTGCGCACCGAGGGGGTGCCGATCGCCTGCGTGCTGTTCGGATAGAAGCTCAGTGCCGGGGCGTACACCCCGACCGGCTGACCGTCGTGGGACAGCGCCAGCCGGGCGGACACCCACATCCGGCGGGCGTCGCGGTGCCGGTCGATCCCGACCAGGGTCGCGCTGTAGTCCCCGACGGTGACGGACTCCCCGATGTGCAGCGTGCGTTGGGCCGCGGTGGTGTAGCTGGAGGAGGCGGCCACGGCGACCGCGGCTAATACCACACCGACGTGGACCAGCATGCCGCCGTAGAAGCGGCGCCGCCGGCTGAGTACCCGGCCCGCGGCGGCCGTCGCCGACAAGGCCTGGCGGCGGCGGACCTGCCGCACCGACCCCACGTACTGCCAGCCGATCGCGGTGCCGACGAACGCGGCCGCGGCGAACGTTGTCAGCGGCGCGAGCCCGCGGACCCCGGCCAGCCCCAGCGCGCCGGCGGTGGCGACCGCGACCGCGGCCGGGCCGGCTAGCCGGCGCGCCACCGAACGCAGGCCGGCGCTGCCCCAGGGCACCAGCGGCCCGATTCCCATGAGCACCAGGATGGCCAAGATCAGCGGCACGGTGATCCGGTTGAAGTAGGGGGCGCCGACCGACAGCCGCTGCCCGCCGATCGCCTCGGCCAGCAGCGGGAACACCGTGCCGATCAGCACCGTCAGCGCCAACGCGGCAAGCAACAGGTTGTTGACCAGGAACACGCTCTCCCGGGACAGCCGCGCGCCCAGGGGAGAGTCGACGCCGAGCCGGTCAGACCGCCACACCAACAGCACCCCGGACACCACAAGCGCGACCAGGATGAACCCCAGCAGCACCGGGCCGACCGCCGACTGCGTGAACGAGTGCACCGACTGGATCACGCCGCTGCGGGTGAGAAACGTGCCGACGAGCACCAGCAGATAGGTGGCCAGCGCCAGGGATAGGTTCCAGACCCGCAGGGTGGCCCGGCGGGCCTGCACCAGCATGGTGTGCAGCAGCGCGGTGGCCACGAACCACGGCACCACGGCGGCGTTCTCCACCGGGTCCCACGCCCAGTACCCGCCCCAGCCGAGCACCTCATAGGACCACCAGCCGCCCATGATCACAGCGACGGTCAGCGCGGCCCACCCGGTCAGCGTCCAGCGGCGCACCGCGGCCACCCACACCGGCCCGGTCTGCCCGGTGATCAGCGCGGCGAGGGCGTAGGCGAACGGCACGGTCAGGGTCACATAGCCCACGTAGAGCAGCGGAGGATGGACCCCCATCAGTGGATGGTCCTGCAGCAGCGGATTCGGTCCCGGTCCATCCGCCGGGACAGGGGAAACGGTGGCGAAGGCGTCCCCCGCGAACAGGGCCAGGCCGAAGAAGAAGGCGCCGACGAGATTGAGCACCGCCAGCGCCCAGCCGTGCAGCGCGGACAGCTGGCGGCGGGCGCTGCGGGTGACGGCGACGGTGACCGCGGTCAGCAGCACCAGCCACAGCAGCAGCGAGCCGGCCAGCGCCGCCCACAGGCTGATGACGGTGTAGTAGGTCGGCAGCGCGCGGGAGCCGTTCTCCGCGACGTAGCGGATGGAGAAGTCATGGGTGAGCAGCGCCCACTCCATCGCACCGGCCGCCACCACGGCGGCGGCGAAGGCGCCGCCGGTGACGGTCGGGGCGAGCTCGGCGACCCGCGCCGGTGCCGGCCGGCCACGTTGCAGACCGGCCGCGAACTGTCCCCACCACATCCCGGCGAGGAGACAGGCCACCAGGCCGGCGGCCAGCGCCGCCTGACCGACGGCGGCGGTCACCGGCCGCCCCTGCCGGTCCCGGCCGGTGCAGCGCCGATGGTCGGTGGGGTGTAGCGCTTTCCGTCCGGACCGCGGTAGGTGTTGTCGTGCTTGACTATCAGCTCGTCGCCGTCCAGGACTCCGGCGGAGGTGTACCGGCCGTCGACCAGCGCGTCGCGGCCGGCGGCGAAAACCCCGTTAATCGGGCCGGTGAAGACGACGGGCACGTCGGTCACCCCGTCGGTGAGGGTGAACCGCGCCACCTGCCCGTCGCGTTGCAGGCTGCCGGGGGCGACCAGCCCACCCACTCGGACCTGCTTGCCGACCAGCGTCTGGTCGTGCAGCAGCTCGGTGGGGGTGCGGTAGTAGACCAGGGTGCGGTTGAGCCCGGCGACGGCGAGGATGGCGACCGCGCCGAGGACCACGACGACGACCACCACCAGGCGCCACCGGCGGGTGCCGGTCGACCCCGCCGCCGGCGGGTTGTCCGGGGTCCCGATGTTCGGGACTGTGGCGGTCATCGCGAGCGCTCCGGCCGAGTCCAGATCACATAGCCGGCCCAAAGGGCGGCGGTCAACAGGTAACCCGCGAGCACCCATCCCCAGCCGTTCATCGCGGGGCTCCGTTCTTGACGTGAATGGTCTTCGATGCCACCGGGATGGCGGCAAGGGCATCGACAGCGGCGGGAGCCGGTCGGTTGGGCACAGCGGGCGCGAGCCTCGCGGTGAGCTGGTCCAGGCGGCGCAGGAACACCCAGCCGGTGAGCAGGGTGAAGGCCAGGACCCCGGTCAGCAGCGCGGCGAGCATCGGTGCGGCGATTGGTGGGGCGCCGGGCTGGATCACGGTGGGTGGCTGGTGCAGGCTGCGCCACCACAGCACGGAGAAGTGCACGATCGGCACCTCGACGAACCCGAGCACCCCGATGACTGCGGCGCGGCGGGCGTTGACGTGCCGGTCGGGGGACAGTCCGCGCACCCCGAGATAGCCGACGTAGACCAGTAGCAGCACCGCGGTCGACACCAGCCGCGGATCCCAGGCCCACCACACCCCCCACACCGGGCGGCCCCACAGGCTGCCCAGGACCAGGGTGAGCGCGGTCAGCCCGGCGCCGAGCTCAGCCGCGGCTTGCGCGTGGGCGTCCCAGCGCAGGTCACGGCGCCACAAGTACCCAAGGCTGGCGACCAGCACGGTGGCGAACGCCAGATAGGCGACCCATGCGGCCGGCACATGCAGGTACATCAGCCGCTGCGGCTGGCCCTGCACCGCGTCCGGGGGAGCGACCCACAGCGCCAGGATCAGCATCGCCAAGGTCGCAACCCCGGCGCCGAGCCCGACCGCACGGCGCAACCAGACCCGCGGCGGGCGTAGGCCCGGTTCCACAGCCATCTCAATCCTCCAGCAGGGTGGGAAAGACCGCCCAGGTGACGGTCAGGGTGAGCAGGTCGAAGACGGCCAGCAGCGCCAGCCACGGCGCCGCGGGCACTCCGGTAGTGGCGGTTTGAGTGCCGGCGACCAGCGCCGGCAGGCTGGCTGGCAGCAGCAGCACGGCCAGCAGCGCCGGACGGCGGGTGGTCGCCGGCAGCAGCGTGCCCAACAGCACGGTCAGCGCGGCCACCCCCAGAGTCGCCACCACACCGCCGGCCAAGCCCGCCGTGGTGGCCGGCACGCCGAACAGCGTGGCCACGAGCAGGGTCGCCAGGCCCCAGCCGACCAGCAACCGCAGCCACATAGCGGCCAGCTTCCCGGCCAGCAACGCACCCGGGGCGGCCACGGCACGCAGCAGGTCCCAGGCGTCGTCGGCGGCCTCGGCGATTGCGACGGTGGGGGCCAGCGGCACCGCGGCCACCAGCACCGCGAACCACACCATGCCGGGTGCGGTCGCGGCGAACACGGCAGGCCGCGGGCCGAACGCCAGCCCACCGAGCAGCACCAGCACCCCCACAAACGGCGCGACGGTGACCAGCGTTTCCCGGCTCGCCTTCTCGATCGCGAGTTCCCGGCGCAGCAGCAGCCAGCCCTGCCGCAGCACAGTGACCCGCAGCGCGCTGGTCCGCGGTGCGGTCAGCATCCGGTCTCCCGCAACAGTCCGTTCTCCAACCGCAGCGCCGCATCGGCCAGGTCGGCGAACTGCTCGGGGCTGTGGCTGACCAGCAACACCGCCGTGCCGCGTGCGAGCAGCAGGTGCACCGCCGCGCGGACCTGCTCGACCCCAGCCGGATCCAGATGCGCGGTCGGCTCGTCCAGGCACGCCAGCGACGGGTCGCTGGCGGCCGCCAGCGCGACGCTGAGCCGGGCATGCTGCCCCGCGCTGAGCTCGCCCACCACACGCCCGGTCAGCTCTTCCAGTCCGGCCGCCGCGACCGCCTCGCCGACCGCGTTGATCGGGGTGCCAGCCAGCGCGGCGGTTTGGGCGAGTACCTGCCCCACGCGCAGCGAATGGCGCGCCCCCGCCCCCGGCCGTGAGTACACCGCCCGGCCGGCGCACACCCGCGTCCCGCCGCTGGGCGCCAGCAACCCGGCGGCCACCCGCAGCAGCGTCGTCTTCCCGGCCCCGTTGGGCCCATTGACCACCGCCAGCACACCGGCGTCCAGCCGTAGGTCGACCGGCCCCAGCACCGGCCGGTCGGCGAAGACCCGGGTCAGGCCGGCCAACGCAAGCGTCACCGCAGCAGTGACGGGCGCAGCGTTGATGGACGCGGCAGTGACGGGCGCGGTGGTGCCTGGCGCGGTGGCGGGGTCGGTCATCGCGCGGCTCATATCGGCAGGTACACGGAGCTCACCCAGACGCGCAACTGGACCATCAGCGTCCCCCAGACACCGGTCACCAGCAGCAGCCCGGTGGCCAACAGCAGCGCGCCCCCGACCCGGACCACCGCTCGTTGATGGCGCCGGATCATCGCTACCGCTCCCAGCGCCCGGCGCAGGCCGAGCGCGACGGCGATGAATGGCAATCCCAGCCCCAGGCTGTAGACCCCGGCCAGCAGCGCACCGCGCCCGGCGGTGCCGGTGCCGGCAGCCAGGGTGAGCACCGCGGCCAGCGTCGGGCCGATACACGGCGTCCAACCCAACGCGAACACCGCACCCAGCAGCGGCGCCGCACCCAGCCCGCTACGTGGGCGCCACGGGAGCCGGACCTGCCGGTGCAGCGCCGGCAACCACCCGAGAAATGCCGCCCCCATGACGATGACGATCACGCCGAGGATCCGCTGCAGCCCGGCCGCGTGGCCGTACAGCAACGCACCAAGCCCGCCGAACAGGCTGCCGGTGGAAACGAACACCGCGGTGAACCCGGCCACGAACAACACGCTGCCGGCCAGCACCCGCCGCCGGTCGGCGGCGGTGAGGCTCGGGCCACTCTCCGCCGCAGCAGCGACCGGTGCCCTGATCACCGTGGAAGTCGCCGGAGTGGGTCCGGCTGTGCCGGCGGCCGGGGTCGCCGGGGCGGCGAGACTGCGCCCGGCCAGCCCGGTGACATACGACAGATAGCCGGGCACCAGCGGCAGCATGCACGGCGACAGGAACGACACCACCCCCGCGGCCAGTGCCACCGGAATCGCCAGGAGCAAGGAGCCGCTCCCGGCGATCCCGGCCATCCGGTCGCCTATGGACGCCACCGCCAGCGCAACGCTCACCAGTCACCGCCTGACGTGGCTGGGGTCCCGGAGTCGGTCGTCCGAAGCTGCGGCGATGGGTTCCACCGCGCATTCATGGCGTTCTTTAGATGGCGCGGTCGTCCTTCGGTCGGGGCCGCGGGTGGCGCCAGTAGCCCCGGGGTGAGGACAGCGGCCGGTGATCGTCGCCCGTCACTGACGGCGGCGACAACTTCTGCCACACATGAAGGGGTCCCCACCCTGCGCCGGGCTGTCCGGGCCGGGAAGTGGTCTCCTCGCCGGTCAGACTCAGTGGGCGGGCCGGCCCGGCGGTGCCGGCGACCGGGCGGTTGGACGGCGGAGCAGCTGGGCGGTAGGGGCCTGGGCTGGGCCGCCACGCTGTGGGCGGTGAGCGATGCCCGCGGGCGTTCCTGGCGAAGGGCCGGCTCGCATCGCTCGCAACGCCTGGTTGGCCTCCCGCGGCCAACGGTCCGCCAGCGCCTCGACGACTGCCAGGTGTTGCCGGCCAAGGATCTACCTTTCCGAAATGCGCCAGAAGGATGGCCGTCGACGGGCATACCCGCCTCGTCGGAGCGTGGCAGCCAGGCGCCGACCGCATGACCCCTGATCTCCGCCTGCCGCCGGTCTGGGTCTCCTGTCGCGGAGCCTCTTACCGCGGATGGTTATCGGGAGTTCAGCGTCGTGGGCTGCGGTCGCGGTCGTCGGCACGCACCTGATCGAGCTCGGCGCGCAGCTGAGCCAGTTCAGCCTGCTGGGCCGGTGTCATCGACTGCTGCGGGGCTGCGGGCTGGTTATGCCCCCCGCCGCGCATCATCATCCACATCATCAGGCCCATTCCCAACGGGCAGGCGAGCAGCGCCAGGGATGAAAGCAGGTTCACCACGATAAATCTCCTTCGAGACGGGGCCGGTGGACGCGGGTGCCTGCGCTGACGGGGTGAGGGTCTCGCGCAGTTCCCGCTCGGTCGGATGACGCACGACAGTGACGCGGATGCAGGCCGGACCCGACCGAACCGGCCGTGGCAGCAGTCACGCGGCGTCTGGTCAGTTCAATGGATGGTCGTCGCGGCTGGCCAGCTGGCGGCGGGCGCGGGCGATCGTGATCTCCTCGCGCAACGCGCGCAGCTCCCGGTCGACATCCTCGGTGCCGGCGGTGGGAGGGAGGGTCATCGCCGGGTTCGTCGCCGGGTTCATGGCCGAGCCGCTCCCGCGGCGCATCTGCCAGGCCATCGCGCCCATCGACAGCGGGCAGACCAGGGCGATCAGCAGCGGCAGCGCCGCCGCCCCACCGGCCGGGGCTACCAGCCAGATCGCCACCCCGGCCACGACCAGGCCGACGATCACCTTCGGGTTCAGGCAGCACCGCAACGAATCGAACAACCGCCGCACCATCGTCTCCTGTCGTGCGTCATCGAGGAAACCGTTTACTAGAGGACATAGTAGATCATCCGGTGGCGAGCCGGGCACCTCGGTCGAGATGGGGTCCGGCGATGCGGATGCCGAGCGCCGGTGAGAGGCGGTGGGGGTCTGCGGAGGGGGTGTCCCGCGGGGGGCTGCGTGGGGGCCGTCGCGGGCGGGGAAGCAGGGCAAGACGCGTCGTGGCCGGCGCCTATCCCGCCGAAACCGGGCAGTAGGGCAGCCGGGCGAGCGCCGCTCCCTCGCGATCCGGCGCTCGGCGGGCTGGGCCGGCACGGGGCCGGCGACGGGCCCGTGGTCACCGGGCCGAGGCGAGCAACCAGGCCACGGTCGCGAGCAGCACGAGCGTCGCGAGGACCAGCGTGGCCTGCCGTCCCCAGCTGGTCTTGCGGGGGATCCCCCGTAGGGGGAACAGCAGCTGCCGGCCGCTGATGTAGGCGGCCAGGCCGGCGATGAACAGCAGGCCCCCGGTTGCCGGGCGGATGAGCAGGACCGCGGTCAGGGTGCCGGCCGCGACCAGTCCGGCCAGCGTGGATTCCATCAGCTGAACCGGGATGCGGCGCACACCGACGGCACGGTCGGAGGACCACAGGCCCCAGCGGGAGGCGGTCGGGCGCCCGGTGCAGCAGCCGCCGAAGAAGCAGCCGAGCCGGCCGATCATCAGCCCGAACAGCAGGCCGGGAGCAGTGGCGTCCAGCATCGGCCCGAGCGGAATGCCGGCCCACCAGCTGCCCAGGACGAGCGTGGTGACCGCGGCCAGGATGAAGCCCTGCACCGACATGCCCGCCCGCAGCGCGGACGTCTTCTGCTGCCGGTGGGTGAGCAGGTAATAGGTCTTGGCTCCGGCCAGCCCCAGCAGGCAGGCAACCAGCGAGATCCCCAGCAGCCGGCCGGCGGGCAGGTGACGGTTCGTGGCGAGTAGGAACTGCAGCGTCAACGCCACCACCGCACCCGAGGCCACCAGCGACGGCCAAGCGCCAAGGCGCGCTCCGGGCGCCCGTATCCGGGCGACGGGAAGGAAGATAGTGCTTCCGGTCGTCCGTGCCTTCGCCAGGCCGATCGGTCGTCCGGAAGTGCCGGCCGCGTCCGGCCGGGCGGACGTCACCGGCTCGGCAGTGACCTGCCACTCTCCCGAGGGGATGTCGTGCACGGTGGTGGACAGAGCAACCCGGCCACTGCCGGGAAGCACGTGGGGCAGGGTCCGCAGCACCTGGAAGGTGTCGCCCGTCGGAATCCCACTGTCCCCTAGGCGTCGTCCGGTGAGCTGCACGCTGATCGGATAGGGATCGCCGGCGGGTGCGGCGTCGAACCAATAGGTCACCGGCAGGCCCTGTGGTTCAACGTCCTGCAACGCGCTGCAGGTCCACGCCATCACCTGAAGCGGCCCGGTAGGCGCTCCGGTGACTGGGACTGGCGCGGCGACCGACGTCTCAGCCGCAGCCGTGGCCGTGGTGGCTATCGGCCGCGGGGCAGGCTGCGGGACAGGCCGCCCAGAGGCGGCGCGTCTGCTCGGCCCAGGCCCGGCAGCCAGGATCGCTTCCAGCGATGGCCCAGCCTCCGGCGGGGACGGCGGGCCGGGGTGAGGACGCACACCGGCCGTCGACCCTGTGCCGGCCAGGCCCAGTGGCCACAGTGCTCCGCCAGCACCCGACGCGGTGCCCGCAGGGCGCGGCGGCGCCGACGGGCGCGACCCGCGCTGCTGCGTGCCGCGTGCCGAGTTCCGGTTGGGCGCAGCGGCTTTCCCATTCGCGGGGCGCTTGGTGCGTCGCGCGGCCTTACCACCCACGGACCCTCCTCTGAAGATGCGAACGATTGGCGGGGGCGCGGTCCGGGATGCTCGACCCTCCGGACCGTCGGCGAACGCGCCGCACCGCCGAGCCGCTGGCCGGCCACCGGGAGAGCTGAGGTGCCAGAGCCCGCCGTCACCGAAGACCAATCGTACTAGCCAACATAGTAGACCGGGGGGAATCCTTGTCGGCAATGGGGCGCCGTCGTCTGCGGCCAGGGGTGATGGCTCGTGCCCTCGTGGGGGGAGGTGGCCCATCGACCAGGGGCGGCCTTCCTCGAGCCTGCTCACATTGGCCCAAGTCGGGCGGCCAGTCGGGTCGCCGCCCGCCGACGTGGCGGGCAGCGCGGGGCCCGAGACCTTGGGATTCGGTACGGTAGGGGGGTACCCTAACCGGTGTCGATCGGAAGGGGTCGAGGTGGACAACGTCGAGCAGGCCAGCCAGTACGGGTACATCGGCCGCAAGGAGGACTACCTCAAGCGGCTGCGGCGCATCGAGGGGCAGGCCCGCGGCCTGCAGCGGATGGTGGAGGAGGAGCAGTACTGCATCGACATCCTCACCCAGGTCTCGTCGATGACGAAGGCGCTGCAGTCGGTCGCGCTGGGCCTGCTGGAGGAGCACCTGGGCTCGTGCGTGGTGCGGGCAGCTGCCGTCGGCGGCCCCGAGGCCGACGCGAAGGTCCGCGAGGCGTCGGAAGCCATCGCGCGGCTGGTGCGTTCCTGACCGTCCGCGCCGACCTTCGCACCCGTGCAACCGGCGGCACTGCCCGGAAGAAGACAGTCAGCGCCCGATGTGTCGCTGTAGACCAGGAGAGGACACCGCGCACCATGAACACCGCCAGCTACACCGTTGTCGGCATGACGTGTCAGCGCTGCGTCAACTCGGTCACTGAAGAAGTCAGCCAGGTACCCGGCGTCACCGGCGTCGACGTCGACCTGGCCACCGGCGCCCTTACCGTCACCGGTCCGGGCGAGGTGGACAAGGCCGCCGTTCGCGCCGCAGTGGAGGAAGCCGGCTACGAGCCGGCCGGTCACTAGCCCCCTCAGCGCGGTGCGGTCTGGCGCCGCGCCCGACCGCCCCAGGATCGGCGCGGCATCCGAGCAACGGCCCCGATCAACCATGTCCGTCGAAGGAGATCAGATGAGCTCCGCCACACCGAACAACACGCTGCCGGCGTCGGCCGGGGAGCGGCAGGTCGAACTCGCCATCGAGGGGATGACCTGCGCCTCGTGCGCGGCGCGGATCGAGAAGCGGCTGAACAAGCTGGACGGCGTCGAAGCGACCGTGAATTTCGCCACCGAGAAGGTCAGGGTGAGCTATCCCGACGGGGTCGGCACCGAGGAGTTGCTAGCCGCGGTGGAGAAGGCCGGCTACACCGCTCGACTGCCGGAGCCGGCCCGGCCGACCGCCGAGCAGAGCCGTGCCGGTGAGACCGGGGGACCCGACCCGGTCGGTGCGCTGCGCCAGCGGCTGCTCATCTCCGCGGTGCTGACCGTCCCGGTGATCGTGCTGGCGATGGTGCCGGCGTGGCAGTTCACCTACTGGCAGTGGCTGTCGCTGACGCTGGCCGCGCCGGTGGTGGTGTGGGGCGGCTGGCCGTTCCACCGCGCCGCCTGGGCTAATCTGCGCCACCGCGCGGCGACCATGGACACGCTGATCTCGATGGGCACGCTTGCGGCGTTCGGGTGGTCGCTGTACGCGCTGTTCCTCGGCACCGCCGGGGTGCCCGGCATGACACACGGGTTCGAGCTGACCATGAGCCGTAGCAGCGGCGCCGGAAACATCTACCTGGAGGCCGCGTCCGGGATCATCACGGCCCTCCTGACCGGACGCTACTTCGAGGCACGGTCCAGGCGACGGGCGGGGGCGGCGCTGCGCGCCCTGCTCGAGCTCGGCGTCAAGGAGGTGTCGGTGCTGCGCGGCGGCCACGAGCAGCGGATCCCGGTCGACCAGTTGGCCGTCGGCGACGAGTTCGTCGTCCGCCCCGGGGAGAAGATCGCCACCGACGGCGTCATCACCGACGGTTCCTCCGCAGTGGACGCCTCCATGCTCACCGGCGAGTCGGTGCCGGTGGAGGTCGGCGCAGGGGACACAGTCGTGGGCGCCACCGTCAACGCCGGCGGCCGAATCGTCGTCCGGGCGACCCGGGTCGGTGCGGACACCCAGTTGGCGCAGATGGCCCGGCTGGTCGAGGACGCGCAGAACGGCAAGGCCCAGGTGCAGCGCCTCGCCGACCGTGTGTCAGGAATCTTCGTCCCCGTGGTCATCGGCCTGGCCGCGGCGACCCTGGCATTCTGGCTGGTCACCGGCGCCGGGGTGGGCATGGCCTTCACCGCTGCGGTGGCGGTCCTGATCATCGCCTGCCCGTGCGCGCTGGGGCTGGCCACCCCGACGGCGCTGATGGTCGGCACCGGCCGCGGCGCCCAGCTGGGCATCCTGATCAAGGGACCTGAGGTGTTGGAGTCCACCCGCCGGGTTGACACCATCGTCCTGGACAAGACCGGCACGGTCACCACCGGCCGCATGACCCTGCTCGACGTCGTTCCCGCCGCCGGAGAGGACGCCGAGCAGGTGCTGTGGTTGGCCGGCGCGGTGGAGAACGCCTCCGAGCACCCGATCGCCCAGGCGATCGCCGCGGCCGCCGTCGAGCGGACCGGTGACCTGCCGGCGGTAGGGGAGTTCACCAACGTCGAAGGGCTCGGCGTCCAGGGCATCGTCGACGGCCACGCGGTGCTCGTCGGACGAACCCGGCTGCTGGCCGAGTGGTCCCAGCCGTTGCCGACGGACCTGGACCGCGCCAAGGCGGCCGCCGAGGCCCAAGGGAAGACCGCGGTCGCGGTGGGCTGGGACGGCGCCGCCCGCGGCGTGCTCGTCGTCGCCGATGCCGTCAAGGAAACCTCGGCCGCGGCGATCGCCCAGCTGCGCGACCTCGGCCTGACACCGGTGCTGTTGACCGGGGACAACGAGACGGTGGCCCGATCGGTGGCTGCACAGGTCGGCATCGATCAGGTGATCGCAGAGGTGCTGCCCGCCGACAAGGTCGCCGTCGTCGCCCGGCTGCAGAGCGAAGGCAAGGTCGTGGCCATGGTCGGCGACGGGGTCAACGACGCTGCCGCGCTGGCTCAGGCTGACCTGGGTATGGCGATGGGGACCGGAACCGACGTCGCCATCGAGGCCAGTGACCTGACCCTGGTCCGCGGCGACCTACGGGCCACCGCGGATGCGATCCGGCTCGCCCGCAAGACCCTGGGCACCATCAAGGGCAACCTGTTCTGGGCCTTCGCCTACAACGTGGCCGCTCTACCGCTGGCCGCCGCAGGGCTGCTCAACCCCCTGCTCGCCGGCGCGGCCATGGCGTTCTCCTCGGTGTTCGTCGTCTCCAACAGCCTGCGGCTGCGCCGCTTCCAGGCCCTGGCGGGAAACCAGGCCGACGGCGGCACCGCCGTCAGCCGCTCCGCCGACCAGGCCCGCCCGGCGGGCGACACCCGCACAGGCAGCGCGCCGCGCAGCTGAGCGAACGGGCGCCGCGCGCGGTCCTCGACGCGGTGCCCGCGGCCGCTCACGGAGAACACGAGGCCTGCCTCCGGTATCCGACACACAGCTCACAGCGGCAGCGCACCGGTTCTTCACAACCCGCGGGAACCCTGGGCTGTGCGATCACCGATCAGGAACACCAGGCTTCAGGAAGGAACACCAGACATGAGCCGAACCGACGTGCTCGTCACCACCGACTGGGCGCAGCAGCACCTCGGCGACGCCGGCATCGTCTTCGTCGAGGTCGACGAGGACACCAGCGCCTACGACAAGGGCCACCTCGAAGGTGCGGTGAAGCTGGACTGGAAGTTAGACCTGCAGGACGCCGAGTCCCGGGACTTCGTCGACCGGGAGGGCTTCAGTGCCCTGCTGTCGGCCAAGGGCATCAGCAACGACGACACCGTCGTCCTCTACGGCGGCAACAACAACTGGTTCGCCGCCTACGCGTACTGGTACTTCAAGGTCTACGGCCACGGCGTCGTGAAGCTGATCGACGGCGGTCGCAAGAAGTGGGAGCTGGAGAGCCGCCCGCTGTCGACCGACGCCGTGTTCCGTTCCGCGACCCAGTACAAGGCTGCAAAGCCGGACACCTCGATCCGCGCCTTCCGTGACGAGGTCGTGTCGGCGATCGGGGAAAAGAATCTGGTCGACGTCCGCTCGCCGGATGAGTTCGCCGGCAAGCTGGTCGCCCCGGCGCACCTGCCGCAGGAGGGAGCGCAGCGTCCCGGTCACATTCCCTCGGCGGTCAACGTGCCGTGGAGCAAGGCGGCCAACGAGGACGGCACCTTCAAGTCCGACGAGGAGCTGGCGAAGCTGTACGCCGACGCCGGGCTGGACACCGGCAAGGAGACCATCGCCTACTGCCGGATCGGTGAGCGCTCGAGCCACACCTGGTTCGTGCTGCGTGAGCTGCTCGGCCATCAGAACGTCAAGAACTACGACGGCTCCTGGACCGAGTACGGCTCGCTGGTCGGCGTCCCGATCGCCATGGGGGCCTGACTGTGTGCGGCGCCCCGAAGCAGGGCGGCGTGCTCGCCGGGATCGACCTGAGCACCCAAACGGTCATCCAGGGCTCGGTCTAGCACGAGGGCGCGCCGGTGGCCGGGGCCTACGTCCAGCTGCTGGATGCCACGGGTGAGTTCACCGCTGAGGCCGTGACCAGCCCGGAGGGGGAGTTCCGGTTCTTCGCCGCACCGGGTGAGTGGATGCTGCGTGCGCTGGCGCCGGTGGGCAAGGGCGAACGCAGGCTGTCGGCCGAGGTCGGGATGAACGAGACCACGGTCGCCGTCGAGGACTGACGCCCCCGATGTCCGGTCACCGCCCGCCCGCCCGTCCCTGCCGGCGTGAGCGTTGACCGGGGACGGCGGAGCTGCTGACGCGGACGCGTCGGCTCGCATCGAGCGAACTGTTGATTTTTCAGATGAGCGCCATACCGGGTGAAGAAGGCGGCTTTCCGATGATCGAAGTCGAAACACTCGAGACGTCCAGTCTGGGCGATCGAAGCTATCTGGCCACCGACGGCGAGGTCGCGGTGGTCATCGACCCGCAGCGGGACATCGACCGGGTGCTCCAGCTGGCCCAACAGCGCGGCGTGCGGATCAGTCACGTGCTGGAGACGCACATACACAACGACTACGTCAGCGGCGGTTTGGAGCTGGCGCGGTGCACCGGCGCCAGCTATGTGCTGGCGGCCGGCAGCCGAGTGTCCTTCGACCATTTGGCTGTCGCAGACGGGGACGTGCTCTCGGTCGGGGAGATGCGGCTGCGGGCCGTCCACACCCCCGGGCACACCCACCATCACCTCAGCTACGTGCTGGAGCGGGCAGATGGCGAGGCCGTCGCGGTGTTCACCGGTGGCTCGATGCTGTACGGAGCGACCGGCCGCACTGACCTGGTCAGCCCAGAGGACACCGTGGAGCTCAGCCACGACCAGTACCACTCGGTGCAGCGATTGGCGCGCGAGCTGCCGGCAGGAACGCAGGTCTTCCCGACCCACGGTTTCGGCAGTTTCTGCTCGGCCACGCCCACCAGCGGGACGTCGTCCACCGTCGGCGAGCAGCGGAAGGTCAACCCCGCGCTGACGCTGGCCGAGCAGGAGTACGTCGACACCCTGCTCGCGGGGTTGGACGCCTACCCCGCCTACTACGTGCACATGGCACCGATCAACCGCCAGGGCCCGGCACCGGTGGACCTCTCCCCGTCCGGTCTGGTCGACCCAGCCGAGCTGCGGCGGCGGATCGCGGACGGCGAGTGGGTGGTGGACCTGCGCGAGCGGACCGCCTTCGCCGCCGGCCACCTGGCCGACTCGCTCAACTTCGAACTCGGCGACAACCTCGTCACCTACCTGGGCTGGCTGTACCGCTGGGGCGCCCCGCTCACCGTGATCGGGCAGACCGAGGAGCAGATCCTCACCGCCCGCCGGGAGCTGGTGCGCATCGGCATCGACGAGCTGGCCGGCGCGGCGGTCGGGACCATCGAGGCCCTCGCCGACGGGGCGCCGTTGCGTTCCTACCGGGTCAGCGACTTCGCCGGGCTGGCCGAGGCGATGGCCCGTGGACCGGTGCGCGTGCTCGACGCCCGCCGCAACGACGAGCGGGCCCGCGGCGGTGTCCGCGGCTCACAACACATTCCGCTGCACGAGCTCGCGCAGCGGCTCGAAGAGGTCCCGGCGGGGGAGGTCTGGGTGTACTGCGGCTCGGGTTACCGGGCCTCGATCGCCGCCTCCGTCTTGGACCGCCGCGGCCACCAGGTAGTGCTGGTCAACGACTTCTACAGCAACGCCGCCGGGGCCGGCCTCGAAGACCGCACCGCCGAAACGGCCGGACCGCCGACCACCTGACACGGCGGCGAGGGCTTGCGCGGCGGCTGGGCAATGGGGGCCGTAGTGGCAGGAGTCTCGACGTCCTCCACGCCGATCGCACAACTCCTTCACCGGTTCTTCATTCCCGGAGGGCACGGTTCCCCACGACCCGACCGGCGCGGACGGGCCACCCCGCCCTGCCCGTGCTGGTGCACCGGCCGACGAACGAGGATGAAGGGAAGCTCACGTGCCCAGCTATGACGTCGTCGTCGTCGGCGCGGGCCCAGCAGGGCTGAGCGCAGCGCTCGTGCTGGGCCGGTGCCGCCGGACGGTGCTGGTTTGTGACAGCGGCGAGTACCGCAACGCCTGCAGTCGGGAGATCCACGCCTACCTCGGCCGCGACGCCACCCCACCGGATCGGCTGCGCGCCGACGGGCGCCGGGAGGTTGTCCGCTACCCGAGCGTGCGACTGGAGGAGGTCGCGGTGCGCACGGCGACCGCCGCGGCGAGCGGATTCGAGGTCGAGCTGGCCGACGGCCGCACCGTGACCTGCCGCAAACTGCTGCTGGCCACCGGGGTCGTCGACGAACTGCCGCCGCTGCCGCGGCTGGAGGAGTTCTACGGCCGCAGCGCGTTCCACTGCCCGTACTGCGATGGATGGGAGCAGCGGGACCGGCCGATCGCGGTCTACGGCCGCGGACACGACGGCCTCGGGCTCGCCCTGGAACTCACCGTGTGGAGTCGGGACCTGGTCCTGTTCACCGACGGGCCCTCGGGGCTCGATGATGCCGCACGGGACCGGCTGCGCCGCAACGGCATCGCCGTCGAGGACCGACGCATCGCCGCGGTCTGCGGCGAGGACGGCCAACTCACCGGGCTGGAACTGGCCGACGGGGAGATCGTGGCTCGCACGGCGATGTTCTTCATCACCGGCCAGCGGGAGCGCTCCGGGCTCGCCGCCAAGCTCGGCTGCCGGTTCAACGCCGAAGGCACCGTGGAGACCGGCGACAACGAGTCGACCGACGTGCCGGGGCTCTTCGTCGCCGGCGACGCCTCCCGCCGAGCGCAGCTCGCTGTCGTGGCCGCCGCCGAAGGGGCGCAGGCGGCCGCGGCGATCAACACAGCCCTGCTACGCGAGGACCTCCGATGACGGCAACCGTCGGGATGACTCGCTGTCGCCGGGACCGCGCAGTGCTTGCGCCCACGGATCTGTACGCTTTACTAGGCGCATTAGTAGATGAGCTCGGGAGGACGTCGTGCTGCGGTCGCTGCGCTGCTGCTTGAACCCGAAGGTGATCGCCGGCCTGGCCGCGGTCGGGGTGGTGATCTGGCTGGTCGCCCCGGCCGGTGGCGCCGCGGCGCTGCCGCTGCTGATCGCGCTGGTCTGCCCGCTGTCGATGGGCGCGATGGCCTGGCGGATGCGCCGTGGCCAGGCCTGCGCCTCGACGAACGCGGCAGCCGCCCGCTCGGGGTCGGAATTCGACACCGATGCGGAGCTGCGCGCGCTGCGGGAGGAGGTCGCCATGGCCCGCGCCCGGCTCGAGCTGGCCGAGCGCGAGGACCGGCCCCGCAGCTGACCGCCGAACCTTCCCCGCACGGTCCTGCCGCCTCCTGCCTGTACCGCGTCCCCGACGTCGTCCCGATGAGATTGCCGAGCCCATGAGTTCACTGCTGTTTTCCGGCACGGTGCTCACCGCCTTCCTCGGTGGTGTGGTCGCCCTGCTGGCACCGTGCTGCATCTCGGTCATGCTGCCGGCCTACTTCGCGACCAGCTTCCACCGGCGGGTGCAGCTGGCCGCCATGACGCTGGTGTTCGCCGCCGGTATCGCCACCATCATCCTCCCGCTCGGCCTGGGCGCCTCGGCGATCTCCCGGCTGCTGATCGGGCAGCACCGGCTGCTGTTCACCGTCGGCGGCGCGCTGATGATCGCCGCGGGGGTGGCGATCCTGGCCGGGTGGAAGTTCATGCTGCCGATGCCCGGCCGGCGCGGCGGCGGAGGTCGCGGCGTTGGGTCGGTGTACAGCCTGGGCCTGTTCTCCGGGGCGGCCAGCGCATGCTGCGCGCCCGTGCTCGCCGGTGTCGCCGCACTCGCCGGTGCGGCCGCGTCCTTCCCGGTGGCGGTCACCGTGGGCGTCGCCTACGTGGCCGGCATGGTCGCCCCGCTTGCGGTCCTGGCGCTGATCTGGGACAAGCGCGACTGGGGACGCGCCCGGATCTTCGGCGACTGGGGGATCACGCTACGAGCCGGGGGATGGCGGCGTCGCATCCCCGGCCCGGCGCTGCTGTCCGGCGGCCTGATGGCCGTGATGGGTGTGCTGACCATCGTGTTCGCGCTCCGCGGTCCGGCGATGACGCTGTCCGGCTGGCAGCTGCAGGTCACGGCGTGGCTCGGGCACACCTCGGCGGTCATCGAGCACCACCTGACGTGGCTGCCCGGCTGGACCGGCCTGCTGCTGCTCGCCGCCGTGGTCGCCGGGTTCGTACGGGCGGCACGGCGCCGAACCGATGACGACCAGGAGAACGCGCCCATCCCGGCCGGCAGCCCACAGGACCTCGATGCCGAGCTCGGGGGCCGCTGGGGCAGCCCCGGGCCACTCGATATCCCCGCACTCGATGCCCCGCACCCCGATGCCCCGCACCCCGATGCCCCGCACCCCGATGCCCCGCACCCCGATGCCCCCCACCCCGATGCCCCCGGCCCGGCGGCCGCCTCGGCCGCGTCCACGACCGCCGCGGAAAGGATCAACTGATGCCCGCCAGAACGACACCGACCAAGACGACCGCAACCAAGACGACCCCGACCAAGACGACCCCGACCAGGACGGCATCGACGACGAAGGCGGCCACGGCCCGCCGCTCGTCCCCCCGGCGTTCCCCGGTCGCCGGGGCTCGGCGCGCGCAATCCTCCCGCAGCTGGATGTGGATCGCGGTGGCCGTCGTGGTCGCCCTCGCGGTGCTGTTCGCGGTGTTCCGCGCCAACAGCGGCAGCAGCGCGGCCGCGGGGGGCGGGCCCACCAGCTACCAGGTGGGCAGTCCCGGCATCGGCGCCCAGGCGCCCGGCTTCGATCTACCCGCCAGCACCGGCGGGTCGGTCAGCCTGTCCTCGCTGCGGGGAAAGACCGTGCTGCTGTACTTCCAGGAGGGTGTCGGTTGTGAGCCGTGCTGGACGCAGATGAAGGACCTGGAAGCCAACACCGGCGCGGTCACGGCCGCCGGCGTCGACCAGATCGTGTCCATCACCACCCAGCCGGTGAACCTGCTGGCGCAGAAGGCCCGCGACGAGGGCATCACCACGCCGGTGCTCGCCGACACCGACCTGGCCGTCTCCAAGGCCTACAACGCCAACCAGTACGGAATGATGGGGGACTCGATGGACGGGCACAGCTTCGTCCTGGTCGGCCCGGACGGCACCATCCAGTGGCGCGCCGACTACGGCGGAGCGCCGAAGTACACCATGGACGTGCCGGTCGACCAGCTGCTGGGCGACCTCAAGAGCGGCCGGCACTCATGACCACGGTCACCCTGCTTACCCAGGCAAACTGCGCGCTGTGTGAGCACGCCAAGGCCGTGCTGGCCCGCGTCGGCCACGATTTCCCACTCACCGTCGAGGAGATCGACCTGGGCAGCGACACCGGGCGGCGACTGGCGACCGAAGCCAACATCCTGTTCGCCCCCGGACTGCTGCTCGACGGCCGACCGCTCGGCTACGGACGCCTCTCCGAACGAAGACTCCGCAAGGCCCTCGGCCACGCCCCGGCCCGCACCGCGCCCGCCACGCCCGCCGCATCCCCCGGCACTCCCTGACCCGAAGGACGGTCCACCATGGCTCAGCTGCTTCCCTCCCTCGCCCTGCTCGCCTGCCCTGTCGGCATGGGCCTGATGATGTGGATGATGATGAAGATGGGAGGCAATCAGCAGCCGAGCGGCTCTCAGCAATCGCCGCAGGCGGCGATCACACCGGCCCAGCAAGCCGAACTGGCGCAGCTGCGTGCCGAAGTCGCCCAGCTGCGCGTCGACGGCCGGCGCGCCACTGCCTGGCGGGAACCGCGATGAGCTGTCGCTGACCCCCCGCGCATCACACCATCGCCGAGGGCCCTCCTTCGCTATCAGCTGCCCGGCCCCGGGTCGGGCAGCCGATGCATGTTTCGCGCCGCCGAGCATCCGGCCGCGCCCCACCGAGAGACGGAACGTGTTCTTGCTGCGCGATAGTCGCCCGGTTGGGCGCAGAAACGGTCGACGGCTGGCCGCGATCGGCGGCGCAGCCTTCGCCATCCTGGTGCTGCTGGCCGGGCCGGCCGCCGCGCACCCGACCCTGCTAACAACGGTGCCGGCCACCGGCTCCAGCGGCCCGGGACCGGTCAGCCAGGTGGTGCTGGCCTTCGACGAGCCGGTCACCGCCACCCGCGATGCCCTGCAGGTCACCGATGTCACCGGTCAGCGGGTCCCCACCGGGCCGCTGCAGCACCGGGCCGGGGACCGGCAGCTGGTCCTGCCCATCCGCACACCGTTGACCACCGGGCAGTTCCAGGTGCGCTGGCAGGTGACCGCCTCCGACGGCGATGTCGTCGACGGCAGCTTCGCCTTCGGGGTCGGCGCCGCTGCGCCCAAGGCTGAGCAAGTGACCGGCTGGGGCTACCTTGCCGGCACCGCCGCGCTGCGCTGGCTGCTGTTCGCAGCTCTGGCCGTGGCCGTCGGTGGGCAACTCGGGGAATGGCTCGCCCGCCGCGCAACGGCGGGCGCTTCCGCACCGGCGCTGGTCCGGGCGCCACTGCGCTTGGCTGCCCTCGTCGGATTTGCGGCGGCGGCCGGGCTCACAACCTTGCTTCTTCCCGCCGCCGGGGGCTGGTCCGCACTGGTCCACGTCCGTCCGGTCGAGCTGGTGGCGGGGGAAGTCCTCGCCTTCGGACTCGCCGCGGCAGCGGCATCGGTCCCCGGGCTACGCCGAGTCACAGCCCTCCCGTTGGCTGCGGTTCTCGTCGCCGAAGGGTTACGGGCCCATCCCGAGGGCTACAGCCCCGGTTGGGGCGCCGCGCTGACCGTCGTCCACCTGGGCGCCGCAGCGCTGTGGACCGGCGCGTTGATCCACGTCCTCCGCACCGCCCGAGCCTGGCGTTCGTCGAGGGCTCGACCCGGATGGTCGCAGCTCCTGCTGCTGACCTACGCCCCCGTCGCGCTCGGGCTCTACCTGCTCGTGGTCGTGACCGGCACGGTCGCCACGGTGCTGGTGCTCCGCAGCCCGGCCGACCTGATCAGCACCGGATACGGGCGGGTCCTGGTCGGCAAACTAGTGCTGGTCACAGCTGTCACCGTGCTGGCGGTGCTGGGACGCCGGCGAATCCGCCTCCGCGAGCCGGCCAGAGCGGACGAGGGCGGCACGCTGCCGCACCCCGGCCGCGCAACTGGTGTCGAACGGTCTGCCCTGATCGCCGTGCTGGCTGTCACCGCTCTGCTGGTCAGCCTGCCCGCGCCGCGACCGACGACGACCGCGCTGACGCTGCCCCCGCCGCCGAGCGGTCCGATCACGGCATTCGGCTCGTTGCTCGGTCAGCTCAGCCTCGGCGCCACCGCCAGCAGCGGACAACTGCAGCTGTCCCTCACGGCGCCCGGCAGCGACCCGGGCGAAGCCGGCCACCAGGCCGAGGCGGACACACATGCCGCGGTCACCTTGCGTGCGCCGGGCGCTGCCCCGGTGAGGATTGCCGTCCGCGGCTGCGGATCCGGCTGCTATTTGGCCACCACCCCCTGGCGGAACGGCATCAACCAGGTCACCGTCACCGCCGGTGCGGCCGACTGGCACGGCGGCACGGCCACCTTCGACGTGCCGTGGCCACCCGTGGACGCCACCCCTCAGCTGCGGGCCATGGTCACCGCGCTGCGAGCGACCCCGACCATCGATCTCACCGAGACACTCACCAGCGACACCACCGGCCGCGGCTACCCCGATCACCTGCAGATCCCGACAGACGACTTCCTCGACAGCGAGCCGTACGGCAACGGCGCCGCACCGGTGGTCACCGCCCTGCCGCCCCGAGCCCTTGACGGTGCGTCCCGCATCGCCGTCGCCTATCCGGCCATCGGCGTCTACCTCAGCCTGACCCTCGACCACGACGACCGCCCCCTGGCCGAGACGGAGGCAACACCCAATCACCTGATCACCCGGACCTTCAGCTACCCGAACCCCTGACTACTATCAGACCTAGTAACCTGTCCCAGTAGGTTTCCCTGCCGCCGAGCTGCGAAGGTCCCATGGCCCGCGAAACAACCACGTCGTCCGCCCGGTCGCGCAACAACTGCCGCCGGGAGCCCGGCGCCGCCTGCCAGGGCGTCGGCACCCCGACCGGTTGACCGCCATGCCCCCGGTGCTCCTCCCCAGCCCGTCGGTCCCGTCCCGCTGCCGTGGGTGGTCGAAACGGTCGCCGATCCGCGCCTGCGCCTCCCCCCTCCGGCGGGGCCTGGTGCCGGCGTTGGCGGCCGGTCTGCTGACAACCGGCTGTGGAACCCAGACCGTTCCCGACCAGCTAGCCGAGCCGCCGACCGCGGCGAGTGGCTCGCCCTTCTCGGCGGCGTTCCTGCAGCCCTGTCCGACTGCCGCACCGGGCGGCCCGCACGGGGAGCTGCCCGACCTGAAGCTGCCCTGTCTGGGCTCCGGCGCACCGCTGGCGCTGGACCGGCTACCGCCAGGTTCCTACGTGATCAACGTGTGGGCGTCGTGGTGCGTCCCCTGCCGGGAGGAGGCGCCACGGCTGCGCGCCGCCGCGGCGGCCACCAGCGGCCGCGTGCAGTTCCTCGGCATCGACATCCAGGACGGCCGGGATGCCGCGCTCAGCTTCCTGGCCGACTTCGGTATCGACTACCCCCAGCTGCAGGACCTCAAGGGCGACACGCTGCACCGGCTGGGCTCGCCCGGCGTCCCCGTCACCCTGGCCGTCGACGCCACCGGCCGCATCGCGTACCGGCGGATCGGCGAGATCAGCACCGACCAGCTCGCCGCAGCCGTGCATGCCGCCAACCCCGAGGTCATCCTTCCCTCCGGAACCGGACGATGAGGTCGGTTCGGTGTCGATGCCAAGTGGTGCCGGTGCCGGTGGATGCCGTGTGTGGACCGATCGCATCCACTGCGCACCGGCCGCGCACCGAATCTTCACACCGCCCGGGCATGGTGAGGAACGAGCCGCCCGACAGGGGCGGTTGAAGCGAGTGAGAGGAAGCATCGTGAGCAAGCGCATCGTTCTGGCCGTCGCCGGGGGCGTGGTGGCCGGTGCCACCGTGATCGGCGTCCCGGCCTTCGCCTACGCCACCACCGGCGACTCGGGCGGCAGCAACTCCAGCAGCAGCGACTCCACCGGCATGACGGGCTCGCAGATGAGCTCGATGATGAACGACCCGGCCTTCGTCGACAGCGCCAAGCAGTTCATGTCCAAGATGATGTCCGACACCCAGTTGCAGCAGCAGATGCGCTCGGTCATGGGTGACATGGGCGACATGGGCGACATGGGCGACATGGGCGACATGGGCGACATGGGTGACATGGGTGACATGGGCGACATGGGCGACATGGGCGACGCCTCCGGCGGGATGATGGGCGACTCCTCCAACGGGCAGGCGGCTCCCAGCACTCCCTGACCGGGCTCTGCTGACGGATCGCAGCCGGGTCGAGACGCAGGCGACAGCCAGGCCGCCCGCCGTGCGCCCGGGCAGGCACACCGGGACGACGGTCACATCTCGGTCGGCACCGGCCGCGGATGAGGACCGCCGCGGCTGCGTGCGGCAAGCCCCGCGTGCATCAGGCGCGGAGTACATCAACGCGGAGGAAGGGACATCGCCGTGCGCCCCGTCCTGTTCGAGGTCTTCGGTCTGCCGATCAACAGCTACGGAGTCAGCAAGGCCGCCGCCGCACTGGTCGCCGGGTACCTGCTGGCGCGCGAGTTCCGCCGGCTGGGCTGGGACGGCGAGAAAGCCTGGTCGATGGTCGGGTGGGCCACCGTCGCGGGGTTCGCCGGCGGCAAGCTGTACTACCTGGCCGAACACGCCGCCAGCCTGTCACCGCACTCCTTTGGGCCCGCCGGGTTCACCTGGTACGGAGGGCTGATCGCGGGAAGCCTGACGGTCGTGGTCCTGGCCCGGCGGCACCGCATCCCGCTGACGCCGCTGGCCGGGATCGTGGCCGCCCCGCTGTCGATCGCCTACGGGATCGGGCGCATCGGCTGCTTCCTGGCCGGCGACGGGACCTACGGCAAACCCTCGGACCTACCCTGGGCCATGGCTTTCCCGCACGGCACAGTGCCGACTCTGGTCCGCGTGCACCCCACCGCCCTCTACGAGGCGGCCCTCGCCCTCGCACTGGGCGCGCTGCTCTGGGCGGTCCGGACTCGGCTGGCGCCGTTGACCGTCTTCGGGCTGTATGCGGCGTTCAGCGGGATCGCGCGATTCCTCGTCGAGGAGGTGCGCATCAACCGCGAGGTGCTCCTCGGGCTGACCCAGCCCCAGCTGTGGTCACTGCTGCTCGTCGCGGGAGGGATCGCGCTGCTGCTCACCGGGCGCCGCACGGCCGTGCTCGCCGCGGTCCGATGACAGGATCGGTCGTAGCCCAGGTGGACGCGGGGAACGGGCGTGACCGCGGTCCGATGGTGACCGTCCTCGTGGTCGACGACGAGCAGAAGATCCGCGAGCTGGTGGGCGCCTACCTGCAACGGGAGGGCTTCCACGTGCTGCTGGCCGACACCGGGCTCGCGGCGCTGCGCACGACCGAGCGCCTGCGGCCGGACCTGCTGGTACTCGACCTGGGCCTGCCCGACCTGCCGGGGGAGGAGCTGCTGCGCCTGCTGCGCCGGACCAGCGACATCCCGGTGATCATGCTGACCGCCCGGGCGAGCGAGGGCGATCGCGTGGCCGGACTGCGGCTGGGAGCCGACGACTACGTCACCAAGCCGTTCAGCCCCCGCGAGCTGGTGGCCCGGGTGGAGGCGGTGCTGCGCCGCGCCGGCGGTGGGCCGGCCGCGCGGACACCGACGTTCGCCGGCGGGAGGCTGGCCCTCGACCAGGAGCGCCGCGAGGTCCTCCTGGACGGTGTCCAGCTGGACCTCACCCGCACCGAGTTCGACCTGCTGGCCGTCCTGTCCTCCCGGCCGGGTCGCGCGTGGTCACGCTACGAGCTGGTCAGCCGCGTGCAGGGCCACGACTACGAAGGCTACGAACGGACCGTGGACGCGCACGTGAAGAACCTGCGACGCAAGCTCGGCGATGACCCACGCTCGCCGACCTTCGTGGTGACCGTGCCGGCCATCGGCTACAAGTTCGGGCCGAGCACCGATGAGTAGCTCGCTGCGTGGGCGGCTCGCGCTGGGCTTCGCCGCGATCGCGGTCGCGATTGCGCTGCTGGCCGCCCTCGGTGTCAACCTGGCGTTCAAGTCCCGGTTCGACGACTACCTGGACCAGCAGCGGGGCGCCCAGGTCCAACAGCTCGCGGCCGCGGTCACAGTGATGTACCAGGCAGGCGGAGGCTGGGACACCGACCGGCTGGACCAGCTCGCCGGGGCCGTGGCCATGACCGGCGCCGACATACGCCTGCTCGACACCGGCGGCACGCTGATCTGGCCGACCGCGGACAGCTCCACGTCGGAGATGGCGCAGATGCACCAGGAGATGATGGGCGGCACCGGACCCCTGGCCGCGCCGATCCGGGTACCGATCGCCGTCGACGGGCAGTCGCGCGGCACCCTGCAGGTCGCCCTGCCCGAAGGCAACGTGCCGGTCGCCGACCAGCAGTTCCGGTCCGGGGTCAACCGGATGCTGCTCCTCGGCGGGGTCGCCTTCGCCGTCGTCGCCTCGGCGCTGGGCGCGTGGTTGGCGCGGCGGGTCACCCGGCCGGTGGCCGAACTCACCGCGGCCGCTCGCGACCTGCGTGCCGGGGACCGCACGCGGCGAGCCGCAGTCTCCGGGCCGGACGAGGTCGCCGCGCTGGCCCGGGCGTTCAACGACCTGGCAGCCTCCGCCGAGGAGCAGGAAGCGCTGCGCCAGTCCTTCGCCGCCGACGTCGCCCACGAGCTGCGGACCCCCTTGACCATCCTGCGCAGCCAGCTCGAGGCGGCCCAGGATGGCGTCGTGGAGCTCACCCCCGCCCTGGTGTCCTCCCTGCACGAGGAGACGGTGCGCCTGGGCCGGCTGACCGCCGACCTGGAGACCCTGACCAGCGCCGACGCGGCGGCCTTCTCCCTGCAGCGGGCGCCGCTCGACCTCGCCGACGTCGCTCGCTCGGTCACCGCGGGCTTCCAGCACCGCCTCGCCGAACGAGGGCTTCACCTGGACCTCACGCTTCGGCCGGCGTTGACCTGCGGCGACCCGTCCCGGTTGGCGCAGGTGGTCACCAACCTGCTGAGCAACGCGGCGAAGTTCGTGCCGGCCGGCGGCCGGGTGACCGTCGCGACCGACACCGACGGCGGGCTGACTCGCTTGTGCGTCAGCGACGACGGACCCGGCATCCCCGAGGCCGAACTGCCACACGTGTTCGACCGCTACTTCCGCGGCAGCAACGCCCGCGCCAACGGCTCGGGCATCGGGCTCGCCGTCGTCGCCGCCCTCATCCACGCCCACGGCGGGAACATCTCCGCCGCCAACGCACCCGGCGGGGGCGCCGTCTTCACGGTCGCCCTGCCCGTAACGGACATGCAGAAGCCCGTTCTGACCGCCGTGGAGCCCACCGCACCGGGCTCGCCGGACACTCTTGCCCGACCGTCTCCGGTACCCGATGAACGTAGTGGCCATTGATCCGAGAGACCGGAAGGAAGGTCAACACATGATGGGCTTCGGCATCGGCGGGATGGTCTTCGGTCTGCTGATGATGATTGGAATCTTGCTGCTCATCCTCCTGGGGATCTGGGCGCTGGTGACATGGCTGAGCGGAACGCGCTCCCAGCCCCGCGTTTCGCCGGGTGATCACAAACCCGTTGGTGGCGGCAGTCGCGCCCGGGAGATCCTCGAAGAGCGCTACACCAGGGGTGAGATTTCCACCGAGGAGTACCTGGACAAGCTGCACACGCTCGGGCAGTGAACCAACCCTTGGCCGGCCCATGAATGTACCTGCAGAGGTCAGCGTCAAATAGGGTAGGGGGGTACCGTAAGCCGTGGGACCGTGAGGTTTCGCGTTCAGTCGAGTGGAGGGGTGTGAGGGGTCATGGTGGATGTGCTGGCGGCTTCGGCCGGCCTGGGCGGGAGCGGCGTGGTGCTGGTGCTGTGTCTGGTGGCGTGCCCGCTGATCATGGGGGTGATGATGTGGGCGATGCGCCGCGGCGCCGACGAGTCGGCGCCGGCCTCGACCGGGCATGGCGCTAACGGGCCGAACCGGAGTGCGTCCGGCGAGGTGTCGGGCAAGCAGCGGGAGTTGGTCCGTCTGCGGGCGGAGATCGACCAGTTGCGGGCCGGCGAGGCCGATGCCCGCCGGGGGCGGACGCGGCCGCGGTGACGCTGCTGATCCCGGTCGCGGTGCTCGGTGCCACGGGGGCGGCTGTCTACCTGCTCAGCCTGCGGCCGCTGCCTCAGGCGCGTCGGGGGGATGGCCGTGGGGGAGTGGGCCGGGGTCCGGCGGCGGGCGCGGGCGTCGACCTGGACGCGCAGCTGCGCGACGCCGGCGCGGAGCTGGCGCGGCTGCGCCGGGCCCCGTCGGCGACCGGTGGAACGGCGGTGTCCAGCGCCGGGGCCGTCCGGACGGGCGTGCAGCGTCCACCCAACGTCGACCATGGGTGGGAGTCGGGTCTAGAGCGTGTCTGCCAAAGATTGGCGGGTTGGTGGGCGACGCTGGACGAATGTTGCGTACCGACGAGATCCCGGACGAGTTGTGGGAGTTGATCCAGCCGGTGCTGCCTGCCGGCGGTCATCAGGGCCGGCCGTGGAATGACCACCGACTGACGCTCGAGGCGATCATCTGGCGGTACCGCACCGGGTCGCCGTGGCGTGACCTGCCCGATCACTTCGGCGCGTGGCAATCGGTGTGGGAACGCCACCGTCGCTGGTCTGACGACGGCACCTACGTGCGGATGTTCGCCGCGGTGCGCGCCGCAGCCCCTGAGCGCGATGAGCAGCTGC
>NZ_FNOZ01000078.1 GCF_900107175.1 Modestobacter sp. DSM 44400 | reverse complement strand
CTGGGCGACAAGGGCTACTCCTCTCGGGCCAACCGGGCTCTGCTGGCCGACCGAGGCATCGTCGTCACGATCCCCGAACGCGCCGACCAGCTCGCCAACCGGACCCGACGCGGCCGCACCGGAGGCCGCCCGTACGCATTCGACAAAGACGCCTACAAGGGCCGCAACATCGTCGAGCGGGCCTTCAACCGCCTCAAGCAGTGGCGCGGCATCGCCACCCGCTACGACAAGAAAGCCGTCAACTACCGCGCCGGGATCGTCCTCGCCAGCATGATCATCTGGCTCACGACATGATCCAGGAGACACGCCCTAGTGCCTCTTCGATCCGGTAGGCCAGCGAGGCGACGTCGAGCCCCTGGCCGTTGGTCTTGATCACCGACAGGGTGCAGGTGCCTTCGTCCTCGTCGCGGGCACAGCCGAGGGCCTGCCGGATCACCTGCCCGTAGGCGCCTGCCCCGCCGATCGAGTCGAGCGGCTCCGAGCCGTTCGTGCTCTTACGGAAGTGGCCGACGCCCAGGACCGCGGTGTTCGTCTGGTGGGCGAGCGCCTTCAGCTTCTCCAACTGCGGCCGGATGTTGCTGTTGTCGTTCTGCTGCCCGTCTAGCGACGAGTTGAGCGCGTCGAGAACGACGAGCGCTGGCCGTAGCTCGGTTATGGCGGCTCGGATCTGGTCGAGGTCGGCATCGACCAGCAACGGGCTGCCGTCGGATTCGCCCTGCACGACGTCGATGACATGCAGTCGGCCCGGGTCACCACCTGCTGCGATGAACCGGGCCTTGAACGTCCCTTCGGAGTCCTCGGTCAGCGAGTACAGGACCCGCTGCGAGCGACCCAGGTAGCTGCCGGCGAGTCGGCCGGTCGTCAGCTTGGCGGCGAGGTCGGCGGCGACCGTGGACTTCCCGACGCCCGGCTTGCCGACGAGCATCGCCAGTTCAGCGACGGGCAGATAGTCAGTCCACAGGTACCGAGTGGGGACGATCTTCACTTCCTGCAGTGACCGCAGCCGCAACTTGCGACCGTCAGGTGTCGGATTTGCGACAACCTGCCGCGTCGGACAGGTGCAGGCGCCGCTGTTCCACAGGTCACACGTCTTCGGGTGGTCGCCGAGCGTGCCCATCAAGCGCTCACCACCCGGAGCCGAGATGCGGCGCTGCCGATGCCAGCGCGCCGACGCCCCAGCTCGGTGACCGCGGTCGCCTCGCCCTGGACGAGGTCTAGCAGGGTGTCGAGCGGTCCGCCGGACGCCTGGGTAATCCGGTCGGCCATCTCGATAGCGCGGCGGCGGACAGCCTGGTCGAGCACCCCGGCCGCGTAGAACTTCCACGACGCCGGCACCGGGCAGGATTCGGCGGCCTCGATGACGACCTCCGCGAGCAGTGAGATGCCGTGCGCCGTGGATGCCATACCGGCGGCCCGAATTATCGTCATTACGGCGTAGAGGTCCGGGTCGACCTCTTCGCCGACGAGCAGACCGGCCGCCCGCAGGATCACCTGCATGTGCGGGTCGGCGAGGTCGTCTTCGCCGATGAGCGACAGCGCCTCGGCTGCCGTGGCGGCGGGCAGGTGCAGGATTGCGCCCACGAAGGCGAGTTCGGGGTCGAGGTCGATCAACTCGCCACCTCCTCGACGGTGACGAACCGACGTTCGGTGTGCTCGGCCACGACGAGCACGTCATCGACCCGGTTCGTTGGCACGGCCCAGGCGCGGCGGGCACGGTCGAACACGGTTGGGACGGCGGCGCGGGCCAGGAGTTCGCGGACGCGGCCACCGCGACACCATGAGGTGCGCTTCGGGCCGATCTCGACGTGCAGCGTCTTGCACCCTGCGTCGGGCTGGTTCTGTCGCCGGGAAGCGGTACCGTGTGCATGCCCGCCCGGCATGTTCAGCACGGCGCCCGTCTCCTTCTGGGGGCGGGCGTTCGTCATGCCGCCCCCGCTCGGGGCTGGTCGGCGTTGCGGTCGCACCAGGCGTCGACGTCTTCCTGGCGGAAGCGAAGGTGGCGCCCGACTTTCACGGCTCGTGGCGCAGTGCCCTTCGTCCGCCACTGGTACAGCGTCGTCAGCGGCACGCCGAGGAAGTCTGCGACTTCCTGGCCGCTTAGCAGCCGATCCACCATTGTCTGTGTCACCACAGCACATCCTCTCGGTGTCTTATGTGCTGACGACAGGATGCACACTTGTCTTGCTAGATGTCAAACAGTGTCGCTAGTGTGTCTGCATGACACAAGACGCCGCATGGCCACGGAGTCTGACTGCGACCATTGCCAGTCAGGTGCAACGACTCCGAGGCGATCGCAAGATGAGCGGGCAGCAGCTCGCCGACGCCACGGCCACACTCGGGCACCCCCTTCCTCGATCAGTGATCGCCAACCTTGAGTCCGGCCGCCGGGACACGGTGTCCGTTGCGGAGTTGTTGGTCCTCGCTCGGGCGCTGGAGGTTCCGCCCTTGCAGCTCGTCTTCCCGATCGGCCGCGAGGCCATGAACGAAGTTCTGCCGGGAACCGTGATCCCTACGTGGCTTGCCGCGCAGTGGTTCACAGGCGAGGAAGCGTTCCCTGCGGCGTTGCGCGATGGGGGCTGGGGGCTCAGCACGAAGGAGATGTCCGCGTGGAAGGCGAGCGTTCCCCTTCTGTTCCGGGAGCTAGACAAGCTGTACGAGCGGTGGAACCGCGCCCGCGGTGCCGTCCAAAGTGCCCAACTCGCGGCCACTGAGGCGGAAACCACGGAGGAGAAGGAGGTCAACATCCGCAACGTCGAGTTGAGAGAGGAGCTACAACGGCGCGCTGAGGACGAAGTAAGACGCCATCGAGAGCTGATCCGGGGTAGGGGGCTCGATCCCGGCGAGCTTCGAGCAGAGTTCGCCTACATCGACGAGGCCCCCTGATGGCCAGCGTTGAGGCGCGCCAGACCCGCCGGAGCGGTCGTGACGCCAAGGTCTACGACGTTCGGTTCCGTGATCCAGACGGGCGGCAGCGGAAGAGGACGTTCGGCAAGAAGGGCGACGCCGACCGGTTCGCCGCCACCGTCGAGGCGGACAAGCTCCGCGGCCAGTACATCGATCACAGCGACCGGACGACGGTGGCGGAGTACGCGAGAGCCTGGGCGGCAGCTCGACCTCACCGGCCGACAACGGCCCGCCGGGTGTCCGGGCTGATCGAGGTACACATCGCCGGCACGCGCCTCGGTAGCCGCCGGGTCGCCGCCGTTCGGCCGTCTGAGATCCAGGCGTGGGCCAGCGACCGGGCGCAGGTGTTGGCACCCTCCACGCTTCGGAGCCTGGTGTCGCTTCTGCGGTCCATCTACGCCAGCGCGGTGCTGGATCGCCTCGCGCCAAGCTCACCCGTTGTGCGTATCGCATTCCCTCGTTATGAGCGACCCCGCGTTGTCCCCCTGTCAGTGGAACAGGTGCGTGACCTAGCCGATGCCATGTCAGAGCGGCACCGGGCACTCGTCATCACCCAGGCCGGCCTCGGGCTGCGCATCGGCGAACTGTTGGCACTGCGAGTCGAGGACGTCGACTTCCTGCGTCGAGCAGTCCGCATCGAATGGCAGTTCGCTCCGAAGGCCAGGGTGCGCTCCGAACCCAAGACACCTCGCTCGCGCCGCGTCATCCCACTTCCGCAAACGGTCGCGGACGCCTTGGCCGGGCACATCGCGACGCATCCGCCGGGCAGCGACGGCAGCATCTTCAGCACGCAGGCGGGCACCCGACTCACGCACCACCGTTACGGATCGGAGCTGTTCGGAGCTGCAGTCAAGAAGGCCGGCCTCCCTGTTGGAACCACCAGCCACGACCTACGACATCATTACGCCTCGGTCCTGCTGGCCGCCGGTGAGTCCGTCGTCGCGATTGCGGAACGCCTGGGCCACGAGAACGCCTCGCTTGTGCTGTCTACGTACGGCCACCTGATGCCGGACTCCGAGGAGCGGACTCGGCGGGCCATTGACGATGCGTGGTGTGCCATCCCTGCGCCATTGACTGCCGTAACGAGCCGCTGACCTGCTGTTGAGGGCCGTACGGGAACGTTCACCGTCGACATCCGCGGCTTCGCCGTCGTGATCACCGCCGGCGCGACCGGGTTCGCCTGGCACACCGGTGACGGCACCACGCTGACCACCACCGACCCGGGCTCGCCCTATCCGAAGCAGACCATCACCCACGACTACTCCTCGGGCACCTACACCGCGTCGGTTACCACGACCTGGGGCGCGACCTACTCCGTCGACGGCGGCGCGGTCGTCGACGTACCCGGAACCACGACCACCGACGGACCCCCGGTCACCTTCACCGTCCTGCAGGCACACACGGTCCTGACCAACCTTTACGACTGAACGCACTCCGTATTGGCGCAGCGGGTCGGGCGGTGCCTCTTCCTCCCGCTCGGGCGGGATGGGCTCGCCGTCCCAGTACCAGCCCGGGGGCCTGGTCACCCGCACCGCTCCGCCTGCCGTCAGCACCTCGGCCACCGACACATCCGGTCGCGCACCTGCACGAACCGGCGCTGCTCCGCCGTAGGCAGGTACGCCGTCGTCGGCCCCGGTGGCCGAACCACGTCGCACTGGTTCACGACCGCCACAGCCGATCGGTCGCCGGATCACTGACGGCCACCTGCAGGCTCTCGCCCTCGGGTGCCCGCAGGCCGAGGGTGCCCGCGGGCGGCCGCGGGCGACCAGTACGCCCGGATGCTGCGAGGGCGACTGCGTCAGCCGGTTCACCGCGAGCTCAAGAGAAGAGATCGTGGCGTGACCCGAGGCCGGCCCGTCCGGGCGGCCTCCGGTCACGCACCTCTCCGGGACGACGGCGGCAGCCAGCGCGCCATGGCAGCCAGCAACAGCAGCGCCGTTCCCGCCTCCCCGCCCTCCTCGAGGTACGTGGCGAACGCCCGCGCGACCGGCCCGGACCGCGCCAGGCCCACCAGCAGGGTCACCTGGTCCAGCCCGAGCGCGGCCGCCGCGTAGACGACCAGCGCGAACGTCACCGCTCCCGCAGCCGGCACCGACCACCACCGTCCGGCCCACCACAGCAGCGGCAACCCGACCAGGGTCAGCCCCAGGCCGCCGACGAGCGTCAGCCAACGGCCGTCCAGCTGCTCGGCCGCGGAGTGCAGGCTCACGACCTTCGCCGCCGCGAGCACTCCGCCGCCGACCGCGACCAGCACCCACCACCAGCGCACCGGCGGGTCGCTGCGTGCGGCCGCCCGGGCACTCAGGACGGCGACCGCCAGGAACAGCCCCGTCGTGAACAGCCGCGGCAGGCTCCCGATGGCGTCCAGGTCGAACAACTCCCGGATCTGGGGCGTCGGACAGCGACCGGCCGCGCAGCGCAGCCGGACGACGAGCCCGACGGTGAACACCAGGCCACCGAGCGCTGCGAGACCGAGCATCCAGCCGGCGGTCGGGCGCAGGCGGACGGCAGCTAGCGAGCTGCGCGAGCCATCCCCGTTCACCACTCGGCCATCATCCCGTCACATCCGCCCCAGGCCGTGTGATCCGCGGCTCGTCGAGTCGATCGCCAGCCAACAGACGACCAGAGCTTCGTCAGCATTTGCCTGGGTAACCCACGGGTCTGGCGTGGGAATCCACACTAAGAATGAGGGTGTGATCGTCGTGGTGATGGCCCTGGCCTGGCTCCTGGTCGCCGTCGCGGCTGCCCTCGTCGTCGGCAGCGGTATCCGCATGGCCGACCGGCACGCCCCGGTAACCGACCACCTCGCCGGTCTGCCGGCCAACCTCACGGTCAACGACGTCCTGGGCCGGCACGCTCCGCAGCCCACCATCCGCTGACCGCCGGCTCTGCCGCACAGCACCAGCCGCCCGAACAGAGTGAGACAGACCCCGCTTGACCAGGCGGGGAACGCGATATCTCACTACGGTCCGAAGGCAGAGGTTGCCCCGGCTCACGCCCGGGCAGAGCACCAGCTGCTGACGTCCACCAAGGAAGAGGTTCCCCATGTTGGTCCGCCGGATCGCCCGGCCGTTGCTCGCGTCGTCGTTCATCTACGGCGGCATCGACACCCTGCGCAACCCGCAGTCCCGGGTGCCCGGTGCCACTCCGATCGTGGAACAGATCACCGAGGTCGCCGACAAGCAGCTGCCCGTTCAGGTGTCCAAGGACGTCGAGCAGTGGGTGAAGATCGACGCCGCAGTGAAGGTGGGGGCCGGGAGCCTCTTCGCCCTCGGCAAGTTCCCTCGCCTGTCCGCTCTGCTGCTCGCCGGCTCGATCGTGCCGACGACGCTGGCCGGTCACCGCTTCTGGGAGCACGACGACCCGAAGGAGCGCTTCGGCCAGCTCAGCCACTTCCTGAAGAACCTCGGTCTGTTCGGCGGGCTGCTGATCGCCACCGTCGACACCGAGGGCAAGCCGTCGGTGGGCTGGTGGACCAGGAAGACCGCCGGCAAGGCCGCTGCCGCTGCCGAGGCCAGCTACGAGAAGGCCTCCAAGAAGGCGGCCAAGGCGCAGAAGAAGGCCGCGAAGCAGGTCAAGAAGGTCACGCACTGAGCCCCACGCGATGACCGCCGCACCGCAGGCGCCCGCGGCCGCGCTCCGGAGGATCGCCTTCCTCCTGGAGCGCGCCCGCGAGCCGTCCTACCGGGTCAAGGCCTTCCGGACGGCGGCCACCGTCATCGCCGGCCTGGACGCCGCGGAGTTGGACCGGCGCATCCGGACCCGGACGCTGAAGGACCTCACGGGCATCGGCGACAAGACCGCGGCCGTCGTCCTGGAGGCGCACCGCGGCGAGGTCCCGGACTACCTGGCGAAGCTGGAGGACCGGTACGCCGAGCTGGCACCGCTGGCCGACGATGCCGCCGCCTTGCGTGCCGCGCTGCGGGGCGATCTGCACACCCACTCCGACTGGTCCGACGGCGGCAGCCCGATCCGGGAGATGGCCGAGGCCGCCATCACCATCGGCCACGAGTACCTGGCGCTCACCGACCACTCCCCCCAGCTCACGGTCGCCAACGGCCTGACCGCAGCCCGACTGGAACGCCAGCTCGACGAGGTCGCCGCGCTCAACGAGGAGCTCGCACCCTTCCGCATCCTCACCGGCATCGAATGCGACATCCTGGTCAGCGGCGAGCTCGACCAGACCGACGAGCTCCTCGGCAGGCTGGACGTCGTCGTCGCCAGCGTCCACTCCGAGCTCCGGGCGCCGCGGGCGCAGATGACCGAACGGATGCTCGCCGCCGTCGAGAACCCGCACACCGACGTCCTCGGGCATTGCACCGGCCGGCTGCTGGTCGAGCGCGAGCAGGCCGGCGGCAAGCGGCAGCGCCCCCGGCCGGAGAGCGAGTTCGACGCCGACACCGTCTTCCGCGCCTGCGTCGAACACGGGACGGCGGTGGAGATCAACTCCCGCCCCGAGCGGCTCGACCCGCCGCGGAGACTCCTGACCAGAGCCGAGGAGCTGGGCTGCGACTTCTCGATCGACACCGACGCGCACGCACCCGGCCAGCTCGACTGGCAGGATGCCGGCTGCGTCCGCGCGGTGGAGTGCGGCGTTGCGGTCGAGCGCGTCCTGAACACCCGGACGGCAGACGAGCTGCTGGCCTGACGTTCCTACCCGAGGAACAGCCCGCAGGACCGTCTGGACGACAGTGAGGACGGGATGAGGAGATTCGTCGAGTGGGGGACAGAGTGGTCACTCCCACCGGGCTCCGTCGGTACGGTGCATCGATGACGTGGATGGTGACCGGAGGCGCCGGCTACATCGGCTCGCATGTCGTGGCCGCCATGCGGTCGGCCGGCGAGTCGGTGGTCCCGCTGGACGACCTGTCGACGGGGTATGCCTCCCGGCTGGACGGCGTCCCACTGGTCGAGGGCAGCACTCTCGACGGTCCGCTGATCGAGCGGACGCAGCGCGAGCACTCGGTGCACGGCGTCGTCCACTTGGCCGCGAAGAAGCAGGTCGAAGAGTCGGTGCGCCGGCCGCTGTACTACTATCACCAGAACGTGGAAAGCCTTCGCGTCCTGCTCGAGGCCGTGACCGCTGCCGGTGTCCCGTCCTTCGTCTTCTCCTCCACAGCGCGGCCGTCTACGGCGCACCCGACGTCGCCGTCGTCCACGAGGACACGGCCTGCCGACCGGTCAACCCCTATGGCACGACCAAGCTGATCGGCGAAAGGATGCTCGCCGAGGTCGGTCAGGCGACCGGGTTGCGTCACGTCAGCCTGCGGTACTTCAACGTGGCCGGCGCCGGCGTGCCGGAACTGGCCGACCGGGGCGCCTCCAACCTGGTGCCCATGGTGTTCGAGCAACTGACTCGCCGGCGCGCTCCGCGGATCTTCGGCGACGACTACGACACCCCGGACGGCACCTGCATCCGGGACTTCGTCCACGTGGCCGACATCGCCTCGGCACACGTGGCGGCAGCGCGCGCACTGGGCGCCGGCGAGCTCACCGAGCTCACGGCCAACGTCGGACTGGGGCAGGGGGTCTCGGTCCGCGAGATGGTGTCGGTCATCCGCGAGGTCACCGGCACCGCCGAGGACGAGTGGGCCGACCCGATGGTCGAGCCCCACCGGGTTGGAGCACCGCGGCCACCACGTGCAGGCCGGGTTCCGCGTCTAGACGCATCGCGAGGGCCTCGGCGAAGGACCGTTGGTCGACGGCCAGCAGGAGGCGAGTCACGTGCATGGTGCGATGCTCCGGCCGGGCACGGGGGACGTCGGCCCCAACGTGCCCCCGCGCTGGTACGTCTTCTGTGACAGCCGGAGGTCACAGCTCGCCGTCGATGCCGGCGGCGACCA
Source organism: Modestobacter sp. DSM 44400 (assembly GCF_900107175.1). Classification (GTDB taxonomy): domain Bacteria; phylum Actinomycetota; class Actinomycetes; order Mycobacteriales; family Geodermatophilaceae; genus Modestobacter. The sequence goes on along the minus strand of NZ_FNOZ01000078.1, from coordinate 938 downwards.
CGAGCGCCACCGCTTGCAGCCGGGTGTGGACACCCAGCTTCAGGCACGTTCTGCAGGTGCGTGCGCGCGGTGCTGGGTGCCACACCGAGTGCGCGGGCGATACCGAGGGTGTCCCCTGCTGCGATGATGTGGCGGAGGACCTGTCGCTCACGGGCGGTCAGGCGGTTGACGAGCTGGCGCGACGGGGCGTGGTCACTAGGCACGGCCGCCGCACGCGGTGGCGGCATCATGACCACGTCCCGCCCGCCGCCACCCGGTCGAGTGCCTCGAAGATCGCGCTGACCGGCTGCCCCTTGCGCAGGAAACCGGCTGCACCTGCCTCGGCGGCCGCCGACAGGTCGTCGACGTCGTCCGACCCGGTCAGGATCACCACCCGGCACGACGGGTGGCTGCGGCTTAACTCGACGACCGCGTCGATGCCATCGCCGTCCGGGAAGCGCAGGTCCATGACGCACACATCGGGGTGGTGCTCCTCGACCGCCCGCATCGCCTCGGCCGGCGCGGTGGCGAGGACCACCTCGTGGCCCCGGAGCGTCAGCGCAGCGGCGAACGGCTCGGCGAACAGCCGGTGATCGTCACACAGGACCAGTCGCACGCGCCCCCCGCCCGTCAACCAGCGCGGACGGGCTCGTCACAGCAGCCGGAACCCACCATCAGCAACGGCAGGGAGATGGCAGCGCGCGCGCCCCCTGCCCGTGAGTGCAGGCCGACGGAGAGCGCCCCGCCGACGGTCTCCAGCGCCCGCCGGGTGAGCGCCAGGCCCATGCCCGACCCCTTGGGGATGCGGCTGAAACCAGGGCCGTCGTCCTCGACGGGGACTCGCACCGCCTTCGCGCCGCAGCGCGCGAGGTTGTCCCGGGTCTTGTAGAACTTGAGGTGGCGGTCCCCCGCCCGCACCGGCCGTGAGGTAGGTGTTGGGCGTCCGCCAAGACTCCATC
>NZ_FNOZ01000048.1 GCF_900107175.1 Modestobacter sp. DSM 44400 | reverse complement strand
CGGTCACGTCGGACTCCATCAGCGCCGCCATGACCTGGCAGGCCGGTGCCCACGGCCAACGCCAGCAGGCCTTCGCGCATCGACCCGGCGATGTCGGCCATCGCCACACTCACCCGCTCGGGCACGACGAGCCCGTCGCCGACGGGCGTGTCGATCTTGTCGTTCTGGTACTTCTTGGTCACGGCGGTCCCCTGTCTGAAGCGGTGTCTTGGCGGACGCCCAACACCTACCTCACGGCCGGTGCGGGCGGGGGGCCGCCACCTCAACTTCCACGAGACCCGGGACAACCTCCACCGGCGCCCCGTCGAGTTCCTACAGCATCTCCGACGACAGCCGGTCCGCCACGAACGACTTCGACCACGACCTCTACAACGGGCTGATCCGGGCCGCCGCCGGCGCGGAGTCCCAGGGCATCCACGCCGAGGCCACGCATGCGTCGGGCTGGGGCATGGACGCGGCGACCCGCACCGGCCGGTTCTCGCTGGCCGCCGGTTCGCCCGGGGTCGACGACGGGGTCCCGCTGCCGGGCTTCAACGACGGCTGGTCCGGCAGCGCCCCGGACATGGGTGCGGAGGAGGCCGGCGCCGCGCCGGTGACCTACGGTGCCCGGGCCTTCGGTGCAGTCGGCACGAAGGCGCCGGCAACGTCCACCTCCACGTCCAAGGCCACGACCAGCCCCACGACCACGACCGGTGCGACGACCACGGCACGCCCCAGCGCGACGAGCAGCCCCACCGCCACGACCAGCCCCACGGCCACGGCGTCGTCAGCCGCCTCGGGCGCCGGCTCCGACCGCACGATCACGGTGACGGCGGAGGCCGATGCCATCGTCAAGGAGGCGAGCCCGAAGTCCACCTTCGGCGCCGCGAACCCGCTGCTGTCGGACGCGCGGGACCTGCCGAAGAAGGGCAGCGCCGTGTACAGCTACCTCCGGTTCAACGTGACCGGCCTGGCTCCGGGGGAGAAGGTCACCGCTGCCTCGCTGAGCCTGCGCACCGTGCCCCACTTCGGTGGGACCAGCAACGGCCCGGCCATCTGGCGCACGGCGGACACCTCCTCGGCAGCCGCGGCCGAGTCGATGACCTGGCGGAGTGGCCGGCCCGGCCGGACCGGCGTCGCCGCAGTCGGCAACTTCGGCCCCGCGCGTCACGACTCCCAGGTCACCACTGCGGTCAGCGGCGTCACGGGCAACGGCGTGGTCTCCCTCGAGCTGGCGCCGGAGGTCACCAACGGGCTGATCTTCCTGCCCCGGGAGGACGCGGCCGCGCAGAACCGGCCGCAGCTCGTCCTGACGGTCACGTCCGACTGACGCCGCCGCGCGGGGGGCCTCCGATCGAGGCCCCCCGTCCGGGTGACGTCCAGCTGCCTGGCGGGACCTGCGGTAACATCTGCGGTTCGGTAGACCTAGTCAGGTTTGGCGTTCCGCTGTGGAGGCGGCCACCGGTCCCCGAAGCTGGTACAGGAGTTGGATGACCGCGCCCGGACCTGCCTCGGCGAGTCCCGTCCCGATGATCCCGCCGGAGCAGGGCAGCGCGCTCGCCGAGGACGCTCCCGAGCTGCAGCACCCGGTCCTCCGCCGGCAGCAGACCGGTCAGGCCCTCGGCGCCGGCGTGCGCCGCGGTGCCGTGTGGGCGGCCGGGGGCAAGGCGGCCGGTCAGCTCATCCAGTTCCTGGGCACCATCGTCACGGCCCGGTTGCTGACCCCGGAGGACTACGGCAAGGCCGCGATCATCCTCCCGCTCACCGCGTTCGCCGCGCTCTTCACGACGCTGGGCCTGGGCAGCGCGATCATCTACAACCGGCGCCTCACTGAGAAGCTGCTGTCGACCGCTTTCTGGGTAAACGCGGTCGCCGGGGTCCTGCTGACGGGGCTGATCGCCGCACTGTCGATCCCGATCGCGGAGCTGTACGACCTGCCGCTGCTCACCCCGCTGCTGCTGCTGGCGAGCCTGAACTTCACGCTCTCGCTCAACATCGTGCACACCGCCCTGCTGGAACGGACGCTGCGGTTCAAGCAGATCGCCGTGCTGGAGACGGTGTGCTCGGTCGTGAGTATCGGCACGGTGGTGGTCACCGCGCTGGCCGGCGCCGGGCCCTTCGCGCTGGTGTTGGGTCCGCTGTCCTACACGATCGTCCGCACGCTGCTGAGCTGGGTCGTCGTGCGCTGGTTCCCACGCGCCCGGCCCGACCGGGAGAGCCTGCGGGAGCTCTGGGCCTTCACCCGGGGGATCACCGGGTTCAACATCCTGATCTTCTGGTCCCGTAACGCCGACAACCTCCTGCTGGCCGGCGTCGCGTCCCAGGCCGACTTGGGCAACTACAGCCGCGCCTACAACCTGATGAAGCTGCCTGTGGGGCAGGTGCAGGTGGTCATGAACCGGGTACTCTTCCCGGCGCTCTCCCGCTTGCGCGACGACCGCCCGCGCCTGGGCCGCGCGTGGCTGCGCGCCTTGTCGCTGGCCGGGATGGCGACGGCCCCGATCGCCATCGGCATGGCGGTGGCCGCACCGGCGATGGTCGAGGTCCTGTTCGGACGACGCTGGCTGGGGATGGTGGTGGTCCTCGAGCTGCTGGCCGTGTCGGCGCTCCCACAGACGCTCACGGCGACCGTCGGCAGTGTGCTGCGGGCCACGGGCGCGACCAGCGCGCTGTTCCGGCTCGGGCTCGTGACGAGTGTGCTGAGCCTCGTGGCGATGCTCATCGGGCTCCCGTGGGGCACCGTCGGGGTGGCCACGGCGCTGACCGTGAAGTTCTACCTGGAGACCCTGATCTTCGCTCGGCCGTGCCTCCGGCAGACCGAGCTCACCTGGCGCCAGTTGTTGCGCGCCATGCGCGGGGTGTGGGTCTCCTGCCTGTCCCTCGCGGCCGCAGGCCTCCTCGTCCGCGTCCTGGTCAGCGACATGTGGCCGGCCTGGCAGGTGCTGCTCGCCCAGATCGCCGCGTGCGTGGTGGCCTACGTCGCTACCCTGGCGCTGGTGGACCGGTCCGCCCTCGCGCTGGCCGCGGGGCTGGTGCGGCGTGGGCTCGGCCGCAAGCGCGGCAAGCGTCGCCGGGCGTCGGCTGAGGACGGGGTCGACCGGGACTGACCGCGGTTGTCGGCACCACGGTCGGTTACGACTGTGGCGAGCGCAGTGATGCCGGACGGCGCGGCGTCGGCCGAGCGTGGACGACGCGCGCGCCATCCGGGCCAGGATCGCTGATCGCTGCGGTCCGGCCTGGAGCGACCGTTCGCTCGAACGGGTGATGATCACGCAGCGTCACGTACGCTGAAGGGCCGCGACGCGCCGCCCCCTGTCTGCTGGACCAGCAGCCCTGCCCGGGCGGTCTCGCGCGAGGCGGTTCGCGCCCGCGACCCGGCTCCAGGGAACACGACAGATGAAGGGGAGTGGCCAGCATCAGCGCGATGACCCGACCACCCGTGCCCACGCTGCTCCGCCGCGCACCCGCGGTGCTCGTCGGCATCGCCGCCATCCTGCTGTGCGTCAGCGCAGGGGTGAGTGCCGCGACCAACGGCTTCGACGCGGCCACCCTGCTGCGGATCGGCCTGGTGCTCGGCGGGTTGCTCGTGGTCGTGTGGATGGGGAGGTTCGAGTTCTTCCTGCTCGCTGTCCTCGTCGTGCGCCCGGTGCTGGACATCGCCAAGGTCGGCGGCGGGCCCGCCGTGCTCAGCAGTGGCGTCGCGGCCCTGGTGGTGCTCGGCGTGCTGCTCTGGCTGGCGGCGCAGCTACATGGGGGCACGCTCCGCCGGGTGTCGGTGCTCGGCCAGCTGTCGGTCCTGCTGCTCGCGGTGATGACCGTCAGCGCGGTGTTCTCCGGCGACCAGGTGCGCAGTCTGCTGCAGGTGGCCCGGCTCGCTGCCGCGGTCGCGGTGTTCCTCGCCGTCGAGCAGTTCGCCGTCGCCGAGCGCAACCGCCGTCGCGTCCTGACGGCCGTGTACGTCTCGGCGGTCGTGCCGCTGCTCGTGGGGCTGCAGCAGTTCGCCACCGGCACCTACCTCAAGCAGTCCAGCGGCCTGGGCCGCGTCACGGGCACCTTCCTGCACCCCAACGCCTTCGGCTTCTATCTGGTGCTCTTGCTGATCATGGGGACGGCGATCTTCCGCTACCTCCAGGGCGGGCCGCGCCTGCTGGTGGGTGCCGTAGTCGCCGTCGGCTCCGTCGAGCTGCTGTTGACGTACTCCCGCGGCAGCTGGGCGACGGTCGTCGCCGGCGTCCTCGTCGTCGGGGTACTGCAGTCCCGCAAGCTGCTGCTGCTGGTGCCGGCCGGGCTGGCGCTCGTCGTCGTGCTCGCCCCGTCGGTGCTGACCCGGCTGTCCGACCTGTCCCAGGAGGAGACGATCAACGGCACGCCCGGCAACTCCTTCCTGTGGCGCGTGCAGCACTGGGGTGTCGTGCTCGAGGGCGCGCAGGGACACGAGTTCCTCGGCCTGGGGCCGAGCGCGTCGGATTACCTGGGCGCCGAGGTGCTGCCGCCGCACAACGACTTCGTCCGGATGTACGTCGAGACCGGGGTGCTGGGCACGACCGTCTACCTCGCGGTCATCGTGGCCGCGCTGGCCATGGCCCTGCGCGCGCTGCGCGCGGTGCCGGACGGGCGCATCGGCCGCGGCGTGGCCGTCGGCGCGGCGGGCTGCACCGCCGCGTTCGTCCTGGGCAGCTTCGGCGGCAACCTGATCAGTGAGGTGGTCGTGCTGCTCTACCTGTTCACTTTCTTCGCGCTGGCCACGAGCCTGACGCTGCACCCACCGCAGCCGGCGCTGCGGCCGCCGCGGCACGCACCCGCCCACGCCATGACGGCGGGGTCCCCGCGGTGAGGGTGGCGATGATCGGCGGCCGCGGCCTGCCGGCCACCTACGGGGGCGTGGAGCGCCACATCGAGGAGATCGGTGCCCGGCTGGTCGAACGCGGGCACGAGGTCACGGTCTACTGCCGCCCGCACTACACCGTCCGGGACTCCGGGAGCTCGTATCGCGGCATGCGTCTGGTGGTGCTGCCGGGGATCGCGAGCAAACACCTCGACGCGCTCTCCCACACCGCGGTCGCGGCCGCGCACGCGGCCAAGCAGGGCTTCGACATCGTGCACTACCACGCCGTCGGTCCTGGCCTGATCAGCCCGCTGTCCCGGGCGACCGGCCGCGGCGCCGTCGTCCTGACGGTGCACGGGCTGGACTTCGGCCGGGAGAAGTGGGGCCTGGGCGCACGGCTGGCGCTGCAGGCCAGTGCCCGGCTGAGCGCCTACGTGCCCGACCGCACCATCGTCGTCGCCGAGGGGCTGCGCGAGCACTACCGGGACAGCTACGGGGTCGAGACCTCGTACGTGCCCAACGGCGTCACGCTGCCGGCGAACGACCCGGACGAGGGGCTGCGCGACCTGACCGAGCTGGGTGTGAAGCCCGACGACTACCTGCTCAGCGTCGGCCGGTTGGTGCCGGAGAAGGGCCACCACCTCCTGGTGGACGCGTTCGGTGCGCTCCCGGCGGACGCTCGCCCCCAGTTGGTGATCGTCGGCGGGGACAGCTTCACCGGTGGGTACGTCCGGGAACTGACCGAGCAGGCCCAGGCCCTGCCCGACGTCCACCTGCCCGGCTTCCTCTACGGCGACGCGCTGCAGGCGGCGTACGCCAACGCCAGACTGTTCGTGCAGAGCTCAACCCTGGAGGGGATGCCGCTCACCGTGCTGGAGGCCGCGGCGTACTCCCGGCCCCTGGTGCTCAGCGACATCCCGGTGCACCGGCAGCTGCTCGGTTCCGACCGCCCGGGCGGTCGGCTGTTCACCAGCGGCGACAGCGCCTCGCTGAGCGCCGCGCTCGAACGGGCGCTGCGCGACCCGGAGGCCGAGGCGGCCGGCGGCCGGCAGGTGGGTGCTGAACTCCTCGACCGGTTCAGCTGGGAGAAGACCGTGGACGGCACCCTGGACGCCTACGCGCAGGCAATGGAGGCCCGGGGCGCGACGCGAGCACCGGACCGGCCGCGCCTCGGCGCGCGGCGGCGGGCCCGCCGAGCCGGTCGACCGGGCGCGGAGCTGCACTGACCGCCGCGCTGCGGCGGCAACCCGAGTCAGGATCGCCGGGCTGCGGCCGCGGCGTAGACGTCACGGTGCGCCCGGGCCACCGCTTCGAAGCTCTGCACCCCCAGGGGGCGAGCGGGCACCGGGTGGAGCACCTGATCCCGCAGCGCCGCGGCCAGCGCCGGGGCGTCGTCGGGATCGACCAGCACCGCATCGGCTGCCGCACCTTCGATACCGGGTGCGCGGGTCGCCACCACCGGTAGCCCGCAGGCGGCCGCCTCGAGCACGACGTTGGGCAGACCCTCCGACCGGGAGGGCAGCACGAAGACGTCGAGCGTGCGCAGGAAGTCCGCGACCTGCGCCGGGTCGTGCAGCCCGCCCGGGAAGGTGATCGGCAGGCCCAACGCCTGGCGCTCCAGCGCCTCCCGCTCCGCGCCCTCGCCGACCACGACGAACTCCACGTGGAGGTCGGGGACCAGCGAACGCGCCGCCTCGATGAGCACGTCGAAGCCCTTGACCGGGATCAGCCGACCCACCGAACCGATGCGGACGGGGCCGCTGCGCTCGGGCCGAGGGTGGCTTCCGGGGCGGAAGATGCGCTCGTCGATCCCGTTCCGGATGACGTGGACCCGGCTGCGCGGCGCGCCGTGGACACGGACGACGAAGTCGGCCACGTCCGGGGAGTTGCCGATCCACATGTCGGTGACCGGCTTGAGCGCGCGGTCGACGAGCCGGGCCGGCCGGGAGCGCCAGTCCTCGACCCGGCGCTCGGACACCACCACCGGCGGGCGGGACGGCCCGAGCAGGCTCAGTCGGGTGAGCGCGTTGGCCCCGTACAGCGAGGAGTGCACGACGTCGTAGTCGCCCGACGTCAGGGTCCGGCGCAGGGCCGTGAGCCGGCGGGGATCGGCGTCCGATGCGTCGTACTCGACCAGCGGGATGCCGGCGGCGGCCATCTCCTGGGCATACGGCTCGCCGGCCCGCAGCACGCACAGCGTGGGCTCCCACTGCCCCGTCCGCGCAGCCGCCACCAGCATCCCGGCGAGCTGCCGCTCCGTGCCGCTGGCCGCGAAACGCCCCATGACGTGGATCACCTTCACTGGTGTGTCACTCCTTCGGGGCCTGGACCTGGGCTGTCACCGTAGCCAACCGGGTAGTCTGATCGATGCGCTGTCCCTGCCTCCAACCGGGGGCCGGGCTCATTCCGGCGCCAGCCGGCCACCTCAGCTGATAGGGATCCCCGTGAAAGCCTTGGTCACCGGAGCCGCCGGCTTCGTCGGCAGCCATACCTCCGAGGCGCTGCTGCGCCTCGGTCACGAGGTCCGTGGCGTCGATGCGCTGACCGACTACTACGACCCGATGCTCAAGAAGGCCAACGTACAGGTCCTGCAGGACTGGGCGAGGTTCGACTTCCGCCAGGCCGACCTGCTCGATGCCGACCTGGCCGGCCTGCTCGACGGTGTCGACGTGGTGTTCCACCTCGCCGCGCAGCCCGGGGTCAGGTCATCGTGGCAGAACGGCTTCGGGGTCTACGCCGAGGCCAACGTAATGGCCACCCAGCGGCTGCTCGAGGCAGCGCGCCTATCGGAGGTGCGCCGGTTCGTCTATGCGTCCAGCTCGTCGGTCTACGGGCGCGCCGCGAGGTACCCGACGAGCGAGGACGCGCCGACCCGCCCGTTCAGCCCGTACGGGGTCACCAAGCTCGCGGCCGAACACCTGTGCACCCTGTACGCCGACAACTGGGGCCTGCCGACCGTCAGCCTGCGCTACTTCACGGTCTACGGCCCCCGGCAGCGGCCGGACATGGCGATGAACCGCTTCATCGCCGCCGCGCTCGAGGGGCACGCCATCCCCGTCTACGGCGACGGGGAACAGGTCCGCGACTTCACCTTCGTCCAGGACGTCGTCGCGGCCAGCCTGGCCGCGGCCGAGGTCGCCGACCTCGCCCCTGGCGCCGTCGTGAACGTCGCCGGTGGCGGGTCGATCACGGTCAACGGGCTGGTCGAGTTGCTGCAGACCGTCGTGGGGCGGCCGGTGCACACCGCCGAGCAGCCGCGGCAGCCCGGTGACGTGCTGCAGACCGGCGGGACCATCGACCTCGCCGAGCGTCTGCTCGGCTGGCGGCCGCAGGTCGCCGTGCCGGAGGGCCTGGCCCACCAGGTGGCCTGGCAGCAGTCCCTGCTCGGCTGAGCCACCCACCCCGACCCTCCGACGCCGAAAGAGGAGCAACTCCCTGTGGAGATCAGTCACTTCCTCCGCTCTCGCCCGCGCATGACCGCTCTCGCCCTGCTGGTGCCGGTGCTTGCCGGTCTGGCGGCCTTCTGGGTGCTGGCCAACCAGCCGACCCGCTACGTCGCCACCGCCACCGTGTCGGTCCCCGGCAGCGCCGCCAACAGCGCCAGCCGGGTCGGGCTCTTCGTGGCAGACTTCGCCGAGCTCGCCGTCTCCGGGACCGTCCTGCAGGACGTCTCGAAGAGCACTGGCGTGCCCCGTGCGGACCTCGACGACGGCCTCGAGGTGGCCCGGATCGGCCAGTCCAGCCTGTTCACCGTCGTCTACACCGGAGACCGGGGCCAGGCGGTGGAGCCCGTCGTCCGCGCGGTCATCGCCGGGACCTTCGGCAACCTGGTCGAGGTCAGCGACACCGACGCGGACCTCCAGGCGGCGGTCGCGGCCTACGACGCCGCCGTGGCGGCGCGGTCGGCCTACCAGGACGAGATCGGCACGCTGCAGCCCGACCGCGACTACACCGACCTGTCCTCGCGGATCCGCAGCCTGCAGATCAGCCCCGAGATCGGCAGTGTGGCCATCATCGCCCGGCTGAGCGCCACGCGGGATGCGCTTGTGCCCCAGATCCGGCGGATGCAGGAGCTCGACCAGGCGGTCCAGGACGCTGCGCAGCAGCGCGACGAGGCCCAGCGGGCCGCCGAGTCGCTGCAGCGGCAGGCCGCCGAATCGCAGAGCTCGAGCACCATCCAGGGCCTGGAGGTCGTGGAGGAGTCTCGGACGCCGCGCCTCGTGCAGGGGGTCGGCGTCGCGGCGGTCGCCGGGCTGCTGATCGGGCTCGCTGCGCTGGTGCTGCCCGACCTGCTGCGTCGTCGGCAGCCCGCCTCCGACCTGCCGGCTGAGGCAGTGCCGGAGCGGCGACCGCGACCCACCGTGGCGGCCGGGGCCCGGGACGCGAGCTAGGGGAGCTCGCTCACCCGGGCGAGCGAGACAGGGTCCGGAACACCCGTTGCTCCCGCAACGCCAGTACGGTCTAGCGGTGTTCGGACGAGACCAGCTGAGTGCGGGCCTGCGTGAGGGCCGACGGACGGGTGCCCTGCAGCTGTTGGTCGCCCTCCTGGTGCCGATCCCCTTCATGCTCGTCGCGCACCAGCTGTACTTCTGGGACGTGGGCCCGTTCGAGTCCGCTCGGTGGGCCGTGAACAGCGACCGCTCCTTTATCGAGATCCTGGGGTACCTGCAGCTCCTGTCGGCGGCCACGCTCCTGTCCGTCGTCGGCGGCCGGCACCGACGGGGTCCGGTCTACGCCGGGTGGGCCATCACCTTGGTGGTCGTCGTACTCGACGACTCCTTGGGCCTGCACGAGCGGGGCGGTGCGTGGCTCAAGCACCGCGACCTCGTCCCCAGTCCCTTCGGCCTGCCTCCGCAGGAACTGGGTGAGCTGGCGACGTGGGCGCTGCTGGGCGTACCGATCCTGTTCCTGCTGTGGGGCACCCACCGCGGCAGTTACCCGGTGGCGAGGCGGGACTCCTGGTGGCTCGCCGGTCTGACCGGCGTGTTGATGGCCTTCGCCGTCGGTGTCGACCTGATGCACGAAGTGATCGAGGAGCTCACCGACAACAGCGTGGTCGACCTCCTGGCCACCTTCGTCGAAGCCGGTGGAGAGGTCGGCGCGATGAGCGCGCTGCTGGCCTATGTCGTGCACGTCGCGCGTCGCGACGGCTCCCCGGGGACGACCGCACCTCTCGGTGGGAAGTGGCCGTCGGCCCCAGGCACGCGCTAGCCTGTCGCAAGAGCGAGTGCTGACAGCGCTGTCGGGCGCCGCGCAGCGCGTCGTGCCCTCGAGGGACATCGCGCGCGTCACGCGCACGGTCCCGGGTGGTCGTACCCCGGGCAGCACACGCGACGAGAGGATGCTCCACCCATGACGGGACGCCGCGATCCGGGCACGGAGTTCCCAGCCGCCCCGCCCGCCCTGCACCAGCCGACCCGGGGACCGGGGCGTTGAGGGCCGGCAGCACGAAGGCCCGGGCCGTCCTCGGACTGGTCGTCGTGGCCGCGCTGGTCCTCGCCGGTGGGCTCACGTTTCTCGCCGTCCATTCGTCGTCCGACGGCGCGCCCGCGGTTACCGGAGCCGCTCCGAGCACCGCCACCGACACCGGCTCCGCACCGGGCGACGCCCCGGTGACCAGCGTGCCCCAGGGGCCGCCGCTCTACGTCGCCCCCCAGGCGGCCGGCAGCGGCGACGGCAGCAGCTGGGCGGACGCCGGCGAGCTGGCCGACCTGCCTGACCTGGTCAGCCAGCGGCCCGGGGGTGGCGAGATCTGGCTGCGGGCCGACACCGGTCCGTACCAGGTCGAGGACAGCCTGCGGATCAGCGCCGGCGGGGCCGACGGCTCACCGGTCGTGGTGCGCGGCGTGGACGTCGACGGGCGGCCCTCCCCAGCGGTGCTGCAAGGTACGCGCACCTCGCCGTATGATCCCGACGGCGAGAGCGGGGGTGACGTGTTCTCCCTCCGCGGTGGCGCATCTCACCTGGTCTTCCGGGACCTGGCCTTCGAGAACGTCGACAACGCCTTCCTCGCGGCCGGGGACGCCACGGACCTCGTCATCGCCGACACCTCCGCCACCAACGTCCGCCGGTTCTTCGAGAACGCGAAGTCCGACCAGGAGCCGAGCGCCGATGTCAGTGGCCTCGTCATCCGTGACGTCACCGTGACGGGCTTCTCCAAGCGGGTGGTGCGGCTGCGCTACGGCTCGAACGACGTGCTCCTCGAGGACGTCATCGGCGACTCCCAGCAACAGGACGGCGATGACTTCGCCATCGGGGTGCACCTTCAGGACGACGTACACAACGTAATGCTGCGTCGCGTGACCATGAGCAACACCCGGGATTCACTGCACGATTACTGGAACGGGGACGGGTTCGCCACCGAGCGGGACGTCCACGACATCACCTTCGAGGACACCACCGCCAGCGGGAACACCGACGCCGGCTACGACCTCAAGTCGACGCAGACGACCCTGGTCGATGCGACGTCGAGGGACAACAAGCGCAACTTCCGCTTCTGGGCCGACGACCTGACCGCCCGCGGCTGTCAGGGGCTGGACCCGCACAAACGCGGTGGCAGCAGCTCGCAGGCCCAGGTATGGCTCGGTAAGGGTGCACGCGTGCAGCTCGACGGTTGCACTTTCCGGGACACAGACCCGGAGACGGTGGTGTTCGTTCTCGAGCCGGACGCACGCCTGAGCGTCACCGGCGGCGCGATCGAGCACGCCGGGGATCTCAAAGCCCTCCAGCAAGGCGCCACGGTCGACCTCCAGGACGTCACGCGGTAGGCGCTGTCCGCTCACCGTCGTGCCGAGCGGCGTGAGGAGCGATGGAGATCGTCGGCTCGCCGAGCACCCGAACGAGGTGGGGCAGCAGGATGACGAGCGCCGCCATCACGCTGGCGGTCTCGGTGAGCTCCTCCACTATGGTCAAGGCGTCGTAGATTGCCGACTTCGATTCACCGACGACAACGACGGCGCTCTCCACCATCTCGAGCCCGGCCGCAGCGGAAACGAACACGATGCCGGTGAACACCAGGTTGCGGCCCGTCCTCCCCAGACTGCGCAGGAAGCGCGCCTGCACGACGAGGAACACCAGGCCGATGGCGACGATCGGGATCATCCAGGCGTAGTACAGCGGACCGGACAGATCCCCCACCGACCGGACGCCGTTGAAGTGCTCGTGGAGGGCGGCCACCTCATCGAGAGACGTGACGGTGAGCACCCCGGCGAGCAGCCACCAGTTGCGGTGCCATCCGACCCGCCGCTGCCGGAAGACGAGCGCGTTGCCGACGCTGGCCAGCGCACAGGAGATGTGCAGGAGCGTGGCCACCCACGTGCCCAGGCTCTCCTCTCGCTTGAGCGTGAAGAACGGCACCACGCCGAACGCGAAGTCCACTCGGTGCTCGGGGATGACGATGAAGGAAGATGCGGCCATGTACACCCAGGCGACCGGGGTCGGCGGACCGGAGCGGCGGTCGTCGGAGTTCGCGCTGACCCAGAAGGCGCTGCGCCGGCTCGCGGGTCCTGGTCGTGGTGTGGCTCGTCCTGGCAGCCGGGAATGCGCTGTCCTTCGTCTTGGAGCATAGCTTCCACCGGCTGTCCTGTGGGCGGGTGCGGGCGGCGGCGATCTACTCGGATGTGCTGCCTGCGCTGCTACTCCCGCGCCGAGAAGACCGGGAGGGTCTGCCCGACCAGTGACCTTGGGGGCTGACCGCGGCCCTGGACCGGAGACTGCGCAACGTCCTACCGCCAATGGGGGAATGCGACAGAGGAGGACCGGGAGTCCGCCTCTCTGGGCGAGACCGGCCTGGACCATCGGCCTGCGCCGAGTCCACCTTGGCGGCCCGGCCCGCCACCTGACCATGGCGATCGGGACGTCCACGAGCTCGACGGGTGCGTCAGCGAGGCACTGACCTCGACGTGCGGCCGCTACCGCCCTCGTCCCCACGGCTGCCGGATGGCGCCTGCCGTCCTCGCGAGGAGGGCGGAGTTGGGGGAAGCGACCCCACGACCCCCAACGGACGGTCAGGCGATCCCCCTGCTGCGTTCGTGGAGAAGGGGGATCGCACCCGATGGCGCGCGGTGCTCCCGGGCGTTGAATTGTCGTCGGCAGCCGGACCACGAGGTGCGGCTCTGAGACGACGGAGTTCTCTCATGACCACGCTCGCCGGTTCGTAGCGCACCAATGCACCTCACGTGGCGACCCAGCGGACGTGCGTAGCACCGAAACGGGCGCTCGCGGAAACATGTGCCGAACAACACAACTGTCCATTTACGGCGGCGGTTGGCCTCCTGGACGGACTGTCGTGACTTTGAGCTACTGAATCACTGAGAAATGCACCACTAGACAACGCCAGCTTGCCGGAGACCCGGATGGCTGCCCGCGGTGACGCCAGCCGTTGGCGCGATGTTCGATAGATTCAGCTACCGACCGGGCAGCAACGTTGGTCGATTGCAACCATATCCGCAGCGTCAGCGCTGCGTCGGCCGGCTAAAGGAGGTGCAGTGTGACGATGCGTCACGCATCAGGAGACGTGACCCAGTCGCGGGAGCAAGGAGATCTTCGGCGGCTGGTCGGCGCCGCTCCTCGGGAGGACGCTGGGGCGCGTCGTGCATGGCGGGCAGCATACGTGCGACGCATCGCGGTGGGTGACTTCTTGAGCGCCGTCGTCGCAGCTGTTGTCGGATACCTCATCCGCTTCGCGCCGGAGGGCGACGCGCACGCGCAGCCGCACGCTTCGCGTTGGTTGATCGCACTGCTACCGGTCATGTGGATCGGCGTCATCACGGCGGCGCGGAGCTACGAAGAGCGGTTCCTGTGGGTGGGCCCCGAGGAGTTCCAGCGCGTCTTCTTCGCCGCCGTGCTCCAGCTCGCGGCAGTCGGCACGCTCTCCTGGGCCTTCCGTCTGGAACTCGCCCGCGGCTTCGTGGTGGTCGCCCTTCCCTTGGCGGCGCTGCTCACGCTGGCCAACCGTTACGGGCAGCGCAAGTGGTTGCACCGCCGGCGGGCGGCGGGGGACTTCATGCAGACCGCGATCATCGTCGGCCACCGCAACGGCGTCGTGGCGCTTCACGAGCAGATCGAGCGGGAGGCCTACCACGGTTATCGCGTGATCGGGTGCTGCCTCCCGCCGGCTGGTCGGGGCGAGCAGTCGACCGTGTTCGACGGACTCCCGGTACTCGGCACCCTGGACGAGGTCGTCGACGTCGTCCACGAGTACGAGGTCGACACCGTCGCAGTCCTGCCCTCGGAGGAGCTGGACGGCCCGGCCCTGCGCCGACTGGGCTGGGACCTGGAGAAGACCGCGGCTGAGCTGCTGCTCGCTCCGGCAGTGACCGAGATCGCCGGTACGCGGGTGCGCATCCGCCCGGTGGCCGGGTTGCCCCTGCTGCACATGGAGCGTCCCGAGTTGCGCGGCGTCCGACGGTTCACCAAGGAGAGCTTCGACCGCACTGCAGCGGTGGGTGGCCTGCTCCTGCTGCTACCGGTCATGCTGGCTCTCGCTGTGGCCGTCGCGGTCACCAGCTCCGGCGAGGTCTTCTTCCGCCAGGAGCGCGTGGGCAGGGACGGTCAGACGTTCGGGATGCTGAAGTTCCGGAGCATGGTGGCCGGCGCCGACCGGCTGGTGCCCGACCTCGCCGACGGGAGCGACGGCAACGGGGTGCTGTTCAAGATGAGGGCCGACCCGCGGGTCACCCGGGTGGGCAAGGTCCTGCGCCGCTATTCCCTCGATGAGCTGCCGCAGCTGCTCAACGTCGTCCGCGGCGACATGTCGCTGGTCGGCCCTCGCCCGCCGCTGCCCACCGAGGTCGAGCGCTACGGCTTCGACATGCACCGGCGCTTCCTGGTCAAGCCCGGTATCACCGGTCTCTGGCAGGTCAGCGGCCGCTCGGATCTCTCCTGGGACGACTCCGTGCGCATCGACGTCCGTTACGTGGAGAACTGGTCACTGGCCTTCGATTTCATGATCCTGTGGAAAACCTTCGGTGCGGTCTTCCGTGGCTCCGGCGCGTACTGATCCCGTCCCGCTCGCCGAGCCACCGGCGCGAAGCCCCGTGTGTCACCGACGAACAGCAGAGCGTGGGTCAGTTCGTGACCTCGGGCAGCGCTTGGTCGGCGAACTCGTCGGCGTTGGGGCCGAGGGAGTCGGTCTGCAGGTAGCCCCACCTCCGGTTGCCGGTGTTGGCGTCCAGGTAGACGACGCTGGCCGACCCCTCGGTGCCAGTGCCGAGCACCGGTGCGGTGAAGAACTCGACGATGGCCGGCGTCAGTCCGCGCAAACCGTAGGCCATGGTCACCAGGTCGGCGTTGCTGAGGTCGTCGTCCGGGGCGACTGCGTCGGTGACGGCGAGCAAGCTCGAGTCGAGCCTGCCGGGGCTGGTGAAGACCTGCTGGCTGAACAGCTTGGTGAACATGGCGCGCAGGCAGTTCTGCTGGCGTTTGACCCGGTCGAAGTCGCCGCCGGGCAGGCCGTAGCGCTGCCCGACGTACCAGCGGGCCTGATCGCCGTCGAGGTGGTTGATCCCGGCGGTGAACGTGTACGGACCCCAGCTGGTGGTCTCGGGCACGGTGACGTCCACGCCGCCCAGGTCGTCGGTCACCTGGATGAGGCCGTCGAAGTCGATGGCCGCGTAGTGGTCGATGCGCACCCCGGTCAGCTGCTCCACCGTCTGGATGAGCAGCGTGGGCCCACCGAAGGCGTAGGCGGTGTTGATCTTGTTCTTGCCGTGGCCGGGGATGTCCACCCAGGAGTCGCGGGGGATCGAGATGAGCTGCGCGTGCTGCTGGTCGGCGGTGAACCGGGCGATCATGATCGCGTCCGAGCGGGCATCCGGCAGCTCGCCGGTGGCGATGTCGGCCCGGGTGTCCGAGCCGACCAGCAGGAACGTGCTCGGGTCCTCGCTGGCTGCCGGCTGTCCGGCCGGACTGGCCGCCGCCGGGCGGGAGACGTCGTCCAGGCCGGCGAAGACGTTCCCGACGCGGTTGATGTTCCCGCCGTACCGGTTGGTCAGGAACCACAGCCCACCGCCGGCGACCAGGGCGAGCACGAGCACACCGGCGCCGATCAGTGCGCGGCGCACCCCGCGGCGGCGACCGGACGGCGTGCCAGGCGCATCGTCGGCCCTCTGCAGCGGGAGCGCATCGGCGTCGACGGGCTCGTCGTCCAGCGTGCTGCGGTGGTCGCGAGCGAGGTCGCCGGACTGTCGGTCGCGCATGCCGTGCTCCCATCGTGCGTCCATCCCGGTCGTCGGGACGGTAGGGGCGGATGCCCTCCCCTGAGCAGCCATCGCGGTGTCGCCTCACCCGATCGGGCGGGGGCGGGCTAACGCGCTCCCCATGCGGTGATGTGCGCCTCATCAGCTGGCGCAAACGGGTGAGTGGGTCGGGCACTCGGTGGCGCTCAGTCGGTTGGCCCTTCTACGGTGCGGAGGACATGGCAGTGCAGGGAGCAGTACGGGAGAGACGACGCTCATGAAGATCTCGGTGATCGGCTGCGGCTATCTAGGCGCCGTGCATGCCGCGTCCATGGCCGAACTGGGCCACGACGTCGTCGGCATCGACGTCGACCGGCTGAAGGTCGAGGCGCTCCAGCAAGCGCGGGCGCCGTTCTACGAGCCCGGCTTCGAGGAGCTGCTCGCCCGCAGCCTCGGCTCAGGCCGGCTGCGCTTCAGCGTCGACATGGCGGATGCGCGGGACGCCGTCCTCCATTTCGTCTGCGTGGGGACGCCGCAGAAGCGCGGGGAGTACGCCGCCGACCTGCGCTACGTGGAGGCGGCCGCTGAGTCGTTGCTCGAGGTGCTCAAGCCCGGTGACCTGGTGGCCGGGAAGTCGACCGTCCCGGTGGGGACGGCGGCTCGGCTGGCAGAGCTCGTCCGCGGCAAGGTCCCCGGCGCGATGCTGGCCTGGAACCCGGAGTTCCTCCGCGAGGGCTACGCCGTCCAGGACACCCTGCATCCCGACCGGCTGGTGTACGGCCTGGCGCCCGGCGACGAGGGGCAGGCGGCTCGCGCTCTGCTGGACGAGGTCTACGCGACCATCGTCGCGGCCGGCACCCCACAGGTGGTGACCGACTACGCGACCGCGGAGATGGTGAAGACCGCGGCCAACTCCTTCCTGGCCACCAAGATCTCCTTCATCAACGCCATGGCCGAGCTGTGCGAGGCCACCGGTGCCGACGTCAAGCAGCTGGCCGACGCGATCGGGCACGATGACCGGATCGGCCGCAAGTTCCTCAACGCCGGCCTCGGCTTCGGTGGCGGCTGCCTGCCCAAGGACATCCGGGCGTTCATGGCCCGGGCCGGCGAGCTGGGCGCCGACCAGGCGCTGACCTTCCTGCGGGAGGTCGACAACATCAACATGCGGCGACGGATCCGCATGGTGGAGCTGGCCCGCGAGGTCTGCGACGGCTCGCTGCTGGGCAAGCGGGTGGCGGTGCTGGGCGCGGCGTTCAAGCCCGACAGTGACGACATCCGCGACTCGCCGGCGCTCAACGTGGCCGCGCAGCTGCAGCTGCAGGGCGCGGTTGTGCAGGTGACGGACCCGGCCGCGGGAGACAACATCAGGCGCAGCTGGCCGCAGCTAGACGTCGTGGACACGGCCGAGGAAGCCGCCCACCGGGCCGACGCGGTGCTGCTGCTGACCGAGTGGAAGCAGTACCGCGATCTCGACCCGGTCGCCTTCGGCAGCGTGGTCAGGCAGAAGCGGGTGCTCGACGGGCGCAACGCGCTGGACCGGGACCGGTGGGAGGCCGCCGGCTGGTCCTACCGGGCGCTGGGCCGCCGTGGCGGCTGACGGCAGGACGCCCGGCATGGCTCCACGAATGTGTCCTGAGCAGGATGAGCCCATGCCAGGACGGGACGCACGACATCGATCGACCGGCTCGAGCCGCTGGACCGCCGGCCCGCGGCTCGGGCTCATCGCCTGCACCGCCGTTCTTGTGGGCTCCTGCGCGTCCGGCGGAGACGTGCGCGGCGAGGGCCCCGGCGCGCCGTCGGCGACCGTCGTGCCGTCCACGTCGGCCAGGACCCACCCGGTCACCACGGTCGTCGTCAGCGACGACCCGGCGGTCTCCGCGGCCGGGCCGACCGCCACGGGCGCCTGGCCCGGCGAGCTGGCGGCTCTCCTGGAGGGCTCGGGGACCGCACTCGATTTGGAGGTCGCGGCAAAGGATGCCGCGGGCTTCGCCGTCGAGGACCCGGCCGCTCCCTCGTTCGCCGACCTGGTGCGCGACCGGGTCGTGCACTCCACCCAGCTCGTGGTCTTCTCCGAGACGCAGTTCGGTTCTGCCGCGGCCCCGGACGTCGCCCAAGGGGCGAGGGAGGCGTTCGCGGCGGTGGAGGAGGCGGCGCCCGATGCGCTCATCGTCGTGGTCGCTCCCTGGACGTCGGCGCCGGACCTGCCCGCACCCACCGCCGAGGTCCGGGCTGCGGTCCACGCGGCGGCCCAGAGCGCGGAAGTGGCGGTGACCTACGTCGATCCCGTCGCCGACGGCTGGCCGACCGGGGCGAGTCAGCAGCAGGTGGCGGAGCTCCTGCTCCCCGACGTCGCCCCGTTGGTCACGGCGCTCGCCGGATCAGGCGCCTTCGACTGACCGGCCATCGGACCACCTGATGGCCAATAGACGATTACAAACATTCATGGCGTCCCGTACCGTTGGAGGTATGCGCTTCGCACGCAGTTTCGTGAGGTCATTGAAACCTATTGTGCGGTGCGGCCATCCGGCCGCTTCCGGCCCCGATGTCCGAAAGGCACTCATGCGCGCCGCTCCGTCCCGGCTGCTGCCGGTTGCCGTCACGCGCAGCCGGCTGGCCACTCTGCTGATCGCCCTGCTGGCAGCCCTCGTGTCACTCCAGACCGTGGCGGTCACGGACGCGCTGGCTGCTGACACCGCTCCGCGGATGTACCAGGACCAGGCCTTCCCGACGGCCGGTGCGGCGCCGACGGAGGACAAGCCGCAGAGCAAGCTGTGGTTCAACGACGGCTACTGGTGGGCGCTGATGCGCACCACCACGAACGGCGCCGACGGCAACCCCGACGTGACAATACACCGGCTGCAGCCGGACCACACCTGGCTGAACACCGGGGCCGTGGTCGACTCGCGCGCCGCCAGCACGGGTGACGCCCTCTGGGAGGGCGGCAAGCTGTACGTGGCCAGCCGCGTCACCAGCGGGGCCATCCAGGCGACCCGCATGTCCTACGACATGGGCAACAAGACCTACGCGACGGACGCCGGCTTTCCCGCGACGGTGACGTCCGGGGACATCGAGTCGGTAACCATCACCCGGGACAGTCGCGCCCGGCTGTGGATCACGTTCACGAAGCCGGACCCCGCGGACAGCACGCTGGACCGGGTGTGGGTGGCCCACTCCACGACGAGCGACACCACCTGGACGGCTCCATTCATGGTCCCCGTCGCGGACAACACGGTGAACGCCGACGACATCTCCGCGATCGTGTCCTTCAGCGGCAAGACCGGCGTCATGTGGTCCGACCAGCAGACGCAGGTCATGCGGTTCGCGGTGCACCCGGACACCGCCGCGGACGACACCGGCTGGACCTCGGAAGTCGCGTACAGCGGCACCCGCAGCGCGGACGACCACATGAACCTGAAGTCGCTGGCGGAGGACGACCAGGGGCGCATCTACGCCGCCGTCAAGACCTCGCGGGGTGACTCCAGCACCGACGCCCCGTCCGATCCCAGCATCGTGGTGCTCTCCCGTTCGTCCACCGGCACCTGGACGCCGAGCACGGTGGCCACCGTGTCCGAGACCCTCACCCGCCCGCAGCTGGCCCTCGACTCGACCAACCGGCAGCTGTACGTGGTGATGTCCACCGAGGCCGGCGGCAAGGTCTACTACCGGAAGTCCCCCCTGGGGGCGACCATGTCGTTCACCCCGCGGGCCACCCTGCTGTCCTGGTCCGGCGCGCTCATCAACAACGCCACCACGGCCAAGGCCCCGGTCACGGCGGCCTCCGGCCTGGTGGTGCTAGCGAGCGACTCCAAGGGCACGATGCGCTACTACCACGCCGAGCTCGACCTCAGCGGGTCCGCGGCCGACGCGACGGCGCCGTCGGTGCCGGCCGGGGTGTCTGCGACGGCGGACAGTTCCAGCCAGGTCACGGTGCGGTGGACTGCCTCGACCGATGCGGTGGGGGTGGCCTCCTACCGGGTCATGCGCGACGGCGTGGTGGTGGCCGCTGCGGTGACCGGTGGGACGTCCTATGTGGACGCCACGGTCGCGGCGGGCACGGCGTACAGCTACACGGTGTCGGCGGTGGACGCCGCGGGTAACCGGTCGGCGGAGTCCGCGGCCGCGTCGGTGAACACGCCGCCGGCCCCGCCGCCCTCTGCGGGTCCGGCGGTCACCGCAGGGGCGTCGTCCCAGGCGGTGAACACCGCGGCGGTGACGTCGGTGATGGTCGGCAAGCCGGCCGGGGTGGCGACTGGGGACGTGCTGATCACCCAGTTCACGACCAACGGCAATCCGACGGTGACCGCTGCGCCCAGCGGGTGGGTCCCGGTGATCGCCCCGCTGGTGGTGAGGACCTATGCCACGGTGTTCGCCTACTTCCACGTGGTCACCGACGCGGCGGCCGAGCCGGCGTCGTACGGCTGGACGCTGTCGGCGGGCCAGAAGTGGAACGCGGCCATGACCGCCTTGAAGGGCGTGGACACCGCTACGCCCTTCGACTCCTCGGCCAGCACGAGGGTGAACACGTCGGGGTCCACGTCGGTGGTGGTCCCGGGGGTCACGACCACCACCCCTGGGGCTCTGGTGGTCGGCGGGGTGGGGGTCGACAGCGGGGGCGTCTCGGTCACCCCGGCCAGCGGCTGGACCGAGGCGGTGGAGAGCGGCGGTGCGCAGGTGGCCGAGCTGGCCTACCAGCCTCGGCCGACGGCTGGTGCCACGGGCTCGGCGACCTGGAAGATCAGCAGCTCCCTGACCGCCGCCGGCTGGATGCGCGCGCTGCGCCCCGCCAGCTGAGGCCGAGCGAGGCCGGCCGTGCCGAGCGAGCACTCGTTGCGGCCTGCCCGCCCGGGGGGGACGGGGTGAGATCACCGCGGTCGGCTGTGGTGCGGGCAGCTACGGTTCGGCTCGTCCCCCTGCCGTGCGGCGGAGCTATCCGGACGACAGATGGTGATGGCGACAGATCACGACACTGGCGGCGCTGGCGACATCCGCCGGTCAGCTGCTGCTCCAGGTGCGCGGCCGGGCCTTTCCGGAGTCGGCTGTCTGCAGGGCGGCCGGTGACGCGGAGTCATACCGTTTCCTGCTCGACCAGCTCACCGCCGTCCACCCCGCCGACGCGGTCCTCTCCCGAGGAGTCGCGGAGCTCGTCGCACTCCTACCCGGGGAGTGGCCTCAGCCCGGCGAGCCGGGGACCCACTGCGGCCGATGTGCGCGGTCCTGTGCCGGCCGCGGCAGTAGCGCGTTGCCCGCCCGGATCAGCCGCCCAGCCACCGGTCGAGGCAGCCGGGCGATGTTCAGCAGCGCGCGGGTGAGGAGGGTCCGATCCTCCGGATGCAGCCGCGCCGCGACCTCTGGCAGGACGTCGAGCTCGCCGTGACGGAAGGCCGTGCGGATGACCGCGCGGCGACGTCCGGACAGGTCTGCCTCGAGCGCTGCCGCCAGTGCGGCACTGCCGTGCTGGTCCTTCTGCCGGACGTACTCGAAGATCCGCCACCGACCGATGTACTGGGCGAGCAGGTCCCCGCCGTTGTTCGACTCGTGCATCCGGTAGTCGACCTGGGCTGCCCAGGCGAAGGCCAGCCGCGCGGCCGGCAGCGCCCTCGTCATGAACTCCATGTCCTCGGTCTTGATGCCCCGGACCGCAGGGTCGAAGCCGCCGACCCGATCGACGAGGTCCCGCTGGACGATCATGGTCGAGGGATAGAAGACGTTGTAGAGCAGGAGCCGCTCGACCGGGAAAGTGCCCACGTAGGTCCAGTCCACCCCACTCGCTGGTCCGGCGATGCCGTTCCAGTACCCGTCCGGGGCCCGCTCCGCGTTGGTCTTCTCACTGACGAGCCCGGCCCCCCGGATGAACTTCCGGTGGTCGCCGAAGACCAGGTTCGGGCGACCGTCCAGCAGGGCGGGAGCGGCCTGCTCGAGGAACGTGGGTCGATAGAGGTCATCGTCGTCCAGAGTGGCCACCCACGTGCAGGAAGCGGCGTCCAAGCCCGTGTTCCGCGCCGCCTGGACGCCGGCCGGCTCCGTCCTGATGTGCGTCACCTGCGTGCCGTAACGCACCAACGACGCGGCGGTCGCGTCGGTCGTGCCGTTGTCGACGACGATGATCTCGCTCGGCCGGACGGTCTGCGCCAGAACTGAGTCCAGCGTCTCGGTCAGCAGGTGGGGGCGGTTGAACGTAGGGATGACGACGGAGACGTCCAGCATCCGCATGGAGTTCCCATCTTCTCGAGCCCTCGGCTGTGTGCGCCCATCCGCCTCGGCCCGAGCGGACGGCATCATAACTGAGCTGGTGGGTGTCGCGAGTCGTCCGGTCGTCCCACGGGTGCGCAGTCGCGTCAGGAACGCCCCCGTCTCCGCGAGAGGCCCCGGGCGATCATCCTGACGTCCCTGCCCACGCGCGACGCACCGAGG
Organism: Modestobacter sp. DSM 44400; assembly: GCF_900107175.1. Taxonomy (GTDB): domain Bacteria; phylum Actinomycetota; class Actinomycetes; order Mycobacteriales; family Geodermatophilaceae; genus Modestobacter. The sequence continues at coordinate 6,150 of NZ_FNOZ01000048.1, read as the reverse complement.
GCGGATCGGGCCGCCCTGCGCAGCCGCTTTCCAAGGAAGAGCACGTACCACCCGGACTGCACGAGAACGCGCCGTCCCGTGTTGAGTGGTCGATGCGGCTGGAGCAGGGACTCGACCGACGCGCCCGACACCGCGGGGTGGAATGCGGATCCACCCACTCGCTGGGTCAGACCCGTCAGCTTCGGAACGTCGTAACCGGAGGTTCCGGCGGGGACGCCCCGGAACGTGTAGGAGTCCGGCACTGCTGGCGCAGGCTCCCGGTACTCCTGGAGGAACTCGAGGTCGAGGACCTTGAGCCCGGCCGCCGGGTCGGTCACCACGTTGTGCGTCGACAGGTCGAGGAGGAAGAGGCCACGGTCGTGCAGCCGATGCGCGAAGCGCGCCAGCGCGCGCGAGGCGTCGCCGGTGAGCTGGGCGTCCTGGCGCCCTGGCAGCAGCCGGCGGTTGTGGCTGCGGTCGTCGGTGTAGAGGGTCGTCAGGACCCAGTTGTCGCCGCGCTCGAGGAGGTCGGGCACCTCCGGCAGGTCACCGAGCTCCGCTCGTGCTCGCAGCTCGCGGTCGAGGAACCGGGCAGCCCCGGGCCGGAAGAGCTTGCACACGCACTGTCCGTGCACAGGGTGCTCGACGACGGCCACCTGGGCCCGGCGTGCTCCCCCGGGCAGCTTGCGCACCACCGGGTAGGGGAACGTGACGGAGTCGACCAGGCGCTGGACCAGCGGCCGCAAACGGTGCTCGACGTAGGACCCACCGAGCACCTCGAGGTAGTCCAGCGCCTGACGAGGGTTGTCGGAGGAGTGCACCGGGTTGTACCGCACCTCAGCGCCCACGCCGTCCAGCAGGTGGGCGCGCAGCGCGTCCTTGGCCCGCGGGATGCGCAGGTTGGTGCCCCGCTCAGGGTCGAGGCCGCTCACCTCGGGCGCGACGTCGTAGGCGATGACGAACGTGGCCGGTGCTCCGCCACTGAGCGGCCACGGTCCCTGGGCCCAGTTGCCGCCGCGCAGCCGATGGCTCGCTCGGGCTCGCTGCGCGGTGTTGAGCTCCACCACGTCGAGGACCTCGAAGCCCTCTCGGTCCAGTGCCTCCACTGCCACGTCCACCTGAGGCTTCGCCCGGTCCCGGAGCACGAACACCGCCAGGCCGCCCCACAGGTCGTCGACCGCGGGCTGATCGTCGAAGAAGTGTTTGTGGATCCACGGGTTGGCCGGCTCGAGCCGCTCCAGCGTGTCCAGCGGCGGGCGCAGGTCGCGGGCTGCCAGGTAGCGGTCCAGGCTGTCCAGCGTCGGGTGCAGCGGCCTGTCGAGTCGCTCGGCCAGCTCGGCGAGGACCGCCTCGTAGTCGTGGTCGGTCGGCCGCCTGATCTCGTCGGAGCCGGGTCCGGCGCTCAGGCCGGATGCGTGGCCCTTGTGGTAGACGGCGTGGTAGGCGAGGGAGTCGTAGTGGTGCTGCAGGCTCGGCACCCGGTACCGGTCGCGGAGCCATGTGCCGCCATCGAGCATCTCCCGCGCGAACCGCGGCGCGTAGTAGGGGACGCCGTGGAAGTCCGACCCCGGCAGTCCGCTCACGCTGTAGATGTCGAACTTCTGCGTGCTCTGCGACCCGGAGCGCGTGGTCATCAGGGACCGAACGAAGGTCAGGTCCTCGTCAGCGACGAGGAGGTCGATGTCCTCCCCGGCGTCCACGTCCGGGAGCGTGTCGAACCACCGCAGTACGACGTAGCAGACGTCCCGCTGCTCGAGTTCGGCGAAGAAGTCGTCCAGGGACAGCCCGGGCGCCAGGTGGCGTCGCGCGCCACTCGGTGGAACGCCCAGACCACGTACCGCGCGGCGCAGTCCGCTCAAGCCCTTCGTCACATCGCCCCTCTCACTCTCACCGCCCCCACGTACCGGGCGGCAAGCATAGGCGCCGGCGTCGTCACTGCAGCAGAGTGCGGGACGGGGACGAGCTCCACGGGGCGCCGCTCGTCAGCCCGGGGGACGACAACGGACGTCCTGACCGATGGGCTTTGCGATCCGCTCGGGTGACGCCAGCCACATCACGGTCAAGCCCGGCGGTTGTCCTGCCGATGGTGGGGACATGCCGTGGTTGGCCTGGGTGTTGATTGGGTGGACAGCGCTTGCCGTCGTCGTGGCGGTCCCGTTGGGCCTCGCCATCCGGGAGGCTGACCGCCGTGAACGTGGCCGCGGCCAGCATGGCGCGTCCCCGGCCGACAGCCAGCCGCTCGCCTCCCGGCCCGTCCGGTGCCGGGTGCCCGCCCGCCGGCGCATCCCGATGCCGCCGATCGCTGTCGCGCTCGCCGGCGTCGGCGTGGCCCTGGAGACCGCCGGGTTCCTGATCCGGGCCTCCGGTGCGGAACGGGGCGCCGCCCGGCTCTTCTCCATGGACCTGCCGATGTCCGTGCCCCGCCTGTACGTCGCTGCCCTGTTCGTCGCTGCCGCCGGTGCCGCCTTCCTCGGCGCCACCCGGGCCGGTAGCCGGCGCGGGTGGTGGATCGCCGTCGGCGTCGTCGCCGCTTCCGTCGCCCAGGTCAAGGCTGGTGGGACGGTGCACGTCCTGGCACTGGCCACGCTCGGCGTCAGCGGGCGACCCGTGATCGCGGCTGCCGGGAGCGCTCTCGTCGCCGGCGCCGTCCTCGCATCGCTGTGGTGGGTCAGCCGCGACGAACGCCGCGACCGACGCCGCGTGCTGGTCGCCTTCGGGCTCTACGCCGGAGCCGCGGTGGGGCTGTCCGGCATCTCCTCCCTCGTCGGGCAGGCCACCGGTGCCTCGGCCTGGACGGCGGCCGCGACCTTCGTGGAGGAGAGCGGGGAGGCGCTCGCCGGCGTCACCGTGCTCATCGCCGTACTCGTCGGCGTCGCGCCGCGCCTGGTGCTCCCGGCCCAGTGGTCGCTGCGACGCACGGCCGACGCCGAGACCGTCGACGCCCCGGGGTCGCTGCCCACCTGGTCGCCGGGCTCCGGCTTTTTGCACTGACCGGCCGCGAACTCATGGTCGGGTGGCCGGCCCGGCCAGCAGAGCCTCCAGCACATGGCGGGCGCTCTGCTCGACGCTCGACGTCCGGGTGTCGATGGTGATCTCGGCGTCCGTGGGCGCCTCGTACGGGTCACTGATCCCGGTGAACTCAGGTATCTCGCCCCGCCGGGCCCTTGCGTACAGCCCCTTGCGGTCCCGGGCTTCGCACTGCTCCAGCGGCGTGGCCACGTGGACGAGTACGAACGATTCCGGACCGGCCTCGGTCTCGACCAGCCGGCGGGCCTCGGCTCGGGTGGCGGCGTAGGGCGCGATCGGCGCGCACACCGCGATCCCGCCGTGCTTGGCGATCTGCCCGGCCACCCAGCCGATCCGGCGCACGTTGGTGTCGCGGTCGGCCTTGGAGAATCCCAGTCCGGCGGAGAGGTGGGTGCGCACCTCGTCGCCGTCCAGCAGGGTGACCGTCCGCCCGGACTCGAGCACCAGCTCCACCAGCCGGGCGGCGATCGTGGACTTCCCCGCTCCGGACAGGCCGGTAAACATCGCGGCGCGGCCGCCGGTCCGCGGGGAAGAGGTGTCGATCCGCGTGCCCAGCAACCGTGCGCCGTGGGCCGCGCTCAGCTCGGCCCAACTGGCGTCCGGGTCGACGGCGGTGACCGGGGTCGGGATGACGACGACCTCCCGCCCACCCGCGGCCACCCGTAACCAGCCGGCGGCAGCCGAGGAGATCGCGGCAGAGTCGGGCCCCGAGCCGGCCAGCGGCAGCACGGCGAGCAGCTGGGCGGGGAGCTCGTCGACGTCCTCGGGCGGCGTACCCACCCAGGCGACCGGATCCGTCCAGCCACGTCCCGCGAGCTCGGCACGGACGGCGGCCGGGTGTCGCCACCGCGGGATCTCCCGCACGGTCAGCGTGCCGTCGTGCTCCGTGGCGACGAGGACGCCTTCGGCGTCCTCGAACTCCAGGGCCGGCGGCAATCCGGGCACCTGCTTCGTCAGCCCGAACTCGTACGCCGCCAGCGCCGCCAGCTGCGCGTTTGTCAGACGTGCCCGGGTCTGCGCCATGAGGTCATCTTGCCAAGGCGGCGCGCCAGGACGACGACTGCGCCGGGGGATGGGCTCCGCAGGATCCGGGCGCGCCCTACATCCCCGGCCGCACCACTCCGCAGCGGCACTCGTACAGGGACGACCCGCTGAAGGGGTCGTCCCCCAGCCGGCGGAACCGGTGGACGTGCAACAGACGACCGTCGCCTGTTGCCCGGCCGAACGGGCTCGGCACCGGCGATGGGCCCCCGGGGGCCACCCAGCGACTGCTCACTTCTGTCCGCACGTCGACAGTGTGACCTGCTGTGGTCCGGATCGGGGCGTCTGCGGCCTCCGCAGACTGCTCGTCGGGCACGTCCGACGGGGTGTGACTGCGCTGGGCAACGGCTCGAGTGGCTTCCTGTGCCGGCTCGCCGGGGCGCGACAGCCTGAAGGCATGGCCGATGACCCAGCGTCGTCCCATGGCCAGGATGGGGCCCCCACCTCGGACGGAAGACGCCTCTTGACTGCCTCAGATCACGACACCGCCAGCTCCCTGGCCACGTCCGCCGGCGAACTGCTGCTCCAGGTGCGGGCCCGGGACTTCGCGGACGCCACCGCCCGGAAGGCCGCCGGGGACGCCGAGTCGCACCGCTTCCTGATGGACCGGCTGGCCGACGTCCGTCCCGGCGACGCCGTCCTGTCCGAGGAGGGTGCCGACGACCCCGTCCGGCTGGGCGCCGAGCGCGCCTGGATCGTCGACCCGCTCGACGGCACCCGGGAGTTCTCCGAGCTGGAGCGCGCCGACTGGGCGGTGCACGTGGCGCTGTGGGAGCGCGGTGAGCTGGTCGCCGGTGCCGTGGCGCTGCCCGCCGAGGGCACCACCTTTAGCACCGCGGAGCCGGCCTCGGTCCCGGCCCGGCCCGACGGCCCGCTCCGGCTGGCCGTCAGCCGCAGCCGCCCGCCGGCGTTGGTCACCGTGCTGTCCGAGCAGCTGGGCGCCGAGCTGGTGCCGATGGGTTCCGCGGGCGTCAAGGCGATGGCCGTCGTTCGCGGCCGGGCCAACGCCTACGTGCACGGCGGCGGCCAGTACGAGTGGGACTCCGCCGCCCCGGTCGCGGTGGCCCGGGCCGCCGGCCTGCACACCAGCCGGCTCGACGGCTCGCCACTGGTCTACAACTCGCCCGACCCGTGGCTGCCCGACCTGTTGATCTGCCGGCCCGAGCTGGCCGAGCAGCTGCTGAGCGCCCTGGCAGCGCTGCCAGCCGACCTGACCGCGCCCCGACCCCGCGGAGGAGCCGCATGACCACCCCGCACTACGAGCTGAGCCACCTCGACGCGCTCGAAGCCGAGGCGGTGCACATCTTCCGCGAGGTCGCCGCCGAGTTCGAGCGTCCGGTGCTGCTGTTCTCCGGCGGCAAGGACTCGATCGTGATGCTGCACCTGGCGCAGAAAGCGTTCTGGCCGGCCCGCATCCCCAGGGCCTCTGCAAGGTCGTGAATGGCGATGCTGACCTGGGCTGACGCGGTGTTGATCATGCGGCCTGCAGGGTCGGGGCGATGCGGTGGGGTTGGTCGGCGTAGGTCCGGTGGGCCTCGGCGATGTTGTCCTGACCATCGAGCCGGAACAGGTTGATCACGGTGTTGCGGAACGTGGCCAGGTTCTGGGGTGCGTGCCGGGTCCGGACCTGGGACCGGTCCTCGCTCTGGGTGTTGTCCCGGACCCAGTGCAGGCCGTTCTCGATGGACCACTGTCCGCGGACCCAGCCGGCGAGCTCCTCGGGTGTGGCCTGGCGGTGGTCCAGGGAGGTGATGATGTACACCGTCTGCACCGAGGGGTTCTTTGCGCCCTTCTTCGTTCGCCTTCGGACGATCTTGGCGATCTGGGCGGCGTGCGGGAACAGTGCTTGCAGGTCGGGCTGCCCGTCGGTGGCTATCACCTTGATCGAGCGTGTCTCGCGGCGGCCGTGCCCGACCTCGTGGCGCACCAGGCCGGGAACCGGTCCCCAGGGCTGGCGGGCGAGGGTGTCCCGCAGGTTCTTCTGGTTGCCCTTCACGGTCAGGGCGTAGTGCGCTCCCCGTTCGTGCAGCCAGACCGCATGGGAGCGTTGGCAGTGCAGCGCGTCCGCGGTCACCAGCACGTCGGCCGGGTCGGGCAGGGTGT
>NZ_FNOZ01000141.1 GCF_900107175.1 Modestobacter sp. DSM 44400 | reverse complement strand
GACTCTCGACAAGTCCCATTCTCGCAGGTCAGGGGCACTTTCCGTTTGATCAACTTCCCGTCGAGGCCGGCTGGTATGAAATCTCGAGGCTAGGTGCGGCTCGGGAACCGGCGCTTCTCGATTCCTGATCGGTCTGGTCACCTGCTTCGCCACGCACGACGGCATCTCCGCCGTCGCGCGCGCCGCGTGGCGCCGGTAGGTGCTGGGCGGCAAACCGACCAGGTCGGTGAAGCGAGTGCTGAAGGTGCCCAGCGACGAGCAGCCGACCGCGAAACAGACCTCGGTGACGCTGAGGTCGCCACGACGCAGCAGCGCCATCGCTCGTTCGATGCGCCGCGTCATCAGGTAGCCGTACGGCGACTCGCCGTAGGCGAGCCGGAACTCGCGGCTGAGGTGCCCGGCCGACATGTGCGCGCCGCGGGCGAGCACCTCGACGTTCAGCGGCTGCGCGTACTCCCGGTCGATCCGGTCGCGGACGCGGCGCAGCCGCGCGAGGTCGCGCAGGTGCTGCGCCACGGCGGGTCTGCTGGTCACCTGCGCGACCGTGCCACATCGCGAGGACCAGCGGTCGAGCGCTGACGCGTGAACGCTGGCCCGGAACCACGCAACCGCAACACACGTTTCACTGAGCTACCCGCCCCTGTTGCATACGCCCCACTACCGGTCGCCCCCGACAAGCCGTGTGGGCGCTACGTCCGGCGAACGCCCTGCACAAAGGCAAACGAGCCGGTCAACACGGTGGGCCCCGAGGGGATCGAACCCTCAACCCGCGGAAAATCAGTCGCGAGTCACCCGGGGTCCTTTTCTATACCCTTCACTCGCCTCTGACCAGGATGTTTGTTCGTTTGGCTGACTTCTGACAACCGCCCTTCACCGCCGCTGACTCCCCAATTCGGTGAGTAAAATGGGGGTAAAATGGGGGCTTATGGGACGCCCGACGCTGGCCCTCGGAACCTCGGGGGCCATCCGTTGCTACCGCACCGACACTGGCTACCGAACCCGGGCACTGACTCGGGACTACGACGGCAGGGTTCGGTCCGTGGAGCGGAACGGACGGACCAAGACAGCCGCCGAGATCGCCTTGAAGTTGGCGCTGCGCGACCGTAGCCAGGTGAGCGCCAGCGGCCACATCACCGGTGCCAGCCGGGTGTCGGCGTTGGCCGATGCCTGGTACGCGGGGCTGATCGACCTGTCCCCGGTCACCATGGACGCCTATCGCCGCAGGCTGGACGTGCAAATCCTCCCGGCGCTCGGCGAACTGCGGGTCCGCGAACTCACGGCCGGGGTCTTGGACCGGCACCTGCGGGCGATCACGGCCAAACACGGCGTGGCCACCGCCCGGCTGTGCCGCTCGGTCCTGTCGGGCATGTGCTCCCTCGCCGCCCGCCACGACGCCCTCCAGCACAACCCGGTACGCGCGGTGAGCCCATTGGGCGCCAAAGTGAAGAAGGCACCGCGCGCGCTCACCGTGGCACAGCTCCGGCAGCTCCGCGCCGCCCTCACCTATGACGACCGCGCCATCGTCCGGGACCTGCCCGACCTGGTCAGCTTCTTGATGGCCACCGGACTCCGCATCGGCGAGGCCTGCGGTCTTACGTGGGACGCCGTCGACCTGAACGCCGGCACGATCGACGTTCGGGCCGCAGTGGTCCGCGTCAAGGGCCGGGGTCTGATCGTCAAGAAGACCAAGACAGACGCGGGCGCCAGAACTCTCATCCTGCCGGGCTGGTGCGTCACGGTGCTGGCCGCTCGAACCACCGGCGGTGATCCGCGGGACGGCAGCCGCCCGGTCTTCCCGGCGCCCCTGGGCGGATGGCGCGACCCGTCCAACACCCGAGCTGACCTTCGCGATGCATTCGCCGCCGCAGGATTCGACTGGGTCACGTCTCACGTCTTCCGCAAGACCGTCGCCACCCTGATGGATCAAGCCGGCCTCTCCTCTCGAGCCGCCGCCGACCAGTTGGGGCACGCCAGTACCTCCATGACCACCGACGTCTACTTCGGCCGCAAAGTGCCGGCCACCGGCGCCGCCGCCGTCCTCGAAGCGCTGAGCCACGTCCCGTAGGAGGATGTCCCGAGTTCCGTGGAACTTCGGTAGCGGCCCGTTGATCAACTAGGCGGCGTTGCTGACGGGCCCATCATGCGCGGCGGGTACGAC
>NZ_FNOZ01000022.1 GCF_900107175.1 Modestobacter sp. DSM 44400 | reverse complement strand
GTTTCTTCACCTGGAAGGTGCTCCTCGATCAGCGTGGCATGGACTCTCGACAAGTCCCATTCTCGCAGGTCAGGGGCACTTTCCGTTTGATCAACTTCCCGTCGAGGCCGGCTGGTATGAAATCTCGAGGCTAGTACTACAGCCGCACGTATCTTGGTGGGCTGCGGAGCGTCTGCGGGGCTGACGCCGGCGGGCCGGTGACCGTCGTCGGATGGTCGAGGATGTCTGCGTGGCCGAGGTCGAGGACTGGGCGAAGGCCCCGCCAGCACCCGCAGCGACTGTCCGTGGACGATCATCTGCGGTACAAGATCGCACGGCCGGCCGTCGTCTGGCTGCCGTTCGGCTTGCGGTGCTGCTTGTCGAGCGAGGCCAAGTCGCCGTCACGCTGTGACAGCGCCCGGCCGTCGCACGACGAGAGCTGCTACAGGGCCGCGCTGAACGGGAGGTTGGCGTGCAGCAGGGCGTAGAGGACGCCTGCGGTCAGACCGAACCACAGGTGCCCGACGACGAACTCGACCACGTCGCGGCGACCGTAGTGGCGGTAGAAGACGCCGGGCGCCGGGACGGGGTCCGGCATGTCGGGGTGCAGATCGGGCCAGGCCCCGACAACGATCCCACCGATCACACCGTGGATCGCGCCGGCGAGCATGCCCCACCAGGCAAGGTGGTCGTTGTGCGCGACGGCCTGGAAGAACGTGGCGTACAGCAGCACAATCACAACGGCTAACAGGGCGTGCCCAGCCCAGCCGGCGAGCCTGCGGTAGCGCCGGGGGACACGCAGGATGGCCCCGCCCTCGGCGAAGATGTCCTGTCGCAGACCGAGCCCGGCCGCTCGCTGGAGGTAGGTGGGGGCCTCCATCAGCTGGGCGGCGAGGAGTCCCGCGACGGCGGCTGCGATCGGATCGATGCTCACCGAGCCCCGGACGGTCGAGTTCCGAGTGTCCTGGCTTCTCCCATCAGCGGAGCCGAGCTGGTCGACGGTGGGCCAGCCGCCAGCCGAGGGTCCCGGCCGAGGCGATCGCGGCGCTTCTGGCCAGGGCGGGGTGCGAGCCCACCAGGCGGGTCCAGCGGCTGCGGGGCAGCGCGAACCGGACCACCCCGCCGTCCACGGCTCCGCTGCTCGGTGTCGGCTCGGTCAGGTTGCTCTGGCCGCGGTCGGGCTCGTTGCGCTGCTGGCGGCCGAAGACCTGCCCGCCGACGGCCAGCAGTCGGTCGGTCAGGGCGGGGCTGAGCCGCTGCAGCATCGCAAGTTGGGCTGCGGCGCCAATGTAGATGTCGCGCCGCGGGTGGTCCGCGGCGAACACGATGGCCTCGGCGACCGCCCGGGGCCGGTACACCGGTGGGATCGGCGCCGGCCGCACACCCATCCACGAGGCCGCGGAGTCGTAGAACGGGGTGTCGATCGACGCCGGCAGGATCGTCGTGACCCGCACACCGGACTTGGCGTGCCGTTCCTCCAGCCGCAGTCCCTCGTAGAGGGCGTTGACCCCGGACTTGGCGATGCAGTAAGGGATCATCAACGGGACGGCGCGCACCCCCAGCCCGGAGCTGACGCCGATGATCGTGCCGTGCCCCTGCTCGCGCAGGATCGGCAGGACCGCCTTGACCCCGTACACCTGGCCGCGCAGGTCGACGTCCAGGATCCGGTCGATCGCCTCGACGGGCAGCGTGTTGAGCTCGCCGTAGCCGGACACCGCGGCGTTGTTGACCCAGACGTCGATCCGGCCGAAGCGCTCGCGGGCCGCCTGCGCGAGGTGCTGTACTTGGGGCCACACTGCGACGTCGGTGGGCATGACCAGCGCCGTCCCGCCGGCCCGGGTGACCTCCTCGGCCGTGGCCTGCAGCGCCGGCTTGCCGCGGGCGGCCAGCACGACCGCCGCACCTTGGGCGGCGAACTGCCTCGCGGTCTCCCGTCCGATCCCTGACGACGCCCCGGTGATCACCACGACGCGTTGGCCGGTCGTGCCCACGGCGTGCCTCCTCTGCTCAGCCGGCATGCGGTGCGGCGGCTCGGGTGGGACGGTCAGGACTGGCGGGCCGGGTCCAGGACGCGGTCGAAGACGGCGCCGGTGGCCTGGGCCTGCACGTACTTGTCCACGACGTCGATCGCCCAGTCCTCGGCCGTCCACTCGCTCGGCTGGTAGAGCCCGAGCGTGGTGTTGAGCAGGACGTCGCCGGTGTAGACGGCCGCGAAGACGGTGTTGACCGCCTTCTGGCCCCGCAGCCCGTTGGCGGCCGCGATGCCGTACGCGGTGCCCCACATGCCGCCCAGTGCGAAGTGGGTGATGTAGTTCAGCCGCTGGCGCCCCGCGGGGGTCGTCGGGTGCACCGGCAGGAGCTTCTCGGCGAAGTCCGCCGGCGCGTAGCTCTCCTCGCGCTGGGTGAGCGGCATCTCGACGAGCTTCTGGAACGCGGTCATCACCACGGTCCCGGCCAGCCCGGCGAGCACCCCCCGGCCCAGCACGCTCGCGGTCGACGGCTTGTTGTCCAGCTGCATGATCATTCCTCCGAGGTGGTCACGGGTGTGGGTGCTTCGTCCCCTGCCATGGTGGCCGGGAAGTGTCGTCAGGGCTTGAGGACGACCTTGATGCAGCCGTCCTGCTTCTTCTGGAAGATCTCGTAGCCGTGCGGGGCCTGCTCCAGCGGAAGCGCGTGGGTGGTGAGGTCTTCGGTGCCCAGTGGGTCGTCGTCGCCGGTGAGAGCGGGCATGATCTCGTCGACCCAGCGCTTGACGTGCGCCTGCCCCATCCGGATCGTCACGCCTTTGTCGAACAGGTTCATCATCGGGAACGGATCGGCCTGTCCGCCGTACACCCCGATCAGCGAGATCGTTCCGGCGCGGCGGACCGACGCGAATGCGGTTCGCATCGCGCCCATCCGGTCCACGCCCATCGTCTCGGCGGCCTTACGTGCCAGCGGGCCGGGAAGCTTGCCGGCCGCGGCGAGCGCGAAGGCCTGGAACGGCGTGCCGTGCGCTTCCATCCCGACGGCGTCCACGACCCCGTCGACCCCCCGGCCGCCGGTCAGCTCCAGGATCGCGCCCGGAATTTCGTCGACGGTGCGCTCGTCGAGCACGGTGATGCCGTGTCGTCGGGCGAGCTCCAGCCGCTCGGGGACGCTGTCCACAGCGATGACCTGCTCCGCGCCGAGGTACTTGGCGATCCGGGCGCACATCTGTCCGATCGGACCCAGGCCGATGACCGCGCAGGTGCTACCGGCTTCGATGTCGGCGTACTTCACGGCCTGCCAAGAAGTGGTCAGCACGTCGGACAGGAACAGGAACCGCTCGTCGGGGTGCTCGTGCGGGACCTTGATCGGCCCGAAGTGGGCCTGCGGCACCCGCAGCAACTCGGCCTGTGCGCCGGGCACCGACCCGTACAGGGCGGTGTAGCCGAACAGGCGTGCACCCTTGCCCTGCTCGGTGACCTGCGTCGTCTCGCACTGCGCGAAGAAACCGCGGGTGCACATCCAGCAGTGCCCGCAGGAGATGTTGAACGGCACGACCACCCGGTCGCCCGGCTTGATGTGGCTGACCCCCGGGCCGACCTCCTCCACGATGCCCATCGGCTCGTGGCCGATGATGTCGCCCGGCGTGAGGTACATCCCGAGCACGTCGTAGAGATGCAGGTCCGAGCCGCAGATCGCCGTCGAGGTCATCCGCACGATCGCATCCGTCGGTTCCTGGATCTGCGGGTCCGGGACGGTCTCCACCGACACCTTCTGAGTGCCCTGCCACGTCAATGCCCTCATCTGGCCTCCTCGAGCGATACGGAACGGACCGGGTGCGCCGGCCGGCGCCGTCAGCTACCGGCCGTGCTGCTCGCTACCCCGCAGGCAGCGTTTGTACTCCTCGGTACAGTTCCTGATGCGTGCAGAGACCCGGGCAGCGTCACTGCGCCCGCCTCCCATGGCACCTCGCTCGCCGCCGCCGGCCCTCCATGCGGGCCTTGCCCGAGCGCCGGCTCCCCCTACCGCTACCTGGATGCGTCGTGGGCCACGGCTTGCGTGGGGAACGCCCACGTCGGGTAGGACTCGCGTCGACCGAACGCCCCACCACCTCTCGACCGAGGCGGCAGCCGATGCCAGAACCGACCACCCGCCGCGGGAAAGACACCAAAAGCCGGATCGTCGGGCTGGCGGCCGCGCTGATGTATGAGCGGGGCGTCAACGCCACCAGCATCGAGGACATCCTGGCCGCCTCGGGGACGGGCAAGAGCCAGTTCTATCACTACTTCTCCAGCAAGGAAGAGCTCGTCGCCGAGGTGCTCGGCCACCAACTCGACCAGGTCCTGCAGGAGCAGAGCCTGTTCCCACTCGACACCTGGGAGGGCATCTCCGCCTGGTTCCAGGCCATGGTCGACATGCAGCAGAACCAGCGGGGCTACCGCGGCTGTCCCCTCGGGTCGATCTCGAGCCAGCTGCTCGACCAAGGTGAGCCGCTCCGCAGCCGGGCCGCGGACGCCTTCACCCGCTGGGAGTCCTTCCTGGGCGACGGACTACGAGCCATGCAAGTCAGAGGCTTGCTGTGCGACGACGCCGACCCCGACACCCTCGCAGAGTCGACGATCGCCGTGCTGCAGGGCGGGTACCTCCTCTCCTCCACAAAGCGCGACATACGCCCCATGCGCCATGCGCTCGCCATCGCACTCAGCCAGCTCAGGTCCTACGCGCCGTCCTCAAGACAGCCCCGGTAGAGGATCGACAGCCCCGGTAGAGGATCGGCTATCGGATGGGTCAACACACCGTGGCGGCGTCGCGGTCGACCTTCTCGCTGACGCCAAAGGACGGTCGCGCACCTTCTTGGCGCGTACGTGCTCTACCCCAATCTTGGGTTCCGCAGCTATCGCCGGTTCTGGTGACGGGTTTGCGCGGACCACCTACCAGGCTCGCCAGTCGGCGGTCCATCGCCACGTCACCGTCATCGGCCGCCGGGTGGACCGCCCCTCCTACGGACTGCGACCCGGGGACGTCGTCGCGATCGCCGATCGGTCCAAGGCCAAGCAGCCGTTCCAGGTCGCCGCCTCCGGCGGGCACGCGCCGGGCTATCTGGACGTGTCCCTGGCCAACCTGGTCTGCCGAGTCGCCCGACCGTCGGTGCGCGCGGAGATCCCGGTGGTGTGCGAGGAGCGGCTGGTCGTGGAGTACTACTCGCGCTGAGCGGCCCGGCGGTCACGGGTGCGCCCTCTCGCGCAGGCCGCACGCCGACGACCCTCCCGCACTCGGCCCGCGAGGCCAGCGGCGACGACGGCCGTCACACCGCCGACGAGCAGCGCCCGGGGCCGGACGAGCGCCGAGAGCGGTCAGGCGCCGAGGGCGACGGCGCGGCTACCGGCCCGGACCATCAGGGGGCGGATCGCGGTCACTGCGCCACCGTCCGCAACCGGCGGAGCAGCACCAGCACGACCGGCGCGCCGAGGACCGCGATTACGATGCCGACCCTCAATTCGCCGGGACGGACGACGACCCGGCCCAGGATGTCGGCCAGCAGCAGCACCATGCCCCTGAGCACCGCGGCGTAGGGCAGCAACCAGCCGTGCCGGGCGCCGGTCAACACCCGGGCCGCGTGTGGCACGGCAGCCCCGCGAAGGCGATCGGCCCAGTGGCGGCCACCGCCGTGCCGGTGAGCAGGACCACGACGCCGCCGATCGTCAGCCGCATCCGCCCAGCTGCAGGCCCAGGCCCCGCGCCGCCTCGTCTCCCAGGGCCAGGGCCAGGGCATCCAGCCACCGCGCACAGGCCCACCCGAGCAGCGCTGTGACGGTCAGCACCGGTACCACGACGGCGGCAGTGCGGTTCCCGCGTCCCGACAGCGCGCCCACCGCCCAGAACCGGTACTCCTCCAGCGTTGCCGCGCTCAGAAGGACGAGCGTGGTCGTCGCCGCCGCCAGAAGAGCGGAGATGGCGACGCCGGTCAGGACCAGCTCGGTGGAGCCGGCCCGCGCACCCTCCCGCCCGGCGATCAGCAGCACCGTCGCGCCGGCCAAAGCGGCGCCCAGCGTGGCGAAGACGATGTGCGCCGGAAGGGTCCGGGCGCCGACGAACGTGATGCCCAGGACGACGGCCAGCGCCGCGCCGGCAGACATCCCGAGCGGTGCGGGGGTCCGGCAGCGAGTTCCGGGTAAGGCGCTGGGCCGCGACCCCAGCCACACCGAGCGCAGCGCCCACCGCCAGCCCCAGCACCGTCCGCGGCAGGCGTTGCTCCAGCACGATGATCGCGGCATCCCCGGACCGTTCTCCGCCCAGCACGGCCAGCACGTCGGCGAGCGGCAACGATCGGGTGCCGACAGCCAACCCCGTGAAGGCCACGACCAGCACGGCTCCGGAAAGCACGACCAGGCCGACCCCCAGCTGCGCGCGCCGCAGGGGCAGTCGGCGGTCCAGAACAGCGGGCACGGTCACCGAACGACTCTCACCACGGCTATTAGGTTGCCCTCCTCTACATTCCCGGCGATCCAGCCTCGCGCGCGCGTCCCCGCCCCCGCGGGATCCGAGGCGCTACCGCCCTGCGCTGCAGCCCCACCCGATCGTCGACACCATCTCTTGACGGGCTCGCACTGCCGCGCGAAACGGGGCTCCCCTGCAGCTGGCGCTGCCGCCGACCGCTCAACCAAACCGTGAACATCGACCCGGGACATTGCCACCAGAGCGACGACCTCGCCGCCAACGCTCGGAACCCGCACGTCGCCCAAGATCGGCCCCACTGAAGACATCAAGATCGGGGGCCATCACACCTCCTGCATCCAGGACTGCCGTTCCGTCGTGACGGATCGGGGTGACGTCGGCTGGGACATTGATCCGGACAGTGACCAGCATGGGCAGACGTCGGAATGGTTCAGGGCGCCGAGCAACGAGGGTGCAGCAGTCGGGGCGGCCGAACGCGTCGCCGTCCGGTGACCCGGGTGCAGCGCTGGCGGGAGCGGTCGAGTCCGTCGCCCAGCCTCGGCGGCGCGCCGCATCGACGTGCGGGTGGTGCGGTGGGCCGATCACCGTCAAGGCGACGGGGCGGCTTCCCAAGTGGTGCTCGGCGTCCTGCCGGCAACGAGCGTGGGGACAGGCGCGCGCGGCATCCTCGGGGCTCTCGGCGGTGCAAGTCGTGGAACGACGGGTCGAGACGCCGGTGCCCCTCCCACCGACCCGCCACGACTGGCCTGGCGTTCTCGGTGAGCTCGTCACCCAGCTCAACAAGGGCCGCATCTACAACCGAGACCTGGACGAGCTGTCCGTGGCCCTGACCGCAGTCGACGTCGCGATGACCGCCGGATCTACATCCGCAGCCGGACAGCTCCCCGCCCGCACTGACCATGACGCGGGGGTGACGTGCCAGCTGGCCTGGGGTGACGACGACGATCCCGACGTCACCCCGTTCGCCAGCACCGGATGGCGCGGTTCACCACCGTCCTGGCCGGCCCGCCGTCGTCCAGCTCCTCGCGTCCACCCGTCACCAACCGGGCGATCGGAGCGCCTGCTCCAGGCGAGGAACGACCTGGCTACGCCATCGGTCGTCCGCAACGCCCACCGGGAGGACGACATGCGCACCGACTCCGAACGGCCAGCGGACGTGAGCGGCGACAGGCTCCTGCTCACCACCGAGGAGGCGGCGGACGTCCTCCGGGTCGGGCGGACCACGGTCTACGCCCTGATCAAGGAGGGCCAGCTGCGGCCGGTGCACATCGGCCGCAGCTGCCGGATCTCCCGTGCCGAGCTCGAGCGCTACGTCAGCCGGCTCGACACTCCCCCACCGGCTACCCGCACGCGGACTCGCGCGCGAACCGCTGTGGACCAGCCGGCGCTGTTCACCGCGAGCACTGGCCGCCCGTCAGCGGGCTGCTGAACACTGCGCACCACCGACGACGGGACGAGCGATGGCTGGGCGAGCAGCGAACGGTGAGTCGACGATCTACCAGGGCGCCGACGGGCGCTGGCACGGCTACGTCTCGGTCGGCTTCACGACCGACGGGAAGCTCGACCGCCGCCACGTCACCGGCAAGACCCGTGCCGTGATCGTCGCGAAGGTCCGCGAGCTGGAGCGCAAGCGCGACACCGGCACCATCAGCGCCGTCTCCACCCCGACGGTGGCCGACTGGCTCGAACACTGGCTCACCACCATCGCCCCGCGCCGGGTGCGGCAGCGCACGCTGGAGAGCTACGAGTCCGCCGTCCGCAAGCACCTGGTTCCCGGCCTCGGCCGGCACCGGCTCGACCGGCTGCGCCCCGAGCACCTCGACCAGCTGTACACCGCGCTGCTCGACGACGGCTACTCCCCCGCCACCGTGCTGCGCCAGCACCGCATCCTGTCCCGCGCGCTCACCGTCGCCATGCAGCGCGGCCACGTCCCCCGCAACGTCGCGACCCTGGTCGACCCGCCCGCCCAGAAGCAGAGCGACGTCGCCACCGCCATGGACCTCGGCGAGGCCCGCGCCGTCCTGGCCGCGGCCGAGCACGTGCGCAACTCCGCCCGCTGGACCGTCGCCCTGGCGCTCGGCCTGCGGCAGTCCGAGGCGCTGGCGCTGCAGTGGAAGGACATTGACCTGCTCACCGGCACTCTCACGGTGCGGCGCAGCATCCACCGGGTCCGCGGCGGCGGTCTGGTCTACGAGGAGCCCAAGACCCGGCGCAGCCAGCGCACCCTGGCACTCCCACTCCCCTTGGTCGCCGAGCTGCACCGGCACAAGGCCGCCCAGCTCGGCGAGCGGATGCTGGCCGGCTCGGAGTGGCACGACGAGGACCTGGTCTTCGCTCAGGCCAACGGCCGGCCGATCGACAAGAAGACCGACTACGACGACTGGACGCGGCTGCTGAAGGCCGCCGGCGTCCGGCACGTGCGGCTGCACGACGGTCGGCACACCGCGGCGACCCTGCTGCTGAGTGAGAACGTGCACCCGCGAGTGGTGATGGAGCTGCTCGGCCACAGCCAGATGCGCACCACCATGGACATCTACAGCCACGTGATGCCGGCTCTCGCCAGGGAGGCCGCCGACCGGATGAGCGCCCTGCTGCTGCCCGGTGGAGTCACTCCAACTGCAACCACAACTGCAACCAGAGACGAATCAGGCCGCCCTCCAGATGGAGAACGGCCTGGTCGAACGAGTGGAGCTGAGGGGACTCGAACCCCTGACCCCCACACTGCCAGTGTGGTGCGCTACCAGCTGCGCCACAGCCCCGAACCGACCCGGTCTGGTGTGTCCGAGCCGGACGTAACCATACAGGCCCCGGGGCGACACCCCGCGGGGGCCCGCAGGGGGTCGCCGACAAGGCGAGCCCGACGCCCCGAACAACTCTCTCCCGAGCAGTCAGGTGCTCGGATCGAGCGACGGGTGGCTCAGCTCCAGGCGGGCCGCTGCGGCGGCGAGCCGCCTGTCCCGGGACCAGACCCGCGCGCCGGCCAACTTCCCGGAGGCGAGCAGCTGGGCATCGACGTAGCCGATGCCCGCGCCGGCCAGCCCGTGCCGATCGATCAGCGTGAGCACCTCAGCTGCCGAGGCGACGGGCGCCCGCGGCAGCTGCGACAGCAGACCCAGCACCCCTGCCCGGTCCCGCAGAGTCCCCAGGATGACCCAGTCGTGCGCGAGCACCTCAGCGCGTCCGAGCAACCGCGTCAGGCCTGGATCGCCGGTGCGCAGATGGTCGATCCACACCGACGTGTCGACCAGGACGACCATCAGTCCAGCTGTCGCCGCGAAATCTCCTCCAGCTGCGGCTCGGTGCCGCCGAGCCGGGCCAGCCGGGCAGCGCTCTCACGTTGGATCAGTGCAGTCAGAGCCGCACGGACCAACGCGGTCTTCTCGGTCAGCCCGGTCAGCTGCCGCGCGGTGGCGACAAGATCGTCGTCCAGGGCGAGCGTGGTTCGCATCAGGGCCTCCAAGCACGAACAGCGGCATCAGCCTCCAAGCACGAACAGCGGCATCAGATGATGCTCGAGCGTACGCGCAGCGGCGGCCGGCGAGCGGTTCCGCCGGCCGCGGGGTGGTCAGCCGTTCGGCGGCGGGGTCAGCTGCGCGACGCGGACGTGGTTGCCGAACGGGTCGCGGAAGCCGAAATCGATGCCGTACGGCTGCACGATCGGCTCCTCGGGCAGCTCCACCCCACGCTCCTTGAGTTCAGCGTGGGTCTTGTACGCATCGTCGGTGGCGAAGAAGAGGTGCCCGCCGGCGGCGCCCTTGGTGACCAGGTCTCGCACCTGCCCGGCGATGTCCTCGCTGACCGAGGGGGGCGCCGGCTTCTCCAGCAGCACCGCCCGGCCGGGGTCGCCGGGCAGCGCGACGGTGAGGAAGCGCATCGGGCCGAACTGCATGTCGGTCCGCACCTCGAAGCCGAGCTTGCCGACGTAGAAGTCCAGGGCCTCGCCCTGGTCGAGCACGTAGATCTGGGAGATGGTGATCGCGGTCAACATGGGCAGAACGCCAAGGGGCGGGCTCCCCTGCGGGCTTCTCCGAAACTGCTCCGTTCGAGCCCGGCCGCAACCAGCGCATCCCGAAGCAGTTGGGCACCGGGGCGAGCGGTCCCCGCCGCCGGTAGACGCTCGGCGGCTCCCCCACCACCTCGGCGAATACCCGGCTGAACGTGCCCAGGCTGGACAACCCGACCGCCATGCAGATGTCGGTGACCGATTGCCCGGTGCTGCGCAGCAGCCACATCGCCCGCTCCACTCGCCGCCGCTGCAGGTAGCGGTGCGGCGTCTCGCCGAAGGTGGCCCGGAACGTACGGATGAAGTGGGCCTTCGACACGTGCGCCACCCGGGCGAGCGCCAGGACGTCGAGCGGCCGGGCGTAGTCGCGGTCCATCACGTCGCGGGCCCGCAGCATCCGCCGGTTGCTGTCCTCGCTGCCCGCGCTCACCGCGGCATCCCAGCCGTGCGGCGGGACGCCGTCAAGGGCGTCAGATGTCGACGCCGCGGTCCCGCAGCCACTCGACCGGGTCGACGCGCTTGCCGTTCAAACCGCCCTGGTGCACCTCGAAGTGCAGGTGCGGTCCGGTCGACTGACCGCGGCTGCCCTCCAGCGCGATGGTGTCACCGACGGTGACCACCTCGCCGGCCTTCACCATGATCTTCTCCATGTGCCCGTAGACGGTCACGTCGCCGCTGGCACCGAGGATGTAGACGGCCTGACCGAAGCCGCTGGCTGCCCCGGCGCGCAGCACCACCCCGTCCTCGGCGGCGTACTCCGGCGTCAGCTTCGGCGCCGCGAGGTCGATCCCCCAGTGCATGACGCCCCAGCGCATGCAGAAGCAGGTGGTCATGCGGGCGCCGTCGATCGGCAGAACGGCGTCGGGCGCGGCCGCCTCGGCCGCAGCCTCGGCTTCGGCGGCCCGCTGCGCGCGGTTGGCGGCGACCTCGACCAGCCGGGCCTGTGCCTCGACCTCGGTGATCGCCACCTGCGGGGTGAGCTCGGCGTTCTCGATCAGCCCCTCGGCATCCGAGCCGAGCAGCTCGGAGACAGCCACCGGCTCGTCGCTGGCGGAGGCCCCCTGCACGCCCATCATCCCGGCGCCAACGGCCCCGATCACCAGCGCGGCGAGCAGCGCGGCGGGCCGCTGCCGGAGGGTGGTACGCGGCGGCCTCGGGACGGCGCTCTCGTGCGTGCGCGTCGCCCCAGCGTGCCTCGAACCCATGGACCTGCCCCTCGACCACGTCCGGCGTTCCCGTGTGCGCGCCGGCTCGACGACAGGCATCGAAACACACCGTGACCATTCTGTGACCACCTGTTCGGCGTGTTCTGAATGACACGCTTGTAATTCAGCTCGCCAGGCACCTCGCCACCGGGGCGGATGTCGCCCCGGTCAGCCCGGCGAGTGCTCCGCCGCGGCCGCCGGGGACCGGTCTCCGGCCGGGTCGCGGAACCGGCGGGCGGCCCCCGCTCCCCCGACGACGAGCCCCGGTCCGGCCGCCACCAGCACTGCCACAGCGGCATGCGCGAGCGGCTGTGGCCCGGTCGCCAGCACGTTCGCCGACCACAGGACGTCGACGTCCGGCAGGCCCTGCACCAGCATCAGCCAGCCGGCCACCACGGCCAGCAACCCGCACAGAGCCCCCCGCCGCCGCGCGGCGCAGATGCCGAGAGCCGCCACCGGGAGCACCAGCAGGGCCGGCAGCAGCGCGCCGATCAGCGCCCCGGCGTGCGACGAGACACTCGCCGGCGGCTCCGGCGTGGCCACCGCGTGCCAGATCGAGGCCAGCGCCCCCATCCCCAG
The DNA here is from genome assembly GCF_900107175.1 of Modestobacter sp. DSM 44400. Classification (GTDB taxonomy): domain Bacteria; phylum Actinomycetota; class Actinomycetes; order Mycobacteriales; family Geodermatophilaceae; genus Modestobacter. The sequence continues at coordinate 62,799 of NZ_FNOZ01000022.1, read as the reverse complement.
CGCGACCGCCAGCGGACGCGGTGACCGGGCCAGCCACCCGGCGGCCGCCCCCGCGGCGAACAGCAGCACGTAGACCGGCCACAGCAGCCAGCCCGGCGGCGGGGGGCTCCAGGTCAGCGAGCCGTGCACCGCGACCTGCGCACCGCCGTAACTCATCGGCACCGTCCACTCGATCACGGTGTGCGAGGTCGTCGGGTCGGCGGCGACCACCGGCGGCAGCTGACCCTGGCTCATCCAGTGGGTGCGGTGGTCGTGCCAGACGTAGGTCGGCTCCGTGGACAGCTGCTGCCACTCCGGCGCGGCGGCCGGGTCGGCCTGCGGCGGCAGCCCGGTGGCGGTGTACCGGTCGAGGCTGACGTAGGTGGCCGGGCTGCGGACGTTCCGCCAGACGCCGTCCGGGCCGATCCGCAGGTACGGCTCGGCGGAGTAACCGGGCACCTCCAGCTCGGTGCCGGTGCGGTTGACCACCTCGAGCTGGTCGCCGAACTGCAGACCCGGACGGTCACCCCGGGCAGTGCCGGGCTGACCGAGTCGATGCGGCCGGCGAAGTCGCTGCCGGCCTGCCCGCCGCCCACGTGCGCCAGCGCCGGACCGGCCAGGGCCAGTGTGGCCAGCAGCCCGAGCAGGACGACGAGCGCCTGCCCGCACCGACGGCTCACCCGGCGGCGACGAGTGCCAGGTCGTGGGCGATGTCGCGACCGGAGTTCTCCGCGTCGAACGCGATGTCGGCCTCCCCGTCGGTGCCGTACAGCAGCAGCAGCGCGGAGTGCGTCTGGCCCATGTCTTCGGCCAGCGGCACCCCGGCGGCCAGCTGCGCGGCCTCCACCTGGGCCTGGTCGCCGGTCAGCCCGACGAACTGGGTGGGCAGGTCGGCGTCGAACTGGTCGAGGAAGGCGCCCAGCACCGGCGGGGTGTCCCGGGCCGGGTCGGTGGTCACGAAGACCACCGTCGTCGCCGCGGCCACCGCCGGGTCGACCGTGCGCAGACCCACCATGACGTCGGCCATCGTGGTGGGGCACACGTCCGGGCAGTTCGTGTAGCCGAAGAACAACAGCGTCGGCCCCGCCGCGGTGCGCGCCGCGAAGTCGTAGGGCGCACCCGTCGTGTCGGTGAGGGTGAACGACGGCTTCTGGTAAGGCTGCTGGAGGTGCAGCCCCGAGTAGGGGTTCGCCGGTCCGGACACCGTCGCGGGCGGATCGGCCGACCCGTGGTCGCTCCCCTCGGCCCCGGCGCTGGCGTCGCCGCAGCCGGCCAGCACCAGCCCGGTCGACACGGTCAGGGCGGCCAGTGCCGTACGGGTCCTCGCGTTCACGAGGACACGGTACGTCGGCGCGCGGCCAGTCCGAGGACCAGACCGGCGAGCCCGGCGACCAGCCCGGTGACCGCCACGACCAGTGCCGCAACCGCGAGGCCGTCGCCGTCGCCGTCCGGGGTGCTCACCGCGGCCGTCGCGGCCCCGTGGGCGTCGGTACCGCCGGCGGACAAGGTGAGCACCGGCGCCGGGTGCTCCGGCTCGGCCTGCCCGGCGACGGTCGGCTCGAGCCAGGCCGCGTCGGTGCCGTCGGTGTAGGTCTGCACCTCGTTGAAGGTCAGCGCGTCGGTCTCGGGGAACGGCCCACCGGACAGCGAGAACTCCTGGAACTCCCCGGGCCCGATGCCTCCGCCCGGGACTGCCCGGTACTCCCCCACCGAGACCGCCGAGGTCACCTCGCCGCCGCCCTCGGCCTGGACCGTCTCGGGCAGTTGCGCCGTGGTGAGGGTGACCGACCATCCGGGCACCGGCTGCGCGCGCAGCGACGTCAGCGGGGTGTCGGTGGGCAGCTGGATGCGGACATCGACCGTGCTGGCCGCGTCGCTCTCGTTCCGGCACCCGGAAGGTGACCTTGCCGTAGCCGCCGGGGCCGCGTCGGCCGAGGAGACGCTGACGTGCGCCGAGGCCGTGCCGGCGCCGACGGCGAGCAGCGCTCCGCAGGCGACGAGGCCGGCGGGGACGACGACGCCGAGCCGGGACAGCGGACGGGGCAGGCGCAGGGACACGGTTCTCCTCATCGAGGGGGTTCAGCGCACCGGGAAGGTGGTGAGGGCGGTGAACTCGTCGAGTCGGACGGTGACCGCGAGGGTCCAGGTGCCGGCGGCGGGCAGGACGGCGCCGTTGCCGAGGTAGTGGCCGGGGCCGGCGGCAGCCAGGTCGACGTCCAGCGGGCCGATCTGCTGCTGCGGCCCGGTGAGGGTGACGGCGATGTCCCGCGGCTGGGTGAGCCGCCCCGGCGGCGTCGTAGAGGTAGAGGTGCCGGGTGGTCGGGCCGGGGCTGGCCTGCGCCAGAGACAGCCGGACGCTGCCGTTGCCCTCAGCGCCGGCGGCGGACTGCAGCGGCAGCGTCACCTCCACCGGGGCCGCGACGGCAGCCCGCGCCGGCGCAAGCCCCACGAGCATTGCCGACAGCGCCAGGATGACGAGGGCGCCGGCGACCTCGACGAGCACGGTGCGGCGCAGGACGCGGACCGGGACCGGGGTGGTGTCCTCGGCCGGCTCGGCCACGGCCACGGCGGCCCGCTCCCCCGGCGCCGCGGACGCCACCCGGCGACCGGCCGGCGGACGACCGGACCGGCCGCCCAGCCGCGTCTGCACCCAGTCCCGGCTCAGCGCGGCCGCGATCAGGACCACGACCACGACCACGACGGCCAGCTTGGCCAGCACCACCCAGCCGTAGGTGGTCCGCACCAAGGCCGACGGCGAGCCCACCGCCCCGTCCCGCACCGCGGGGTCGCCGGTGTCCACCCGTTACCCGTCGGCACCGAGCACCCGGGCGTAACCGGCCCCCAGCGACACTTCCCCGTCGAACTCGACGGTCGCCTCTGCCGGCGCGGCGGTCAGCCGGGCGCCGTCGGCGGGGGTGGTGCCGACCAGCACCGCGTGGGCCGAGGCAGGCTGCGCCGTTCCGACGTCGAGGGCGAGCCCTCCCGCCAGCAGGACGCCGATCAGGAGGACTGCGCAGCAGAGCCGCCTCACCCGCGCGCCGCCGACCCGCTGCTCCTTCGCACGAGTACATGCCCCCGGGCGGCCCGAGGTCCCGGAACGGTGACCGGGCTGCAGTGGCCGCGCGGTGGCCGTTGGGTGAACGCCCGGTGAACGGGAGGGATCGGATCCGGTGCGCGCGCCAGGGGCACGCCCAGGCCACCTAAGCTGCGCGCCGGTCCCTGCGCCGTCCGGCGCGGGTACCTCCCCCGTCGTCTGCCACACCGGAGCACCGCGTGCGATTCAAGATCACGCCCAAGGACTCGAGCTTCTACGACATGTTCACCGTCTCGGCGGAGAACCTCGTGACGGCCACCGACGTCCTCAGCGACTTCCTGCACGAGCACGCCCGCCGGGAGGAACTCGGCCGCCGGCTGCGCGACCTCGAGCACACCGGCGACCAGGCGACGCACGCCATCTTCCGGCAGCTCAACTCGAGCTTCGTGACGCCGTTCGACCGCGAGGACATCTACAAGCTCGCCAGCGATCTCGACGACGTCATGGACTGCATCGAGGCCGCCGCCGACCTGGTCGTGCTCACCAAGCTGGGCACGCTGCCGGCGGAGATGGGCCAGCAGGTCGTGCTGCTGCAGCGGTGTGCGCAGGTCACCGCGGAGTCCATGCCGCGGCTGCGCTCGATGAAGGATCTCTCCGACTACTGGATCGAGGTCAACCGGCTGGAGAACGAGGCGGACAAGCTCTACCGCCGGCTGCTGTCCCGGCTGTACTCCGGGGAGTTCGACGCCCTGGAGATCCTCAAGCTCAAGGAGGTGGCCGACCAGCTCGAGGAGGCCGCCGACGCGTTCGAGCACGTGGCGAACGTGGTCGAGACCATCGCGGTCAAGGAGTCCTGAGCCACGCATGGACGGGGCTCTCCTCGCGCTCGTCGTCATCGTCGCCGTCGCCCTGGCGTTCGACTACACCAACGGGTTCCACGACGCCGCTAACGCCATCGCGGTCGCCGTCTCCACCAAGGCACTGACCCCACGGGCCGCGCTGGCGCTCGCGGCAGTGATGAACCTGGTCGGCGCGCTCATCTCGACCAAGGTCGCCGCCACCGTCGGCAGCGGGATCATCGACCCGCCCAGCGACGGCGGGGGCCTGCAGGTGGTCTTCGCCGCCCTGATCGGGGCCATCGCCTGGAACCTGATCACCTGGTACTTCGGGTTGCCGTCGTCGTCCTCCCACGCGCTGATCGGTGGCCTGGTGGGCGCGGCGCTCGCGGCCGCCGAGTCGGTGAAGTGGCTGGGCATCGTCGACAAGGTGATCATCCCGATGGTGCTCTCGCCGCTCATCGGGTTCGGCCTGGGCTACCTGTTCATGCTGGCCATCCTGTGGTCTTTCCGGCGGGCCAACGCACACAAGGCGCACCGCGGTTTCCGGTACGCCCAGATCCTCAGCTCCGCGGCGATGGCCTTCGGCCACGGCACCCAGGACGCGCAGAAGACGATGGGCATCATCACCCTCGCGCTGGTGACCTCCGGCGAGCTGGACAGCTTCGACGTGCCGCTCTGGGTGATCCTGGCCTCGGCCCTGGCAATCAGCGCCGGCACCTACGCCGGCGGGTTCCGGATCATGCGCACCCTCGGCCGGCGGATCATCCAGCTCACCCCCGCCGGTGGATTCGCCTCCCAGACGGTGGCCTCCGGCGTGCTGATCGCCACCGCGACCGTCTTCGCCGTCCCGGTCTCGACCACGCACATCACCACCGCCTCGATCATGGGCGTGGGCGCGACCCGTCGGCTGTCGGCGGTCCGCTGGGGCGTCGCCGGCAACATCGTGGTGGCCTGGGTGGTCACCCTGCCGGCCGCCGGCGCCGTGGCCGCGCTGGCCTACTTCGCCACGCACGCCCTGGTCGGCTGACCTCTCCGGTGAGCACCGGCCCGGTCCAGCTCGGGACGGCGCCGGGCCGCTGGGTGCTGCTGGCCACCGTGCTGGCCTCGGCGATGGCGCTGCTGGACGCCACCGCCATCAACGTCGCCCTGCCGACCATCGGCGCGGACCTCGGGTCCTCGCTGGCCGGCCTGCAGTGGAGCGTCACCGGCTACACGCTGACGCTGGCCTCGCTGATCCTGCTCGGGGGCGCGCTGGGCGACCGGTACGGACGCCGCCGGATCTTCGTCACCGGGATCGTCTGGTTCGCCGCGGCATCGCTGCTGTGCGGGCTGGCCCAGAGCACCGGCCAGCTGGTCGCGGCGCGGGTGGTGCAGGGCATCGGCGGGGCGCTGCTCACCCCCGGCAGCCTGTCGATCATCCAGTCCTCGTTCCGGCCGGGCGACCGGTCCCGCGCCATCGGCCTGTGGTCGGCGCTGGGCGGTGTGGCCGGCCTGCTCGGGCCCTCCGTCGGCGGCTTCCTCGTCGACGCGGTGAGCTGGCGGTGGGTGTTCGGGGTCAACGCGCCGCTCGCCCTCCTCGCCCTGGTGGCGACCCGGCACGTCCCGGAGAGCCGCGACCCCACCGCGCACGGGCGCTTCGACGTCCTGGGGGCGTTGTTCGGCGTGCTCGCGCTGGCCGGCCTGACCTACGCGCTCATCGCCGCCGGCGGGGGCCCGGTCGGAGCGCCCGTCATCGTCGCCGGGCTGGTCGGCCTAGCCGCCGGGACGGCGTTCGTCGTCCGGGAGCGGCGCACCGCCGCGCCGATGCTGCCCCCGGCGATGTTCGCCGACCGGCAGTTCACCGGGGCGAACCTGTGCACGCTGGCGGTGTACGGGGCGCTCGGCGGGGCGTCGTTCTTCCTGGTCCTGCAGCTGCAGACCGTGCTCGGCTACGCCGCCACCGAGGCCGGCGCTGCGCTGCTGCCCAGCACCCTGGCGCTCATCCTCCTCTCGGCGCGGGTCGGCGCGCTGGCCCAGCGGATCGGCCCCCGCTGGCTGATGACCGTCGGGCCGCTGGTCGCCGCCACCGGGATGCTGCTGTTGACGAGGGTCGGCGCGGGCAGCTCCTACTGGAACGGCGTGCTGCCCGGCGCACTGCTGCAAGGGCTGGGCATGTCGCTCGTGGTTGCCCCGCTGACCGCCACCGTGCTCGGCGCCGCCCCCGACGCCCTGGCCGGCGTGGCCAGCGGAGTGAACAACGCCGTCGCCCGGGCTGCCCAGCTGCTGGCCGTCGCCGCGCTGCCGGTAGCGGTCGGGTTGTCCGGCGATGATTACGCGCAGCCGCGAGCGTTCAGCGCGGGGTTCACGGAGGCGATGGCAGCGTGCGCCGTCCTGATGGCTGTCGGCGGGCTGGTGGCGTGGGCGACGATCCGCGCGGACGTGCTCCGCACCTGAGGCCGGCCGCCGTCCCGCTCTCCGGGACAGCGGCTGCGCCTTTCTCCATCAACGTGGTAGACATTCCTGCGTGTCGGTGACCGCGGAGCTCCCTGGCGAGCTGCTCGTCAGCCGCCGGCACATCGACCTGCTCCGCGTGTGCACCGCCCGCTGTCCCGGCTGCTGACCGATCCCGCGCGCCTCGCGCCCCACCCGTCAGCACTGCGGCCGCCGCTGCGCGCCCGCATCCACGTCCGGAGCACTCCCTCGTGAAAAGCCTGATCGTGCTCGCCCTCGCCGGCCTCGGCGCGCAACTCGTGGACGGCAGCCTGGGCATGGGCTACGGCGTCACCTCGACGACCCTGCTCCTCGCCCTGGGCACCAACCCTGCCACCGCCTCGGCGACGGTGCACTTCGCCGAGATCGGCACCAACCTCTTCTCCGGGATCGCGCACTGGCGGTTCGGCAACGTCGACTGGAAGGTCGTCGCCAAGATCGGCGTCCCGGGCGCCGTCGGCGCCTACGCCGGCGCGACCGTCCTGTCGCACCTGTCCACCGAGGTGGCCGCCCCGGCCATGTCGACGATCCTGCTCGCGCTGGGCCTCTACCTGCTGGTCCGGTTCACGCTGCGTGGCATCGACCGGCATCAGCTCGGCAAGCCGTTGCGTGCCCGGTTCCTCACCCCGCTCGGCCTGGTCGCCGGCTTCGTGGACGCGACCGGCGGCGGAGGCTGGGGTCCGGTCAGCACCCCGGCGATCCTGGCCAGCGGCCGGATGGAGCCGCGCACGACGATCGGCTCGATCGACACCTCGGAGTTCCTGGTCTCCGCCGCCGCGAGCCTGGGCTTCCTGTTCGCCCTGGGCTCGCAGGGCATCAACGTCCTGTGGGCGCTCGTCCTGCTCGCCGGAGGCGTCGTCGCCGCCCCGCTCGCCGCCTGGCTGGTGCGCTACGTCCCGGCGCGGCTGCTCGGTGCCGCCGTCGGTGGGATGATCGTGCTGACCAACGTCCGCGCGCTGCTGACCAGCGACTGGATCGACGCGCCCGCGGGGGTCCGGTACGCCGGCTACGCGGTCGTCTCCCTGGGGTGGGCCGCGGCGGTCGTGCACTCCTACCGCGAGCACCGCAAGGACCAGGCGCGGGAGGCCGCCGACGCCGTGGCCGCCGAGGGCAACTACGTCGCGCCGCTGGCCGACGAGGACGACGCCGTCCGGGCAGGGCGCGCGCAAGCCTCCCGGGACTGAGAATGGGCCCCTCGCGCGTCAGTGTGTGGCGAGCAGGCGCTCTTCCAGCCCGGACGGCAGGCCAGGCAACTCCCGGCCGGCCGGCGGCGCCGGGCGTTCGCTGCCCTGCATCCAGGCCCAGGTGTCAGCCACCGACTCGCGCACCGGGCGGGAGGGCAGGCCCAACTCCCGGCCCCGGGTGGTGTCGACGTCCCAGGCGGTGCCGGCCACGTCGGCCGGCAGCCACAGCGGCAGGTGCGCCCAGGGCTGCACACCGGCGGCCACCAGGTCGGCCTCCGGCACCGGCACCCAGGTGGCGTCGCTGCCGGTGACCTCGCGACAGGTCTCCAACAAGCCGCCGAGCGTCGTCATCCCGGCCGTCCCGTTGGCGTTCACCGCGCCGGAGAATCCGCGCTCCACCGCCTCGACCAGCCAGCCGGCCAGATCGCGGGCGTCGACCAGGGAGATGGGCTGATCGAGCCCTGACGGGACGACGACCCGGCCGCCGGCGGCGATCCGGTCCAGCCACCAGCCGAGCCGGTAGAGCGGGTCGTACGGACCGACGATCAGGCCGGCCCGGGCGGTGAGGAACCGCTCCCCCAGCGCGGCGCCGAGCACCCGCTCGCTGTGGGCCTTGTTCGGGCCGTAGTCGTCGTCGGGGGTGTCCCAGGTGGGCTCGTCCTCCCCGGCGATCGGCCCGGGCGGCCAGTTCCGGTAGGCGTTCAGGCTGCTGACGAAGGCGTACCCGGCGACGTCGGCCAGGACGGCGGCGGCGTTCTCCGCGGCGGCCCGGGTCTGCCCCGAGGTGTCCACGACGAGTTCCGGCGCCCAGCCGTCGAGGGCGGCGAGCAGCGCGGCGGGGTCGTCGCGATCGCCGTGCAGCGCCCGGACGCCGGCCGGCGACTCCCCCGAGACCCCGCGGGTGAAGGTCGCCACCTCGTGCCCGCGCTCGAGGGCGGCCGAGACCACGTGCCGGCCGAGGAAGCGGGTGCCGCCGAGGACGAGGAGTCGCATGCCCTGACCTCAGTGCAGCTGACCGTCCGCCGTCCACCCGGTTCGCCACAGGCGTAGTCGGCGAGGCTGAGCCGGGGCGGTCAGCCCGCCGGAACCTGCACCTGCGGGTCGGGCAGCAGCCGGCCGGGAATCGGGCCGCTGGACGTCATTGCCGTCCGGACGGCGCCGGCATGCAGGTAGAACGCCCGGCATACGGATCGGCGTCCAGCTCGCCCCGTAGGTGCCCGACCGAGTGACACGACAGCGTTGATCACCGGGCCGACATCCCACGCTGGTCTGACACTCGGTGAGCCCGGGCGAGTAATCAGCCGGCGCGGACGCTCGCCAGGTGGGTGACCTCGGGGACCGGCCGGGACCCGGCCGCGGCGAGGATGCGCTGCGGGGTGCTGCGTTCGTCTCGCTGACCGCTCATCCGCAGCGCCCGCACACCGGTCAGCGCGTCGGCCTCCGGCGGCACCACCAGCAGGTCCAACCGGCGACCGCCGCCCACGGTGATCGAGACGAGCTGCGGGTCCATGCTGCGGAACCCGCCGGTGCGCACGACCCGCCCGTTCACGGCGACCTTCCGGTCGACCGGGCCCCACGGGTCCACCGGGTGGGTGAACCGCTCGACCCGGACGCCGAGCAGGTCCAACGCGGCCACCAGCTCGGGCAACTCGCTGGACAGGTCCCGGCTGCGCGGCCACCAGGCCCCGTCGAACGACGTCTCGGCGGTCGCGCCTTCCCCGCGCAACCGCACCCGCACGTCGATGCCGTTGCGGAACCCTGCTGCTCGCTCGCTGGTCATGTGGCGCCGGCCACCTCTCGTCCGTTCCCCCTGAGCGCGCCGGCTCGTCACCGTCGCCACCCCTCCAGTGCGGAAGCTACGACCGGGACCGCGACACTCCGGAGCGCCACGACGAGTGTCCGGCGACGCGTCCGCGCCTTGCGGCCGGTCTGCACAGAGCGTGAGCGAGTAGCAACTGTCGCCACATGCGTCCCGACCGCCTCAGCGCGACGCGCCCATGATCATCGGCGAATGGCTGCCGACACGCCGCGGCCCGACGGACGCCGCCGTCCCCGGAGGGACGACGGCGTCTTTCGACCCCTCCTTGCGTCCCCGAGCTTGCGGGGGGACCCAGGAGGCGGCCTCTTCTCAGACCGGCTTGGGCTTCCGGTTCTTCGACTTGCCCCGCTCGGTCTGGTCCAGCACGACCTTGCGAACGCGGACCGTGGCCGGGGTGACCTCCACGCACTCGTCCTCGGCGCAGAACTCCAGCGCCTGCTCCAGGTTGAGGATCCGCGGCGGGATCAGCCGCTCCAACTCCTCGGAGGTGGACTTGCGCATGTTGGTGAGCTTCTTCTCCTTGGTGATGTTCACGTCCATGTCGTCCGGACGGGAGTTCTCACCGACGAGCATGCCCTCGTAGACCTCGGTGCCGGGGGTGACCATCATCTGGCCGCGCTCCTGCAGCGAGAACATCGAGTACGTCGTCGCCACACCGGTGCGGTCAGCGACCAGCGAGCCGGTCGGGCGGGCGCGCATGTCGCCCAGCCACGGCTCGTAGCCCTCGAGGTTGTGGTTCAGCACGCCGGTGCCCCGGGTCTCGGTGAGGAACTCGGTGCGGAACCCGATCAGGCCACGCGAGGGGACGACGTACTCCATCCGCGCCCAGCCCGTGTCGTGGTGCACCAGGTTCTCCAGCCGCCCGCGACGGACCGCCAGCGCCTGCGTCAGCGTGCCGACGTACTCACCCGGAGTGTCGATGGTGACCCGCTCGACCGGCTCGTGCAGCTTGCCTTCGATCTCCTTGGTGACCACGGTCGGGCGCCCGACGGTCAGCTCGAAGTCCTCCCGGCGCAACTGCTCCACCAGGATGGCCAGCGCCAGCTCGCCGCGGCCCTGCATCTCCCAGGTGTCGGGCCGGTCGGTGGGCAGCATGCGCACCGAGACGTTGCCGACGAGCTCCTGGTCGAGCCGATTCTTGATCAGCCGGGCGGTGAGCTTCTTGCCCGACCTGCCCGAGATCGGGCTGGTGTTGATGCCGATGGTGATCGAGATCGACGGCTCGTCGACGGTGATCGCCGGCAGCGGGCGCGGGTCGTGGGGGTCGGCCAGGGTGTCACCGATGCCGATGTCCGGGATGCCGGCGATGGCGATCAGGTCACCGGGGCCGGCGCTCTCGGCGGAGGTCCGGTCCAGGCCCTCGGTCACCAGCAACTCGGTGATCTTGACCCGGGTGATCGTGCCGTCGGCCTTGCACCAGGCGACCTGCTGGCCGTTTTTCATCTCACCGGAGTGGATGCGCAGCAGGGCCAGTCGGCCGAGGTAGGGCGAGGCGTCGAGGTTGGTGACCTGGGCGCGCAGCGGCTCCTCGGCGTCGTAGACCGGCGGCGGGACGGTGTCCAGCAGGGTCTGCACCAAGGGGCCGAGGTCGGGGCTGTCCGGCGTCTCGCCGTCGGCGGGCCGGGTCAGCGAGGCCTGGCCGCTGCGGCCGTTGCTGTAGACGATCGGGAACTCGAGCACGTCGGCGTCCATGCCGGCGTCCTCGAGGAGCTCGAGGAAGAGCTCGTAGGTTTCGTCGACGACCTCGGCGATGCGGGCGTCGTGCCGGTCGGTCTTGTTGACCACCAGGATGACCGGCATCCCCTTGGCCAGCGCCTTGCGCAGCACGAAGCGGGTCTGCGGCAGTGGGCCCTCGGAGGCGTCGACGAGCAGCACGACGCCGTCGACCATGGACAGCGCGCGCTCCACCTCGCCACCGAAGTCGGCGTGGCCGGGGGTGTCGACGATGTTGACGACGACGGGGTTGCCGTCGGCGTCCGCCAGCCGGATCGCGGTGTTCTTGGCGAGGATGGTGATGCCACGCTCGCGCTCGAGGTCCATGGAGTCCATGACCCGGTCCTGCGTCGAGTCGTTGTCGGTGCCCTCCCCCTTTGCCCGGTGCAGCGCGCCGGACTGACGGAGCAGAGCGTCGACCAGGGTCGTCTTGCCGTGGTCGACATGGGCGATGATCGCCACGTTGCGCAGGTCGTTCCGGGTGGGCATGCGGAAAGGCACCTCAGGGAGTCGCGGGGAGTCGGCGCGATCGGCGCCGGACACACGTGTAACGGCCGCCGGACCGGCGACCTTCCCATGGTAGTGGAAGGACCCCCTGCCCCCCTTCGCTCGCAAGCTCGCGGTGGGACCCTGCAGGGGGCCGCCCGGCGCTTATCCCCGATCTGCCACCCAGGAAGAGACCCCGGCCGCGACGATCGTGACCAACGCCACGGCCAGCCAGGAGGGCCAGCCGACGCCGAGGGCGAGCACGTGGGCCAGCACGAAGGCGACCAGGTAGGCCACGCCCAGGCCGGCGGCGACCGCGAGCCCGCGGCGGCGGGTCCACAGCCAGCCGGCGGCCAGCCCGCCGGCGGCGAAGACGACGCCGCCCAGCGCCCGGTTGCCGGTCGCCTGGGCGATGCCGAAACCGGCGGCCAGACCGAGCGCGACGGGAACAGCGGAGGGGAATCGCGTGCGGCCCCGGGTCAGCGTCGGTGTCGACATGTATCCAGTCTCCCCTGCCGGACCGCGCCGGGTCGAGCGGGCGGGCCGGTCGGGCCGGGCGACGGTATTTCGTGCGCGGCGAGTGAACCGATGGGGAGGCCGGCGCGTGTCTGCGGGCATGCGACCTCTCCTGCTCTGCGCCGCCGCGGCAGCGCTGACTGCGTGCAGTTCCGCAGGTTCGTCCCCGGCGGCCGCACCAGCTGCCGGGACGGCGACCGGGTCAGGGAGCGTGACCTTCTCCGTGAAGGGCTACACGTTCCCGGCCCTCACGGTGGCGCCCGGAGCCCAGGTCACGGTGATCGACGGCGATGACGAGCCGCACACGGTGACCGCGGTCGACGGCTCCTTCGACAGCGGGACGTTCGATGCCGCACATCGGGCGACGTTCACGGCCCCGACCGAGCCGGGCAGTTACGCCATCACCTGTCAGGTCCATCCGTCCATGCACGGCACCATCGTCGTGCGCTGACCCGAAGGAACACCATGACCAGCACCCGTAACCTCCGCAACGCCGCTGGCGTTCTCGTCCTGCTCGGCGGCCTGGCCGCCTGCGGCAACGACGCCGGCACATCGGCGGCAGCGCCCGCCTACGACAGCAGCGCCTCCTCCTCCTCCACCACCACCACCACCACCAGCGCAGCCCCCGACAGCGGCTCGGCAGCTCCCGTCCTGGCCGACGGGAGTATTGATGCCGCTGACCAGACCAGCGACGGCCGGACGATGGTCGTCCAGTCTGTCTCACTCGCCGGGATCGATCACGGCTTCATCGGCGTGCACGCCGACCTCGATGGCAAGCCCGGTCCGGTCGTCGGCGCCGCGAAGATCAGTGGGGGCACCACCGGCGATGTGACCGTGACGTTCGACAAGCCGGTGCCGACCGGCGCCTATTGGCCGATGCTCCACGTGGACGACCACACGATCGGCACCTACGAGTTCCCCGCGGTGGCCGGCGCGGACCTGCCAGTGAAGTCTGGCGGCGAAGTCGTGATGAAGAAGGTGACCGTCACCGTCGGCTGACGACGAGAAGGGAGGAGCCGCACGCCGCCAGAGGTCTGGTCGGCGTGCGGCTCCTCCCCGTCCGTCGCCCGGCCGCCGGGTAGCGACCAGCCCGTTCCTGCCGGGCCCCGGGTAACGACCAGCGGTCGTGACAGCCCTGCCGCTGTCCGCCGGTGGCGTGCCGTCGGTTCAGGCGTCCAGGTGCAACAGGATCGTGCCGTCAGCAGCCATCACCGCGACCGAGGCCAGATCCTCCCGGTGCAGCGACGTCGCCCCCTCCAGCGTGGCGCGACCGTCCGGCGTGGCTCCCCAGGTAGCTGCCTGGGTGCGCCGGCCGTCGTCGGCCGTGACCCACGCGGTGAAGGTCCCGTCCGACGGCAACCCCTCCAGGTCGAGGGACACCGCGGTACCCCAGGGCTTGGCCAGTAGAGCAGCTGCTCCTGACGCAGGCGTACCAGGGGATGCGCTCATCGGGTCGCCTGCCGCCGGATTACCGGCACCGCCGATCGCCGCCGCAGCGGCGACGGCCGCCGCAGAGACCGCGAGCGCGGTGCTGGCCGCGGTAGCAGCCCGCCAGCGGCGCAGCCGGCCGTCGGTGGCCCGTCGTTCGGAGGCTACCGCGGACAGCGTGCGCTCGAGCAGCGCGGGCGATGGCACGAGGGTGTCCTCGCGGACCTGGGCCGCGCTCAGCCGTCCCATCAGCCCGGGAAGCCCGGCGTAGGACGCCAGCTCTTCCCGGCACTGCGGGCAACCTGGCAGGTGCCGGTCGATCTCCGCGCGCTCAGCCGGGCTCAGCGCACCGAGCACGTAGGAGCCCAGCGAGAGCCGGACCTGGTCGTGTTCCGGGCCGGTCACGACCCCACCCCCATCTCCTCGAGCGCGAGCCGCAGCCCGCGCAGCGCGTAGTACGTCCGGGACTTCACCGTGCCCGGAGGAATGCCGAGGTGCCGGGCGGTCTCGGCGACCGAGCGGCCCAGCCAGTACGACTGGACCAGGACGGCACGGTGCTCGGCCGAGAGGCTGCGCAGCGCCTCGGCCATCGTCCAGGACTCCACGGCCCGGTCGACCTCGTCCGGCGCTGGCAGCGTTCCTAGCGAACTGTCGTCCGTCACTACCTCGGGTCGGGACCGGGCGGCGCGATGGACGTCGGTGAGCACGTTCCGGGCCACGGCGAACAGCCAGGGGCGGGCCGGCCGGCCGGTCAGGTCCACCGTGCCGGCGCTGCGCCATGCCCGCAGCAGTACCTCCTGCACGGCGTCCTCGGCCTGCTGGGCGTCTCCGGTAAAGCGCACGCAGAACGCGAAGAGGGCGCCGCCGTGCTCGGCGTACAGGCATCGGATTAGGTCCTCGTCGGCTCCGCCCACCACTCGCACGCCTGTGGACACGGGCGCACGCCCTATCCGGTTCAGGTGGACCACGGCCGGTTCATGCCCGTGTCCTCGGGCAGCAGACCCGCCACCCAGGAGGACCGGTCGACAGATGCGGCATCGCCGTCAACGAGGGCGCCGGCGGCGTCGGGCCCATCGCATCGCCCGGCTCCATTCCGCTGGGTACCGGGCAGGGGGCGGCCCACCCCAATGTCCCGGGCCTGGACTTCCGGTTGAATGTCCCGCTGCGCCAGCCCAGCGGAAACGTGATCGCCGCGGGCCAGAACCTCGCTGCCCTGTTCAACGTGGCCGGAAGCGCGATCGGCCCGGATGCGCCGTCCGCACCACCTGGACTGGGTCGTCGGCGGCCGGCTGCTCCTGCCCGAGGGTCAGGACACCGTGCTGATGACCGCGACGCTCGCCGACACCGCCGGCCACAGCACCACGACCACCCGCCGCGTCGGCATCTCGCCGGTCTGCAGCGGACAGGCTCTGACCCCACAGCCCCGAGCTGCTGGCCCGAGTCCCGCCCGCAGGGCCCCGCCCGTACGGCAATATCCGCGCGCTGAGCCCCTGGATACGATGAAGGTCCCGAACGATGTCCGGGACCTTCGTCGTCGGTGGTACGGCACGCACCGCCGCGCGCGGGCTCAGGCAGCGCGGAGCACGGCCTCGATCTCCAGCTCGACGGAGATCTTGTCGCCGACGACGACGCCGCCGCCGTCCATCGGCATCTCGATGTCGACACCGAACTGCTTGCGGGAGATCTCGGTCTTGCCGGAGAAGCCGGCGCGCGTGCCGCCGTAGGCGTCCGGGCCGAAGCCGTTGAGCTCCAGGTCCAGGACAACGGGCTTGGTGATGCCCTTGAGAGTGAGCTCGCCCTCGACCTTCCAGTCCTCCCCGTGCGGGCGGACGGCGGTGGAGCGGAAGGACATCACGGTGTGGTTGCCGACGTCGAAGAAGTCAGCGGACTTGATGTGCGCGTCCCGCTGCTCCTGCCGCGTGTCGATGGAGTCCATGTCGACCGTGGCGGTGACGGTGGAGGCGGCCGGGTCGGCGGCGGTGACGATCTCACCGGAGAACTCGCGGAAGTAGCCGCGGACCTTGCTGACCATCATGTGCCGGACAGAGAAGCCAACGGTCGAGTGGGTGGCGTCGACGTCCCAGGTACCGACGGCGTAGCCCGGGATCTGCGTGGTGGTGCTGGTCATGTGAACTCCAACTGATTGAGCGTTTGACTGTATCGTTGGGTCGTAACGTAGTTGAAGGCTTGAGTATTCCGCTAGTACCCTCGAAGCATGACCGCGCAGGTGTCGTCGAGCCCACGACCGGGCGACGTACCGTCCTCCCCCGCTCCCGACTCCCCGCGCTGGCTGGATGGTGAGGAGCAGCGGGCGTGGCGCGCCTGGCTATACAGCACGATGCTGCTGCAGGAGCGCCTGGACCGCGAGCTCACCCGGCAGACCGGCATCTCCAGCGCTTACTACGAGATCCTCGTCCAGCTCTCGGAGGCGCCCGAGCGGCGGATGCGGATGAGCCAGCTGGCCGACCGGTGCCTGTCCTCCCGCAGCCGGCTCTCCCACGCGGTGTCCCGGCTGGAGGAGCGTGGCTGGGTGCGCCGGGAGGTCTGCGCCGAGGACGGCCGGGGCCAGCTCGCGGTGCTCACCGACCAGGGGTTCACCGCGCTCGCGGCGGCCGCGCCGGTGCACGTGGAGAGCGTCCGCACCCACCTGTTCGACCAGCTCAGCGCCGCCCAACTTGGGTCGCTGCGCGACATCGGCGAGACACTGCTGCGCCACCTCGACGAGCACTAGGTATCGGGGGGCCACAATCGCCACTGTGGCCCGTGCGGGGTCGAGTGCAGCGGGCACGCTGAAGCAGGTTGCCGCCGGTGGTGGCCCGGTTGCACAGTGGACGGCGCAGCGGCACAGGTCGCCGGCAGATCGCCGCAGAACGCGGCTCAGCGCAGATCGTCCGGCGGCGCCGGCCAGCGCGGGACGCCCGCCACCTCCCCCACCGGCGCACGGAAGTCCGGCGGGCGCTTGGCCAGAAACGACCGCACCCCCTCGGCGGCGTCCTCACCGGCGCCGAGCTCCCGCAGCGCCGCGGACTCCGCCCGGTGCGCGTCCCACGGCGAGGCCGCCCCGAGCATCGACCACAGCAGCTTTCGGGCGACCCCCACCGCGACCGCCGAGGTGTTGTCGGCGATCTCCCGGGCCAGCGCGTACGCCGTGGGCAACAGGTCGTCGTCGGGTACGACCCGGGAGACCAGCCGGCCGCGCAGCGCCTCGGCCGCGTCGAACACCCGCCCGGTCGCCACCCACTCCATCGCCTGGCTGATGCCGACCACGCGGGGCAGGAACCAGCTGGAGGCGGCCTCCTGGACGATGCCGCGCCGGGTGAACACGAAGCCGAACCGGGCGGACTCCCCAGCGATTCGCACGTCCATCGGCAGCGTCATCGTCGCGCCGATGCCCACCGCCGGGCCGTTGACCGCGGCGATCACCGGCTTGTGCAGCGCGGCGAACGGTAGGGCGGCCACCCCGCCCCAGTCCCTCGGAACACCGCCGATCGTCTCCGTCGGCACCGGTAGGCCCGGCCGGCCCGGGTCGAACGTCGAGCCACCGAGGAGGTCGGCGCCGGCGCAGAAGGCCCGCCCCGCGCCGGTCACCACCAGCACCCGGACGGCGTCGTCGGCGTCCGCGACCGCGCACACCTCCCCCAGTTCCCGGGCCATGTCGGCGGTGAAGGCGTTGAGCCGCTCGGGACGGTGCAGGGTCAGCGTCGCGACGCCGTCGGCGACGTCGTAGCGGACCTGCGTCCAGTCGCTCACCGGTCCAGCGCTCCGGCGAGCACCAGGCCGGCGACGGCGTCCAGGTGCTCGGCCTCGTCCCCGAGCAGCAGCCGGTCGACCTTGGCCCGGCGCCAGTACAGGTGGGCGTCGTGCTCCCAGGTGAAGCCGATGCCGCCGTGCACCTGGACGCAGGTCTCCGCGGCCCGCTCCAGCGTCTTGGCGGCGAATGCCTTGGCGGCTGCGGCCGCCAGCGGCAGTTCCTGCGGCGCCGAGTCCGCTGCCCAGGCCGCCCACCAGACCAGTGAGCGAAGCTGCTCCACTCCGACCCAGGCGTCGACCAGGGCGTGCTTGACCGCCTGATAGGAGCCGATCGGACGGCCGAACGCGGTGCGGACCTTCGCGTAGTCGACGCCCAGCTGCACGGCCCGGGCGGCCGCGCCGAGGTCCTCGGCGGCCAGCACGACCAGCGCGGTGTCCCGGGCCCGGGCCCACCGCTCCCCGGCGTCCTCGGCCAGCACGGTCCGCGAGGTGAGCCGGACCGAGGCCAAACCCCGGGTGGCGTCCATCGGGGTGCCGGCGGTGACCTTCCCGGACCCGACGACCAGAGCGCCGCCGTCCAGGGCCAGGAAGGAGTCGGCGCCGGCGGCGTCGATCGAGGGTCCGGCACCATCCAGCACCGCGAAGGCAGCAGACCCGTCGGCGAGGGCGGCCAGCAGGTCGGGCTGGTCGGCCAACAGGACGGCGGCCCGGGCTGCGGTCACCAGCGACGGCCCGGCGAGCACCGCACCGGCCTGCTCGGCGACGACGGCGAGATCCAGCACGCTGCCGCCGCCACCGCCAGCGGACTCGGGCACGGGAATGCCGAGGTAGCCGATGTCGGCCAGTGCCTTGCGGCCGGGGGCCACCGGGCCACCCCCCAGCGCCCGCCGCGCGTCGCCCGGCGACGCGGAGCCGGCGAAGAACGCGCGGGCACCGGCGGCTGCGGCGCGTTGGACGTCGTCCAACTCGAAGTTCACGACCGGCTCCCGGCGTTGAAGGGGGCCGTCTTGTCCTCGCGCGGCTCGGGCGGCAGGCCCAGCACCCGTTCGCCGATGATGTTGCGCAGCACCTCGTCGGTGCCGCCGGCGATGGCGATGCCGGGCAGCCAGGCCTGGTTGCGCTGCCACCGGCCGTCATCGCTGTCCGGTCCGCGGCTGTACACCGCGTCGTCGCCGAGCAGCCGCACCCCGGCGTCGGCGACCAGCTTGGCCGCGGCGGTGCCGGCGAGCTTGCCTGCGCTGGCTTCCGGCCCGGGCAGGCCGCCGCGGCTGATCGCGGTGTAGCGGCGGTAGCCGGTGTACCGGTTGGCCAGCGCGGCGACCGATGCCCGGCCGACTGCCTGCCGGGCCAGCACCTGCCGGTCCGGCGGCAGCTGGGGCACCCGGTCGCGAGCCAGCGTGGCCAGCGACTCGATCGACAGCCCGAGGTCGTTGCCCCCGCCGCCGACCGCGACCCGTTCGTTGAGCAGCGTGGTGAGGGCGACCCGCCAGCCCTCGCCGGGCTCCCCGAGCCGCTCGCTGTCGGCGATGAGCACGTCGTCGAAGAAGACCTCGTTGAAGTCCGACTGCCCGCCCAGCTGCTTCAGCGGCCGGACCGTCACGCCGGGAGCGTGCATATCGACGACGAACATGGTCAGCCCGGCGTGCTTGGGACGGTCGGGGTCGGTGCGGGTGAGCAGGATGCCGTAGTCGGCGACGTGGGCCAGCGTCGTCCACACCTTCTGGCCGTTGACCACCCACTCGTCGCCGTCCAGGACGGCGGTAGTGCGCAGCGCGGCGAGGTCGGACCCGGACGCCGGTTCGCTGAACAGCTGACACCAGACGTCGTCGGCGCGCAGCAGCCGGGCCAGGTACTTCTCGTGCTGGGCGGGCGTGCCGTGGGCGACGACGGTCGGCCCGCACATGCCCAGGCCGATGTGGTTGATCAGGGTGGGCACCCGGGCGCGGGCGAGCTCCTGGTTGACGATCGCCTGCTGGGCCAGCGTGCCGGCCTGCCCGCCGTGCTCCCGTGACCAGCTCACCCCGACCAACCCGGCCTCGGCGAGCACCCGCTGGGTCTGCCGCAGCGCGCGCTCCTGCTGCGCGGCGTCGGCGGCCTCCTCACCGGAGTCGAGGCGGACCAGTTCGGCGGCGTGCTGGTCCAGCAGTTCGCGGACCCCGGCCCGGTAGGCGGCCTCGTCGGCCGTGTCGTCGAAGTCCATGCGGCGGCGCCTTTCCTGCGCAGGTGGCCCGTTGACCGGCCGGGCTGTCGCCGACAGCATGGCGCAGGTCACAACCGGCGTCGGTGAGGAACCCCATGAGCGACCAGCGCACGGCCCGGTGGCGCGGCATGACCATCGCCGACCAGGTGGCCCGGCACGCCCGGTCGAGGCCCGACGCGCCCGCGCTGCGGTTCGCCGGCTCCGGGCGCAGTTACGCCGAGCTCGACGAGCGGGTCACCCGGCTGGCCGCCGCGCTGGCCGACCGCGGCGTGCGCCGCGGCGACCGGGTCGCCGTCCTCACGCTCAACGGGCTGGAGGGCGTGGAGTCGTTCCTGGCCGCGGCCCGGCTCGGTGCCATCGCCGTCCCGGTGAACTTCCGGCTCGTCGCCGACGAGGTCGGGTATGCGCTGTCCGACAGCGGCGCGGCCGCGCTGGTGGTCGACCCGGCACTGGCCGGCCTCGCCGCCAAGGCCCGCGGCGCTGCGCCGGAACTGCATACCGTGCTGACCGTCGGCCCGGGGTACGAGGACGCGCTGGCCGCCGCATCACCCGAACCGGTCGAGTACCCGGTGGACGAGGGTGACCCGGCGTTCCTGATGTACACCTCGGGGACGACGGGCAAGCCCAAGGGCGCCGTCCTCACCCACCGCAACCTGCTGATGCACGCCTTCAGCCACGTCACGCACCTCGGCTGGGGACCCGACGACCGGGTCGGGCTGAGTGGGGCGCCGCTGTTCCACATCGCCGCGGTCTCCGGGATGCTGCCGCTGCTGCTGATCGGCGGCACCTTCGTGCTCACCCGCTCGGGGGCGTTCGATCCTGTCGCCACGGTCGACGAGCTCGAACGTGAGCGAGTGTCCAGCGCGTTCTACGTGTCGGCGCAGTGGCAGGCGATCTGCGCGGTGCCCGGCCTGGCCGACCGCGACCTGTCGGCGCTGCGCCGCATCTCCTGGGGCGCCGCCCCGGCGTCCACGACGCTGCTGCGCACGATGATGACGGCCTTTCCGCAGGCCGAGGTGGTCACCGCATTCGGGCAGACCGAATGCTCGCCGGTCACCTGCTTCCTGCGCGGCAGGGACTCGGTGCGGAAGATCGGCTCGGTGGGCACCCCGATGCTCAACGTCGAGGTGCGCGTGGTCGACGACGCGATGGTCGACGTGCCGCAGGGTGAGGTAGGCGAGATCGTCTACCGCTCACCGATGGTGATGACCGAGTACTGGGCAAGCCGGAGGAGACCGCTCTCGCGTTCGCCGGGGGCTGGTTCCACTCCGGTGACCTGGTGCGACAGGACGACGAGGGCTATTTCTACGTCGTCGACCGCAAGAAGGACATGATCATCACCGGCGGCGAGAACGTGTACTGCGCGGAGGTGGAGGACGTGCTGGCCGGTCACCCGGGGGTCGCCGAGGTCGCGTTGATCGGCGTCCCGGAAGCCCGGTACGGCGAGGCGCCGCTGGCCGTCGTCGCTCCCCGCGATCCGGCGGCCCCGCCGACGCCGGCCGAGCTGACCACCTGGTGTCGCGAGCGGCTGGCGCACTACAAGTGCCCGCGCGAGTGGTCGATCGTGCCGGCGCTGCCCCGCAACCCCAGCGGCAAGGTGCTCAAGACCCAGCTGCGCACCGAGCACTCGGCCGGGGCGCTGGTGTCCGACCCGGCGGTCTGAATGGAGTGCCAGGGACGCGTTTTCCGCGCCCTGGGACTCCGCTCACTCACCGCGCCAGACCGGCTCACTCACCGCGCCAGACCGGCGCCCGCTTCTCGGCGAAGGCGCGGGCGCCCTCCTGGGCGTCGGCGGAGGCGAACACCGACTCGGAGAGCTCGCGCTGCATCTCCAGCGCCTCCCGGTCGGTCCACCCCACGGCGCCGGCGATGAGCTTCTTCGTCGCCCGCACGGCGAGGGGCCCGTTGGCCGCGATCCGGGCCGCCAGCGCGCGGGCGCCCTCGAGTGCTCCGCCGGGCTCGGTCAGCACGTTGACAAGGCCGAAGCGGTGCGCCTCTTCAGCCGACAGCGGGTCCCCGGTCAGCGCGAGCTCCATGGCCCGCTGGTAGCTCAGCGTCTTGGGCAGCCGCAGCACCCCGCCACCGGCGGCGAACAGGCCGCGCTTGACCTCGGGGATGCCGAAGCGGGCGTCGCGCGCGGCCACGATGAGGTCCGCGGTCAGCGCCAGCTCGAACCCACCGGCCAGCGCCCAGCCCTCGACGGCGGCGATCAGCGGCTTGGCCGGCGGCGCCTCGGTGAGCCCGGCGAAACCGCGACCCTCGATCCGCGGGCGTTCGCCGCGGGAGAACGCCTTGAGGTCCATCCCGGCGCAGAAGGTGCCGCCGGCGCCGGTCAGCACCAGGACGGCGACGTCCGCGCGGGCCTCCAGGTCGTCGACCGCGGCAGCCAGCGACTCCGTCGTCGCCAGGTCGACGGCGTTCTTCGCCTCCGGCCGGTTCAGGGTCAGCACGCCGACCCCGTCGGATACCTCGACCAGCACCGGATCAGCCATCACTCGTCTCCCTCGTCAGCTCATTCCGCTCCCGCGATCATGGCGCCCCGACCACCGGGGGGCGCCCCGGGCGGTTTCGGCGCCACGATCATCGGAACGGGCCGCCAGGTCTCGACTTCGTCTGAGCTCAGACGGAGCAGCCGTCCGGGCCGCAGACAGTGCCGTCGCCGGACCCGCCGGCGGCCATGACCAGCGGCGACCGCTCCGCCCAGGCCCGCTCCAGCACCTCGACGAACGCCTCGGCCGGCTGCGCCCCCGAGACCCCGTACCGCCGGTCGACGACGAAGAAGGGCACCCCGCTGATGCCGAGGGCCTGTGCCTCGGCCTCGTCCGCCCGCACCGCACCGACGTAGCGCTGCTCGTCGAGGACGGCCCGGACCTCATCGGCGTCCAGCCCGACCTCGGCGGCCAGCCGGACCAGAGTGTCCCGGTCGCCGACGCCCTCGCCCTCGGTGAAGTACGCACGCAGCAACCGCTCCTTGACGGCGTCCTGCACGCCACGCAGCCCGGCCAGGTGGATGACCTGGTGCGCGTCGACGGTGTTGGCCCGCACGGCACGGTCGAAGCGGAAGTCCAGGCCCTCTGCAGCCGCCTGCGCGGTCATCGTATCGATCATCTGCTGCGCACCGGCCAGGTCGCTGCCGTACTTGGCGGCCAGCCGCTCGGCGTACCCGGCGCGGTCCGCGGGCTGACCGGCGGGAGCGGACGTGGCGTGCGGATCGAGCTCGAATGCCTTCCACTCGACCTCGACCTGCTCGCGGTGCGGGAACTGCGCCAGGGCCGCCTCGAATCGGCGCTTGCCGATGTGGCACCAGGGACAGACGACGTCGGACCAGATCTCGACCTTCATGCCGGCCCTAACGCCTCCGCCCCCCGCGCTCTTCCCGGAGCGCCACGGGGCCACGTCGAGGGCTCAGCCGGTCCAGACGTCGGCGACCCGGGCGGCGACCGACGCCGCCTGCGCGCGCCCGGCCCCCGCCGAGGCCGCCCGTGCGGCCGGGTCGAGCACGTTCTTGCCGATCGCAGTCCGGCTGCCCTCGTCCGGGGAGACCACGGCGACCCGGCTGACCAGGCCGGTGACCTGCGCGTCGACGCTGGCCATCGGGCCGACGCCGCGCGCAATGGGAGCCAGCACCACGATCCGGTCGTAGCCCTCGGCCAGGTCGGCGTTGGCCGCCGAGCGCATGCCGCCGTCGACGTAGCGCCGGCCGTCGATGGTGACCGGCGGGTACACCCCGGGGACGGCGCAGCTGGCGCCGACCGCGGCCACCAGCTCGACCCCGGAGTCGCGGGTGAAGCGGGTGAACTCACCGCTCTCGGCGTCCACCGCGGTGACCACGAACGGCCGGTCGGGCCACTCGGCCGACGGCAGCCGCGACGTGATCGCCGCGCGACGCTCGTCCTCGGTCGGTGTCAGCCCGGAATCGGCGGCCTTACGGGCGAGCTGGCCGACCCGGCGGCGGAAGGCGACGTCGTCCCGGCGGGCGCGCAGCATCGCCAGGCCGTAGCGGACCAGCACCCCCCGGGTCATCCGCGCGGCACGCTCCTGCGTCGGCGGCTCCAGCTGGCGGGCGTAGAGGTCCTCGAGGGCCGTGCCGCTGGTCAGCTGGGCGCCGACCACCGACCCTGCCGACGTGCCGACCACCAGGTCGGCCGTCCTGAGGTCGACGCCGGCCTCGGCGAGCCCGGCAACCAGGCCGAGCTCCCACGCGATCCCGGTGATGCCGCCGCCACCCAGCACGAGTGCGGTGCGCTGCTCGCTCATCGCGACATTTTCACGTACGGGGCCGGTGTCCGCGCGCAGGGTGACGTGCGCCACGATGCGGGCGAGCACTGCTGCCGGAACGAAGGACGACGGATGCCCCCGACGGACACCCCTGCCAGCGCGACCCCGACGACCTGGCCGCCCGGCCTTCCCCGGTCGCTGGACTACCCGCAGATGCCGGTCGGGTCGATCCTGCGGGCCGCCGTCCGCCGCTGGGGCGGCCACACCGCGTTCATTCACCACGACGTCGAGCTGTCCTACACCGAGCTCGGCCGCCGGGCGCACTCCGTCGCCGCCGGGCTGGCCGAGCTCGGCATCGGAAGGGGCGACGTGGTCGCCGTCCACCTGCCCAACTGCCTGCAGTACCCGGCCGTCTACTACGGCGTGCTGCTGGCCGGGGCGACCTTCTCCCCCACGAACCCGCTGCTGCCCCCGGCCGCCCTCGCCTCCCAGCTCAGCGACGCCGGTGCCCGCGCGGTGGTCACCTGGGAGCCGGCGCTGGGCGTGGTCCGCGCGGCCCTGCCGGAGACCGCGGTGCAGACCGTGGTGGTCACCGGGCCGCAGCAGATCGCCGACCCGTCGGCGCCCGTGGACCTCACCGGCTTCGCGGTGCCCGCTGTCTCCCTGGGCGAGCTGCTCGCCGCCGATCCCACCGACACGCACCGAGATGCCGCCGTCGACCCGGAGACCGACCTCGCCCACCTGGCCTACACCGGCGGCACCACCGGGGTGAGCAAGGGCGTCGAGCTGCCGCACCGCGCGGTGGTCACCAACGTCCTGCAGTCGGCCTGCTTCAGCACCGGGTCGCTGCC
This sequence comes from Modestobacter sp. DSM 44400, assembly GCF_900107175.1. Taxonomy (GTDB): domain Bacteria; phylum Actinomycetota; class Actinomycetes; order Mycobacteriales; family Geodermatophilaceae; genus Modestobacter. Next base: position 38,313 of record NZ_FNOZ01000022.1, on the reverse strand, counting down.
CGCCCTGGACTCCGACGGCGACGTCACCCTCGACCAGGTGGGCAGCCCCGAGGAGCACCCCGTCCGGCTCGGGACGGCGACCGGGATCAACCTGACCCCGTGGTTCCACGCCATGGGCGTCATCGGCTACCTCAACGGCCAGGTGATGGGCGGCTCCACGGTGGTCATCCACGACCGGTTCGACCCGGTGGCCTACGTCGCCGACGCCGTCCGGTACCGGGTCACCGGCATCGGCGGCGCCCCGCCGGTCTTCGTCGCCCTGCTACAGGTGGCCGGGATCGCCGACGCCGACCTGTCCAGCGTGCACGGCTTCGCCAGTGGCGCCGCCCCGCTGCCGGTTTCGCTGATCGAGCGGATGAAGGCGCTCGTGCCGGGTGCGGTGATCGGCGAGGGGTACGGGCTGACCGAGGTGACCATGCAGGCCACCGGCAACCCGTCGCACACGTCGGGGATCCGCAAGCCGGGCACGGTCGGCGTCCCGATCCCGGACACCGAGATCAGCATCCGGCCGCTCGGCGGCGGGGACGCGCTGCCGGTCGGCGAGCGCGGTGAGGTGTGCATTCGCGGGCCACAGGTGATGCGCGGCTACGCCCGGCGTCCCGATGCCACCGCCGAGTCGATCGACCCTGAGGGCTGGTTCCACAGCGGCGACGTCGGCGTGCTGGACGCCGACGGCTACCTGTCGATCGTCGACCGGACCAAGGACATGCTGCTCTACAAGGGCTACAACGTGTTTCCTCGCGAGCTCGAGGAGCTGCTGTTCGGCACGCCCGGCGTCGCCGCGGCTGCGGTCGTCGGCCGGCCCGATCCCGAGGCGGGCGAACTGCCGGTGGCCTACGTGGTGCGCCGGGCCGATGCCGCCGGCGCGGCGCTCACCGGCGCGGGCGTGATGGCGACCATCAACGAGCAGGTCACCCCCTACAAGCGGCTGCGCGACGTGGTGTTCGTCGACGCCCTGCCGGTCTCGCCGGCGGGCAAGGTGCTCAAGCGCGAGCTCGCCGCTCGGGAGCGGGAGACCGCCGCGGGCTGAGATCCCGGCGGCGCCGCGCCGGACAGCGATGACCCGTAGCGCCCAGCCGCCGGACGACCCAGCCCCGGCGGCAGTCGTTACTGTCCGCCGGGTGACCAACGACCGGCCCGTGCACGGGGGCGACACCGGGTGGTGAGCGACCACGGCGGCGTGCACCTCGCCCACACCGAGGAGTCCTCCACCCGGCAGGTCTGGCGCCGGGTCGTCGTCGCCTCGCTCGTGCTCATCGCCTGTGTGCTCATCGTCTACACCGGCCGCGACGGCTACGTCGACAACAACGGCGGCGAGATCAGCGTCCTGGACGCCACGTACTACGCCACGGTGAGCCTGTCGACCACCGGCTACGGCGACATCGTCCCGGTCACGCCCAGCGCCCGACTGATCAACATCCTGCTGATCACCCCGCTGCGGATCATGTTCCTGCTCATCCTGATCGGCACGACTCTCGAGGCGCTCACCGCGAGTTCCCGGGAGGAGTTCCGGATCCGACGCTGGAGGTCTCGCGTGCGCCAGCACGTCGTCGTGTGCGGTTACGGCACCAAGGGGCGCAGCGCCATCCGCGCCCTGCTGGGGAACGGCACCGCACCCGAGTCCATCGTGGTGGTCGACTCCGACCCGGCCGCCATCGAGGAGGCCACCGCCTCGGGCTTCACCGGGGTGGTCGGCGACGCCGGCCGCGCCGAGGTGCTGCGGCGGACGTCGGTGGAGAGGGCCCGAGCGGTCATCGTCGCGGCCAACCGGGACGATGCGGCGGTGCTGATCGTGCTCACCGTGCGCCAGCTCAACCCGACCGTGCCGATCACCGCGAGCGTTCGCGAGGAGGAGAACGCCAGCCTGCTGCGCCAGTCCGGCGCCGACTCGGTGATCACCTCGTCGGCGGCCGCCGGGCGGCTGCTCGGCCTGTCGACCGACAGCCCGCGGGTGGTGGCGGTGGTCGAGGACCTGCTGACCGCCGGCCGCGGCCTGGACCTCGTCCAGCGCCAGGTGGGCCAGTCCGAGGTGGGACTGAGCCCGCGGCAACTGCAGGATGTCGTCCTGTCGGTCACCCGCGGTGGTCGCTCGCTGCGCTTCGACGACCCGTTGATCGGCACCCTGCAGAGCGAGGACCAGCTGGTGGTCGTCAAGTCCCGGCGCTGACCGCCCGGCCGGTCGCTCCCCCACTTGCCACACCGGGAGCGGGCAGCGCAGCAGGCCGGGGTGGTCACGGGTGTGTGACGACTCCATGCCCCGGGTGTCCCGGGCGACGAGAGGGGCACGGGATCGGGATCGCGCGTCCCGATCCTAGGAGTCCTCGTGAAGTGTTCGCTCGTCCCGGCAGCCGCCGCGGTCCTGGTCCTCGCCGCCTGCAGCAACGGCCCGATGAGCGACGAAAGGAGCGCCGACGGGTCGGACGGCGAGGTCACCGAGCCGCCCGTGGTCCCGGTGGAGGTCACGTCGGAGTTGACCGATCCGGAGGGCAGCCGGCTGGGGACCGCCACCTTCACCGACACCGCCACCGGCGTAGAGGTCGAGCTGGACGCCAGCGGGTTGACAACTGGTGCCCATCCGGTGGGCCTCTACGGGGTCGGCATCTGCGAGCCGGCCAGCGCGTCTGCCGCCGATCCGGGCCTGATCGGCGATTTCTTCTCGGCCGGTGACCTCATCGTGTTCACCGAGGACCCGGGCGACCTCCCGTCGCTGGTGGTCGGCGAGGAGGAGGTCGGTCGGCTGACCAGCCTGGTGAGCACCAGCAACCTCGACGAGTTGCTCGACGAGGACGGCACAGCGCTGATCATCCACGCCGCCGTCGACCCGGCGGCGCCGGCGGACGGACCGCTGCGCAGTCGGGTCGCCTGCGCGGAGATCTCCGGCTGACTACTCCGCGCCGGCACGCCGATCAGGGCCGCGGGTCAGGGCTCCGGGTCAGGGCCGGGTCGGTCACCGCGACCGGGGCCAGCACCTCGTCGATCCGCGTCTTGACCTCCGGGTCCAGCCGGACGCCGACGGCCTGAACGTTGTCCCGCACCTGCTCGGGGCGGCTGGCACCGATGATCGCGGCCGCGACGTTCTCCTCCTGCAGCACCCAGGCCACGGCCAGGGCGCCCATCGACAGGCCGAGGTCGGCGGCAATGGGCACCAGGTTCTGGACCCGCTCCAGCACGTCGTCCTTCATCCAGCGGGAGATGAAGCCCGCTCCCCCGCCCTTCTGGTCGGTGGCCCGCGAGCCCTCCGGCACCGGCTGCCCCGGCAGGTACTTGCCGGTCAGCACGCCCTGCGCGATCGGGGAGAAGACGACCTGGCTGATGCCCAGCTCCCGGCAGGTCGGGATGACCTCGGTCTCGGGCACCCGGTGCAGCGCGGAGTACTGCGGCTGGTTGGACACCAGGGGGACGTGCAGCTCGTCGGCCAGCACCTTGGCCGCCCGGATCTCCTCCGCCCGCCACTCGGAGACGCCGATGTAGAGCGCCTGGCCCGCGCGGACCACGGCGGCGAAGGCCTCCATCGTCTCCTCGAGCGGGGTCTCGTAGTCGTAGCGGTGCGCCTGGTAGAGGTCGACGTAGTCCAGCCCCAGCCGGCGCAGCGAGCCCTCGATCGACTCGCGGATGTGCTTATGGGACAGGCCGCGGTCGTTGGCGCCGGGGCCGGTCGGCCAGTAGACCTTGGTGAAGACCTCGATGCCGCCGCGGCGCTCACCGGCCAGCGCCTTGCCCAGCACCTGCTCCGCCCGGCCCTCGGCGTAGCCGTCGGCGGTGTCGAAGGTGGTGATACCGGCGTCCAGGGCCGCGCACACGCAGGCGGTCGCGGCGTCGGCCTCGACCTGTCCCCCGTGGGTGATCCAGTTTCCGTAGGTGATCTCGCTGATCTTCAGGCCGCTGCGGCCGAGGTGTCGGAACTCCATGCCCGGTGTCTACCTGAGACGCGCGCCCGGGGCAGGACGCCGAAGGTCCCGAACGCGCGGGAGCCCGGCAGGTCGACGACCTGCCGGGCTCTCGCGTGGAACGGGGTGTGGAGGTGGCGGGAATCGAACCCGCGTCCTCCGGCGCATCACCAGGGCTTCTCCGAGCGCAGTTCGCGCTGCCTCTACTCGGCCCCACCGATCCTACGAACAAGTCGGTGTGACGGGCCCAGTCGCTGTTTGGTGTCCCGCGCGTGCCCGCGACCGGCACGCGCAGTGAGTCATCTAGCTGATGCCAGGATCCGGGCCGATGACGAACCCGGGCTGACAGACTCGCCTAGCTGCTGTTAGGCAGCGAGAGCGAAGTCGCGCTGATTGGAATCGGCGCTTGTGTTTTTTGCAACGGATGGTTAACGAGCTCATCGTTGCCTTCCTCGGCTCGCTTCCCCTGGTCATCCGACCGAAGTCGAGACCAATCACCCCCTGTGCAGTTATGCAGGGAGACTAACGCCTGCCGGCCCCGGCGTGTTCCACCGGGCGCGTGGCGTCCCCGGCCGGGTCGCCGTCCCCCGCTCTTGCAGGAGCCGGGCCGTCAGATCCAGTCGCGCCGCTTGATCACGAGTGCAGGACGACACTGACCAGTGCCATCAGGCACAGCGCCACCGGGTAGCCGAACCGCCAGTCCAGCTCGGCGCGCTACGGGCAGTGCGACGGCGGTCGGTCACGACGGGCTCCCGGAGGACGCGGAGATGGGGACGTCGAGGAGGTCCCCATCGCGCAAGCGCCCGCCGCGATCAGCGAGTGACCGGGGGCGTCAGCGGGGAGAGACCTCGGGACTGGAACTGGGGGGCTCGCTGCAGAGCGGCGTAGTGCGCATCGAACCGGTCACCTCCCGACGTCCCAGGGGCCGGCGTGCGGTGAGCGGGCCGTCGTCCATGGTGACACGCGGCGCCACCTGCGGGCACCCTCGGGCGGGCGAACGGCAGGTGGCGGCTCAGCCGCTGACCTCGCCGTCGCCCGGCGGCACCCGCAGGGCCACCAGGAACCGCGACACCATCGCGTACCCGGCCACGATGGCGGCCAGCTCGACGACCTGCCGGTCGTCCAGGTGCTCCCGCAGCTCGGCGAACAGCGCATCCGGGACGGCGATCGCCCGGCTGGAGGCATCGGTGAACCGCAGCGCCAGCGCCTGGACCGGGGAGAACACCGGCGCCTCGGTGGCGTCGAGGGTCCGCAGCGCGACGAGCTGCTCGTCGGTCACCCCGGCGCGGCGGGCGGCCGGCTCGTGCGACGTCCACTCGAAGGGCGCGTCGTTGAGCACCGAGATCCGCAGCACGGCGAGCTCCGTGAGGTCCGGGGTCAGCGTCGTCCGGTTGCGCAGCGCACCGAGCAGCGCGCTCCAGCCCTCGGCGACCGGCGGGCTGTACAGCAGCATCCGGTCCAGCCCGGAGAGCTCGCCCCGGCGCCGGGCGCGCAGCACGGCAGCGGCGGCGGCCGTCGCCGGGTCGCCATCCTCGGGCGGGTCGGGCAGCCGCGCCCCGGAGCCGGTCAACCGGCTGCCAGCACGCCGACGGGGAACGCCCCGTTGGCGACGAGCCGGCTGCTGAGCAGGCCGGCCAGCTCCGCGACCCGCTCGGTCCGGTCGGTGCCGAGGTGGACGAACGGCGCGGCCGACAGCTCGTCGGTCTCCTGTTCGACCGCGGCGCGCAGCTGCTGACCGGCGTCGGTGAGCGCGCCGTCGGCGACCAGGCCGCGGGCGGTGAGCCGGTCGACCGCCGCGGCCCACTCCTCGTCGGACCAGCCGCGGGTGGCCTGCGCCGCCTGCTGGGTGAACCCCCGGCCGCTCAGCGTGTGGGTGATCAGCGCCTCCACCCCGCTCAGCCCGTGCCGGAGCAGGCTGGCCACGTGCCCGTCGCCGCGGTGCTCGCGCAGCAGGCTGACCGCGTGCCAGAGCTGCAGCACCGGCTCCTCGGGCCAGGGCAGGTCGGCGTGCCCGGCGTAGAGCGGGCGGCCCTCCGGCGTGAGCGCGGTGGTTGCCTCGCGCAGCAGCTCGGCGAGCTCGGGGACCTCGGGATCGGCGGCTACCTCCTGGCCGCCGAGCAGCCGGGTCAGCGATGCCCGGGCGGCGGCGGCCCTGGCGGCCAGTACCTGCTCGGGGCTGGCCAGCGTCCATGCCCGCGGGATGTGCCGGGCCACGATGGAGGGGGCGAAGTTGTAGAAGGTCGCCGTCACCGCACCGGGCCCGACCGCGCCCATCGGGGCAGCGCGGCCGGCGAAGTAGACCATCCGGCCCGGCCGCAGCCCGGCCGCGACGAGGTGCTCGTCGGTCTCGGGGGCGAAGTAGACGTGCGAATGCAGCGGGTCCAGCCGTCGGTGCGCCCGGCTCACCAGCCGCAGGTCGACAGGGGCGGGACGATCGACGCTGACCATGCGGCGGACCCTAGCGAAAGGTTCTTCCCGGCCAGCGTGGCGACTGCGGGGTCAGCTGCAGGAGCGGTTGCGGTCGAGTCCGCCGGCGACGTACTGCGCGAGCACGACGGGGCCCCGCGTGAGGGGCGCCTTCGCGCAGTTGGTGCGGGCGCCGTTCAGCGTCGTGGCACCGGCCAGCCAGCTCGGGAGCGGGGACAGGGAGCTGGCCGACGGCACCGTGCCGACGATCTGCCGCCACTGGGTCGAGGTCGAGTAGATACCGACCCGGCCGCCCGCCGCTGTCAGGCTCTCGGCCATCCCCTCGAGGGTGGCCCGGTTGCGCGCCAGGGCGGCACTGGACCCGGTCTGCCAGGTGTTGCCGGTCTCGACGTCCAGCCACCACGTGTACGCGCCGGCGGCGACGCTGACGCCTGCGGACCGGGCGGCCGGATCGAGGATGCGCACGTCGTTGGCGGCGCGCTCCTTGCCGTACTGGTAGGAGCAGGCGGCGCTGTTCGAGCCGTCGCACGTGCCGTAGCGGTTCTGGCCGGTGGTGGGCCAAGTGGTCACCTGGTCGATGACCTGCCCGGGGTTCGCCGTGTTCACGTACAGCTGGACCTTCGGCTGGGTGGGCACAGCGCCCGAGGACGCCGCCGCCCACCGCAGCTGCGGAGCCAGGCAGGGGTTGGTCGTGGCAGCGGTGCCGCCGTTCACCCCGACGATCGCGAACGCCCGGGTGGACGGCAGAGTCGTGCCGCACTGCGGATGGGACACGTCGTAGCCCCCGGTCGACGGGGCCGCGGGTGCAGCGTCCGCCGCCGTCGGCCCGGCCAGGAACACTCCGGCGAGAGCCAGCCCGGCGACGACCATCGACTGCACGGTGCGCCTCATCGCCGGGACGCTAACACCGAAACGACGAGGCATAGGAAGCTCTCCACCCGGTTTTCGGGCCGAAACCGGGGGGAAAGCTTCCTATGCCTGGGTCAGCGCAGCGGGTCGAGCAGGTGCGACCAGGAGACCTGGGTGCGGTGCGTGGCGAACCCGAGGCTCTCGTAGAGGCCGAGGGCGCCGGTGACGTTCTCGCTGTCGACCTCCAGCCCGGCGGTCTGGCAGTCGCGCGCGGCAGCGGCGTGCAGCGCCTCGATGATCACCGCTTTGGACAGTCCGCGCCCCCGGGCGGCCGGGACGACGCCGATCTGGCCGAAGTAGCTCTCCCGGGACCCGGTGGCCGCAGCGGTCGCCTCGGACACGTAGGACAGCGCGTACCCCAGGACGGCGCCGTCCTCGATCGCCAGCACCGAGAGGTCCGGGCGGAACGACGGTTGGCCGGTGAACATGACCTGCCAGGAGGCGACGTCGCGCTCGCTGGAGCCGTAGTGCTCGGTGAAGGCGGCGTTGTGGGCTGCCCGGACGTCCTCGTCCCGGTCCCAGCTGAACGGGACCAGGTCCAGTCCCTCGACGCGGCGGCGGGGCGGGAGGTCGGTGAGCGGGCGCTCCATGTGGAAGAACCAGCGGACCTGCTCCAGCCCGGCCCGGCGCAGCAGCGCCTCCAGCGAGGGCATCGTCGTGTAGACCGTCGCCGTCAGCCGGGCCGGCATCTCCGGGTGCCGCTCCGCGTGCAGCTCGGTGCCGCGCTCGAGCTGCCAGGCCAGCAGCGCCCGGCCGATGCCGCGGCCCCGCCAGTCCGTGTGCACCCGCCCCTCGAGGTGCACCCCGTAGGCGTCCCGGAAGGTGGGTGGCGCGATGGCGCTCGCCCAGCCGATCAGCTCTCCCCCGGCAGTCAGCACCACGCGGGTGTCGAGGTCCAGGTCGACCAGGTCGTTGACGAACCAGGCGGTGAGGTCCTCGGGGCTCTCGTGCGTCCCCGTGTCGTCGACCGGCTCAGCGGCCGTCTCCAGGGCCACGATGGCGACGACGTCGTTCGGGCGCATCGGCCGGGCGGTGAGGCCCTCGGGCAGGGCGAGCGGAGCGGAGGTCACGGGATTGCAGGCTAGTGCTGTCACCGCTGTGCTCGTTACAGTCACCCGGCATGAGCAGCATCGGCCGCGGACGGGCAGTCGCTGCGGCGGTTGAGGCGAGTGCGCTGATCGTCGGCACCAACGTTGCGGGACCGGCGGCGGCGCATGCGCCGGACTTCCCCGTCGAGCAGGCAAGCGTCGCGTCGATCCGCGATGCGATCGCCGGGGGCCGGACCACCTGCCGCGAGGTGGTCGCTGCGTCGCTGCACCGCATCCAGGCGTACGACGATCGCGGCCCCAGCCTGCAGGCCGTGCTGCGGGTGAACAACAAGGCGCTGAGCACCGCGGCGGCCCTCGACCGGCAGTACCGGAAGCACGGTTTCGCGGGTCCGCTGCACTGCGTGCCGGTACTCCTCAAGGACAACTACGACACCGAGGACCTGCCCACCACCGCCGGGTCGGCCGCGCTGGCGGGCGCACAGCCGCCGGATGACGCGGAGACGGTGGCGCGGCTGCGCGACGCCGGCGCGGTAGTCATCGGCAAGTCCAACCTCCACGAGTTCGCCGTGGCCGGCTTCACCGCCAGTTCCCTGGGTGGGCAGACGCTCAACCCCTATGACCCCACCCGGACGCCGGGAGGGTCCAGCGGCGGCACCGGAGCGGGCGTCGCAGCCGGCTTCGCGGTGGTCGGGACGGGCACCGACACGGTGAACTCGATCCGGTCCCCCGCCTCGGCGAACAACCTCGTCGGCCTGCGGCCCACGCGCGGGCTCGTCAGCCGCGACGGAATCGTGCCGGTGTCCTCGACGCAGGACGCCGCCGGCCCGATCGGGCGGTCCGTCGCCGACGTGGCAGCGGTCCTGCAGGTGATGGCCGGCGCGGACCCGAAGGATTCCGCCACCGACGTCCTCGCCGGGAGAACGCTCCCCGACTACCTGGCCGCCCTCGATGGGGAGGGTCTCGGCGGCGCCCGCATCGGCGTGGTCACCGACTTCCTGCTCGAGGGAGAGCAGTACGAACCGGTGAACACCGTGGTCGAGCAGGCGCGGGCGGACCTCGTCGCAGAGGGCGCGACGCTTGTCGACGTCAGCCTCGACGCAACGGCGAGCGCGCTGTCGACCAGCTACGACGTGCAGCGTTTCGAGTACGAGCCCCTGCTGGAGTCCAACCTGGCCACCACCGACGCCCCGGTCGACACGCTCGAGGAGATCCGGGCCAGTGGCTTGCCCGACCCCTCCGTCCAGCCGTTCCTCACCGCCGCCGACGAGACCGGCGACGGCCGGACCAGCGCCGAGTACGCGCAGCGCCTCGTCGGCATCGCCGACCTCCGCGCGCGGCTCCTGGCACTCATGGACGCGCAGGGACTCGACCTGCTCTTCTACCCCATGCAGAGCCGGCTCGTGGAGCCTGTCGCCGAGCAGGCGCAGCGGGACCGCAACGGAATCCTCGCGGCGCTGACCGGCTTCCCGGCCCTCACCGTTCCCGGCGGGTTCAGCGAGCCGACGGCAGATGCACCCCTGGGCGTGCCGGTGGGCGTGGAGTTTCTCGCCCGCCCGTTCGATGAGCCGCGGCTGCTGGCCGCCGGGCAGGACTACGAGGAGGCCACCGGGCACCGCACGCTCCCGGCGAGCACGCCACCGCTGTAGCGGTCACCGCTGGTCCCGCCACACCTGTCGGCACCCGCCGCCGCGACCGGCACGCTCCTCAGGGGGTGACGCCGAACAGCCGCGCCCCGTTGGCCCACAGCACAGCCCGCAGCCAGTCGTCGCCCAGCCCCAGCCGGCACAGCGCGGCGAGCTGGTGGGCGTAGGGGTACGGGATGGCGGGGAAGTCGCTGCCCAGCAGCACCTTGTTCCGCAGCCCGGCCAGCCGGGGCAGCAGCGTCCGGTCGAAGGGCATCAGCCGCTCGGTGAAGTCGGTGCCGAACATGGTGGTGTCCAGGTGCACTCGCTCGTAGCGCTCGGCCAGCTCGAAGAAGGCGGCGTACTCAGGCATGCCGAGGTGAGCGATCACCAGCTGCAGTCCCGGGAACCGCTCCAGCAGGCCGGCCATCGGCGCCGGCCCGGTGTGCTCGCCGGCCAGCGGACCGGACCCGCAGTGGATGACCACCGGGGTGCCGGTCTGCTCCAGCCGCGTCCACACCGGGATCAGCAGCGGGTCGCGGGGGTCGAAGCGACCGACCTGCACGTGCACCTTGAACACCCGGACGCCGGCGTCCAACGCCTCGGCCACGTAGACCGGCGCCTCCGGCTCCGGGTAGAAGGTGGCCGACTGCAGCACCTGCGGGTGGGCCCGGGCGAACTCCGCCGACCAGTCGTTCAGCCACGAGGCCATTCCCGGCTTGTGCGGATAGGGCAGCGTCGGGAAGGCCCGGACGCCGAGGCCGGCCAGCAGCGTCAACCGCTCGTCGACCGGCAGCGGGTACCGGATCGGCCAGGGCGCGCCGTAGTGGGTCTGGGCGTCGGCGAAGTACCGCCAGACCTTCGCCTGCACCCGCTCGGGCAGGAAGTGCACGTGCACGTCGACGAGCCCGGGCAGGCTCAGCTCGCGCCAGAACCGGGGGACGTCGGCGTCGTCCGCCGGCGGCGCGACCGTGCTCATGGCTCGACTCCGCCCTCGTTCCGCTCCCCGGTCGCCGGCGCTCCCTGCGATGCTCGCTCCGGCGTCGCCTTCACGGACGGACCCGCTCATCGGAGCGTGACGACGACCTTGCCGCGCACGTGCCCGCCCGCGACGAGCTCCTGGGCCCCAGCGACGTGGTCAAGACTGAAGGCCCGGGCGATCGCCACCCGCAACTGGCCGGCGTCGGCCATCCGGGCCAACTCCTCCAGGTCGTGGGTGTCGGGGCGGACGAAGACGTACCGGCCGCCCAGCTCGAGCACACCGGGGTCGACCACGCTGGCGATCCGGGCGGGGTCGCGGACCTGCTTCGGAGCGTCGGCGAGGGTGTCGCCGCCGACCAGGTCCAGGACGGCGTCCACCGGCTCGGACAGCTGCCCGCTGATCGGCCCGGCCGCGTAATCGAGCACCTCGACGACACCGGCGTCGGTCAGGAAGCCGTGGTTCTTCGGGCTGGCGGTGCCGATGACGTGCGCGCCGAGCGCGACGGCGATCTGGACGGCGAAGAAACCCACTCCTCCGGCGGCCCGGTGCACCAGCACGCGGTCGCCCTCGCCGACGTCGAGCGCCTCGGTCAGCGCCTGATACGCGGTCAGCCCGGCCAGCGGCAGCGCACCGGCCTCGGCGAAGCCCAGCGACTCGGGCTTGTGCGCGAGGCAGCGCTGTGGGGCCGGCACGAACTCGGCCGTCGTCCCCCACTGCACGTCGTCCCGGCGGACGTAGCCGAACACCTCGTCGCCGGGGGCGAACGCGGTGACCGCGGGCCCGGCGGCCTCGACCACGCCGGCGACGTCCCAGCCCGGGATGATCGGGAAGTGGTGCGGGAAGGCGCCCGCCAGGTGGCCCTCGCGGATCCCGATGTCGACCGGGTTGACCCCGGCGGCGTGCACCCGGACCAGCACGGTGTCCGGGCCGACCGGCGGCATCGGCAGGTCGTCGCGGACCCGGAGCACGCCGGCGTTCCCGAACTCGTCGTAGGCAGCACCGCGCATGGAGGTCAGCGCCGTCCCTTCACGTAGCGGCCGAAGGCCCGTTCCATCTCCCGGCGCGAGTCGCGCTCGGCGAGGTCCTGCCGCTTGTCGTAGGCCTTCTTGCCCTTCGCCAGCGCGAGGGTGGCCTTGACCTTGCCGTCCTTGAAGTACAGGTCCAGCGGGACGAGCGAGAGCCCGCCCTCCTTGGTCTTGCCGATCAGCTTCTCGATCTCGGCGCGGTGCATGAGCACCTTGCGCTTGCGGCGCGGGGCGTGGTTGGTCCAGGTGCCCTCGGTGTACTCGGGGATGTGCACGTGCTGCAGCCACACCTCGCCCTGGTCCACCGTGGCGAAGCCGTCGACCAGCGAGGCACGGCCGGCCCGCAGGCTCTTCACCTCGGTGCCGGTGAGCACCAGGCCCACCTCGTAGGTGTCGAGGATCGAGTAGTCGTGCCGCGCCTTCTTGTTCTGGGCGATGAGCTTGCGCCCGGTCTCACGCGGCATGGGAACAGGTTAGCTGTGCTTGTCGGACGCGGCGCTGGGCCCGGAGGGCTCCCGCCGTGTCCGACGGTGCGGCTCATCGCAGCAGGGGACGGCACCTGTTCGCGGTGTCGTCCGGAGGACGACGGCGTTACAGGCGCACGTACAGCCGGAGCGTCACGTAGGCCGCGACCGCGGCCAGCCCGACGCCGGCCACCGCGATGATCGGGCTGATCGCGGCGATCGCCGACCAGTCGACCGGCGGGATGATCCCGGACTTGATCGGCCCGGCCAGGGTCTTGTCGACGAACAGCACCTTGGTCAGCACCAGGCCGCCGATGGCCAGACCCGCGCCGATCAGCCCGGCCAGGGCGGCCTCCAGGATGAAGGGCAGCTGGGTGTACCAGCGGGAGGCGCCGACGAGCCGCATGATGTTCGTTTCGTTGCGCCGGTTGAAGGCCGCGAGCTGGATCGTGTTGGAGATCAGCAGCAACGCAGCCAGGGCTTGCACGACGGCCACCGCGATCGTCGCGTTGCGTGCCCCGTTCAACAGACTGAACAACCGGTCCAGGAAGTCGCCCTCGTCGCGGACGTCCTCCACGCCGTTCTGCCCGACCGGGAACTGCTGGGCGATGACCTGGTACCGCTCGGGGTTCACCAGCTCGACCCGGAAGCTCTCCGGCAGCGCGTCCGCCGGGGTGTTCGCGATCAGCGCCGGCTGCTCCTGGAACTGCTTGGTGAACCGGGCGTAGGCGTCGTCCTTGGACTCGTAGATGAAGTCTTTCACCTCCGGCGACCCCGCCAGCGCCGTCTGGATCGCGGTCCGCTGCTCGTCGGTGACGTCGTCGGTCAGGTAGATCGAGACCTGGACCTTGTCGTAGTAGATCTCGCGCATGTCACTGATCATGTTGGCGATCAGCAGACCGGTGCCCATGAGGCCCAGCGAAATCCCGGTGGTGAGGATCATCGCGACCGTCATGGTCAGGTTCCGACGCAGCCCGGAGACCACCTCGGAGAGGACGAAGTTGACGCGCATCAGTTCCCTGTCGTGTTCAGCGGTCGGCCGGCGGTGACCGGCATCAACGACCGACGCCGTAGACGCCGCGGGACTGGTCGCGGCTGACGGTGCCGTCGTTGAGCTCGATCACGCGGCGCCGCATCGAGTCGACGATGTGGTAGTCGTGGGTGGCCATCACCACGGTGGTGCCGGTGCGGTTGATCCGCTCCAGCAGCAGCATGATGTCCTGGCTCGTCTCCGGGTCGAGGTTGCCGGTGGGCTCGTCGGCCAGCAGCACCAGCGGCCGGTTGACGAAGGCGCGGGCAATGGCCACGCGCTGCTGCTCACCACCGGAGAGCTCGTTGGGCAGGCGGTTCTCCTTGCCCTCCAGGCCGACCATCTCCAGCACCTCGGGGACCACCCGCTTGATGGTGCGCTGCGGCTTGTTGATCACCTCGAGGGCGAACGCCACGTTCTCGGCGACGGTCTTGTTGCGCAGCAGGCGGAAGTCCTGGAAGACGCAACCCATGGTGCGGCGCAGCTTGGGCACCTGCCACTTGCTCATCGTGGTCAGGTTCTTGTCGTTGACCTTGACGATCCCCTTGGTGGGGTTGTCCTCCTTCAGCAGCAACCGGAGGAAGGTTGACTTGCCCGAACCGGAGGACCCGATGAGGAAGACGAACTCGCCCTTGTCGATCTGCATGGAGACGTCATCCAGGGCCGGCCGAGGAGAGGTCGGGTAGATCTTGGTGACGTGTTGCAATTCGATCACGAGGCGCCACGGTACCCGGCCCAGGCCGCACGATGACTGGTCTGCCCGGCGCGCCCCCGAACTCTGTGCGCGCGGTGACCCCTCGCAGGGCCCGCTGTCCGCGACAGCGGCTGGGTCACCGGCTGGGGGTGGCCTCCTGCTCTCGCCGCCAGCGGATGCCGGCCTCGATGAAGGTGTCGATCTCGCCGTCCAGGACGTTGGCCGGGTTGCCGGTCTCGATCTCGGTCCGTAGGTCTTTGACCATCTGGTACGGGTGCAGCACGTAGGAGCGCATCTGGTTGCCCCAGCTGCTGCCCTCGCCCTTGAGCGCGTCCATCTCGGCCCGCTGCTCCTTCTGGCGGACGACGAGCAGCCGGGCCTGCAGCACCCGCAGTGCGGCCGCCCGGTTCTGGATCTGGGACTTCTCGTTCTGGCAGGACACCACGATGCCGGTGGGGATGTGGGTCATCCGGACGGCGGAGTCGGTGGTGTTGACGCTCTGCCCACCGGGGCCCGAGGAGCGGAAGACGTCGACCCGGATCTCGTTGTCCGGGATGTCGACGTGGTCGGTCTGCTCGACGACGGGCAGCACCTCGACCCCGGCGAAGGAGGTCTGCCGGCGGCCCTGGTTGTCGAAGGGCGAGATGCGCACCAGCCGGTGGGTGCCCTGCTCGACCGAGAGCGTGCCGTAGGCGTAGGGATGCTTGACGGCGAAGGTGGCCGACTTGATCCCCGCCTCCTCGGCGTAGGAGACGTCGTAGACCTCGGTCGGGTACTTGTGCCGCTCGGCCCAGCGCAGGTACATGCGCATCAGCATCTCGGCGAAGTCGGCGGCATCCACTCCCCCGGCCTCTGAGCGGATGGTCACCAGCGCCTCGCGGGAGTCGTACTCCCCCGACAGCAGCGTGCGGACCTCGAGCTCGTCCATCACCGTGCGGATGCTGGCCAGCTCCCGTTCGGTCTCGGCGGTGGTGGCGGCGTCGTCCTCCTCGGCGGCCATCTCGTGCATCAGCCCGACGTCCTCGAGCCGGCTGCGCAGCTCCTCGACCCGGCGGACGTCGCCCTGCAGGTAGGACAGCCGGGAGGTGACCGCCTGAGCGGCCTCGACGTCGTTCCAGAGGTCGGGGGCGGCGGCCTGTTGTTCCAGGTCGCGGATCTCGTCGCGGAGGTCGTCGACCTTCAGGACGGCCTCGATCGACTTCAGAGTCGTGTTCAATTCGTCCAGGACGACGGAGAAGTCAGCGGCCACGTCGATCCAGGGTAGTGCGCTCCACCACCGGGTACCTCACCGCAACATGAGCGAGCCGTCGCAGCGACGTCCACGACCTGATTACCAGCAGGGCTTGCCCGACCACCACGACCCGACGGCGGGCATCGGCGGCGCTCGCCCGGCGCAGAGCGCACTCACCCTGCGGCTGGTACTGGCCGCCTCCGGCCTCGTGGTCTGTGTGGCCGGCGGAATCCTGTTCCTGGCGATCGACGCACCGGTGATCTTCGCCGTCGCGCTGTTCGTACTGGCCGCCATCGCGCTGGTGGACCTCGTCGTCGTCGCCCGGCGGAAGCTGCGTGGCGAGCCCGGCTGAGGAGCTCACTCGTAGAGGACGTACTCCGGCTGCGGGACGAGCGCGAGGACCTCGGGTGGCGTCATCAGCGGACCGGAGCGGACATCCTCCTCGTAGAACAGCTTGAACCCGGCGTGCACGAACGGCGGCAGGGTGGCCACCACGCGCTGGTAGGTCGCCACCTTGTCCGGCGCCGCCCCGATGCCGTCGACGCTCTTGACCAGCGCGACGCCGGGGTGCTCGGTGAGCGCCTGCTCGTCGCGGACGATCCCGGGGTTGAGCTGGTGGTAGACGAGCACCTTCTGCGGCAGCCGGTGGGCGGTGACCAGGCCGTCGAGGTAGACTGCCACCGAGTCGAGCTCGGCGCCGGTGGTGGAGCCGAAGACGTCGCCGGGCACCTCACCCGGGTCGACCGCCCACTCCGGGTCCACCGCCAGGCCCACGTCGGGTTCGGTCAGCCAGCGCTCGTAGTGCTGGACGGCGGGCAGGAAGTCCTCGGTCCCCGGTTGGATGCCCAGCAGCAGGAGCGCGCCGGCGGCCCGGGCGGCGTCCAGGTAGGCCTGGACGGTCGCGTCGTCGGCCGGAGCGTTGTAGGTGCCGGCCGGCCCGGGGGACGGGTGGGCGAGGGTGGCGATCAGCTCGAAGACCGGGAGTACCGCCCGGTCACCGCCGTAGGCAGCCGACTGCTGGCGCAGCTGCTCGGCCGCGGCGGCGAGGTCGCCGGTGAGCGGGCCGAGCGCCGGGGAGCCTGCCCGGCCGGAGAAGCCGACCAGCCGGTGCGCAGGGAAGACCTGGGTGCCGCCGCCGGGGAGCTGGGGCGGTGGCGTGGTCGGCGCCGGGGACGTCGTCGTCCGGGTGCTGATGCTGGCGGACGTCGCGGCGGCCTGCGGGGCGTCGGCCTGCGCGCCGACCGAGCAGCCGGTCAGCAGCGTGGTCACCACCAGGACGGCGAGGAGCATGGGGCGGGGCACTGATCCGACCCTGCTCGGTTCCGCGCTCGAGGGCAAACCCGCGTCGACGGCCGCCCGGCCCGGTCAGGTGCCGGCATCGATCAGCTCGGCGGTCGCGGTCCCGTGCCGGGGGGCCCTCCGGGCGGCGACCCACCGGACCAGGTCCTCGGCCGGCATCGGCCGGGCGATGTGGTGGCCCTGCGCGTAGCTGCAGCCCAGCTCGACGGCGGTGGCCAGCTGTGCGGCGGTCTCCACGCCCTCGGCGAGGCTGCGCATGCCGCACGCCTGGGCCAGGCCCACCACCGCGGCCATCGCGGCGGCGGACTGGCTGCGCGGGCTGTCGGACCCAGCGACCAGACTGCGGTCGATCTTCAGCACCCCGGCCGGCATGCGCACCAGCTGGGACAGCGAGGAGAAGCCGCTGCCGAAGTCGTCGATGGAGACCTCGACCCCGGAGACGCGCAGGGTGGCCAGCTGGGCGGCGGCCGCGTCGGGGTCCTGGGCGACGCTGGTCTCGGTGAGCTCGACGATCAGCCGGTCGGCGGGCAGCCCGGCGGCGGCGAGGGCCTCGGCGACGTCGGAGACCAGCGTGCCGGTGGTGAAGTGCGCGGCGCTGATGTTGACGGCGGCGATCAGCTGCAGACCCTGGGCGGTCCAGGCGGCGGTTTGCCGGGTGGCCTCGGCCAGCACCCATCGCGTCAGCGGGGCGATGACGCCGTTCTGCTCGGCCAGCGGGATGAACTCGCCCGGCGACAGCAGGCCGCGCACCGGGTGCTGCCAGCGGACCAGTGCCTCGACGCCGGTCACCTCACCGGTAGGCAGGTAGACGACCGGCTGGTAGTGCAGCGTCAGCTGCCCGGCGTCGATGGCCGAGTGCAGCTCGGCGGCGACGAGCGCCTTCTGCTGGACGGCGGAGCGCAGGTCAGGGGTGAACAGCCGGACCCGGTTACGGCCGGCGCCCTTGGCGGCGTACATGGCCAGATCGGCGTCGCGGACCAGGTCGGTGGAGCGCAGCTCGGCGACCTCGGCGGCCCCGGCGGTGGCGACGCCGATGCTGGCGCTGAGCCGGATGCTGCGGCCGGCGAGCGGGAAGGGGTCGTCGAAGGTGCTCTGGCAGCGGGCGGCGAGCGCCTCGGCACCAGCGGTGTCGCAGTCGCGACAGATCACCACGAACTCGTCGCCGCCGAGCCGGCCGACGGTGTCCTCGGCGCGGGTTCGGCCGCTCAGCCGGCCGGCGAGCTGGCGGAGCAGGTCGTCGCCGACCTCGTGGCCGAGAGAGTCGTTGACGTCCTTGAAGCCGTCGACGTCCAGGAAGAGCACCGTCACCGGGCGGCCCTCGGGACGGCGCAGCTCGGCATCGATCAGCTCGTGCAGGTGCGCGCGGTTGGGGAGCTGGGTGAGATGGTCGTGCCGGGCCTGCCAGGTGGACGCCTCCTCGGCGCGGACCCGGGAGGTGACGTCGGTGTGGGTGACGACGATCTGGCCGGCCTGGTCGACCCGGGAGGCCTGCAGGTGGAACCAGCGGGGGCCGCGCGGGTTGGCCAGCGAGTAGTCGAAGGAGACCGTCGTCCTCATCCCCCGGGAGAGCTCGCGGAGCTCCTCCAGCAGGGCCTCGGTGCGGGCGTCGCCGCTGAGCCCCCGGGCCATGGCGAAGTAGTCGTCGCCGAGGGAGACGGCGATGCGCTCGTCGTCCAGGAACTCGGCGACCACGGCCCACGCGGAGTTGGCCAGCAGCACCCGGCCGTCGGCGTCCAGCAGCAGGGTGGGTGAGGGCAACGCGTCCAGCACGGCCTCCAGCACGAGGGCGGAGCTGCGCTCGGCGCCATCACGCCGGCGGACGTCGAGGGGCAGTGCGGTCGCACCCGGTCGTCTCGGCACGCTGGTCCTCCTGCCCTGGAGTGGTCGGGAGGCGCCGTCCGTGGCGTCCTCTGCTGCTGTCACCTTCGGCAACTCCAGCCCCGGGGACACCCCGCCACGCCGATCCGACCGTAAAGAATGAGTCGTCGCAGCTCCGGCTCGGCGAGTCGGCGCGGTGTTCTGGCAGGACCGGAGCGCGTCGTCGTCCTCCGGCGTGTCGGAGGCGGGTGTAACCGGCGACGGCGGCCGGGTAGGGGGCGCCCATGAGCGACTCGACGACGATAGAGCTCGGTGGCGAGCAGTACGTGGTGCGGCCCGAGGGCGGGGTGCTGAAGATCGGCCGACCGGCCGGGGACGACGTGACCTGGCTGGACGACCTGGATCTGGGGTTGCTCCCCGAGCCCGCGCGGGCGGCCGTGGAGAGCGGCGACCTGGGCAGCGCCGACCTGGCGCAGGCGCTGCTGGGCGTCGTTCAGGCCGAGGCGGACCGCGGCGCCTGACACCCGCCCGCCTCCCCCGGCGAGCTTGCAGCAATCTTGCGGATCGCTGGCGCTGACCCCGCGGTGCGGGCCGGAGGGTCAACGGCATGGACACCACACACCTGTTGGACCTGCAGGACGTCGAGGAACTGGACGAGGCATACTTCACGGCCCGGCTCGAGGACCACCTGCCCTTGACCGGCTGACAGACTCAGCCCGTGCCGGCCTTCTTCCTCCCGCGGGCCAGCGACGGAGCCCAGGCCGAGCGGCTGTACGAGGCGTTGGCCGAGTTCGCCGGCTGTCAGCCGGGTCCGCCGGACAAGCGCGTCCGGCGCATCGAGTTCGTCCAGGACGGCGCGCGGTGGACCGCCGAGGTAGGGCTGCAACTGCAGGGTGTGCGGATGACGAGCTTCCTGCGCCGGGGCGAGCTGATCGAACACACCGACGAGCTGTCGTCGACGTCGACCGTGCTGGCCATCTACGAGTCGGCGCCGTTCTTCGTCGTGACCGACGCGCAGCCGATCACCGGCGCGCCGTCGGAGTGGGCCAACCCGTTCCTGGCCGAGCCCGACCGGGTGGAGTACTTCAGCGCTCCCTGACGCCTCCGCTCAGGCGCTGGGCCGGACCGCCCCGATGTAGCCCGGCCAGTACATCGACCGAACGCTCACGGTCGCGCCGCTGTGCGGCGCCTCCACGATCTTGCCGTTCCCGAGGTAGAGAGCGACGTGGTGGATGGTCGCCGGGTCGTGGACGTCGAGGGCCCAGAACACCAGGTCGCCGGGCTGCAGTGCGGCGCGGGACACCTTGGGCAGCGTCGCGTACTGCGCCCGACTGTTGCGGGGGATGCCGATGCCGGCCTGCGCGTAGGCGAAGCGGGTCAGGCCCGAGCAGTCGTAGCCGACCACCCCGGCGTCGATGCCGAACCCCAGGCTGGGCCCGTTCAGGCTCCCACCGCCCCAGGCGTACCGGATGCCCACCGCGGCCAGCGCGGCTCCGATCGCCGTCTGCACCGCCGGCGGTGAGCCGGGACCGATCGCCGCGAGCGCGGCCTCACCGGCCGAGCTCTTGCCCGGATTTTCGGCGGCGGCTGCGGCGGCGATGGCCGCGGCTGCGGCCGCCTGCTGCCGGGCGTACTCGAGCGCTGCCTCCCGGGCGCCTTCCAGCTCGGCGAGGTCCTGCTGCGCCTGCTGCAGCTGGTCCTGCAGGTCGGTCTGCTCGGCGGCGAAGTCCGCCGCCTCCTGGCGGGCGGCCGCCTCTGCCTCCTCGGCGGCCTTGAGCGCGTCGGCGGCCTGCCGCTCGAGGAGGCCCGCCCGGGCGAGCGCGTTCTGCGCGGCGTCGTCGGCGGCAAGGGCCAGCCGGCGGGCGACGGCGAACCGGACCAGGACGTCGGCCTTGTGTCCACCGGCAGCGGCCAGCAGCCGGGCCCGCTCGAGCATCGTCGCGGGGTCGTCGATGTCGAGCATCGCCTGCAGGCCGGGTGAGGTGGTGCCCTCGATGTAGCTCTTCCGGGCGAAGGCAGCCACCTCCACGCGGGAGGCAGCCAGGTCGGCCTCGGCCTTCTCGGCGGTGGCGGCGGTCGACTCGGCGGTGACCCGCGCGGCCTTCACCTCGGTCTGCTTGGCCTGGTAGCCGTCGAGCGCGATGTCGGAGGCGGCGATCGCGGCGTCGACCCTCGCCTGGGACTGGGCGAGCTGGGTGGCGAGGTCGCTGAGCTTCGCGACGACCGTGTCCCGGGCGGCCTGGGCGGCGCCGATCTCCTCGTCGGAGGGTGGGATCGGGTCGGCCGACGCGACCCCGGGGGCGACGCCGAGGCAGACCAGGACGGCGGCGGCGGCGGCGAGCAGGCGGGCGCGCGGCGACGGAGAGCGTCGTCCTCGTCGCATCGGCGTCTCCCCGCGGAGCCTGCGCTGGTGCCGGGGCCCATCGGGTGGGACTCGGTCCTCCGACCGTAGGACCCGCGTGGGGGTCAGGAGAAGACGCGACGGAGCGGCTGCTCCGCTGGGCGACCGTCCCGACACACGGGGTTGCGGTGCTCAGCTCAACAGCTGGGTGAGCACCGTGGCGAGGGCGGTGCCGCCGCGCTCGCAGTCGTCGTCCTCGGCGAACTCGGCCGGGGAATGCGACACGCCAGTGGGGTTGCGGACGAACAGCATCGCGGTGGGGATGCGTCGGGTGCCCGGGGCGGCGCCGAGGATCGCCGCGTCGTGCCCGGCGCCGGTGGCCAGCACGGGCAGGCCGGTGGCGCCGGTGCCGGCCAGGGCCGCCGGCGTGGTGAGGGCGGAGTGCAGCTGGTCGCGCAGCGCGAGGTCGAAGTGGACGGCGCCGCTGGCGGACTCCTCGCGGATCTCCACCCGGCAGCCCTCCGCGGCAGCGGCCTCGTGTGCGGCGGCGGCTATCTCCGCGACCATGGCCTGCGTGACGGGGGCGTCCGGGCCGCGGGCGTCCATCCACAGGTCGACGGCGGAGGCAATGACGTTGGTGCCGCCTGGGTGCGGCCGGAGCCGGCCCACGGTGGCCCGGAGCGACTCCCCTGCGGCGGCGGCACGGCGGGCGGCGAGCACAGTCTGCGCGGCGGGCAGGAGGGGGTCGTGGCGGGAGTCCATCGGCGTTGCGCCGGCGTGGTTACCCTCCCCGGTGAAGCGGAGGTGCCAGCGGCCGTGGGCGAGCACCGAGGAGGCGAGCGCGATCGGCTGGCCGAGGTCGATGAGCCCCCGGCCCTGCTCAACGTGCAGCTCGACGAAGCAGGCGATGCGGTCCAGCCGGTCGGGGTCGGCGCCGAACCGGGTGGCGTCGACCCCCACGCGTGCGGCGGACTCGGCCAGAGTGTTCCCGTCGGGGTCGGTCAGGGCGAGCGCTGCGTCAGGGGTGGTCGTGCCGGTGAGCAGGCGGGAACCCAGGCATGCGACGCCGAAGCGGCCGCCCTCCTCCTCGGCGAAGACAACGATGCCCAGCGGACGGCGGGGCTGGAGACCGGCGGCGCGGAGCAGGTCGACCGTCGCCAGGGCGGAAACCACGCCCAGCGGGCCGTCGAAGGCGCCACCGCCGGGGACGGAGTCCAGGTGGGAGCCGGTGACGATGGCCCGCTCCTGCGCCGCGGCGCCCCCGGGGCGCCACCACGCCCACAGGTTGGCGTTGCGGTCGATCTCGGTCTCCAGGCCGCGGGCGGTCGCCTCGGCGAGGAACCATTCGCGGAGGTCCATCTCGGCGTCGCTAAACAAGTGCCGGGAGTAGCCGCCGCGGGTGCGGTCGCGACCGGTGTCGGCGATGGCGCGCAGCAGGGCCGGAACGGTGGGGCCGGCGGTCGTGGTCGTCACGGAGTTAACTCCTCGGGGATCGGGTGCGTCGGGTCGCGCCAGGTGTCCGCGACGGCCTGACCGGTGGCCAGGTCGAAACGGTGGCGCATCAGGAACAGGGAGGCATCGTGCTGGGCCCGGTCGTCGCTGCCGACGCAGTCCTCGGCCAGCACCACGTACAGGTCGCAGAACATCGCGTCCCGGGCCGTGGACTCGACGCAGCCCTCGGTGGTGCACCCGCCGACCACGACCGTCCGGACGCCGTTGCTGCGCAGCAGCAGCTCCAGGTCCGTGCCCCAGAAGGCGCTGGAGCGGTGCTTGTGGACCACCAGCTCCTCCGGCCGCGGCGCCAGCTCCTCGACGAACTGCTCCCCCGCCGTCCCGGCGACGGTGTACCGCAGCGGCGGCCCGTCCCGTCGGGCCGGTGCGAGCATCCGCAGGTTGAACCGCAGCTGCGCCGGAGAGTCGCTCCGTCGCCCGGGCAACGTCGTGTTCTGGATGTGCACCACCAGCACTCCGGCGTGGCGGGCGGCAGTCAGCAGTGCCGCGAGCCGGGGCCGCATCGCGGCGTATATCGACAGGTCCACGCCGAGGGACCCGAAGACCCCGTCGGGCTCGACGAAGTCGCGCTGCATGTCGACCAGGAGCAGCGCGGTGTGCGCGGGGTCGACCAGTTCGGCCAGCTCGGTGAGGACTTCCTTGCCCTCGATGATGATCACGTCGGCCACACCGCGGTCAGGCCGCCGTCGATGGTCAGGTGCTGGCCGGTGACGTACCGCGCGGCCGGGGACAGCAGGAACCAGATGACGTCGGCGACGTCCGCGGGCTGACCGACCCGGCCGAGCGGGATGGTCGGCGCGGACCGCGCGAGCCCCTCCGGTCCGCCGGAGTTGACCGGGTCCAGCGACTGCGGCGACGCGATGACGCCGGGTAGCACGGCGTTGATCCGGATGCCGAGAGGCCCGAGCTCAAGTGCGGCACTGCGGACGAACCCGAGCAGGCCGGCCTTCGAGGCCGCGTACGGGGTGTGGCCCCGCCAGCCGATGGCGGCACCGGCGATGCTGGAGGTGACCACGACCGCGCCGCCGGCGGGCAGCACCGGCGCGGCCGCGCGCACGGTGCGCATCACCCCGGTCAGGTCGACGTCGACGATACGGTGCCAGTCCTCGTCGGTGAGTACCGTCAGCGGAGCCAGCTTGAGGATGCCGGCGTTGGCGACGACGGCGTCCAGCCCGCCGAAGCGCTCGACGGTCGCCGCGACGGCCGTCGCCATCCCCGGCGTGCTGCGCACGTCGGCGTCCACCGCGAACGCCGATCCACCCGCGGCCTCGATCTCGGCCACCACCGCCGCGGCGTCGTAGGGGTCGCCGGTGAACGTGCCGACGGCGACGTCCGCGCCGCCGCCCGCGGCCCGCACCGCGGTCGCCCGCCCGATCCCGCTGGCTCCGCCGGTGACCAGCACCGCGGTCACGAGAACATCACGTCTCCGCTGTTGGGGCCGAGCGTCGCGCCGGTGTAGAGGTTCCCGCCCGGGTCGCTGGCCAGCAGGACGGCGGTGGGCGCCACCTCGGAAGGTTCTCCGGACCGCTTGAGGGGCAGCCCGGCCATCAGCGAGCTCGTCCACTCCTCGGACAGCTCGCCGCCGAGCGGGGTGTTGATGGGGCCGGGGGCGATGCAGTTGGCTGTCACGCCGGTTCCGCCGAGCTCGCGGGCCAGGGACTTGGTGAACCCGATGACGCCGGCCTTGGCGGCGGCATAGTGGGCCAGCCCGGCACCACCGCGCTGGCCCACCTGCGAGGCGGTGTTGATGATCCGGCCGAAGCCGGCCTCGATCATCGGCGGCACCGCCGCCCGGCAGCACAGGAAGACGCTGCGAAGGTTGACGGCGATCATCTCGTCGAACAGCGCCGTCGGCATGTCCGCGACAGGGGACTCGGTGAGGATGCCGGCGTTGGCGACCAGGACGTCGATCAGCCCGAGACCGGCCCGGGCCTCGGCGAACATCCGCTCGACCTCGGCCTCGTCGGAGACGTCCGCGTGTACCTCCACGACCTCTGCGCCCAGCGCCTCACAAGAGGCGCGCACCTGGTCCAGGCCCGGACCGGGTGCGCGGTCGGCGATGGCCAGCCGGGCACCGGCCTCGGCATAGGCCAGGGCGATCGCCGCCCCGATGCCGCTGGCCGCGCCGGTGACCAGCGCCGTGCGACCGCGGAGCAGCCCGCCCGGCCCCGCCTGACTCACGCCGGCAGCCCGAACACGCGTTGGGCGTTCCCGCCCAGGATGAGTGCGCGCTCGGCGTCGGTGAAGTGGGCCAGCTCCACCCGCTTCCGCTCGTAAGACATGTCCATCTGCGGCGCGGCGGTGGCGAACATCAGCCGCTCGGGGCCGAACGTCGCCACCACCCCCTCGAGGAAGTCCTCGCGGTACATGCCGCTGGTCTGCACCAGGACGTTGTCGTTTGCCAACGCCAGCTCGGCGTCGAAGCCCATCAGACCGGAGATGTTGAGCTGCCCGCCGTTGGTCAGCACGAAGGGGTTGCCCGGAGCGAACTGCGCGGCCCGGCCCAGTTGCAGGGGTTCGGAGTACAGGTGGAAACCGGCCGCCACCACCACCGGCACGCCCAGCTCGGCGGCGGCCTCGGCCAGCGGGCGTACCCGGTCGTCGTTGATCCGGAAGTGCTCCTCACCGGGGTGCAGGAACAGCCCCCGGGCGCCGTTGCCCACCGCCCGGCGGAGCTCGGCGACGGCGGCCGGACCGTTCCAGGGGTCGACCCGGGCGAGCGTCACCAACCGGCCCTGCGACGCGCGGGCCGCCGCGGCCACCGCGTCGTTGACGGGGACGAAGTCGGCGCCCTTCGGGTGCACCGGGACGGCGATCGCCACGTCGGTGCCCACCGCGTTCATGCCGGCCAACGCGGTGATGGCGTCCAGCTCGTAGCCGAAGTGGGACGTCCCCAGGTGAACCAGGCCGTCGACGATCATGCGGCCAACCCCAACATCCGGTCGGCGTTGCCGCCCAGCACCAGGTCGGCGGCCTCGTGCCCGAGCCCGGCGATCACGACCTTCTGCCGCTCCAGCGCCGGCGAGCTGACCGGCCCGTCGCTGCCGAACACAACGCGGTCGGCCCCGATCCGCACGACCGCCGCCCGGATCTTGTCCGGGTACGGCATGGCGGAGGTCTCCAGGACTACGTTGCCGTGGCGCTCGGCGACGTCGATCGCCTCGTCGACGTGGAAGTAGCCACCCATGTGCCCCAGCACAATCGTCGCGTCCGGGCAGGCCGCCGCCGTCTGGGCCACCGACAGCGGCGTGCTCAGTGGCTCGTCGCCGCAGTGGAACAGCGTCGGCACCCCCAACTCCCCGGCGTGCCGGACCAGCTCGATGGTCGCGGCCCCGCCCGGGTGCTGCAGCGTGGAGACCGGATGCAGCTTCAGCCCGCGGAAACCCAGCTCCTGCACGGCCCGGGTGAGCAGCTCCTTGGACGTCTCCAGCAGTGCCGGGTTCAGCCGGAGGAAGCCGTAGAGCCGGCCCGGGTGGTTCGCGCACGCCTCGGCGATGAGCTCCAGACCCGCCGGGTTGAGCCCGGGCAGGTCGGTGAGCGTCATGACCGCGGCGCGCTCGACGCCGGCCTCGTCCATCGCGCGGATGCAGTCCTCGGCTGACATCTGCCACCCCAGCGCCGTGGAGTTCTCGATGTGCATGTGCATGTCGAAGATCATGTGGGTGGTCTCCCGGCTCAGGCGAAGCTCGCGACGTGGTAGTAGGAGTAGCCGGTCGCGCCGAACATCACGTCTTTGAGGTTCTTCACGCCCGAGTAGATCCCGCTGACGTTCCACAGCGGCAGGAAGATCGCGTCCTCCATCAGCGTCGTAGTGATCGCCTCGTAAGCCGCCGTCCGCTGGTCGGTGTCGACGATGGAGTTGGCCTGGGCGATGGCGGCATCGATCGCCGGGTTGCTGTAGTGCGCCCAGTTGAAGCCACTGGCGATCTGGTCGCTGGAGACCAGGCCCTTCATCAGGTAGGGGTCAACGTCGTAGTAGAAGATCGCCGAGAGGTTCTGCACGCCCTGGTTGTACGACGCGGCGGCCGTGGTGAACGGCTGCGACGTTGTATTCGAGGTGAACCCGACCTCCTTCAGGGCGTTCACCACGAACTGGGTGGGCAGGTCGAAGCCGTTCGCGGTCTGGATCAGGATGTCCAGGGTCAGCGGCTGGCCGGCCTTGCTGCGCGTCCCGTCCGGACCCGCCGTCCAGCCGGCTTCCTCCAGCAGGCTCTTCGCCTTCTCCGGGTCGTAGGCGTACTTCGAGTCGACGGACTCCGCGTATCCCGGGGTGGTGGGCGTCAGGAAATTGTGCGCGGCCGTGTACGCGCCGCGCAGCGTGCCCTCGTTGAGCTTGTCCTGATCGACGGCGTAGAGGATCGCCTGCCGCACCCGGACGTCGTCGGTCGGGCCCTTGGTCACGTTGATCGGGTAGCCGTAGGGCTGACCGGTCGACGGCACGTCGTAGTGGGTCAGCTCGCCGGAGCTCTTCACGTTCTGGATGGTGTCGGGGTCCAGGTTCATGGCCATCTGGATCTGCCCGCCGCGCAGCGCGTTGTAGCGCGCGTTCGTGTCGAGAAGGATCTTGAAGGTCAGCGTCTCCAGCTTCGCCGGGCCGGCCTCACCGAAGGCCGTGGGGCCCCAGGCGTACGCGTCGTTGCGCTTCAGGCTGACGCGGTCCTGGTTGACGTACTCGACGAACGTGAACGGCCCCGTGCCGGTCGGGTGGGCGGCCACGTCGGCGGCCCCGTACTTCTCGATGGCCGCCGGTGACTGCATCCCGAACAGGACGGTGGTCATCTCGCGCTCGAAGGCGGCGTTCGGCGAGTTGAACACCACCTGCGCGGTGTACTGGTCGACGACCACGGTCTCCTGGTAGGGACCCAGCGACCCGATGGCGCTGCGGGACTTGGTGGCCGGGTCGACGACGTGGTCGAGGTTGGCCTTGACGGCGTTGGCGTCGAAGTGGGTGCCGTCGTGGAAGTCGACGTCCTGGCGCAGCTTGAACGTGTAGGTGGTGGCGTCCGGGGAGACCTCGTAGCTCTCTGCCAGGCCGGGGTAGAACTCGTTCTCCCCCGAGTCGTTGGGCAGCCACCACACGAGCGGGTCGAAGATGTGCGAGATCATCATCGAGACCATGGCCAGGCCGGTGGCGGCGGGGTCGAGTGAGTCCGGCTCCTGGAAGACCCCGACCGTCAGCGTCTTCGTGCCGCTGGCCGTCCCGGAGCCCGGGCCTCCGCCGCAGGCGGCCAGCAGTGAACTCAGACCCAGCCCGATCAGCCCGGCGCCGCCCGCCTTGAGCACTGTGCGACGGCTGACAGGGGCCCGGACGGACTGGCCGAATGCTCCGGCGTCCGCTCCGGCGGGCGTGATGACGTCGCTCATGATCTTTCTCCGTTGCTCGGGGGGACGGGAGGAGGGGCGGGTGCAGTCGTCAGCTTGGGGCAGGCGCGGTGGCCGCCGGTGCCGTCGCGGGATCGTCGGTGCGGGAGCCGCGGGGCATCGCGGAGGGCCCGTACGGGGGGCTCGACGAGGCCCAGCGCCGGACCGCCGGCGCGCGAGCGCAGCAACGCCCTGTAGGTCATCAACCCCTTCGGCTTCAAACATTGTCGGGAGCGTAAGGAACGCGAGGTTTCGAACTCGTATCCTTCAACAAATCGACCAAGAAAGCGCCTTCCATGGAGGCATCCGCCATGCTGTCCGATGATGATCGAGCGCTGATCGGCGCCTTGCAGATCTCCCCGCGCGCCTCGTGGTCCGACGTCGGTGAGGCCCTGGGGATCAGTGGGGTCACCGCGGCCCGGCGGTGGCGGCGAATCACCAGCGACGGCACCGCATGGGTCACCGCGGCGCCGGGGATGACGCGCTGGGCCCAGCAGTGCCTGGCCTACGTGGAGATCGACTGCGCGCCGGCCAAGCGCCAGGAGGTGGCCAGCGAACTGGCGCGGCACGAGTTCGTGGTGACCGTGGAGATCACCACGGGCAGCGCCGACATCCTGCTCACCATCGCCGCCGCAGACCTCGCGACGCTCTCCCACTACCTGCTGGACCACATCGGGACCATGCCCAGCATCCTGCGGACCCGCGTCCGGGTTGCCACCAAGATTTACACCGAGGGTTCGTCGTGGCGCCTGGTGGAGCTGGACGGTCCTGGGCAGCGTGTCCTGGAACGGTCCCGACCCGCCGTCGACCCCTCCGTCGTGGGCGCGGACACCGTGACCTTGACGCCGGACGTGCAGCAGATCGCCCGGCTGCTGTCGGTCGATGGGCGCGCGTCACTCGCCGAACTGGCGGAGGCGACCGGCATCAGCCCGACCACCGTCCGGCGGCACGTGCACAGGCTGCTCGGGGCCCGCATCCTGCTGCCGCGCACCGACATGGCCGCCGAGCTGTCGGGCACTCCGGTCCAGGTCTACCTCTGGGCGGAGGCCCCGGTGGACGGCCTGCCGGCCACGGCCCGCACCCTCACCCAACTGCGGCAGGTGCGCCTGTGCGCCACCGTGTCCTCGGCTACCAGTCTCGTGTTCTGCGCCTGGTTGCACACCGTGGAGGAGGTGCACCGGCTGGAGCTGACCATCGCCAAACAGCTGCCGCAGCTGCGGATCATGGACCGGCTCATCGTGCTGCGCACCGTCAAGCGGATGGGCCGCCTGGTCGACCACCGCGGACGGGCCGTCGGCGTGGTGCCCATCGCCATCTGGGGAGACTCCCGGGAGGACCCGCACCAGCACGCGAACGACGCCGCCGACGGCCTCGCGACCAGGCAAGGCGGTGAAGGATTCCGCCAGATCGGATACTAATAACTTCGGAAAGATGGCAGGGCCCAACGTGAGATGTGAGACACGGTCGTAGCCTCGATGGAGTAGAAAGCTCCGCATGGGCTTCGTCCTCCGCCGCCTGGCCGCGTCCGTCCCGGTGATCATCGGGATCACGGTGGTCGCGTTCGTGCTGATCCACATGGTCCCCGGCGACCCCGCCCAGGCGATCTTGTTCGGTTCCAACGCCACACCGCAGCAGATCGACGACCTGCGCGACCAGCTGGGCCTCAGCCAGCCGCTGTGGCAGCAGTACCTCACGTTCCTGGGCCAGTTGCTGCACGGGGACCTCGGCACCTCCTACGTCACCCACAACTCGGTGGCCAGCGAGCTGCTGTCCCGCACGCCCAGCACGCTGCAACTCACCGGCGCCGCGATGCTGATCGCGATCGTCATCGGCGTGCCCCTCGGCCTGGTGGCCGGCATCCGCCCCGGCTCCGCGCTCGACCTGGTCTCGCGCACCATCTCCTTCATCGGAGTGGCGATCCCGTACTTCTTCCTCGCACTCCTGCTGGTGCTCGCCTTCTCCCTCAACCTCAACTGGGCACCGGCGATCGACGACGGCAGCGCGGCGGCGCTCGTCCTGCCCGCGGTCTCGCTGGGCTGGGGGTACGCGGCGATCCTTACCCGGCTCGTCCGCGGCCGGGTCATCGAGGAGTACCGCAGCGACTACGTGAAGTCGGCCAACGCGCGGGGGTGCTCCGAGCGCCGGGTGCTGCTCGGCCACGTCTTCCGCAACTCGTCCATCCCGGCCGTGACGATGATCGGGCTGCAGTTCGGCAACATCCTCACCGGAGCCGCCGTCACCGAGGTGATCTTCGGTCGGGCGGGGGTCGGCAGCTTCCTCGCCACCTCAATCACCACCAAGAACATACCCGTCGTGCAGGGCGCGATCGTGCTGATCGGCATCGCCTACATCCTGATCAACCTGATCGTCGACCTCGCCGTGGGTGCGATCGACCCGCGGACCCGGCTGGCCTCGGCGTCCACGTGACCGCCGCCCCGCCACCCGGCGAACCTCCGCCGTCCAGCCGGAACGTCCGACCGCAAAGGAGACTGCCGTGAGCACCGCATCGCTGACGGGGGCTGTCGTCCGGCCGCGCCCCCGCAGGTCGGGCAGCACCGCCCGCATCGCCACGGCGGTGGTGATGACCGTCGTCCTGCTGGCGTACGCGGCACTCCTCGTGCACCCGGGGCTGTTCACCTCCACCAGCCCGCTGTTCAACGGGCCGGAGGCCCTCGTCGGGCCCAGCGCGCAGCACCTGTTCGGCACCGACCAGCTGGGCCGGGACGTGTACAGCCGCGTCATCTACGGCTCGCAGTCGGTACTCGCGGCCAGCCTCGGCGGCGTGCTGCTGGCCAGCGTCGCCGGCGTGGCCATCGGCATCATCGGTGGCACCGCGCCCCGGGTGCTCAGCGTCGTCGTGATGCGCGTGGTCGACGTCCTGCTGGCCCTGCCCGTGCTGTTGGTCGCACTCATCCTCATCGCGACCCTGGGTGCCGGGGTGAACAGCATCATCCTGGCGCTCGGCGTGGCCTACACCCCCGGCTTTGCCCGGGTGGTCGAGGCCTCCGTCCGCAAGCTCCGATCGGTCGAGTTCATGCAGGCAGCGCGACTGTTCGGCTCGAGCGGGGCGCGCACGGCAGTCCGGCACCTGCTGCCCAACCTCGCCACCGAGGTGGTGGTCATGGCCAGCAGCGCGGTCGGCTGGGCAGTGCTCACCGCCACCACGCTGAGCTTCCTCGGCCTGGGCGTCCAGCTGCCCGAGCCGGACTGGGGCAGCGACCTCGCCGCGGGGGCGACCAGCCTGTCTACGGCGTGGTGGCTGTCGACCTTCCCGGGGCTGGCGATCACCGTCACGATCCTCGTCGCCAACTATTCGGGCGACTGGGTCATGACCCTCACCGATCCGCGCGGCCGGCAGACGCGGTCCCGGTTCCGGGCCCTCGGTGGCCTGAGCACGACCCTGCCCGCCGCGAACGCCGTGGCCCCCGGCCAGCCGGCGTCGCTGACCTCCGAGTCGTTCACCGGCGCCGACGCCGGAGCCACCGGCCAACTGCCGGCCAGCGCGCCACCGGACACACCAGGAACGGCCACGACCCCCGAGGAGCAGGCATGAGCACCACGGCAGGGATGGGGGTCGGCACCGGGCACGACGTGCGCAAGCGGGAGGTCGTCCTGAGCATCCGTGACCTGCAGGTGGAGATCCACACGCGTAACGGCGTCGTACGGCCCGTGGACCGGGTGACCCTGACCGTGCGGGCCGGGGAGACCCTCGGCCTGGTCGGAGAGTCCGGTTCGGGCAAGACCATGACCGGCATGTCGGTGCTCCAGCTCCTGCCCCCCGGCGGCACCATCGTCGGCGGCTCGATCACCTTCGCCGGGCGTGACCTCCACGGGATGAGCCCGGCCGAACTGCGCCGGCTGCGCGGCGACGACATCGCCATGGTCTTCCAGGACCCGATGACGTCGCTGAACCCCACCCGCACGATAGGCAGCCAGCTGCGCGAGGCCTACCGGATCCACAAGCGCGGCGTCACGACGGCGCAGGCCAACACCCGCGCCGAGGAGGTCCTCTCGCTGGTGCGGATGCCGCAGCCGAAGGACCGGCTGCGCGACTACCCGCACCAGCTGTCAGGGGGCATGCGGCAGCGGGCCATGATCGCCATGGCGCTGCTGTGCGAACCGCGGCTGCTGATCGCCGACGAGCCGACGACCGCCCTCGACGTGTCGATACAGGCGCAGATCCTCGAGCTGCTCGACGACCTCAAGACCCGTTTGGGCATGGCGATCATCCTGGTGACGCACGACCTGGGGGTCATCGCCGGGCACGCCGACCGGGTGGCGGTGATGTACGGCGGGCAGATCGTCGAGGAGGCACCCACCGCCATCCTCTTCACCGACCCGCGGCACCGCTACACGCAGGCCCTGTTCGAGTCCATGCCGACGCTGGAGCTGAACACCGGGCATGCGCTGGCCTCCATCGCCGGGATGCCCCCGCAGCTGATCGACCTGCCGCCGATGTGCCGCTTCGCCCCCCGATGCCGATTTGCCGACGGGACGTGCCGCACCGAGGACCCCGAGCTGGTCGAGGTGGGCCCCGGCCACGCCCACGCCTGCTTCCACCCCCGCTCGCCAGGAGCAGCCGACCCGACCGCCGAACACGCGTTCACCGTCCTGCGCGACGAGGACGTGACGCCGCGCGGCGGCTCCGGTATCCCACTGGTCTCCCTCGACGCGGTGGAAAAGCTGTACCGGATCAAGAACCCGGTACTGTTCAAGCCGCACCGGACGCTGCACGCCGTCTCCGGGGTGAGCCTGGACGTCCTCGAGGGCGAGACGCTGGGGATCGTCGGCGAGTCCGGCTCCGGTAAGACGACGGTCGGGCGGATGCTGGTCGGCCTCGAACAGCCGACCAACGGCGTCGTGCGACTGGGCGAGGATGACATCAGTCGGCTGACCCGTGCCGAATGGCGCACCCGCCGCAGCAGCCTGCAGATGATGTTCCAGGACTCCTCCGCGGCACTCGACCCTCGCATGGACGTGGCCGACCTCATCGCCGAGCCGCTGGCCGCGCAGCACATGGGCAACCGTGCCGAGCGCCGGGAGAAGGTGCTGGAACTCCTCGACGCGGTCGGTCTTCCCCGGTCGGCCGCGGGTCGCCGTGCCCATGAGTTCTCCGGAGGGCAGCGTCAGCGCATCGCCATGGCACGGGCACTGGTCCTGCGCCCCAAGGTGGTGGTCGCGGACGAGCCGGTGTCGGCCCTGGACGTGTCGATCCAGGCGCAGATCCTCAACCTGATGCGGTCGCTGCAGGTCGCATACTCGCTCACCTACGTGGTGATCTCCCACGACCTCTCGCTGCTGAAGTACCTGGCCGACCGCATCGGTGTGATGTACCTGGGCAAACTGGTGGAGCTCGGCCCCAGCGCAGACGTGTACGCGGCACCGCGCCATCCCTACACCGCGGGGTTGATCAGCTCGGTCCCGGTCCCGGACCCGGCGCGCGAGAAGAACAAGCAGGTCGTCGGGCTCACCGGTGAGATCGCCTCGGCGCTCGCCCCGCCCAGTGGGTGCCGCTTCCGCACCCGGTGCCCGCTGGCCACCGACCTGTGCGCCAACGAGGAACCGCCGCTCGTGCTCCGCGAGGGCACCCATCCGGTCGCCTGCCACTACCCGCTGACGGTGGGGACGCCGGCAGGGGCGACCGCGTCGGTCGCCCCTGCGCGGGAGAGCCCCCGGACATGAGTCGGGGGCTCGGCAGCCCGCGGGGACGGCAGGCGCCGCCCGTCGGCCCTTCCGGGCAGCTTTCGGGGCAGACGGCGTCCGCAAACGATCGGTGTGCGCCGCTTGGTATTGGCGTTGCCGCGCAGGAACACGGAGCCGGCGCCCATCCGCCCGGGGTGGCGGAGAAGCTGGCAGGTGGTCCCACTCGACGACCTCTGCTCGACCGACGCACGACGACGTCCAAGCCGCGCTGGCGGCCCCCAACGGGATCCTCCTGGACGGCCCCATGGGCGGCGACGACGTCGTCTCCCCCGGGTACAGCCTGCAGGTGACCTACCACCTGCCGCGAGGCACTTATGTGCTGCCGTGCTTCCTCGCCGATGAGGAGACGGGCCTGTCGCACGCGGTCATGGGGACGCACAAAGCGATGGTCTTCGCTAGACCCCCGGTCGGGTCAGGGGTGCCGCCGACCCCGGCGGCGCCCCTGACCCTCATCACCCGTCGACGTACCGGTCCCGCTCGACGACGAACTGGCCGGTGGCGGTGTTGGCGTCGATGAACTCGGGCAGCAGCGGGATCCGCACCGTCACCGTGACACAGACGGAGAACTCCTCCCCCGGCGTGAGCGCCGGGACGTAACTGCCGGCCGCGTCGCAGCCCGAGCCGACCGGGGCGTAGGCCAGCACCACGTCGGTGGCATCCACCGACTGGTCCTCCACCGCGATCCGGGCGGCCGCCTCCGCGCGCGCCTGCCCGCTCACCGGGTCAGGCGCGGTGCCCAGCGCCCGGCCCGCCTCCCGGGCGGCCTCGGTCGCGGCGAACACCCCGCGCTGCACCGCCGAGAACCCGGCCACCAGGTAGACCAGCGGCACGAACACCACCAGCGCGATGAACACGAACTCCACGATCGCCGAGCCCCGCTCACCACCGTCCCCGCCCAACCGGCGGGCGAGCCACCTCACGGCAACTCCTCCACGGCCCGGCCGGCCACGTCGATCGGCAGCACGTCGCCCAATGCCCCGAACAGGCTGGGCACCGACCCCGTACACCGCACCGCGACCAGCGTCAACCCGCTGACGTCGGTCTCCGGGCCCGACGTGCACGACAACCCGGCCGCCGTCTGCGCCGACGTGGCCCGCCCGACCACCTCGACAGTCCGGGCCGCCCCGAGCTCGGCCGGGACGTCGGCGTTGGCCGCGTACCGCGCGCCCTCCTGCGCGCTGGCCACCACGACGTTGCGCACGTGCACGTACACCGCGACCTGCAGCACCACGAGCAGCAGCACCACGACGAGTACGCCGACGAGCACGAAGTCGACGACCGCACTGCCCCGCTCGCGGTCGGCGGGGGCAGGTATGTCAGCTCGCACTCGTGACGGAGCTCAGCGCCGTCTGCACGGCCGTGACGATCGCCGCCCGGAAGGGCACCAGGATCGCCAGCACCAGGGCCGCCGTCATCACGGTGATCATCACCCAGCCGGGCACGTCGCCCCGCTCGGGATCATCGCCACGCAACCGGGCCGCCAGCGCAGCCAGGCCAGCGATCAGGAACGTGTACGCACGCATCACAGGTTCTTCCTCCTCCAGTGGCACACCGGCGTCACTGCGCCAGCGAGACGATGCTGATCAGCCCCGGGAACAGGGCGAACAGGACGGTGACCGGCAGCACCAGGAAGACGACCGGCACCGCAAGCGTCATGGTCTCCCTGTGCCGCCGAACGGGTGGCGCACGACCCCCAGGAGACCGCCGCCATGACCACCAAGACCGCCACCGGGCTGCACGCCCAGTTCCGTTCATTCATCGAGCAGCACTGCCTGCCCGGGCGCCACGACCTGGACGCGATGGTCGAGCACTACGTCAGCCGCCACGGGCAGGAGTCGCTGTCCGAGCTTGACCCGGCCCAGGTTCACTGGTTCGTGTACAACCACCAGCTCTCCCCGGAGGTGACGCCCGGGTGCCCGTCGTTCTGCGGGAAGCCTGCCGGTCACCCGTATGAGGCGAGCGACTGGGACGGCACCTGGTCGAGATACCACACGCCGCCACTGCCGGAGGACGTGGCCCGGTACGTCTCCATCGCCGCGACGGAGACGCAGGCCACGGACGGGACGGTGACCGTCGGCCCGCTGGTGGCGACCGTGGAGGAAGCCGACAACCTCGACGACCACACGGTGCGGCGGATGGCGTACGCCCTGCTGACCGCGGCCACGCGGATGCGCGAGGACGCGACCGGGCAGACTGTGACCGCCTGCACCAACTGCGGCGCGCCCGTGCACGTCGGCACCGCGTGCGGGCTCTGCCACTACGACGCGCTGCCCGAGGGCGACGCACGATGACCGGCAGGACGTACCTGCTCACCGACGACCAGGGGGAGCCGGTCGGGGTAGCCGACCTGGACGAGATCAACGCCCGGGGCGACCGACTGGCGTTCGCCCTCGCGGCGGCCAGCAACCGGCCACAGGAGATCGAGCGGCTTCTCGACGAGGAGATCGCCGCGGTTGGTGTTCGGGAGGTCCGGTACGTCGTGGCTGCCGCGCTGGGCACCGTCGTCCAGGACATCCTGGAGCCGTTGGTCATGGTCGCTGAGTCCGCGGGTGTCCCGATCCGTGAACGGCTGGCAGAGCCCGTGGGAGCGCTCTGCCAGGTCAGCGGACACCGCCACGCGCTGTTCGAGCGGGTCGGCATCACGGTCCGCTGCACAGGCCGGCGCCGGGAGGAAGGATCATGACGGCGATGGACGTCGAGCACGTCATCACCGACGCGGGAGAGCTGATCGACTACCTCCTGGACGACCAACCCGATTACAGCTGCGACGAACTGATGACGCTGCTGGGCAGAGTCGGCAGAAACGCCGGTCCCGCTGTGGTCGTCTCCCTGTACTACGAGGGCCTCCTCGACAGGCACCACGCCGTCGTCGTGGTGCCGGACGTGTGGAGTGGGGTCGAGTTTCCGCTAGTCGCCTTGGAGCGGAGCGACTGGCGGGCTCTGTTCGCCTTCGCCGGCTACACCCACAACGGCAGGCGCCGAGGCCGTCCACGGTTGCCACGCACCCTCTACCGGGGTGCCGACGAGGCGCACCGGGACGGGTGGTCCTGGACCGACGACCGGGCGCAAGCCGACTGGTTCACCGACCGGTCGATCCACCGGGAACCGGGGCGCGTCTGGCGGGCAACGGTCGAGCCGTGGCGACTGCTGGCGCGGATCACCGAAGGACGCGGCGAATCCGAGTACGTCGTCGACACGGACGGCCTGACGATCACGCCCGCGGTCTGACTACAAGATCACTGAGCCCCGCCGGTCATCACGACGGCGGGGTCTCAGTCCGTTCAGGGCGACCGCCGTCGGCTGGCGATGACCTGATGCCCGGCTCGGCACACCTAACAGATATATAGTTAGGTTGATGTATCCTTACAGGATGACTGTAATGACTGCCCAACCGGGGAAAAACCCCTACCGTCCGGGGGCCGCAACTCCGCCACTGCACCTCGCGGGCCGCGAGCCTCAGTTGGCGCGCTTCCCGAAGCTCTTGGCAGGTGCCCCTGAGATCCCCGCCAACATGCGGCTGACGGGTCTCCGCGGGGTTGGCAAGTCAGTGCTTCTCAAAGAATTCGAGACAATCGCCCGCAACGAAGGGTGGGCGGTCGTACGTCACCAAGTAGAGCCGAGGCACAATTCAGAGGAAGCAATAAGCCTCCTCCTGGGGCAGAGCATTGAACACGCTAAGACGCGAATGTCGCGCTACCGTCGCCTGAGGTCGCAGCTCTTAGAAGCGGTAGAGGTGGGTCGCCGGCTGTTGACGGTCTCCTACGAGGACATCAACTTCAGCATGGGCGGCGCTGGGGAGGTGGAACGGGACCTTTCCCGCAATCTCTATGACGCGGTGGAAACAGCCCTCGACACAGGCCACGAGGGGTTTGCGCTCCTACTGGACGAAGCCCAGGTGATCCGCGACGACACGACCCGAGACGGGGAGTATCCCCTCTCCATGCTCGTGGCCGCCGTGAACGCCCTACAGGAGGCCGGACTGCCTCTCGCGCTCGTGATGTGCGGTCTGCCCACTTTGCGTGCCAACCTTCAGCGGGCGCGTACCTATTCGGAGCGCATGTTCCGCGGGGAAGTCATCGGCGAGCTGACCGGGAACCCGGGGGCGGCACGAGACGCCTTCGTTGAGCCCCTCACCACTACAAGCGTGACCGCAGACGACGGATTAATTGCCCGCGTGCTGGACGAGGTGGAGGGCTATCCGTTCTTCATCCAATTGTGGGGAGCGGAGCTATGGGAAGCCGCTCGTGATGCTGGCGTAGACCGGTTCACGACAAGCCTCCTGGACTCGATCGAGACCGACATCTACGCCCGCCTTGACGAGGAGTTCTACGCGGGCCGCGTGGATACGTTGACGCCCAGCGAACAGGATTTGCTGATGTCGACAGGCCGCTGCGCTTACCCGCCGCTTCGCAGTGTGGATATCCGAGGGCGAAGCGACAAGAGCGAGGGCAACGTCAACGTCTTAATGGGGCGACTCACGGAACAGGGCGTGCTCTATCGGATACAAAAGGGCGTGTACGAGTACACTGCGCCAAAGTTCCACCAGTACCTAGAGCGTAGGTTGGCCGCACTCGATTAGGGCAAGTAGCCCTCTCAGGCGGCGCCCTGAGTCCGGACCTGCATCTGACGCTCCCCGGGCAGCAGCCCGCCTTGATCACAACCGGTCGTAGCAATTGATCTTGGTGCAGGATGTCGGCGACCTACCGACAGGAGCCCACCGGGTGCCCGCACGCCAGCAGTTGACCGCCACCGACCGGGAGGAGATCTCCCGGGGGATCGCCGAGCAGGTCCAGGGCAAGACCATCGCTGCGCGGATCGGCCGGTGCCCCAGCGTCGTGTCCCGCGACATCCGCCGTCACGGCGGCCGCCTGCTGTACCGGGCCACGCTCGCGGGGACGACCGCGGCGGGCTCCCGGCGGCGGCTGAAGACCCGCAAGCTCGACGCCAACCCGGTCCTGG
>NZ_FNOZ01000128.1 GCF_900107175.1 Modestobacter sp. DSM 44400 | reverse complement strand
CGCCGGGTCACCGTCTGCTGAGGGTCATTTCCCCCTCAAGTTCGAAGAGCCACCAAACGGGCTGAACTGGTCGGGAAGATCTCGATGATGTCCGCCCTGAACCGCTACCTACGCACCACACCCCAGGGCCGGCTGCGGGTGGACCGGGCCAAGGTCGCCGCCGAGGCGAAGCTGGACGGCAAGTACCTGCTGCGCTGCAGCGATCCGGCCATGAGCGCCGAGGACATCGCGGTGGGCTACAAGCAGCTCATCCAGGTCGAGCGCGGCTGGCGGGACTTGAAGACTCACCTGGAACTGCGGCCGGTCTACCACCGCCTCGAGCACCGGATCCGCGCCCACGTGCTGCTGTGCTGGCTGTCGCTGCTACTGATCCGGATCATCGAGAACACCACCGGCGCCACCTGGGGATCGGTGCGCGAGGACCTCCAGGACCTGCACGTCGGCACCTTCACCGGCCCCGCCGGCAGCTTCGCCCAGACCAGCACACTCACCGGCGCCGCGAAGGCGATCTTCGACGCACTGAACGTCGTCGCGCCGAAGAAGATCCTCACCCTCGCCCCCGCCGAGCAGCCAGTTCAGCCCGTCCCGGCCGCCGAGCCCGCCGCCGCGCGTCCGGCAGCCGAGGTGCCGGCCAGCGCCTGACCGCGCGCCCCCCGGCGACGCCGGGCCGGAACAGCCCAAGCCGGCCGAATCGGCCTAGTGACGCGCCCCGTCACCACCGAAACCGGCATAGCACCAGCTCAGACCCGCGATTCGCGTCACCAGGGCCGCTCACAGCTGCGGAACCCAAGCCCACTGTGATGCTTTGATTTGGCCCCACCCACGGGCGTGCGGATGCGCGGCCGGTCGCGCTGGGTGACCGGCTGGGGTCAGGTGGTGGCAGCTCCTTCCCTCGCTTGGCGGGTGGCTCGGAGCCGGTAGGAATCGGTGCCGGTGGCGATGATGTGGGCGCGGAAGGTGAGCCGGTCGACGACGGCGGCGGCCAGGCGTGGGTCGGTGAAGGTGGCGCCCCACTCGGAGAACGGGGCGTTGGAGGCGCAGGCGATGGAGGCCCGTTCCTCGCGGGCGGTGATCACCTGGAACAGCAGTTCGGCGCCTCGTGGGTCCAGGTGGACGTAGCCGAGCTCGTCGAGGCAGAGCAGGTCCAGGCGGGCGTAGCGGCCCACGGTGCGGGCCAGCTGCTTGTCGTCGGCGGCTTCGACGAGTTCGTTGACCAGGGCTGCGGTGGTGACGTAGCGGACCCGGCGGCCGGCTTCGGCGGCGGCGGTGCCCAGCCCGATGAGCAGGTGGGTCTTGCCGGTGCCAGAGTCCCCGAGGAGCACGACAGGGTCACCGGCGTCGATCCAAGCGCCACCGGCCAGGTTCGCCAGCGTCGCCGGGGGAAGGTTCGGCAGGGTGGCCAGGTCGAGGTCCTCCAGCCGCTTGGGGCGGGGGAACTTGGCCTCCAGCACCCGGCGGGTGCGCCGCCGGGAGTCCCGGTCGTCGCACTCGGCAGTGAGCACCTCGGCGAGGAACGCCTTGTGGGTCAGCCGTTCCCGGGCCGCGGCGTCGGCGATCCGGGCGGCCTCTGCGCGCACGGTGGGCAGGTGCAGCACCCGGCAGGCCGCGCCGATCGCGGCCTCGGCGGCCGGGTCGGTCAAGGCGGTCACCGCCGGTCGGCTGTGCGTGCCCGGCTGCCCCGGGCGGGCCGGGGTGGCGGTGCTCATGCGCCCACCCCGGCGGTGAGCAGCTGGTCGTAGGCGTGCAGCACCGGCAACGGCCGCGCGTCCAGAGCGGTCACCGCAGCC
Organism: Modestobacter sp. DSM 44400; assembly: GCF_900107175.1. Lineage (GTDB taxonomy): Bacteria > Actinomycetota > Actinomycetes > Mycobacteriales > Geodermatophilaceae > Modestobacter. The sequence goes on along the minus strand of NZ_FNOZ01000128.1, from coordinate 1,195 downwards.
GGCGGCAGGGGCGTGGGTGCCGCTGGTCGGGTGCCCTCCAGGTGGCAGCGGGCGGCCACGGCGACGACGTCGGGGTCGAACTGGGCCATGCCGATCGCTGCCTGCATGCCGGCGATAATCGCGGGAACCGGCAGAGTGCGGTGCAGCAGCAGCACCCCGACCAGCGCCCGGGTGCCCGCGGAGTCCCGGCCGGCAGTGCCGCCGTTGGTGCCGCCGTTGGTGCCGCCGTCAGTGCCGGCGGGGGTGCTGGCGCGGCGGGCGGCGTCCCAGAACTGCTGGTGGACCGGGGTGAACGCCCCGCTGGCGCGGGCCGCGGCCAGCGCGGTGGCCCCGGCCAGGGCGCCGGGCTTGCGGGCCAGGATCTCCAGGTAGTGGTCCAAGATCAGGTCCTCGGTGCCCTTGTGCAGCGAGCGGGCGTGTTCGGCGACGACCCTTCCGTCGCTTCGGGCGGTGATCGTGGAGGCCCCGAGGGCAACCTCGACCCGGCGCCCGGCCAGACCGGCGGGCACCGAGTAGTAGGACTGCCGCACGCAGATCCGGGCCTTGGCATCGACCCGGGCCGACAGGTGCAGCGCCGGGTCGAACGCGCCGGCCGGCAGCGGCCCAAGCAGCGGGAGCTCCCGGGCCGCGGCGGCACCGACGGTCTCGGCGCGGGCGGCGATCCGGCGGGCGTCGTCGCGGTCGTCGGCGGCGGCCATCGCCACGTTCAGCTCCGCCAGGGAGCCCACGTGCGGCACCGGGGTGAGGTGCCGGCGACGGAAGCGGCCGATCTCCCCTTCGACGCCGCCCTTCTCATGCGCGCCCTCGATCCCGGGCCGGCAGTAGAACGAGTCGAACCCGAAGTGTGAGCGCAGCGCGATGAACCGGTCGTTCTCCCACCGGTCCCGGCCCAGCAGCACCCGGATGACCGCGGGCTTGAGGTTGTCGTAGCGGATCATCCCGGTCGGGACCCCACCGAGGCGGGCGAAGGCCTGCAGATGCCCGTCCAGGAACGACTCCTGCGCGGTGTTGGCGTAGGCGACGTGCACCGCCTTCCCCGAGTGGGACAGGCGCAGCACGAACATCCACAGCTTCATCACCACCCCGGCGATCACCGCCTGGAAGGGACTTGACCCCTGATCGTGGACACGCTGAATCCAGGCCGGGCCTGGAGGAAGCGAGAAGATCAGACGGTGGCAAGGAAGACGTACTCCGA
>NZ_FNOZ01000003.1 GCF_900107175.1 Modestobacter sp. DSM 44400 | reverse complement strand
AGAAGGCCGCCGCTTTTTTCAAGATCTCCCGCTCGACCTTGAGCTTCGCGTTCTCCCGGCGCAGCTTCGTCAGCTCGGCCCGCTCCGCCGCCGTCAGTGGAAGAAGCCCACTGCTGTCCGGCACGCCCCGCTCGGCGGCGTCAGCCTTGACCCAGTTCCCCAGCGTCGTGTCATTGATCGACAGGTCTCGGGCAATCTCCGCGACGGTCTTGCCGGTCGCTCTGACGAGCTCCACGGCCTGCTCCCGGAACTCCGGGGAGTACTTGCTCGGACGGCCCATCAGGACCCCTTCCTCGGGCACATCGCCCAAGTTCAGGGTGTCCACCGAAGCGGGTCAACTCCACCACCTCAATGCCGCCTGGGACATGCCTGAAGGCGACTGGCAGCACCTGCGCGACGCCATGCTCGTCGCCCGCGTCGCCCGCGTCGACACCCCATGGGATGAACGCCGCCGCGACGTGACCATCCGGCTGTGGAGCGACATCACAAGCGGAGACCCCGCCCTCGCCCCCATGGCGCTGACAGCAACCGCTGCGCGGCGCTGCACCGACCAGGCGGTCTCCTCCTACACGACGCTGCGCCGCCGGGCAGCCCCAGCACTGGAGGCGATCGTCCGCGGATACGCGGAACAACACACGAAACGGGTCGACCGAGCAGCGACTGCGGCGTTGCCCAGTAGCCGGTACGCCTCCGCCTGACCAGGTCGGGGTTCACGCATGCTCGACCCGTGAGTGACTGTCAGGCGCTCCTCGTGCCGGTTCCGGAAGCGAGATACTGGTGCCGGATCACCCCGATCTCAGCGACGTTCTTCATCAGTTCGCTGTTGGCCCACGCAGCGGCAAACACAAACGGCCGAGGCTCCGGCCATGGAAAGGCAAAGGGGCGGTCCAAGTCCATCTCAGTCTGCTCACCGAGCAGTTGTGCCCAGTCATCGCTGAGTTGATGGAGCCGCACACGGACGGCCTCTGCCGATCCAGGCCAGAACACGTCCTGATGGTCAAGTGGTTGCTGACCGCGAGCGCGAGTGAGCAGTTCGTCCCACCACCACAGCAGATGCCAGGTCAGCCAGCCGATTGTCACCGGTGAAGGTGAGTCGGGGTCCTCATCGTTCCAATCGGCCCGCCACTTGCCCCCTCCGTCTTGCCGGACCGTGTATGCGCCGGGCGCTGGCGACCATAGGCACCCCTCATCGTCCAGATCCGGCAGGTGGAACTGGGACGCAAGCCGCCAGGTCATGTCGAACTGCCAACGCACGATGCTGAGCCGATCCGGGCTGCGCACGGGACTCAGCCTGCCAGGCGGGCCGGACAGGACCCGGACGGCCTGGTGATCCGGGTCTGGTGACCGACGCTCCTGCTCAACTGTCGTGTCCAAACGAAGTCCTGCTCAACTGTCGTGTCCAGAGCGCGGTCCTGCTCAACTGTCGTGTCCAAACAGGCCCCCCGAAGCTTTGACCAGGGACAAAACCGCAGGAAGCCCTGCTCAACTAGGGTGTTCACCGACGCTTGTGCTCACGTTCGGTGTCCATTGCTCAACTATCGCGTCCAGTCACATAGATCAGGCGATGTCGGCGAGCTTGGTGCGCAGATGCAGGACAGCCTTGGTGTGGAGCTGGCAGATCCGGCTCTCGGTCACTCCGAGCACCCGCCCGATCTCGGACAGGGTGAGGCCCTCGAAGTAGTAGAGGCTGACCACGACCTTCTCCCGCTCGGGCAGCTGCTCCACCGCGCGGGCCAGCAGCTGGCGTGCTTCGCCGTGTTCGGCCATCGCCTGGGGGTCCAGCGCGCTGGAGTCCCGCAGGGTGTCGACCAGGCGCGGCGCGGAGCCGTCGTCGTCGACCAGCAGCTCGTCGAGGGCGACGACGTTGACCAGGGACAGCTGACCGAGGAACTTGCGGACGTCCTCGACGTCCATGTCCATCTCGTCGGCGACCTCCTCCTCCGTCGGGCTGCGCTGCAACTTGCTCTCCAGCGTGGCGACCGTGCGCTCGAACTGCCGGGCTTTCATCCGCACCGAGCGCGGGATCCAGTCGGTGGAGCGCAGCTCGTCGATGATCGCGCCGCGGATACGGGCCATCGCGTAGCTCTCGAACTTGATTTCCCGGGAGGGCTCGAACCGGGTCATCGCGTCGATCAGGCCAAACGTCCCGTAGGAGACAAGGTCGGCCTGCTCGACGTGGGCGGGCAGGCCGCTGCCCACCCGGCCGGCGACGTACTTGACCAGCGGCGCGTAGTGCAGGATCAGCCGGTCGCGCAGGGCGCTGTCCCGGTCGACGACGTACCGCGCCCAGAGGTCGGCCACCGCGGCGTCGGGATCCCCGTCCACGCCTAGCTGCCGCATCGTCGCGTCAGGCACCTGTCCCCCTGTACGCGGTCGAAGACCGCGGCATCTGCCCTGTCACTCAGGCACTCCTTCAGGCTCGTGGATGGGCTTGCGCGTGGACCGCGCGGAGCCGCTCGACCGTCACGTGCGTGTAGACCTGCGTCGTCGCGAGGCTAGCGTGACCCAGCAGTTCCTGGACCGACCGCAGGTCAGCGCCGCCCTCCAGGACGTGTGTGGCAGCAGAGTGCCGCAGCCCGTGCGGACCGATGTCGGGTGCCCCCGGCGTGGCGGCCATCGCGGCGTGCACCACGCGGCGGGCCTCCCGGGCGTCCAGTCGGCTTCCGCGCACCCCCAGCAGCAACGCCGGACCGCTGTCGGCGACGGCGAGCACCGGCCGGCCGCGGGTCAGCCAGGCCTGCAGCGCCGCGCCCGCGGGAACACCGAAGGGCACCGACCGCTCCTTGCGGCCCTTGCCCAGAACCCGCACCAGCCGGCGCGCCGGGTCGATGTCGTCGACGTCCAGTCCGACCAGCTCCCCCACCCGCACGCCGCTGGCGTACAGCAGCTCCACGACCAGCGCGTTCCGCAGCCGGACGGCGGTCGCGGCGGCGTCCACCACGGGGTCTCCGGTCTCGTCGGCCGGCGCGGCAGCCCGGTCGAGGACCTCTCGTGCCTGGTCGGCACCGAGCACGCCCGGCAGTGTGCGGTGGGCACGCGGACTGGACAGCCGCAGGCCGACGTCCTCGGGTACCTGGCCGGTGCGCCGCAGGTGGGCGGTGAACGAGCGGGCCGACGCCGCCCGGCGGGCGGTAGTCGACCTGCTGTCACCCCGGGCCCGGCCCTGGGCCAGCCAGCTGCGCAGGGCGGCCAGGTCCAGGTCCGCGGCGGTCGAACCACCCCGCCGGACGAGGTGGTCGAGTAGGGAGACGACGTCACCGACGTAACCGCGCACGGTGTGCGGGGACAGGTCGCGCTGCAGCCGGAGGTGCTCCTCCCAGGCGTCGAGCGTCTCGGCCAGGGCCGCGGACAGCAGCGCGCGCAGCTCTGCTGTCCCGGCGGCCATGCCCAGAGCCTGCGTCGGTACGCGCCCCTGGTCAACGGGCCACGCCGTCGACCGGCTTGCGCGCAACCGTTCCGTCTCCTGCCCTCCCGCACCTGGTCAGCCCGGCTCAGCCCGCCACGCCCGCCGCCGGGGCGAGCCGCCAGCCGGTGCCGGTCCACTGCACCAGGTCGGCCATCTCGAGCGCCGGCAGCACCCGGAGCACGTCGAGCACATCGCAGCCGGCCACTCCAGCCAGCCGTTCCGGCGGCACCCCGATCCGCACCGGGCAGGCGTCGAGCACCCGCCGCGCCACGTCGGACAGCGAGTCCCGCGCGGTCTCCGGCCGGGACTCCCGCCGCACGAGGTCCTCCCCCAGCTCGCCGACCCGGTCGAGCACCTGGGCGGCGCTGGTCACCAGCGTCGCCCCACGCTCGGCGTCACGCAGCAACTCGTGACAACCCACCGACATCGCTGACGTAACCGGACCGGGCACTGCCATCACCGCCTTGCCCAGGTCCCGCGCCCGATGGGCTGTGGCCTGCGCACCCGAGCGGGCCGCGGCCTCCACCACCACCGTGCCCCGGGTCAACGCCGCGATCAGCCGGTTCCGGACCAGGAAGCGGTGCCGCAACGGAGCGCAGCCCGGCGGCCACTCGCTGACCAGCAGACCGTCGTCCAGCACACGGGTGAACAGCGCGGAGTGCGCCGCGGGGTAGATCCGGTCCACCCCGCAGGCCGCCACGACGACCGTCGGCGCCCCGGCCGCCAACGCGCCCCGGTGGGCCGCCGCATCGATGCCGAAGGCCCCACCGGAGACCGTCGTCCACCCCCGCTCTCCCAGTCCGGCGGCGAGCTCTCCGGCGACGTGTTCGCCGTAGGCGGTCGACGCCCGCGAGCCCACCAGCGCGACCGACCGGTCGACCAGCTCGTCGAGCGGCCGGGCGCCGCGCACCCACAGTGCCAGCGGCGGGACCAGCACCTTGGTGCGGTCGGTCTGCCGACCGGTCGCCACCGGCTCGTCGGCCACCGCGACGGCGAGGGAGTGCAACGGCAGCGCCGGCCACTCCCCGTCCTCGGGGACGACCAGGCGCGCACCGCAGCGCTCCGCGCGGCGCAGGTCGTCGGCACTGGCGTCCTCCCCCGCCCGCACCCCGGCCAGCACCTGCACCCGGGGCGGCGCGGACCCGGCCCGCAGCGCCGTCGCCACGGCCACCGGCCCCTCCCGCTCGACGAACCGCCACAGGTCGACGCTGCCCGGCTCGACCGCCCGGGACAGCCACGCCCGCGCGCGCCGCACCACCGGGTCGACCGCGCCCCCGCCGACGGCGGTCATGCCGCCACCCGCTGCAGCCGCATGCCCAGCGCCTCGGCGACCTGCTCCGGACCCGGCCGGTTGGCGCCGGCCAGGTCGGCCAACGTCCAGGCCACGCGCCACACCCGGTCGAAGCCGCGGACCGACAGCGCGCCGCGTTCCAGCGCCCGCTCGGCCAGCACCAGGGCACGGCGCTCGATCGGCCAGCGCTCCCGGAGCAGCCGCCCGGGCACCTGACTGTTGAGCGCGCACCCGGTGCCGGCCAGCCGGCGGGCCGAGACCGCCCGTGCCTGCTGCACCCGCCGGGCGACCACCGCCGTGGCCTCCGGTGGCGCCAGCCCGTCCAGCCACGCGGCCCGGGTGACCGCGGGCAGATCGACCCGTAGGTCCACCCGGTCCAGCAGCGGTCCGGACAGCCGGGCCTGGTACCGGCGGCGCTCCAGGGGACTGCAGGTGCAGGCCGTGTCGCCGGCCGCACTCGCGCACGGGCAGGGGTTCGCGGCCAGCACCAGCTGCGTGCGGCACGGGAAGGTCGCCGAACCGTTGGCCCGGTGGATGGTCACCTGCCCCCGCTCCAGCGGCTGACGGAGGCTGTCCAGCACCGCCCGCGGGAACTCCGGCGCCTCGTCGAGGAACAACACGCCCCGGTGGGCGCGGCACAGCGCGCCGGGCCGGATGTGGCCGGAGCCCCCGCCGACCAGCGCGGCCGTCGTCGCCGAGTGGTGCGGCGCCTCGAACGGCGGCCGGGTCGCGAGCGGTGAACCGGCCGGCAGAGTACCGGCCACCGAGGCGATGGCGGTGACCTCCAGAGCGGCCCGCTCGTCCAGCGGGGGCAGCAGCCCGGGCAGCCGTTCAGCGAGCATCGTCTTGCCGGCCCCCGGCGGGCCGGTCAGGAACAGATGGTGGCCACCCGCGGCGGCCACCTCGACCGCGCGCCGGCCGGCCGCCTGGCCCACGACGTCGACCAGGTCAGGCCCCGGACGCTCCGGAGGCCCGGGTCGCCGGACGTGCCCCCTCAGCCGGGCGCGCCCGGCGAGGTGGCCGACGACCTCGCTGAGGCTGTGCGCCGCCAGTACCTCCACGCCGGCTACCAGGGCCGCCTCGTCGGCGTTGTCGGCGGGGACGACCACCTGCCGGTGGCCCGCCGCCGCGGCGGCCAGCACCGAGGGCAGCACGCCGCGGACCGTGCGCAGCGACCCGTCGAGGCCAAGCTCGCCCAGCAGCACGGGGTCGGTGACCGCGTCGCGCGGCACGACGCCTGCACCGGCGAGCACGGCAACCGCCAGCGCCAGGTCGAAGCCGCTCCCCTGCTTCGGCATCGCCGCCGGTGACAGCCCGATGGTGACCCGGCGCAACGGGAACTCGTGGCCGCTGTTGACCACCGCGGCGCGCACCCGGTCCACCGACTGCCGGACGACCGCGTCGGGCAGCCCGACCAGGACCACCGTCGGCACCCCCGACGCCAGGTCCACCTCGACCTCGACCATCGCGCCCTGCACACCGGCCAGCCCCACCGACCACGTCCGGGCCAGGCTCATCGGACCGCGCCCACGACGACGAGGCTCATCAGAACGCATTTTGCAGGTGGGTGACCCTGGCGGGGCCGACCGCGGGGACGAGCACGCCGACGACGTCGAAGCGGAGGTCGGGCGCGTGGTGGTCGTGGGCGTCGAGCCACGCCCGGGCCAGCAACCGCAGGCGCCTGCGCTTGACCGCAGTCACCGCCTCGACCGGGTGACCGAACCCGCTGCCGGTGCGGGTCTTCACCTCGCAGAAGACCAGGGCCGAGCCGTCGCGGGCGACGATGTCGAGCTCGCCGGTCCGGCAGCGCCAGTTGCGGTCGAGCACCTGGAGGCCGGCGTCGGTGAGGAGGCGGACCGCGACGCGTTCGCCGTAGGCGCCGAGGGCGGCGCGGAACGGCACGGGCTGCGGGATCGGGAGGGTCGGTGGCTGCACGCACCGACCGTGCGCCACCGGGGAGCTGCCGGACCACCGCCAGGACGGTTCTGTGGACGACGACCCGCGCTGTGGACGACGCCCGGCTGGTCAGCCCGCCGGGTGGCAGCCTGCGCCGACGTACCCGGGGCGATCAGCTGATGCGGGGGTTGTCCGGCAGCTCGAGGTCGGGTTTGTCCAGCTCTTCGACGTTGACGTCCTTGAACGTCACCACCCGCACGTTCTTGACGAAGCGGGCAGGCCGGTACATGTCCCAGACCCAGGCGTCGGAGAGCCTGAGCTCGAAGAACACCTCGCCGCCGGCGTCCCGGACCTGCAGGTCGACGGAGTTGGCCAGGTAGAACCGGCGCTCGGTCTCCACGACGTAGGAGAACTGGCGGACGATGTCCTTGTACTCGCGATAGAGCTGCAGCTCCATCTCGGTCTCGTACTTCTCGAGATCCTCGGTGCTCATTGCCGCTGCTCCACGAGCACCGGAGAGTCGGTCGGCTGGGTGCTCACTCCCCCATCATCGTGCATGGGTGCCCGGTCCGACAGCGGCGGTGTCCGGGCGGCGTGTGCGTCGCGCGCGCGGGCGACGTTCACGAAGCGCATCCGGTGCTCGGTGCACGGACCGTGGCGGTCGAGAGCCTCGCTGTGCGCCTCGGTGATGTAGCCCTTGTGCTCGGCGAAGCCGTACTGCGGGAAGCGGGCGTCCAACTCGCGCATCATCCGGTCGCGGGTGACCTTGGCGAGCACGGACGCGGCCGCGACGCAGGCCGCGACCCGGTCACCCTTCCAGACCGCCAGGGTGGGCTGGGCCAGGCCGCTGACCGGGAAGCCGTCGGTGAGCACGTACTCCGGCTCCGGGTCGAGCACCGAGACCGCGCGCCGCAGCGCCTCGATGTTGGTCACGTGCATCCCCCGGGCGTCCAGTTCGTCCACCGGGATGGCGACCACCGACCAGGCAAGGGCGCGGTCGACGACCTCGGCGTAGACCTCCTCGCGCGTGGCGGCGGTGAGCAGCTTGGAGTCGGCCAGGCCGGGCACCCGGCCGCGGCGGCCGGCCGGGAGCACGCACGCGGCGGCCACCAGCGGCCCGGCGCAGGCACCCCGGCCGGCCTCGTCCGCGCCACCGATCGTGGCGAAACCGCGTCGGCGCACGGAGGTCTCCATCGCCCAGAGGTCCTCCGGCGCGGGGGCGGGAGCGGGAGCGGCACGAACGGTCATCGCCGTCCGACCCTACGTCGGTGTGGAGGGCCGGCGGAGGCGGGGCGGACGGCGGGCGGACGCACCGTCCGGCCTCCCCGCGAGTGGGCAGCGCAGGGGCGACGATGCCCGGACATGGAACCGCGAGCCGGTCCCCGGGGAACGGGGACCGACTCGCGGGACGACCGCGCCGGACCGTTGGGAGGTCCGGCGCGGCCACCGGTCCGCCCACCACGAGGTGGGCGAACCGGTCGCGCGGTCGGGTCGGGTGCCGAGGAGGCGGGCACCCGCCCCGACGAGAGGAACGGCCGGCGGCTCAGGCCTCGGCGGGGGTCAGCGTGTTGTGCGAGTGGCACGTACAGCCCGGGTTGCGGGCCGAGAGCACCAGGGAGACGGCGTGCGCCCGGTCGCGGGCGCCCAGCTTGCGCAGGATCGCCTTGACGTGGGACTTCACGGTGTCCTCGCTGATGAACAGGTTGCGGCCGATCTGGCGGTTCGACTGGCCCTGGATGAGTTCGTCGAGGACGTCGGACTCGCGCCGGGTGAGCGGCACGGCCGGGGTGAGCTCCTTGGCCACGGGCGCCTCGGCGCCCTCGGTGCGGCGGATCTGCGGGTCGACCACGGTGCGGCCGGCGCGGGCGGCCAGGATTGCCCAGCCCAGCAGCGTCGGCGAGGTGTTCATCAGCAGGTAGCCCCGGACGCCGGCGGCGAGCGCCTCGTTGACCACGGCCGCATCCTCGGAGGTGGCCAGGGCGACGATCGCCACCTGGGGGAAGCGGCGGCGGATGTCGCGGCAGGCGTTGAGCGTCTCGGCCCGGCCGGAGCCCAGCTCCACCACGACGGCGTCGGGGCGGGCGGACTCGGCCAGGGTGAGCGCACGGCGGGCTTCGCCCGGCGTCCCGACGGCCTGCATGCCGGCCGTCTCGTTGACCATGCTGAGCAGCCCGCGGCGCAGGACCGGGGCGTCAGCGAGGATGAGAACGCGGGTGACGCCGCGGGTGTTCGCCAGGGGGGCAGACATGACTGTGACTCTCCGTTTCGATTTCCGGTGGCTCTTGACTTCTCCATCGGAAGGGTGAACGGAGTGCTTTAACAACCTCGTACAATTACTTTGCCGAACACGCCACACGATTGGCGCGAAGCCCATTCCCACTCGAGAGAATAGGCGTCGATCGGCATTGACGGCGCGGTCCAGCGGGCCGCGCACTTCCCGGAATAGCGGATCAGTCGCCCGACGGCTCCCGACCCGGACGGGTACGCGGCGCCGGCCGGATGCGCCGCCAACCGGTGCCCGGCGGCCGCCGGGACGGCCCGCTCATCCGCGTGGCACCGCCTCCGGAGCGGCGCCGGCGCCGCCGGGCGGTGAGCGGGACAGCGCCCACCAGCCCGACGGCGTAGGGAACCGCCACCGCAGCCGTACCCAGCGCCATGGGCGCACCCTCGGCCGAGGCAGCGGCCTGGTCCTGGCCCTGGATGTCCGGACTGTCCAGCACGGTGATGCGGTCCAGCGGCCAGACGATGAGCGCGGCCTTGCCGATGACGTCGTCCACGGCGATGGTGCCGGAGTACTTGTCGGTGATGTGCTTGGTCGAGTCACCGGAGATCGAACGGTGGTCGCCCATCACCCACAACCGGCCCTTGGGCACGATCACCGGCCCGAATGCGCGGCTCTCGATCGGGGTGGGCTCGAAGATGTACGGCTCGTCGAGCGGCTGGCCGTCGACGGTGACCCGGCCCTCGGCGTCGCAGCACTGCACGGTCTGCCCGGCGGTGGCGATGACCCGCTTGACGTAGTCATCCTCACTGGGGGCAGCCACGCCGACGGCACGGCCCAGGGCCAGCAGGGCGCCGGAGAACCAATTGCTCGGCTCGGCCACGGAGATCTCGGGGTCCCAGGTGTCCGGGCCCTTGAACACCACGATGTCGCCGGGCTCGGGCTCACCGAACCAGTAGGGGATCTTGTTGACCAGGACGCGGTCACCCGTGCAGCCGGTGCAGCCGTGCAGGGTCTGCTCCATCGACCCGGACGGGATGAAGAAGGCCTGCACCAGGAACGTCTTGACCAGCAGGGCCAGCACGAAGGCGATCACCAGGAGCACGGGCAGCTCGCGCAGCAGCGAGCCCTTCTTCTCGGCCTCGGCCGGCCGGCGGCGCCCGAACCGGGAGGAGCGGGCCGCCGCAGGGGCAGCCTCGGCGGAGGAGGACGCGGCCGCCGACACGCCGTCCTGTTCCGGACCGGCCGGGGCCTCGTCGCGGGTCCGCCTCCCGGCGGCGTCGGCAGGCCCCGCGGGCCGGTCGGTGCTCATCGCGGACAGCTTACGTTCCGGGGCTGGACAGGCCGGCAAACGCGACCGGGCCGGCTGCAGGAAGCAGCCGGCCCGGTCGGGTGAGTACGAGGGGTCGCGTCAGCGCGCGACGGTCTCGCGCTTCTCCTTGATCTTGGCGGCCTTGCCGCGCAGCTCACGGAGGTAGTAGAGCTTCGCCCGTCGGACGTCACCACGGGTGACGACCTCGATCCTCTCCACCACGGGGGTGTGCACCGGGAAAGTGCGCTCCACGCCGACGCCGAAGCTGACCTTGCGGGCGGTGAAGGTCTCCCGGATGCCACCGCCCTGACGGCGGATGACGACACCCTGGAAGACCTGGATGCGCGAGCGGTTGCCCTCGATGACCCGCACGTGCACCTTCACGGTGTCGCCGGGGCGGAACTCGGGGATGTCGTCGCGCAGCGACTCGGCGTCGAGGGCGTCCAGGGTGTTCATCGCAGCAGTCCTCAGTCTCGGTGGCTCGTACGCGGTACGGACAGCGGGGTGTCCCGGTGCTCCGTACCGGGGGGCTGCGCTCTGCACCCGCCTGGTCGCCAGACCGGTGGACACGGAGCCACCGTCGACATCAGCCGACGGCCTGCAGCAGCTCTCTACTGTGCCACAACTTCAGTCGACGACGCGCGGGGGGCCACCCCACGGACCCGTCAGCAGGTCCGGCAGCACCGTCCCGAGCTCTCGCGGCACGAAATCGACCGCGCCCGCGGCGATCTCCTCGGCGCTCCACCAGCGGTGCGGCTCGTCGCCGAGCAGCTCCTCCGGCATCCGCCCGCGGGGGTCGACCTCGTGGACGACGTCGCGGAGCACGAAGAAGGTCTCGCGGGAGTCGATGAGGGTGTCCCCCCACGGCCACACGTGCCGACGCAGCCACACCGGGCCCTCGAGCGCGGCAGGGGGCACCACCAGGCCGATCTCTTCGGCCAGCTCGCGGGCGGCCGCAGTGCGCAGGTCCTCGCCGTCCTCGACGCCGCCGCCGGGGGTGTACCAGAAGTGAATCGGCCCCTGCGGGTCCGGCGTCGGCCCGCGGGAGCCGAGCAGCAGCACCCGCTGCTGCGGGTCGAGCACGAGCACACGGCTGGCCGGGCGGACCCAGACCGGGGCGGTCACGGGCGCAGGTCGGCGTCCAGGGCCGCCCGGTCGGCGACGGTGAGGGCGCCGTCGGGCAGCGCACCCAGCAGGTCGGGACGGCGGTCGGCGGTGCGCCGCAGCGACTGCGCGCGCCGCCACCGGGCGATCGCGGCGTGGTCGCCGGACAGCAGCACCGCCGGGACCTCGTGACCGCGCCAGCTGGCCGGCCGGGTGTAGCTCGGCCCCTCGAGGAGGCCGTCGGCGTGCGAGTCGAACTCGACGGAGTCGGCGTTGCCCACGACGCCGGGGATCAGCCGGGTGACGGCCTCCACCATGACCAGCACCGCGGACTCGCCGCCGGCCAGCACGTAGTCACCGATCGAGATCTCCGACACCGGGCCGCTGTCGGCCGCCCAGTCGGCGACCCGCTGGTCGATGCCCTCGTAGCGGCCGCAGGCGAAGACCAGGCCGGGCTCGGTGGCCCAGGCCGCAGCGGTCGCCTGGGTGAAGGGACGGCCGGCCGGGGTGGGCACCACCAGCCGGGTGCCGGGCGGACGGACGGCGTCCAGCGCGCGAGCCCAGGGCTCGGGGCGCATCACCATGCCCGGCCCGCCGCCGTAGGGGGCGTCGTCGACGGTCCGGTGGACGTCGTCGGTCCACTGCCGCAGGTCGTGCACGCTGATGGAGACCAGCCCGCGGGCCGCGGCCTTGCCCAGCAGCGACTGGCCGAGGGGCGCCAGATACTCCGGGAAAATGGTCAGGACGTCGATGCGCACAGGCCCTCAGAGCTCCAGCAGGCCCTCGGGCGGGTCGACGACGAGGTGACCGGCGGCCACGTCGACGGCCGGCACGATGGCGCTGACGAAGGGGATCAGCAGTTCGCGGCCGTCCAGCCGGCGGACGACGAGCAGCTCGGTGCCCTCGTGGCGCACCGTGGTGACCTCGCCCAGGGGCGTCCCATCGGACAGCTGGGCGCGCAGCCCCACGAGCTGGTGGTCGTAGAAGGAGTCCGGGTCCTCGAGTTCGGGAAGCTCGGCGACCGGGACGATCAGCAGGGTGTTGCGGAGGGTGTCGACGGACTCGCGGTCGCCGAACACCCGGCCGTCCGGACCCGCCAGCTGGAGCAGCAGCGTGCCGCTGTGCCAGCGCTTGTCCAGGACGGTGAGCGGGCCACGCTCGGCCGGCTCCGTGGTCAGCACCTCACCGGGGGCGAACCGCAGGTCGGGGTCGTCGGTGCGGACCTCGACGGTGGCCAGACCACGGACACCGTGGGGCCGGCCGATGCGGCCGACCACCACGGTGTCGATGGGCTCAGGTGTGGCACCCACGCGCGGGGTGCTCAGCGCCCGTCGGTGTCGACGACGTCGACCCGGAGGCCACGCCCGCCGACGCCGGTCATCACCTGGCGAAGCGCCTTGGCGGTCCGCCCGCCGCGGCCGATGACCTTGCCGAGGTCATCGGGGTGCACCCGGACCTCGAGGGTCTTGCCACGCCGGCCGTTGACCAGGTCGACGGCGACGTCGTCGGGATTGTCGACGATGCCCTTGACCAGGTGCTCGAGCGCCTCTTCGAGCACGTCTTACTCGGCGGGCGTCTCGGTCGCGGCCGGCGCGGCAGCAGCCGGCTCAGCAGCAGCCGGCTCAGCGGCGGGCGCCTCGTCGGCAGCCGGCTCAGCGGCGGGCGCCCCGTCGGCAGCCGGCGCAGCGGCGGGCGCCTCGTCGGCAGCCGGCGCGGCGGCGGGCGCCTCGTCGGCAGCCGGCGCGGCGGCGGGCGCCTCGTCGGCGGCGGCGGCCTTGGGAGCAGCCTTCTTGCGCGGGGTGGTCGCGTCGGCGGCGGGCTCACCCATGGCGGCGCGGGCGGCCTCCTCGTAGATGGCCTTCTTGTCGGCCTTGGGGGCCGCGACCTTCATGGGCGGCGGCGCGGCCTCGCCCTTGAACTTCTGCCAGTCACCGGTCACCCGGAAGATGGCGGCAACGGCCTCGGTCGGCTGCGCGCCGACACCGAGCCAGTAGGCGGCGCGCTCGGCGTCGACCTCGATGAAGGAGGGATCCTCCTTCGGGTGGTACTTGCCGATGGTCTCGATCGACCGGCCGTCCCGCTTGGTGCGGGCGTCGGCGACAACGATGCGGTAGTACGGCGCGCGCATCTTGCCCAGTCGCATGAGCTTGATCTTGGTGGCCACGGTGGGTGGTGTACTCCTCGTACTGAGATTCGGTGTTGCCCGCCGGACGGACGCGTGGGGCACGCCGGGGCGGAGCGAGGGACACGGACGGCAACGGTGAGAGGGCCGCCCACCGCCGTGTTCGCCCCCCCATCATGCCAGACGACCCGGAGGTGCCCCATCCCAGCGTCGGAGCCGGCTCCCGAGCTGCTGCACCACGTCGAGCTCTGGGTGCCGGACCTGGCCCGCGCCGAGTGGTCCTGGGGCTGGCTGCTGGAGTCGCTGGGGGCCGAACGGTTCCAGACCTGGGAGCACGGCCGGTCCTGGCGTCGCGGCGGGGTGTACGTCGTCCTGGAGCAGTCGCCGGCGCTGACCAGCGACCGGCACGACCGCCGCTCTCCGGGGCTGAACCACCTGGCTCTGCGCGCGGGATCGGCCGTCGAACTGGACGCCCTGGTCACCGAGGCGCCCGCGCACGGGTGGGAGCTGCTGTTCCCCGACCGCCACCCGTTCGCCGGCGGTCCGGAGCACCGGGCCGCCTACCTGGCCGACGCCGACGGCTACGAAGTTGAGCTCGTAGCCGCCCATTGAGCGGACCGGCCTCGGTCGGCCCCGTCCAGAGGCTCGCGCCGAGCTTGCGAGGCGTGAGGAGGACGGGGTCCTTCTTCAGCCGCGGACGGCGGTGAGGACCGAGCTGGCCGCGTCGGCCACCGGCACCTCGGTGCGCTCCCCGGTGACCCGGTCCCGCAGCTCGATCACGCCCTCGGCGACCCCGCGGCCCACGGTCACGATCGTGGGCATCCCGAGCAGCTCGGCGTCCTTGAACTTGACCCCGGGCGAGACCTTCGGCCGGTCGTCGAACAGCACGGTGAGCCCGGCGGCGACCAGCTCGCCGGCGAGGGCCTCGGCGGCCTCGAAGATCGCCGGGTCCTTGCCGGTGGCGACCAGGTGCACGTCGGCGGGGGCGATCTCCCGCGGCCAGGCCAGCCCCAGCTCGTCGTGCGTGGACTCGGCGATGGCAGCGACGGCGCGGGATACCCCGACCCCGTAGGAGCCCATGGTCACGGTGACCAGCTTGCCGTTCTCGTCGAGCACCTTCAGGTCCAGCGCCTCGGCGTACTTGCGACCCAGGGCGAAGATGTGACCCATCTCCACGCCGCGGGCCAGCTCCAGCGGTCCCGAGCCGTCGGGCGCGGGGTCACCGGGAAGCACCTCGGCGGCCTCGACGACGCCGTCCCAGCTGAAGTCCCGGCCGGCGACCAGGTCGAAGACGTGCTTGCCGGCCTCGTTGGCCCCGGTGATCCAGCGCGTACCGGGGACGACGCGGGGGTCGACCAGGTAGCGGATGCCCGACTTCCCCTCGGTGCCCAGCACCTGCGGTCCGATGTAGCCGCGGACCAGGTCGGGGTGGGCGGCGAAGTCGGTGAACGGCTCCACTTCAGCCGGGGCGACCTGCGCCTCCAGTCGCTTGGCGTCGACCTCCCGGTCGCCGGGCAGGCCGATCACCAGCGGTCCCCGGGTGCCGTCGGGGTGCGCCAGGGTCACCACGACGTTCTTCAGCGTGGACGCAGCGGTGTACCCGGCGTCCGGGAACCGCTCGTTCGCCACGGCCACCAGGCTGTCGATGGTCGGGGTGTCCGGGGTGTCCTCGACGTGCGCCTCGGGCAGCCCGTCGAACGGGACGGAGTCGGGGACGACGGTGGTGACCGCCTCCACGTTCGCCGCGTAGCCGCCGGGCGAGCGCACGAAGGTGTCCTCGCCGATCGCGGTCGGGTGCAGGAACTCCTCGCTCCTGGACCCGCCCATCGCCCCGGACATCGCCGAGACGATCACGTAGTCCAGGCCGAGCCGGTCGAAGATCCTGATGTAGGCATCGCGGTGCGCGGCGTAGGAGCGGTCCAGCCCGGCGTCGTCGACGTCGAAGGAGTAGCTGTCCTTCATGGTGAACTCGCGGCCGCGGAACAGCCCGGCCCGGGGCCGCGCCTCGTCCCGGTACTTGGTCTGGATCTGGTAGAGCGAGACGGGCAGGTCCTTGTAGGAGCCGTAGAGGTCCTTCACCAGGAGCGTGAACATCTCCTCGTGGGTGGGGCCGAGCAGGAAGTCGTTGCCGCGACGGTCCTTGAGCCGGAAGACGTTGTCGCCGTACTCGGTCCACCGGCCGGTCGCCTCGTAGGGCTCGCGGGGCAGCAACGCCGGGAAGTGCACCTCCTGCGCACCCATCGCGTCCATCTCCTCGCGGACGACGCGCTCGACGTTGCGGAACACCCGCCAGCCCAGCGGCAGCCAGGTGAAGCCACCCGGCGCGGCCCGCCGGATGTACCCGCCGCGCACGAGCAGGCGGTGGCTGGGGACCTCGGCATCGGCCGGATCATCGCGCAGGGTGCGCAGGAACAGGGAGGACATCCGCAACAACACGGTGCTGATTGTCGCCCTAGGGACTCACACCACGGCCAGCGGGTTTCTCACGTCGTGCCGGGCCGGTAGCCGTGCGCACTCTTGTGGCGATGCGAAACGCATCGCTCTGTGCCGTGCAAGTAGTCTGACAGTCATGACCAGGGCCATCACCGTTCGCCTCGACGAGGCGGACCACGCTGAGTTGGCGAAGCAGGCCGGGCAACTTCGGGTCCGCCCAGGCACGCTGGCCCGCATGCTGGTACACGCGGGCCTCAGCGCGGACGTGTCCGCTACAGGCCGCGAGAACGCTCGAACGGCGCTCGACCGGCTGGTGGCCCGGTCTCAGCAGCGGACCCCGGGTGACGCCGTGGCGCTGGTCGCCGACGCCCGGGACGCGCTCGACCCGCACCGGTGAGCGTGGTTGTCGACGCCAGCGTCATCATCGCCGTGGTCGTCGCTGACGAACGACAGGATGCCGTCCAAACACAGCTGCAGAGCTGGATGAACGCCGGTGAGGACATGCACGCCCCCGCCGTATTGCCGTACGAGGTCGCCGACGTTCTCGCCCGCCTGGTGTTCGACGGTGCGCTCGAGCTCAGTGACGTGAACGCGATCTGGACCGATCTCACGGCCCTAGGGCTGGTCCTGCATCCGTTCGAGCTGATTCGGGACGGCCGGGAAGTGGCTGCCATCACCACTCGTCTCCGCAGACGGCACGCCACCGACTCGACCTACATATGCCTGGCAGAACGGCTCGGTACAGCCCTGTGGACCTTGGACAACCCATTGGCCCGCAACGCGGCTGACCTCGGGCTACCGGTCCGGCTGGTGTCCTGACCCCACGACTCCCTGGTCGCCGACATCACGGTTCCCCTCGCACACTGATCTCGTGGCCGACAGCAAGCTCACCGGTGCGGTCCCGCTGCCCGACAGCCGGGCCGGTGACGGTGGCCGTGCTCACCGTGGTCAACTATCCCTTGGCGCCGTCCACGACCGCAGCGGACGGGTGGTGCGCGGACACCTCGACCCAATCACGGGTCGTCGGCACGCCGCAGCCGATCGCGCCGAAGCAACTCTCGGCAGCGCGCGAGCGGCCCGGCACAGGGACAACACCATGCTCACCCCGGTGGTCGCCGACGCCCAGCTGGACGATCGGGGACTGGCGCAGCTGGGCCGTTACGTGCACGCCGCATGGCTCGCGCCATCAACCCGTTCCACACCCCTGAGGACGGCGACGTCCTCTGACCGTCAGCGCACCGACGACGGCCCCACGACCTCGACACGATCGCACTGGGCGTGCTGGCCACTGAGGTCGCCCGGCACGCCGTGCGGTGATCTCGGGCGAGACCAGCGTGGCTCAATCCCGGATGACCGCCAGGAAGCCGCTCGCCCACCGCGAGAAGACCAGGTCGGCGACGGCCCGGGGCGCCCCGGGTGGGTCGGCGAGCAGGCGCCGCGACTCGACGTCGGAATGGACGAGCCGCCGGTGCTGACCACGGGCGAGACAGGAACAAGCGACACACTGATCCACACCCTGCGACCCGGTTGCTGGCGCTCGCTACGGAGCGGTCTACGCGACCACGCGACCACGCAGGATCATCCGCTGCGGTCGCTGTAGCGAGTCAAGGTCCTTGCGCGGATCGGTCTCGTAGACCACCAAATCGGCCTCGGCGTCCTCCTCGATGCCGGGCAACCCCAGCCAGGTGCGCGCCGCCCAGGAGCCCGCGGCCAGCGCCGCCTCAGCGGGCAGGCCGGCCCGGTGCAGCGCCCGGACCTCGTCGGCGACCCGGCCGTGGTCGATGCCACCACCGGCGTCGGTCCCGGCGAAGACTGGGACGCCGGCCTCGTACGCCGCGCGCACCACCGCGCCGGACCCGGCGTACAGCCGCCGCATCGTCGAGGCGTACGCCGGGAACTTGCTCTCCCCCGCCGTCGCGAAGCCCGGGAAGTTCTCCACGTTGACCAGCGTCGGGACGACGGCCGTGCCGCGGGCGGCCATCTCCCCGACCAGTTCCTCGGTCAGGCCGGTGCCGTGCTCGATGCAGTCGATGCCGGCCCCGATGAGCCCGGGGAGCGCGTCGGTGCCGAAGGTGTGCGCCGTGACCCGGGCGCCCTCCGCGTGCGCCGCCGCGATCGCCTCGGCGAGCACGTCGGCCGGCCACTCCGGCGCCAGGTCCCCGACGCCGCGGTCGATCCAGTCGCCCACCAGCTTGACCCAGCCGTCACCGCGGCGGGCCTGCGTCCGCACGGCCTCCACCAGGTCGCCCGGCTCCATCTCGAGGGCAAGGCCGGGGATGTAGCGACGGGGGGCGGCGAGGTGCCGGCCGGCCCGGATGATCCGGGGCAGCTCCGGGTCGTCGTCCAGGGCGCGGGTGTCGACCGGCGACCCGCAGTCGCGCAGTGCCAGCACCCCGGCGGCCCGCTCGCTGAGCGCCTGCTCCCGCAGACCGGCCAGGGTCGGGACGCGCCCGCCGCCGCGGGAGATCCCGACGTGGCAGTGCGCGTCGACCAGCCCCGGGACGACGAAACCGTCGCGGCTGACCGTCTCGGCGCCCGGCACCGGTTCGAAGGTGATCCGCCCGCCGTGCACCCACAGGTCGCGGTCGTCGCCCTCGGGCAGCAGCACCCCGGCCAGGTGCAGGTCGGGCAGGTCCGGGGCGGGCAGGCCGGTCACCGGCCGGGCCGCTCGTCCCCGGGGGTGTCGAAGCGGAGCTTCGTCAGGTCCGGCAGTCCCTGCCCCGGCGGCAGGCCAGGCATCCCACCAGGCATCCCGCCCTCGGGGAATCCACCGCCAGGCATGCCGCCCGGGGCGCCGATCGGCCGGCGGGCCGGGCCGCCCTTGCCCTTCCCCTTGCCCTTCTTGCTGCTCTTGGCCTGCATCTGCCGGCCGCGCTGCTTCTTCGACATCGGGCCCATGCCGGGCAGGCCCATGCTGCCGGCCATCTGGCCCATCATCTTCTGGGCTTGGCCGAACCGCTCCAGCAGCTGGTTGACGTCGGTGACGCTGACACCCGAGCCGTTCGCGATCCGCACCCGGCGCGAGGCGTTGATGATTTTCGGGGTGACCCGCTCGGTCGGGGTCATCGACCGGATGATCGCCGCAGTCCGGTCCAGGTCGCGGTCGTCGACCTGCTTGAGCTGCTCCTTCATCGCACCCGCCCCCGGGAGCATGCCGAGCAGGTTGGCGATCGGCCCCATCTTGCGGATGGTCAGCATCTGCTCGAGGAAGTCCTCGAGGGTGAAGCCCTGCCGGGAAGCGAGCTTGTTCGCCATCGCCTCGGCCTGGTCGGCGTCGAACGCCTGCTCGGCCTGCTCGATGAGGGTGAGCACGTCGCCCATCCCCAGAATGCGCGAGGCCATCCGCTCGGGGTGGAAGACGTCGAAGTCGGCGAGCTTCTCACCGGTGGAAGCGAACATGATCGGCTGGCCGGTCACGTGCCGCACCGACAGCGCGGCACCGCCGCGGGCGTCGCCGTCGAGCTTGGTCAGGACGACGCCGGTGAAGCCGACGCCTTCCTGGAACGCCGTCGCCGTGGTGACGGCATCCTGGCCGATCATCGCGTCGACCACGAACAGCGTCTCGTCGGGATGCACGGCGTCACGGATGCCGGCGGCCTGGGCCATCAGCTCCGCGTCGATGCCCAGCCGGCCGGCGGTGTCGACGACGACGACGTCGTGCATGGTGCGGCGGGCGTGGTCGATGGACGCCGCGGCCACCGCGATCGGGTCGCCGACGCCGTTGCCCGGCTCAGGGGCGAAGACGTCGACCCCGGCCTGCCCGGCGACGACCGACAGCTGCTGGACGGCGTTGGGGCGCTGCAGGTCGGCGGCCACCAGCAGTGGCGTGTGGCCCTGGGACTTCAGCCAGCGGCCCAGCTTGCCGGCCAGCGTGGTCTTGCCGGCGCCCTGCAGCCCGGCGAGCATGATCACCGTCGGCGCCGTCTTGGCGTACCGGATCCGCCGGGTCTCCCCGCCGAGGATGCCGACCAGCTCCTCATTGACGATCTTGATGATCTGCTGCGCCGGGTTCAGCGCCTGCGAGACCTCCGCCCCCCGGGCGCGCTCCTTGACCGCCGCGATGAACGAGCGGACGACGGGCAGCGCGACGTCGGCCTCGAGCAGCGCGATGCGGAGCTCCCGCGCCGTGGCGTCGATGTCCTCGTCGGAGAGCCGGCCCTTGCCGCGCAGACCGGTGAAGACCTTGTCCAGGCGGTCGGAGAGGGTCTCGAACACAACACGTCCTCAAACAGTCAGGCGTGCAGCCGCCGGCCGGCCTGCCGGGCGGAGCCGGCAACCGGGCAGCACGGCTCGGGCTCCCGGGGCCACCCCGGGGCCGTCACGCCACCATCCCCAGCGTAATGGCTCCTCTGCAGGGGCCCGCCGCGAAGGGAAGGACCCGCTCCTCCCCGACCCTCGCACGCTCGGGCCGGGCCCCAGGAGCGGGCCGGGGCAGAGAGGTCCTTCTTCAGGCGGCGCGGTGCCAGACCTCGGCCGCGGCCGGTGCGATGTCGCCGCTGATCATCGCCGTGCCGCAGTGGACGCACGCCCACTCTGGGCACTCCCCGCCGTCCTCGGTGTGCCCGTCGATGCAGGTCGGCTGCTCGAACTCGGTGTCCTGCCCACAGGTGGGGCAGGGCCACGTCGGGTGCTCCACGACACGTCCCCCTTGTCCGCGATCAGCTCGGCGGGGCGCTCCCCACCGGCTGCCGTCCACGGTGGCACGGGGGTACGACGGATTCGGAGACCTCAGCCCGGCGTGTCGGCCTTGCCCTCCGCGGCCAGGTCTGGTGCGACCCCGCGGGCGGCGGCGGTCAGCGCCACCTCGACCCGCCGTCGCCGCTCCGCATCCATCCCCGTGCCCCCCGGATCGCAGACGTAGAAGGAGTCCAGCGCGTCAGCACCCAGCGTCTCGATCCGGGCCGAGGTGACGTCCAGTCCCTCGTCGGCGAGCGCGGTGGTGAGCTGGTAGAGCAGCCCGGCCCGGTCGCCGGCGCGCACCTCGACGATGGTGCTGGCCGCGTCGGCCACCTCCGCATCGTGCCAGGAGACCCGCGGCGCAGCCGACCGTGCGCCGTCCTGGCGGTAGTCGACCTCCCGCTGCCGCAGCCGCTCCGCCAGCGGCAACGTGCCTTCCAGCGCAGCCCGCAGACCGTCGGCGAGGATCTCGGGCACCGGTGCCCGGCCGAACCGCGGCCGGACGGCGAAGATCGACGTGGCCCGCCCGTCCGCGACGGAGATGCTCGCGGCCCGGACGTCGAGCTGGTTGAGCGCCAGCACCCCCGCGCAGCGGCTGAACAGGCCGGGCCGGTCGGGGGCCCCGAAGGTGACCTGCTGCCCGTCGGCAACGTTCTGCACCCCGACGGTGACCGTTCCACCGCTCCCCGGCACCCCCGGCGTGGATGCAGTGACCTGCGGCTCGGTCGGTTCGAGCACCGGCCCGGGCGCCGGCGCGGCGACCAGGTGCGCGTGCACCCGGGCCACCAGCGCCGCGACCAGGTGCGCCTTCCACGGCGACCACGCCGACGTGCTGGTGGCGGCGCCGTCGGCCTGGGCCAGCGCGTGCAACAGCTGCAGCAGCCCCGGGTCCCCGCCGATGGTGGCGGCGACCCGCTCGATGGTCGCCGGGTCGTCGATGTCGCGCCGGATGGCGGTCGCCGGCAGCAGCAGGTGGTGGCGCACCAGCGCGGCCAGCACCGCGACGTCGGGCGGGGAGAAGCCCATCCGGGCGGCCATCTCCGCGGCGATGACCTCCCCGACGACGCTGTGGTCGCCGGACCACCCCTTGCCGATGTCGTGCAGCAGGGCCCCGACCAGCAGCAGGTCGGGCCGGTCGACGTCGCGGGTCAGCTCCGCCGCCGCAGCCGCGGCCTCGACCAGGTGCCGGTCGACGGTGAACCGGTGCCACGGATGGCGCTGGGGCAGCGAGCGCACCCGGTCCCACTCGGGGAGCATCCGGGACAGCAGCCCCTCCTGGTCCAGCTGCTCCAGAACCGGCACCGCACTGCGCCCGCTGGCCAGCAGCCGCAGGAAGGACCAGCGGACCTCCGGCGGCCACGGCTCGGGCAGCGGCGGAGCGTGCGCGGCCAGCACCTTGAGCGTGTAGGGCGACAGCAGCAGGTCGGCCCGGGCGGCCGCGGCGGCGCCGCGCAGCACCAGCCCGGATCGACGGCCGGACGCGCGTCGCGGGCGAGCACGACCTCGTCGCCCTGCCGCACCAGCCCCTCGGCGAGCGGCTCGCGGCGGACCCGGCGGTAGCGCGAGCGGGGACGGCGCACCATCGCGGCATCCACCCGGCGCCAGGTCTCGTCGGCGACGAAGGCGAGCCGCCGTCCGGCCAGGCTGACCTGGCGCAGCAGGACGTCGTCGTCGGCCATCCCGAGCGCCTCGGCGACCGGGCGCTGCGCCTGCCGGACGAGGGCGTCGCCGGCCCGGCCGTTGGACCGGCGCAGGGCGTCCCGGACGTCGAGCAGGAAGGCGTAGGCCTCCCCCGCATCGGCCGGCGGCTCGTCGGCCAACTGGGCCGCGGCCAGCGCCCGCAGCACCTGCCCCTCCCGCAGCCCGCCGTAGGCCTCCTTGAGGTCAGGCTCCAACAGGAAGCCCAGCTCGCCGACCTGCCGGCCCCGGGTGCGCCGCAGGTCGCGCAGCTGCGGCAGCAGCTCGTTCGCGTGCTGGCGCCAGGAGGACAGCGTGGCGCTGCGCAGGGTCGCGGCGAGTGCGGCGTCGCCGGCGACCAGCCGGACGTCGAGCAGACCGAGGCCGGCCTTGACGTCTCCCGCGGCGACCGACACCGCTTCCCCGACGGTGCGCACCGAGTGGTCCAGCCGCAGGCCGGCGTCCCAGATCGGGTACCAGAGTGCGTCGGCGATCGCCCCGATCCCGGCGCGGCCATCGTGCACCAGGACCAGGTCCAGGTCCCCGTGCGGCGGTAGCTCCCGGCGTCCGAGGCTGCCCACGGCCACCAGCGCCACCCCCGTGTCGTCCGGGACGGAGGCCGCACCACGGCGCGGCGCGGGCCGCGGCGTGCCGGCCACCGCCTCGGTCAGCAGACCGGTCAGCCAGCTCTCGAGCACCGCCCCCCGTTCAGTGCGGCTCAGGCCTGGCAGTACGTCGGTGTCGAGCACGGTTGCCATTCCCCGGAGGTCAGAGCGCGTCGGCGCCACGTTCGCCGGTGCGGACCCGGACGATCTCGTCGATCGTGGTGACCCACACCTTGCCGTCGCCGATCTGGCCGGTGGAGGCCGACTCGACCACGGCGTCGACCACCCGGGCGGCGTCCGTCTCGCTGACGACGACCTCGATGCGCACCTTGGGGACGAAGTCCACCTGGTACTCCGCACCGCGGTAGACCTCGGTGTGCCCACGCTGCCGGCCGAAACCCTGGACCTCTGAGACTGTGAGCCCGGCGATGCCGATCAGCTCGAGGGCGTTCTTGACGTCGTCGAGCTTGAATGGCTTGACGATCGCGGTGACGAGCTTCATGCCCGGGTCGCTCCTTCGGTGTGACGGGCCGTGTCCTGGGACGGAGGGCGCGCCTGGCCGACCAGTGTGGCGCCACCGCTCCCGCCGAGGGAGGCGAAGTCGTAGGCGGTCTCAGCGTGCACGACGCTGTCGATGCCGCTGACCTCCTCCTCCTCGGTGATGCGGAAGCCGATGGTCTTCTGGATGAGGGACCCGATGGCCAGCGTGAGGACGAACGAGTACACCAGGACGGCGAGCGCCCCGACGACCTGGCGCCACAACTGGTCGAGGCCGCCGCCGTAGAAGAGCCCGTCCACGCCGGCCGTCGTGGCCGCGGAGGCAAAGAAGCCGACTGCAATCGTGCCCCAGAGCCCACCGATCAGGTGGACGCCGACGACGTCGAGGGAGTCGTCGTAGCCGAGCTTGTACTTCAGGCCCACGGCCAGGGCGCAGAGGACGCCGGCGACCAGGCCAACGACGATCGCGCCCAGCGGCGTGACCGAGGAACAGAACGGGGTGATGGCGACCAGCCCGGCGACAACCCCGGAGGCCGCACCGAGTGAGGTGGCGTGCCCGTCGCGGATTTTCTCCGTCAGCAGCCAGCCCAGCGCCGCGGCACCGGTCGCGACCAGGGTGGTGACGAACACCTCCGCGGCCTGGCCGTTGGCCGACAGGGCGGAACCGGCGTTGAAGCCGAACCAGCCGAACCAGAGCAGGCCGGCGCCGATCATCACCAGCGGCAGGTTGTGCGGGCGCATCGGGTCCCGCCCGAAGCCGCGGCGCTTGCCGAGGACCAGGGCGAGGGCGAGGCCGGCCGCACCGGCGTTGATGTGCACCGCGGTGCCGCCGGCGAAGTCGATGGCCAGCAGCTTGTTCGCGATCCAGCCGCCGGTCTCGGACTGCGCGCCGTCGAAGGCGAAGACCCAGTGCGCAACAGGGAAGTAGACGATCGTCGCCCAGACACCGGCGAAGAGCATCCACGGGCCGAAGCGGGCCCGGTCGGCGATCGCACCGGAGATCAGGGCGACGGTGATGATGGCGAAGACGGCCTGGAAGGCGACGAAGGCCATCGAGGGGATGGTGGCGACCAGGTGGGTGGCGGCGAAGCCGCCCTCGATGCCCTCGGTCCCGAGCAGGCCCTGCAGGCCGAAGAACTCGAGCGGGGCGCCCAGCAGGCCGCCGCCGACGTCGTTCCCGAAGGCCATCGAGTAGCCGTAGAGCACCCAGAGCACGCTGATCAGCGCGAGTGCCCCGAAGCTCATCATCATCATGTTCAGCACGCTCTTCGCGCGGACCATGCCGCCGTAGAAGAGTGCGAGACCCGGGGTCATCAGCAGCACCAGTGCGGCGCTGGCCAGGACCCAGGCGGTGTCGCCGGTGTCCACGGCAACCTCCTGAGGAGTCGGGAAGGCGCTGCCGGGGACGGCGACGCGGGGACAACCGTGCCGACACCGTGTTTCCGCAGGCGGCGCGGACGTGTTTCGCAGTGGTGAACTCACCACTGCGTGTCGGCCCCCGTGTTCCAGTCCTGTTGCGCGGCCCTCAGGGGCCTCAGTGACCCCTCAGCGGATCAGCCGACGATCGCCTCGGCGAACGCCTCCGGCTCGAACGGCGCGAGGTCGTCGGGGCCCTCGCCGAGGCCGATGAGCTTCACCGGGATGCCCAGCTCGCGCTGCACGGAGACGACGATCCCGCCCTTCGCGGTGCCGTCGAGCTTGGTCAGCACGATGCCGGTGACGTGCGCGGCCTCGGTGAACACCCGGGCCTGGACGATGCCGTTCTGGCCGGTGGTCGCGTCCAGCACCAGCAACACCTCGCTGACCGGTGCCTGCTTCTCCACCACTCGCTTGATCTTCCCCAGCTCGTCCATCAGCCCCGACTTGGTGTGCAGCCGGCCGGCGGTGTCGACCAGGACGGCGTCCACCTCGGCCTCGGCGCCGGTGCGCACCGCCTCGAAGGCCACCGATGCCGGGTCGCCGCCCTCCCTGCCACGCACGGTGAGCACGCCGACCCGCTCCCCCCAGGTCTCCAGCTGGTCGGCCGCCGCCGCGCGGAAGGTGTCGGCGGCACCCAGCAGCACGCTCTTGCCGTCGCCGACGAGCACCCGGGCAATCTTGCCCACCGTCGTCGTCTTGCCGGCGCCGTTCACCCCGACCACCAGGATGACGGCCGGCAGGCCATCGTGCCGGTCGGTGGCCAGCGTGCGGTCCAGGTCCGGCCCCAGGACGGCGGTCAGCTCCCGCACCACCAGTGACCGGAGGTCCGCACCGGAGGCGGTGGCCAGCACCAGGGTCTGGGTGCGCAGCCGCTGCACGATCTGGGTGGTCGCGGAGATGCCGACGTCGGCGGCCAGCAGCGTCTCCTCGACCTCTTCCCAGTCGTCCTCGGTGAGCTTCTCCCGGGCCAGCACCGTGAGCAGGCCGCGACCGAGCGAGGACTGGGACCGGGCCAGCCGGGAGCGCAGCCGCACCAGCCGGCCGGCCGAGGGCAGTGGGGTCTCGAAGACCAGCCCCGGCTCCGGCTCGGCCGGCGGCAGCTCCACCGGTGCCTCGGGCGGGGCGGGTGGCCCGGTGTAGAGGTCCGCGGCCGTCGCTCCTCCGAGGGCGGGCGGCGGTGCGCTGTCCGTTGTCGGCTGCGGTGGCCGCGGCCGGGTCAGCGTCGTGCCCGCCGCGTCGTCGGCGTCCAGCCGGGTGGTCCGGCGTCCCCGGCCGACTAGCAGGCTGACCCCGACGAGCAGGGCCACCACGAGGATCGCGATCGCGATCAGCACGAACTCCATGCCGCCAGTCTCCCAGCCCCTGCACGTCCCCGGCCGGGCACCGTCGCACCCGGTGGCCCCGTGGATCGGGCAGGCTGTCGGACATGCCCGAGACCCCCGGCACCCGGCCCCTTCTGCTCCTCGGCCCCGCGCTGCGCCACGTCGACCCCGTCTCGGCCACCATCTGGGTGGAAACCGACCGGCCGTGCGAGGTCACCGTGCTCGGCCGCAGTGCCCGCACGTTCTGCGTGCACGGCCACCACTACGCCCTGGTCGTCGTCGAGGACCTGGAGCCCGGCAGCACCACGCCCTACGAGGTGCACCTGGACGGGCAACCGGTCTGGCCGCAGCCGCACTCGGCCCTCCCGCCCAGCCGCATCCGCACCGTCGGTCGCCCGGGGCCCTTCCGGATCGCCTTCGGCTCGTGCCGCTACGCCACGCCCACCACGGTCGACGTGCGCGACGGCATCCCGCCGGACGCGCTGGACAGCTACGCCCGGCAGATCTCCGACACCCCCGAGGGCGAGTGGCCCGACGCCCTGGTCCTGCTGGGCGACCAGGTCTACGCCGACGAGGTGGCGCCGGGGACGGAGAACTGGCTGGCGCTGCGCCGCGACCTGGAGCCGGGCACCGACGCCCAGGCCTCGGACTTCGAGGAGTACACCCGGCTCTACGCGGAGTCCTGGGGCGACCCGCAGGTGCGCTGGCTGATGTCGACCATCCCGTCCTCGATGGTCTTCGACGACCACGAGATGATCGACGACTGGAACACCTCGGCGACCTGGCGCGCGCAGGTGACGCCGACCGACTGGTGGAAGAAGCGCATCTGCGGCGGCCTGACCAGCTACTGGGTCTACCAGCACCTGGGCAACCTGTCCCCGCACGAGTTGTCGCAGAATGTGACCTGGCAGGCGATCAGCACCCGGGACGACGGGTCCGACGACGCCGGCCCGATGCTGGACGAGATGGCCCGGGCCGCCGACGAGGAGCCGGAGTCGGTGCGCTGGAGCTACGTGCGGCACTGGGGCTCCGCCCGGTTGATCATGGTCGACAGCCGGGCCGGCCGGGTGCTGACCGAGAACGACCGAAAGATGCTCGACGACGACGAGTTCGCCTGGATCGACGCCGCGGTCCAGCGCTCGGTCGAGGACGGCGTGGATCACCTGCTCATCGGCACCTCGCTGCCCTGGCTGCTGCCACACGCCGTCCACCACATCGAGCGCTGGAACGAGACGCTCGCCGCCCGGCACGCCGGCCGGCCGCTGGGGAAGCTGGCCGAGAAGCTGCGCCAGGCCGCCGACCTCGAGCACTGGGCCGCCTTCGGGCAGTCCTTCGAGCGGCTGGGCCGCACCCTGGTCGCCGCCGCCCGCGGCGACTTCGGCGCGGCACCGGCCACCGCCCTGGTGCTCTCCGGCGACGTCCACCACGCCTACGCCGCCGAGCTGGTGCGGCCCGGTGGGCTGCGTAGCAGGGTGCACCAACTCACCGTCTCCCCGCTGCACAACCAGGCTCCGCACGCCATCGAGATCGGCTTCAAGGTCGGCTGGAGCCGATGGGCCCGGGCGATCACCCGGGGCATCGGCGGGCTCGCCCGGGTGGGCACGTCCCAGCTGCGGTGGGAGAAGGAGGCGGGTCCGTTCTTCGGCAACGAACTGGGCGAGCTGGTGCTCGAGGGCCGCAATGCCCGGTTCCGGCTGTTCGCCACCAGCCGGGACGACGACGGGCGCCCGCACTTCGACCAGGTGCTGGACGCCGAGCTGTCGTAACCCGCCCGCCAGGCCCGGCCGCCGTCCCGGTTCGCCTGGTGACGTTCAACGTTCACCACGGCGTGGGCGACGACGGCCGGCACGACCTGGCCCGGGTGGCCCAGCTGCTGGCCTCGACCGACGCCGACGTGATCTGCCTTCAGGAGGTCGACCGGCACTTCGGGCCGCGCAGCGAGGGGGTCGACCAGGCGCTGCTGTTGGCTCGGGCGCTGGACATGGGGCTGGCCTGGGGCCCGGCGATCGACCGGCCGGGCACGCCCGAGCGCCGGCAGTACGGCAACGCGCTGCTGTCCCGACTGCCCGTCCTGGACCGCGCCGTGCACCTGTTGCCCGGCGGCGGGGAGCCGCGCAGCGCCCTGCGCGTCCGGGTGCGGCTGAACGGCTGCGCGCTGTGGGTGACCACCACCCACCTGAGCTCCCGGTCGGCGGCCGACCGGGCCGCCCAGGCCGCGGCGGTCGTGGAGTTGCACACCGGACCCGGCGAGGCCGGCGTGGTGGCCGGTGACCTCAACGCCGACGCCGGTGCCCCGGAGCTCGACGCACTGCGCCAGCGGTTCGCCGACGCCTGGCCCCTGGCTTCGGTGCGGGCCGACCAGGGCGGCCGGTGGTCGCTGCACCGCGACGAGGGCCGCACGCACCCCGCCCGCCGTCCGCACGTCCGGATCGACCAGGTCTGGGTGTCGGCGGGCGTGACCGTTCCCGCGGCCCAGGTGCTCGACGGCTCGGCGTGCTCCGATCACCATCCGTTGCTGGTCGACCTCGGGGTCCGCTCCGGCGTCTGACCCTGCCGGTCGGCTCCGGCCAGCACCGTCAGGTGCCGGTGCACCGCGGCGGTCGTCCGTTCGAGCTCGCCGGTGGCGAGCAGGTCGAGCAGTCCGCCGCGCAGCACGGCCAGGGCGAGCGTCCGTTCCGCTCGTCCGGTCGCGGTGTGCCGCTGGCTGGGATCTTGCGCGCCGGCCAGCACGGCGAGCCAGTCCTCGACGGTGGCGAGGGCGAAGCCGGCCCACGGCCCCTCCGGATCGACCAGGGAGCGCGCGTACCCCTCGACCCACAGGGTCAGCAGGTCCCGGTGTCCCGGTGCCGCCAGCCAGGACCACACCTGTTCGGCGACCTCGGCCAGCCCGGCTCCGTTCCCGTCGTCCCGTCGGTCTCCCGTACGCAGCCGGGCGAGCAGGTCCAGTTCGTCGGTGCGGGCACGTACCAGCAGCGCCCGGACCAGGCCCTCCTTGCTCCCGAACAGGTAGAGCAGAACTCGAGGGCTCGATCCGATCGCGGCTGCGAGCGGCCGCAGCGACAGAGCGCCCAGCCCATGCTGCAGGACATAGCCGTAGGCAGCTTCGAGCAACTCCGTCTGTCGTGCCGATGGGGTTGCCTCCCGGTCCCGCATGCCGCCATGCTGGCACGACTGAAACAGTTGTGTCAGTTGGGCGCGCATTGAGCGAGGAACAGACATGGTGCAGTCGGGAGGTCAGGGTCTTCGACCCGCGGGCGGTCCTCCGCAGGTCGTGATCCGCCGGCTCGGACGGCCGGGCGACCTCGGCTGGGTGGTGATGGCGCACGGCGAGGTCTACGCCGAGCAGTTCGGCTGGGACACCAGCTTCGAAGCCCTGGTGGCCCGCATCGTGGCCGACTACGCCGGCGATGACGACCCGGCGAGGGAGGCCGCCTGGATCGCGGAGGTCGACGGCGAGCGCGCCGGGTGCGTCTTCTGCGTGACGGCGGACGAGGCGACCGCCCAGCTGCGGATTCTCCTTATCCATCCCGCTGCGCGCGGCCTCGGTGCCGGGGGCCTCCTCGTCGGCACGTGCCTGGACTTCGCCCGGGCGGCCGGCTACCGGCGCATGACCCTGTGGACCAATGACGCGCTGGCCTCGGCCCGCCGGATCTACGTGGCGGCCGGGTTCGAGCTCGTCGACGAGGAGCGCCACGCCAGCTTCGGACACGACCTCGTCGGGCAGAACTGGGCACGGGACCTGTAGGCCGCCGGATGGACGCGCCCGCGACCGCACCGGTCGCCGACATCGCCGGCCGGCGATGGATCGGCGCAGCGATCATGTTGAGCCTGGCGGCGACCGTGCTAGGACTGTCCCGGTTCGGCTACGGCGTCCTGCTGCCGGCGATGCGGGCGGAGCTGGGCTGGAGCTACGCCCAGGCCGGACTGCTGGAGACCGCCAACGCGGTCGGCTATCTGGCCGGCGCCCTGGGCCTCCCCGCGCTGTTGGCGCGCGTCGGGCTGACGACCACGCTGCGGAGCTGCGCCGCGGTGGCGACGATCAGCCTGCTCGGCTGTGCGGCCACCCCGGACCTGGCGCTGCTGCTCGCGTTGCGAGGGATCGGTGGGGCGGCCTCGGCCGCGCTCTTGGTCGCCGGAGCCCTGCTCGCAGCCAGGCTGGCGACCGCCACCGACGTAGCCGCCGGCCTGCTGATCCTGGCGACCGTGACCGCGTGCCTCCGACTCGCGCCGGACCGGCCCTGAGCCGAGAGGCGACGCCGCGAACGACGTGACGGCCTCGCTGCAGCCCTCGACGGGCTCAGGCGGTGCCCGCCGGCCTGACCCCGCGCCCCGATCCGCTCCCTCCTCGCAGAGCTCGGTCGATGCTCCCGTGGCTGTCGTCAGGCGACGTCGGGCTCCCGCAGCCGCTGGCTGATCACCCCGGTGATGCCGTCGCCACGCATGCTGACCCCGTAGAGGGCGTCGGCGATCTCCATCGTCCGCTTCTGGTGGGTGATGACGATCAGCTGCGAGGTGCCACGCAGCTGCTCGACGAGGGTGAGCAACCGGCCCAGGTTGACGTCGTCCAGGGCGGCCTCGATCTCGTCGAGCACGTAGAACGGCGAGGGCCGGGCCCGGAAGATGGCGACCAGCAGCGCGACGGCGGTCAGCGAGCGCTCCCCGCCGGACAGCAGCGACAGTCGCTTGACCTTCTTGCCCGGTGGCCGGGCCTCGACCTCGACGCCGGTGGTGAGCAGATCGTCGGGGTCGGTGAGGAAGATCCGCCCCTCCCCGCCCGGGAAGAGGGTGGCGAAGACCTCGGTGAATTCCCGCTGGGTGTCGGCGAACGCGGCGGCGAAGACGTCGTGGATGCGCGCGTCGACCTCGCGGACGACGGTCAGCAAGTCACGCCGGGTGGCCTTGAGGTCCTCCAGCTGAGTGGCCAGGAACGTGTGCCGCTCCTCCAGCGCCGCGAACTCCTCCAGGGCCAGGGGGTTCACGCTGCCCAGGGTGGCGAGGTCGCGCTCCGCGCGGGCCGCCCGCCGTTCCTGGGTGGCCCGGTCGTAGGGGACCGGCTGCGGCTCGGGGTCGCCAGCCGCCTCGGCGGCCGCGACCTGCGCCTGGGTGGGCGGCACCAGCGCGGCCGGGCCGTATTCGGCGACCAGGGTGGGCAGGTCGACGCCGTACTCCTCGGCGGCCCGCGCCTCCAGCGCCTCGATGCGCAGCCGCTGCTCGGCGCGGGCGACCTCGTCGCGGTGCACCTCGTCGGTGAGCCGGTCCAGCTCGGCGGTGTGTTCCCGCACCTGCGCCCGGACGACGAGCAGCTGCGCCTCCCGCCCGGTGCGGGCCTCGGCCAGGGCCTCCCGCTCGGCCTCGGCCCGGGCCAGCGAGGTCGCCAACGCGGTGAGCACGGCCTCGGCGCCGGCCTGGACGCCGGCGGCCACCCCGGCGCCACGCTCCCGGGCCACCCGGGCGGCGGCCGCCCGTTCCCGTGCCGCACGCTCGGCGCGGGCCTGCCTGCGCAGCGACTCGGCGCGCCCGGCCAGGGAGCGGGCACGCTCCTCGGCGGTGCGCACCGCCAGCCGGGCCTCGGTCTCGGCCTGCCGCGCGGCGCCGGCCGCGGCGCGCAGCCGGTCCCGCTCGTCGGGGGCCGGCTCGGCGTCCATCGGTGCGGCCTCGGCCTCGGCCAGCCGCTGCTCCCACTCGATCAGCCCCGCACCGGCCTGCTCCCATGCCTGCTCGGCCCGGACCCGCGCGGCGTCGGTCCGTTCGGCCTCGGCGACCGCGGACCGGGCCGCCGCCCCCAGCTCCGCCAGCTCGGTAGCCACCGCGGAACGCGCCCGGTCGCCGACCTGCCGGGCGGCCAACGCCGCCTCGACGTCGGCGGACCGGTCGGCGGCGGCCTGCCGAGCCTGGGCCAGCCGCTCGGCGAGGTCCTCGGCGCCGGCGGTCGCCTGGGTCAGCTCGGCGGCGGCCTCGTCGACGCGGGCCCGCAGCTCGAGCCCGGACGGTGCGTCGGGCTGGCCGCCGCGGGACCAGTCGGCGCCCAGCAGGTCCCCGTCGGCGGTGACCGCCCGGACCCGGGGGTGCGTGCGGAGCAGGGCGACCGCCGCGGGCAGGTCGGCGACGACGGCCACCCGCTCCAGCGCGCGGGCCAACGCAGGGGCGAGCTCGGGAGGAGCCGCCACCAGGTCCAGCGCCCAGCAGGCCCCGGCCGGCAGCTCCGGCCAGCCGTCCCGGGTCACCGGCGGCAGGCCGGCGGCGACCAGCAGCCCGACCCGGCCGCCGGCGCCGTCCTTGAGGTGGGTGAGCGCGTCCGCGGCCTCGGCGACCCCGGCGACGATGACGGCATCGGCCATGCCGCCCAGGGCCGCGGCGATCGCCACCTCGTCCCCGGTCCGGACGTGCAGGCACTCGGCGAGGGGGCCAAGCACCCCGGGCAGGTCGCCGGCCAGCACGACCGCGGCGCCGTCGGCCGGAGTCAGGCCCTGGGCGAGGGCGTCGCGGCGGGCCAGCCAGCCGGCCCGGTCCCGTTCGGCGGAGCGCTCGGCCGCGGCCAGCTCGGTCACCGCCCGGACGGCGGCGGTGTGCGCGGTGACCGCGTCGGCGTGCGCGGTGACCAGGCCGAGGTCGGAGTCGGCGGCGTCGTCCAGCGACCCGCGCCGCTCGACGAGCCGATCGGCGGCGGTCTCGGCGCGGTCGGCGGCCTCGGCGGCCGCGGCGGCCAGCCGCTCGATCTCCGCCTGCCCGGCGGCGGCCCGGGACCGGCCGGCGGCCACCTGACCGGAGAGCCGGGCGAGCTGCTCGCGCCGGTCGGCCAGCGCCCGGGCGGCGGCGACCAGCGCCCGTTCGGCGTCGGTGAGGGCCTGCTCGACCTCGGTGCGGGCGGTCACCGCGGCGGCCAGCCTGGACCGCTCGGCGGTGAGGTTGTCGGCCAGCTCGCGCTCGGTGGCCTCGATCCGGTCGGCCTCGGCGTCCAGGGCGTCGGGGTCCCGGCCGGGGGCACTGGCCGGGGCGACGGCGGTGAGGTGGCGGTGCCGTTCGCCGGCGAGCTGTCCGACACCGCGGAAGCGCTCGGCCAGGGTGGACAGCCGGTGCCAGGTGTCCTGGGCGGTGGCCAGCCGAGGGGCGTCGGCGGCGAGCTGGGTCTCCAGCGCCGACTCGGTGCCGGCCGCCGTCCCGAGGGCTGCCTCGACGGTGGCCCGGCGCGCCCGGGCCGCGTTCTCGTCGGCGACATCGGAGTCCAGGGCGTCGCGCAGCTGCACCAGGTCGTCGGCGAGCAGCCGCAGCCGGGCATCGCGCAGGTCCGCCTGCACCCCGGCGGCCCGGCGGGCCACCTCGGCCTGCTTGCCCAGCGGCTTGAGCTGGCGGCGCAGCTCGGCGGTCAGGTCGGCCAGCCGGTCGAGGTTGGCCTGCATCGCGTCGAGCTTGCGGAGCGCCTTCTCCTTGCGCTTGCGGTGCTTGAGGACGCCGGCCGCCTCCTCCACGAACGCACGCCGGTCCTCTGGGCGGCCGGACAGCACGGCGTCCAGCTGTCCCTGGCCGACGATGACGTGCATCTCCCGGCCGATGCCCGAGTCACTGAGCAGCTCCTGGACGTCGAGCAGCCGCACCTTGTCGCCGTTGATCTCGTACTCGCTCTCCCCGGAGCGGTACATGCGGCGGGTGATCGACACCTCGGTGTACGCGATTGGGAGCGCACCGTCGGTGTTGTCGATGGTCAGGGTCACCTCGGCCCGGCCGAGCGCCGGACGGCCGGCGGTGCCGGCGAAGATGACGTCTTCCATCTTGCCGCCGCGCAGGCTCTTGGCGCCCTGCTCGCCGAGGACCCAGGCGATGGCGTCGACGACGTTGGATTTGCCCGAACCGTTGGGGCCGACGACGGCGGTGATGCCAGGCTCCAGGCGCAACGTCGTGGCGGACGCGAAGGACTTGAAGCCCTTGAGCGTCAGGCTAGACAGATGCACAGGAGCACAATCTAGTCCAGCGGCTGCACTGCCGGCCCCGTCCCGGAGCCCGCCCTGAGCGTGCGAAGGGTGGGGAGGACGGGGTCCTTCAGGGGGCCACCACGCCTACGGCGTCAGGCGGAGGTGCTGGCGAGCGCGGGCTCGGCCGTGTGCTCGCCGGCCATGCTGAGCAGCTCGCGGGCGATCGCCGCGTCGCGCTCCTCGCGCAGCTCGGCCAGCTGCTGCTCCAGGCGGCGCACCCGGGTGCGCAGGGCGGCGTTCTCCTCGGCTACTCGAAGCTCGTGCGGAGCGACGATCGAACCGAACAGTGCCTTGGCCATGGCTGAGCGGCCTTTCCGAGTGCGAGAGGGATCCCGTCGCACCGTCGGTGAGGGCGGTCGGCGCGGGTGGGGTGCACTCAGGGTGACACCAGCGGGGACCGCGGTCAACGGCGCGGCGCAGTCCCCGAGCTCGGCAGGATGTCATCTTCGTCACCCCGCGGTGAAGCCGGCTAGACCCCGCGGCTCCTCCTCGCGCTGCTCCACCCCCGCGACCCGGCCGGGAGCGTCCGGCCCGGACAGGTCCGCGACGAGCGCACGGACGTCGGCGGCGGGACCTTCCGCGATGACCTCGACCCGCCCGTCGGCCAGGTTGGTCGCCGAGCCGGACACTCCACCCGCGGCGGCCCGGCGGACGACGAAGGCGCGGTAGCCGACGCCCTGCACCAGCCCGCCCACCTGCGCGACGACACGCACCCGGTCGCTCATCTCGCGCTCCGACGGGGCCGCGGGGGTGGCTGGCAGCTCGGGCAGCTGTAGCTGGACCGGTTCATGAACGACTCCCGGACGATCGCCATCCCGCAGCGCGGGCACGGCCGGTCCTCCTGCCCGTAGACGGCCAGGAACCGGGAGAAGTAGCCGCTCTGGCCGTTGACGTCGACGTAGAGGGAGTCGAAGGACGTGCCCCCCTGGGCCAGCGCCTCGGCCAGCACGCTGCGGACGCCGTCCAGCACGTCGGCCACCTGCGCCCGGGTGAGCCGGTCGGTGGGGCGGGCGCCGTGCAGCCGGGCGCGCCAGAGCGACTCGTCGGCATAGATGTTGCCGACCCCGCCGATCAGCGTCTGGTCCAGCAGGGCGCGCTTGACCTCGGTGCGCCGCCGGCGCAGCGCGGCGGTGAACGCGGCCTCGTCGAAACCGGGGTCCAGCGGATCGATCGCGATGTGCGCCAGCCGCGGTGGGAAGCCGTCCCCGTCGGCGTCCTCGACCACCAGTCCGCCGAAAGTGCGCTGGTCGACGAAGCGCAGCTCGCGCCCACCGTCGGCGAACCGGAACCGGGCGCGCAGGTGCACCTCGTCGGGCTCCTCGGGCTTCTCCACGAGCAGCTGTCCGCTCATCCCGAGGTGGGCGACGAGCGCCCGCCCGGACGACGCGCCGTCCGGCTCGGCCAGCGGCAGCCAGAGGTACTTGCCACGGCGGTGCGCGGCGGTGAGGGTGCGACCGGTCAGGGTGGCGATGAAGGAGTCGCCGCCCTCCAGGTGCCGGCGGACCGCGCGCGGATGGTGCACCTCGACCGCGGCGATCGGCCGGCCGATGACCCAGCGGTCCAGTCCGCGCCGGACCACCTCGACCTCGGGCAGCTCGGGCACGGCTCAGTCCTCGGTGGTCAACGCGCGCCAGGCGGTCTCGGCGGCCTCCTGCTCGGCAGCCTTCTTGGTGCGCCCGGTGCCGCGGCCGTAGACGGTGCCACCGAGGAGGACCGCGGCGGTGAAGGTCTTGGCGTGGTCGGGACCGTCGTCCTCGACCGCGTAGATGGGGGCGCCCACCCCCCGGGCGGCGCCCAGCTCCTGGAGGCTGGTCTTCCAGTCCAGGCCGGCGCCGCGGGTGGCCGACTCGGCCAGCAGCGGGTCGAAGAGCCGGTGCACCAACTGTGAGGCAGTGTCCAGGCCGAGTCCGAGGTGGACCGCGCCCAGCAACGCCTCGAGGGCGTCGGCCAGGATCGAGTCCTTCTCCCGGCCGCCGGTGGTCACCTCCCCGCGGCCGAGCAGCAGGTACGGCCCGATGCCGCCGTCGCCGAGGGCGCGGGCCACCCGTGCCAGCGAGGTCATGTTCACCACCGAGGCCCGCAGCTTGGCCAGCTGCCCCTCGGGCAGCTCTGGGTGGCTGCGGTACAGCTCATCGGTGACGACCAGGCCGAGAACCGAATCGCCCAGGAACTCCAGACGTTCGTTCGTCGGCAGGCCGCCGTGCTCGTAGGCGTACGAGCGGTGGGTCAGCGCCAGGTACAGCAGGTCCCCGGGGAGCTCGACGCCGAGGGCGTCGAGCAGCCAGGCGGCCGCCGTCCGGCCGTGCTCAGGTCCAGCGGGCGACCCACCGCTGG
Organism: Modestobacter sp. DSM 44400; assembly: GCF_900107175.1. Classification (GTDB taxonomy): domain Bacteria; phylum Actinomycetota; class Actinomycetes; order Mycobacteriales; family Geodermatophilaceae; genus Modestobacter. The sequence goes on along the minus strand of NZ_FNOZ01000003.1, from coordinate 156,849 downwards.
CCTCCCCGGCCGCCGTCCGGCCGGCCGGGGACACCTCAGAAGTGGTTGTCGTCGCCACGCTGGGTTCTGCGGAGGATCGGGTCAGACCGCGAGGACCTGGCGGCCGTCGTGCTGACCGCAGGTCGGGCACGCCTGGTGCGGCGGCTTGAGCTCGCGGCAGGCCGGGTTCGGGCAGGGCGCCAGGGTGGGGGCCGTGGCCTTCCACTGCGACCGGCGGGAGCGGGTGTTGCTCCGGGACATCTTCCGCTTCGGGACGGCCACGGTCAGTTCTCCTCTGGGTTGGTGCGGGTGGATCCCGGCTGGGACCCCTCCGCGCTGTCGGTCTGATCGGCGAGACGGGCGGCGAGCCCGGCCCACCGGGGGTCGATGACCTCGTGCGAGTGGTCGGCGGGGAGGTCGTCGAGGCGCTCGCCGCAATCGACGCACAAGCCGGCACAGTCCGGGGTGCAGGTGGGGGCCAGCGGCAGGGTGAGGACGACGGTGTCGCGGACCAGCGGCGCGAGATCGAGGCGCTCGCCCTCGATGCGGCGGACCTCGTCCTCCTCGCTGGTCGCCTCGGTGGTGCTGCCGGCGTAGGCGTAGAGCTCCTGGACGTGCAGGTGCAGGGTGTCCGACAGCGGCTCCAGGCAGCGGGCGCACTGGCCGGTGACCGGCGCGTCGACCTCGCCGGAGACCAGCACGCCCTCCATGACCGACTCCAGGCGCAGGTGCAGCTCCACCGGGGCGCCTTCGGGTACGCCGATCAGCTCGATCCCCCAGCGCTCGGGGGCGGGGATGGTCTTCTTCCAGTCGCGCATCGAGCCGGCCCGGCGGCCGAGCTCACGCAGGTCCACCTTCCACGGGTCGGCAGCGGGACGCCGGGCGTCCGGAGACGCGGCGCCTGGGCGGGGCGAGGGTGCAGCAGGCATGTCAGTACTCATCGTCGGCAGTGGGGGCGGCCGGCGCGGCCCCCACGGGTGCGGGGGCGGTCAGCGACCGGACAGACGTCGAGCCTACCCGATGCTGTGCACGCGCCGTCCCGGTGCGCGGATCCGGGCACCGGGCGGTCAGGGCTGGCGCAGGGTCCCCCGCGCCGCATCGACCGAACGCATCATGTGGGACAAGGTGTTCCCGAAGTCGGCCAGCCGCGTGTCGACGTACTCGTCGACCTCGGCGCGCATACGCGCCACCTCGGCGGCGGTCTGCGCCCCCAGCTCATCGGCCCGGTCGACCGCGCCACGGTAGACCTCGGTCTCGGTGACCAACCGGTCGTGCTCCTCCTGCCCGGCAGCCACCAGCTCGTCGTGCTGCGCCTCGCCGTCGGCGATCAGCTGGTCGCGTCGGCGGCGACCCTCGGTGACCAAGCGCTCGGCCGCGGCCTCGGCGCGGGTCAGCAGGTCGTCCGCCTCGGCCTGGGCTGCGGTGAGCAGCTCGTCGCGGTGACGGCGGGCGGTGCCCATGAGCTCGTCGCGCTGACGGCGGGCGGTGCCGATCACCGACTCGCTCTCGCTGCGGGTGCGCCCGGTCAGCCGCTCCGCCTCCGCTTGGGCCTGCTGGAGGATTTCGGTGCGCTGCTCGACGATGGCGCCGGCCTGCTGCACCTCCTCGGGCAGGAACTCCCGCAGGTCGTCGAGCAGGTCGAGCAGGTGGTCGCGCGGGACCATGCAGGAGCTGGACATCGGCAGGCTGCGGGCGTTCTCGATGACCGTGGTCAGCTCGTCGACGGTCTCGTAGAGCCGGTAGACGACCTCGGTCATGAGGTACCTCCTGCACTGGTCGGGCGGGCGGCGACCAGCCGGTCGTTGACCGCCTTGGGCACCAGCGAGGAGACGTCGCCGCCGAACTTGGCGATCTGCTTCACCAGGCTGGAGGACAGGTGGCCGACCTGCGGGGCCGTCGGCACGAACAGGGTCTCCACGCCGGCGAGCTCGCGGTTCATCTGGGCCATCTGCAGCTCGTACTCGAAGTCCCCGACCGCGCGCAGACCCTTGACCACCACGGGAACGTCGTGTGCCCTGCAGTAGTCGACCAGCAGGCCCTCGAAGCTGTCGATGGTCACGTTGGGCAGGTCGACCACGGCCTCGTGGATGAGCGCCATGCGCTCATCCACCCCGAAGAGCCCCGCCTTGCCGGGGTTCACCAGGACCGCGACCACCAGCTCGTCGTACAGCGCGGCGGCACGGGTGATTACGTCGACATGGCCGTTGGTGACCGGGTCGAACGAACCGGGACAGACCGCTCGCCTCACGGTGCCCGACCGTACCGGAGCAACGCCTCGCCGTAGCGCCGATCGCGGAGCCCGGTCAGGGGTGTCGGCCACGCCCAGAGCTCCTCCCGGCTGGAACGCTCCACCACCACGACCGCCTCGGGAGCGAACCAGCCGCCGTCAGCGAGCGCCTGCAGCACGCTGAGCACCGGTACGACGCCGAGGGAGTAGGGCGGGTCGGCGAGCACGAGGTCGAAGGACCCGAGCGCCGCCCCGGCCACCACCGAGGGCACCGAACCCGCGACCACGCGCGCGCCGGCGAGCCCGAGGGAAGCGACATTGGCGCGCAGCACGGGCAGCACCTTCGGGCCGTTCTCGACCAGCACTGCCTCGGCCGCCCCCCGCGACAACGCCTCGAGCCCGAGGGCGCCGGAGCCGGCGTAGAGGTCGAGCACCCGGGCGCCGTCGAGATCGAGCAGCGAGCCGAGGGAGTTGAACAGGCCCTCGCGGGCCCGATCGCCGGTGGGCCGGACCCCGGAGGCCGGCACCGCCAGCCGCCGTCCGCGTGCCTGACCCGAGATGACCCGGGTCACGCCTTCTCCAGCCAGTCGGCGCGCTCGTCCGTCGCCAGCGCGGCGACGGCGGCGGCCAGCTCGGGGTGGTCGGCCAGCCCCCGGTCGCTCTCGACGAGCGCGGTGGCCTCGACCCGGGCCTCGCTGATCAGCGCCTCGTCGTCCAGCAGCGACAGCAGGCGCACCCCCGAGCGGCGGCCGGACTGGGCGGCGCCGAGCACGTCGCCCTCCCGGCGGGTCTCCAGGTCGAGCCGGGCCAGTTCGAACCCGTCGGTGGTGGCGGCCACCGCGGCCAGCCGCTGCCCGGTGGGCGAGGAGCTGGACGCCTCGCTGACCAGCAGGCACAGCCCGGCGTGCGCACCGCGGGCCACCCTGCCGCGCAGCTGGTGCAACTGGCTGACCCCGAACCGGTCGGCGTCCATCACGACCATGACCGTCGCGTTGGGCACGTCGACGCCGACCTCCACCACAGTGGTGGCCACCAGGACGTCGACCTCCCCGGCGGCGAAGGCCCGCATCCGGGCCTCCTTCTCCTCGGGCGGCAGGCGGCCGTGCAGCACCTCGACCCGTAGCGTCGACAGCGGTCCGGCGCGCAGGCCCTCGGCGACGTCGAGCACCGCCAGCGGCGGACGGCGGTCGCTGCTGCTGCCCTTCTCGTCGGGGGGCGCACCGTCGGCGTCGTCCGGGCCCTCGTCGGGGCCTCTGCCGTCGTTCGCGTTGCCCTCCTCCTCGCCGATCCGCGGGCAGACGACGTAGGCCTGTCGCCCGGCGGCCACCTCCTCGCGCACCCGCACCCAGGCCCGGTCCAGCCAGGCGGGCTTCTCTCCCACCGGCACCACGGAGCTGGACACCCCGCCGCGGCCGGCGGGCAACTGGCGCAGCGTGGAGGTCTCCAGGTCGCCGTAGACGGTCATCGCCACCGTGCGGGGGATCGGCGTCGCGGTCATCACGAGCACGTGCGGCGGCCGGGTGCCCTTGGCCCGCAGCGCGTCCCGCTGCTCGACCCCGAAGCGGTGCTGCTCGTCGACGACCACCAGCCCGAGGTCGGCGAACTCCACGCCCTCCTGGAGCAGGGCGTGCGTGCCGACGACGATGCCGGCGCTGCCGTCGGCGGCCGCCGCCCGGGCGGTGCGGCGGGCGGCGGCCTTCTGCGAGCCGGTGAGCAGCGTGACCCGGGTGCCGGCCGGGTCGCCGTCGAGCTCGCCGGCGCGGCCGAGCGGGCCCAGGATCGCGGTGAGGCTGCGGGCGTGCTGGGCGGCGAGCACCTCGGTGGGGGCCAACAGCGCGGCCTGACCGCCGGCGTCGACGACCTGCGCCATCGCGCGCAGCGCCACCACCGTCTTGCCGGACCCCACCTCGCCCTGCAGCAGCCGGTTCATCGGCTGCTCACGGCCCAGCTCGGCGGCCAGCTCGTCGCCGACCTCCCGCTGCCCCTCGGTCAGGCTGAACGGCAGCCGGGAGTCGACGGCATCGAGCAGGCCGCCGCTGCGTCGCGGCCGGGCGATGCCAGGCTCCAGCGCCGCGGCCCGGCGGCGGGCGGCCAGGGTCACCTGGAGGACCAGCGCCTCGTCCCACTTGAGCCGCTCGTCGGCGCGCTCGACGTCCTCGAGGGTCTCCGGGCGGTGCTTGTCGACCAGCGCCCGGGCCAGGGTGATCAGCCCGTGCCGACGGCGGACCGGCTCGGGGATCGGGTCGTCGAGGGCGGCATCGAGTGAGTGCGGGTCGTCCAGGAGCAGCTTCACCGACCGCTGGATCACCCAGCTGGAGACGTCCTTGCTCGCCGGGTAGATCGGCACCAGGGCACGGGCCCAGTCGTCGTCGTCACCGGTGATCACGTGGCAGTCGGGGTGGGTGAACTGCAACGCGCCCTGCCACTTGCCCACGGTGCCGGCGAACAGGCCCCACTCCCCCACCTTCAGGTGGGCGTGCTTGCTGGTGAAGAAGACCAGCCGCATGCTGCCCGCGCCGTCGCCCACGGTGACCTCGGTGAGGGTGCCGCGGCGCTGCCGCATCGGCCGGGTGCTGGCCGACTTCACCTGGGCCAGCACGGTGACCCGGTCGCCGACCTCGAGGTCGTCGAGCTTGCTCATCTCTCCGCGGCGGGCGTACCGACGCGGGTAGTGGCGCAGCAGGTCGCGGACGGTGTGCAGGGCCAGCTGGTCGGCCATGGCCGTGGCGGTCTTGGGCCCCAGCACCCTGACCAGCACGGTGTCCATCGCGATCACCACGTCACTCACTCCACCCCGATCAACAGCGGCACCGCCCCCGGGCCGCCGGTGTAGCGGACCACCTCGACGGTCGGGTGCTCGGTGGCCAGGTGTGCGCAGACCGCGTCGCCGAGCCCCCGGGTGACGTCGTCCTCGTCGCCCACGACCAGCGTGGCCAGCTCGCCGCCGGCCGACAGCAGCCGGTCCAGCAGCTCGCGGCCCACGGCGGCCGGGTCGCTGCCCAGGACGACGACGTCGCCCTCCGCGGAGCCGAGCACGTCGCCGGCCGAGCAGCGACCGGCGGAGGTCAGCGCCTCCCCGTCGGCGACGACGACCTCCGCCCAGCGGGTGGCCGCGGCCGCCTCGGCCATCGTGACGACGTCGTCGCCGAAGCGGCGGGTGGGGTCGGCGACGGCCAGGGCGGCCAGGCCCTGCACGGGCGAGCGGGTGGCCACCACGACGGCGTCCCGGCCCTCCTCGCGGGCCCGCTCGACCGCGCGGGCGGCCAGAGCGGTGAGCCCGGGGTGGTTGGGCAGCACGACGACCTGCTCCGCCCCGGTGCCCAGCACGGCGGCCAGCACCGCCTGCTCCTCGACCTGGTCGGCCGGCGCGGTCAGGACCGCGACGCCCTCGCCGCCGAAGAGGTCGGCCAGCCCGGCGGAGCAGGCGACGGCGACGACCGCGCGTTCGCCGGCGGCCGGCGCGGGCGGGCGCAGCCGGGCCAGCGGGGTCACCGAGATGCGGTGCGGCCGGCCGGCCTCGATGCTGGCCTCGACGGCGGCACCGACATCGCTGACGTGGACGTGCACGTTCCACTCGCGGCCGCCGGGGGTGTCGACGCCGACGACCACCAGACAGTCGCCGAGCTCGCCCAGCCGGGCCTGCAGGCGACCCACGGCGTCCTCGTCGGAGTTGGCGAGCAGGAACTGCACCTCGCTGCCCGGGCCGTCGGCCGGCTGGTGCACCGGGGGCGGCACGGGCCGGCGGCCGGGGCGAGCGTTCGCCCCGGACAGCGGGGGCCGGCTGGGCTCGATGCCGGTCACGACGGTGAGGAGGGCGTCCAGCACCACGCACCAGCCGGCCCCGCCGGCGTCCACGACGCCGGCGTCGCGCAGCACGGCCAGCTGGCCGGTGGTGGCCAGCAGGGCGGTGCGCGCACCGTCGGCCGCCGCCCGGACGACGTCGGCCAGCTCGGGGTGCCCGGCCGCCACCGCGGCGGTGGCGGCCTCCGCGCCGGCCCTGGCCACGGTGAGGAAGGTGCCCTCCTCGGGTTCGGCGACGGCGCCGTAAGCGGTGCGGGCGGCGCCGGACAGCGCGGCGGCCAGGGTGGCGCCGTCGACCTCGCGGGCGCCGGCGAGGTCGTCTGCCAGCCCGCGCAGCAGTTGGGCGAGGATCGCGCCGGAGTTGCCGCGGGCGCCGAGCACCGCACCACGGGCGAGCACCGTCCACGGCGACTCCGCCGGCCCGTCGCCCCGCGCGGTCAGGGCGGCGTGCCCTGCCTCGGCGGTGAGCAGCAGATTGGTGCCGGTGTCACCGTCGGGCACGGGGAAGACGTTGAGCTCGTCGAGTCGCGAGCGCGCGCCGGACAGGCCGTCGACGACGGTGCGGCTCCACCGGCCGACCGCCGCTCCGTCCAGCGCCTGCAGCACGTGCGGGAGGTTACCTGCGGGCACCGACAGCTCCGGCCGGGCGAGCCCGGCGGGCCCCGGCGACACCGCCGCGCGGCACCGGCTACAGTGGACCGAGCCTGATGCGGGTGCACTCTGCGCCCCGCGTCTCCTGAATGTCTTCTGAACCAACTTCCTGGGAGTGATCGACCGTGGCTGCCGTGTGCGATGTCTGTGGCAAGGGGCCCGGTTTCGGTATGTCGGTGTCGCACTCGCACCGCCGCACGCCGCGCCGCTGGAACCCCAACATCCAGGCTGTGAAGGCAGTCGTCGGTGCGGGCACCCGCCGCCGCATCAACGCCTGCACCTCCTGCATCCGGGCGGGCAAGGTCGTCCGGGGCTGACGCTCCGCTCGGCTCCACCCGCCCGCTGACGCCGGGCTGATCGACCTCGGAGGTCCTCGTGACCTCCGGGGTCTGTCGCGTTCCTGGCCTCAGTCGCCGATGCCCAGGGCGCGCGCCGCGGCGACCACCAGGTCCACCACGGTCGCGTGCGGCAGGGCGGTGCTGTCGACCACCAGGTGGTAGTGCCTGGCCTGCGCCGGGTCGCACCGGTAGAAGTGCCGGACGTAGGCGGTCCGCGCGGCGTCGGCGGCGTCCCGTTCCCGGCGCACCTCCTCTTCGGGCCGGCCCAGGTGCCCCACGGCGGCGGCCAGCCGCCGCTCCGGCGGGCCGTCGAGCCGGACGTGCAGCACGTCGGGACGGTCGGTGAGGACCATCGCGGCGGCCCGGCCCAGCACGACTCCACCGGGCCCGGCGGCGATCTCGCCGAGCACCCGCTCGGTCTGCTCCCGGTAGGCCCGCTCGTCGGGCAGCGTGGACGTCAGCAGCACGCCGCCGACCGGGTCGGGCATCGAGCCGAGCGAGGTGATCAGGCGCCACAGCCCGCGGGCGATCGTCTCGTCGTTGGCCTCCGCCTCGGCCACCGGCACACCGAGCCGGCCGGCGACCTGGACCGGAATGGCCCGGTCGTGGAAGGGCAGGCCCAGGCGCGCGGCCACGGCCGGGGCGATGTCCGCTCCGCCGGCGCCGAACGACGCCGACACCGTCACGACGCCCATCCGTCGACCTCCTCCTGCTCGTCGAGCTCGAGTTCCTCGAGCGGCTTGCCCAGGAACACCGCTTCCAGGGACTGCGCGTAGACGCCGTAGCCGGGCACCGGTGTGTACCCCGTGCGCGCGTAGAGCGCCAGCGCCTCCGGCTGGCGTCCCCCGGAGTTGAGTACCACCTCCCGATGACCGGCCCGGGCGGCGGTCGCCTCCAGCGCGGCGAGCAGGGTGCGCGCGATGCCGTGCCGGCGGAAACCGGGCGCGACGTACATCCGCTTGAGCTCCACCACCGTGCCTCCGCTCGCATCCGTGCCGTGGACCCGCCAGCCGCCGCACCCGGCCGGTTCCCCGTCCGCCTCGGCGACGAGGAACAGCCCGTGTGGGGCGGCGAACTCGTCCGGGTCCACCTGTGCGGCGTCCCGGCCCCCGTACCGGACGACGTACTCGTGCTGCACCTGCTCGACCAGCTGGATCGCCACCGCGTCGTCGTAACGCACCGCCCACAGCCGCACCGCACTCCTCGTCTGCTCAACCCACCGTTCAGCCGAAGTGGCTATGTCATCCGAAGTGCACATGCCCGGTCCCCTCCGCCCCCAGGTCGGCGGCGACGTCGGCCGCCGGGCGGCCGTCGACCCGGACGGCGGGGCCACCCGCCCCGACCCGGCCGACCACCTGCCAGCCGGCGGGCAGCGCCGCGTCGGCGGGGAACGTGGCGACCAGGGCGTGGTCCTCCCCGCCGGTGAGCACCCAGAGCATCGGGTCTCCGCCCAGCGCGGCCGCGACCTGCTGCAGCGGGCCCGGCGGGTCGAGGAACGCACGGGTCAGCGCGTCCCGGTCGAGCTCGACCACCACCCCGCTGTCGGCGGCGAGGTGGCCGGCGTCGGCGAGCAGTCCGTCGCTGGTGTCGCACATCGCGGTCGCCCCGGCGTCGGCGGCGGCCGGGCCGGCGGCGTAAGGGGGGATCGGGCGACGGTGCGCAGTGACCGCGGCGATCGGGCTGGCGAAGCCGCGGCGCAGCACCGCCAGGCCGCAGGCCGACCAGCCCAGCCGGCCGGCGACCGCCACGACGTCTCCGGGGCGGGCGCCGCCGCGGGTCACCGGCGCCCGGCCACCGAGGTCGCCCAGGGCGGTCACCGACAGCACGACGGCCGCGGAGCCCGGCGCGCTGGCCACGGTGTCGCCGCCGACGACGGCGGCGCCGAACGGGGCACACTCGGCCGCCAGCCCGTCCGCGACCTCCTCCAGCCAGGTCGCCGGGGTGTCGGCCGGGCAGGCCAGCCCGACCAGCAGCGCGGTCGGGACGGCGCCCATCGCGGCGATGTCGGCGAGGTTGGCGGCGGCGGCCTTGTGGCCGACGTCGGCCCCGGAGGACCAGTCGCGACGGAAGTGCCGCCCCTCGACCAGGACGTCGGTGCACGCCACCACGCGGCCGTCGGGGGTGCGCAGCACCGCGGCGTCGTCGCCGGGGCCGACGTCGGCGAGCGCGGCGGTCCCGGACCGGGCCAGCACCCGCGCGATCACCCCGAACTCGCCGACCACCCCGACGCTGTCCGCCCGGTCCGGGGTGGGCACCAGCGGCCGGGGGCGCGTCACCGGTCACCCCGCAGCACTGCGGTACGTTGCCGGTCGGCCCGCTGTTCGGCGGGCCGGTTCTGCCCCCAGCCGTTGCCGGATCGGTGACGCCCGAGGAAGGTCAGCCCGTGGTCCACGCCTACATTCTCATCCAGACCGAAGTCGGCAAGGCAGCCGCGGTCGCCGCGGCCATCGGAGAGATCGCCGGGGTGACCAAGGCCGAGGACGTCACCGGTCCCTACGACGTGATCGTGCGCGCCGAGGCCGGCAGCGTCGACGAGCTCGGCCGGCTGGTCGTCGCCCGCGTGCAGTCGGTGGACGGGATCACCCGTACGCTGACCTGCCCTGTCGTGAACATCTGACGCCCTGAGCACCGCCCCCCCGCCCGCCCCGTCGGGTCCTCCCCCGCCGGCCCCGCAACCGTCGGCCGCCCGGCCCGGCACCGACCCCGTGCTGCGCCGGGCGGCGGTGCTGGCGGCCGCGGTCGTGGTCCCGGTGGTGGTCGCCCTGGTCGTGCTGGTCAACGTCCTCGGCCCGGACGGCGACGGCGGGAACGGGCCGGTCGCCGACATCGAGGGGACGACGTCCGCCCCGCGCGGCGACCTGCCCACGATCGTCGTGGACACCCCCGAGGTGACCGCCGAGGCCGAGCTGGCCTGCCCGGTGCTGATGGGACAGCTGCCCCTGGAGCTGGCCGGCGAGAACTCGCGGATGGTCCGGTCGGACTCCCCGTACGCCTACGCCTGGGGCGACCCCGCGGTCGTGCTCATCTGCGGCGTCGCCCCGCCGGCCGGCTTCGTCGCCGACGCGGCCACCCTGGTTGTCAGCGGCGTCCAGTGGTTCGTCGACACCAGCGACCCCGACACCGTCGTGTGGACGACGGTGGACCGCATCGTGCCTGTCGAGGTCCGGGTGCCGGCCAGTGCGGACAGCGCCGTCCCGACCGCGCTGAGCCCGATCATCGCCACCGCGCTGCCCTACACCGAGCCGGTCCCCGCCGGCTGACCGGTCAGGTCAGCCGCCGCTCCATCGGCAACCGGGAGCGGACGACCAGCCCGGTGACCGTGACGGCGAGCAGGGGCACCGCCACGGGCGACGGCGCCCAGCAGCGTCCGCGGGACGTCCAGCACGTGCCCGGACACCCCGCCCATGGGTGGCGAGCACGCCGGCCGCGCCTGGCCTCGCACCGGGCGCGCAGCACCCGCAGCACCTCCTCCCCCGTGGTCGAGTCCAGCGCCCCGGTCGGCTCGTCGGCGAGCAGCAGGCGCCGGGGGCCGACCAGGGCGCGGGCGATCGCGACCCGCTGCTGCTGACCGCCGGACAGCTCGTCGGGGAAGCGGTCGGCGAGCTCGTCGACGCCGACCTCCTCCAGCGCCTGCCGCGCTTCCCGGCGGGCCTGGCGGGCGCGGACGCCGTCCAGCTCGCGGGGCAGCGCGACGTTCTCGGCCGCGGTGAGCGTGGGCAGCAGGTTGAGGTCCTGGAAGACGTAGCCGGCGCTGCGCCGGCGGGCCGCCGCCGATCCGGCCGCGGACAGCTCGGCCAGGTCGCGGCCCTCGACCTCCACCGAGCCGGCCGTTGGGGTGTCCAGGCCGCCGGCGATGTGCAGCAGGGTCGACTTCCCCGATCCCGAGGGGCCCATCACCGCTACCAGCTCGCCGGCGCACACCGTCAGGTCGACTGCGCGCAGCGCGGTCACGGTGGTTCCACCCTGGGCGTGGACGCGGTCCAGCGCGCAGCACCAGCACCGGCTCGCTCATCGACCCACCTCCGGTGCAGGAGCGGAACGGCTTCGCCGAACTGTCGAGCGCCTCATCGCTGTCCTCGCTTCCCGACCGCGGCGGTCGCGACTGGCTCGTCCGCCGGCGTCCGGCCGGCCGCCGGGCCGGGCGGGCCCGATCTGCTGGCCGCCGCCCGGGCGATGCGCGCCTCGCAGTGGTCGAGCCGTCGGCAGCAGCTCGGGAGCGCGCGGCCCTTGTAGGCCGAGGAGGAACATTTTCCCGCCCGTTGTCTCAGCCGACCGGCAGCAGGTCCAGCTGGTCTGCGGTGACCGACTCGACCTCGGCGCGGGCTTCCGCCGGGCTCGTGGAGACCACCGCCACCGACACGGTGAACACGCCGGCGGCGCACCACACGAACGCCGCCGGGCCGGACAGTTTCCCCGACGGGTCGGGGGCGTCCACCGTCAGCAGCGTGCAGCCCACGGGCAGCCCGGCCGGGGCGCTGTCGGGCACCCCGCCGTAGTACTCGGCGTCATTGCGGGCCAGGTCGTCGGCGTAGACCTCCGCGCCCTCGCGGCCGCTGAACTGGTCCAGGAAGACGCTGGTCAGCCGGTCACCGGTGCGCCAGAACCGCTCCCAGCCCCACTGGTAGCCGTAGTCCTGCAGCACCTGCCGCTGGTGGCCGGCGTCCGGCGCGTACCCGGCGACGTCCTCGACCGACTTACGGCCCGCCGGCGGGTCCAGCTCGTCGTCGGGTACCCGCGGCAGCCCGGACGGCACCTCGGCGAGCAGCAGTGCCGCCAGTCCGGAAGTGGCCGAGGGCGTCGCAGCCGTGGAGCCGCTCGCGCTCGCCGCGCCCGGCTGCTCCCCCTCGGCGGCGGTGCACCCGGTGCCGGCCGGAATGGCGAACACGAGCGCCGTGAGCACGGCGCTGCGCAGGCCCCGCGACGTCATCCCGAGGTCATCCGGTGGTCGGGTCGGCACCGATCGGGCCGGCGCCGTCCAGCGCGCTGGCCACCAGCCGGTCCACCAGCTCCGGATAAGACACGCCCGACGCCGCCCACATCCGAGGGAACATCGAGATCGGGGTGAACCCGGGCATCGTGTTCACCTCGTTGACCACCAGCCGGTCGACGCCCGTCGCGGGGTCGGTGGTCAGGAAGAAGTCGACCCGGGCCAGGCCGCGGCAGTCCATCGCCAGGTAGGCGCGGCGGGACATCTCCTGCACCGCGGCGGTCTGGGCCGCAGTCAGGTCGGCGGGGACGTCGAACTCCACGGCGTCCTCGAGGTACTTGGCGTCGAAGTCGTACCAGTCGGTGCCCGACCGCAGCCGGATCTCCGCCGGCAGGCTCGCCTCGGGCAGCCCGCCGCCGACGCCGGCCAGCACGCCGCACTCGACCTCCCGACCGGGGACGGAGGCCTCCACGATCACCTTCGGGTCGATCGCGGCCGCCGTGGCCACGGCGTCGGTGAACTGCGCCCAGTCGGTCACCTTGGTGATGCCGATACTCGATCCGGCCCGCGACGGCTTGACGAACACCGGCAGGCCCAGCCGCTCCCGCGCGGCCTCGTCGAGCAGGTCCGGGTCGGCGCGCAGCGCACCGGTCCCGTCGCGGAGGACGACGTGGTCGCCCTGCGGGATGCCGGCCGCGGTGAGGAGCTTCTTGGTGAACTCCTTGTCCATCGACGCCGCACTGGCGAAGACTCCGGAGCCGACGTAGGGCAGTCCGGACATCTCCAGCAGACCCTGGATGGTGCCGTCCTCGCCGTAGGAGCCGTGCAGCACCGGGAAGACGACGTCGACCTCGGTCAGCCGGCCGATCGCCTGCCCCGCCTCCAGCACCGCCAGGCCGCGCCCGGCCGGGTCACCGACCAGCGAGACGGCGGTGCCCGCTGACACCTCCGGCAGCACTCCCCCGGTGATCGCCAGCCGGCTCGGGTCGCCGTCGGTCAGCACCCAGCGCCCGTTCCGGGTGATGCCCACCGGCACCACCTCGTAGCGGTCCGGGTCCAGCGCGGCCAGCACGCTCCCGGCCGAGACACAGGAGATGGCGTGTTCCGCGCTGCGCCCTCCGAACACCACAGCGACCCGCAACTTCCTCGCCCCGCTCATCGCCGCCGACCCTAGCCGAGCGCCTGGGTCAGATCCGCGACCAGATCGGCGGTGTCCTCGATGCCGCAGGAAAACCGGAGGAAACCCTCCGGGACCGCGTCCCCGCCCCACTGGGCGCGCCGGTCGACCGTGGTGTGTACGCCACCGAAGCTGGTCGCGGCCAGGAAGAACCGGCTGCTGCGCACCAACTGCAGCACGGCGGCCTCGTCGGCGAACTCGGCGGAGACCACGCCGTTGGGCCGCAGCATCTGCCGCTGCGCCAGCGCGTAGGACGGGTCCTGCGGCCGCCACGGCCACCGGACGCCGCTCACCGCGGGGTGCCCGGCCAGCACCTCGACGATCGCCGCCGCGTTGGCCGCCTGCCGTGCCAGCCGCAGGTCCAGGGTCCCCATCGACCGGTGGCCCAGCCACGCCTCGAAGGCGCCCGGGGTGTTCCCGGTTGTCTTCCGCCAGGCCGCGATCCGGGTGTGCAGCTGCCGGCCGGTCTCGGTGCGGGCCGTGCTGACGTGCCCGAGCAGGACGTCGCTGTGCCCGGTGAGCGCCTTGGTGTCCGACCCGATGGTGATGTCGGCGCCCAGCGCCAGCGGCCGCTGCCCGATCGGGGACGCCGTGGTGTTGTCCACCGCCAGAACGGCGCCGGTGGCGGAGGTGGCCCGGGCGACGGCGGCGATGTCGCAGATCTCCAGCCGCGGGTTGCTCGGCGTCTCCAGCAGCACCAGCCGGACGCCGTCCAGGTCCCCGCGGGCGGCGACGTCCTCGATCTCCGGCGTCGCTACGAGGTCGACCCGCACCCCGAACCGCTCCAGCTCGTCGCGGGCCAGCACCCGGGTCGCGTAGTAGCCGTCCGAGGGCAGCACGACGCGGTCACCGGGCCGGACGACGGCCAGCACGGCCGAGCTGATCGCCGCCATGCCGGTGGCGAAGGACAGGCAGTCGCCGCCGTCGAGCTCGCCGACAGCGCGCTCGAACACCCGCAGGGTCGGGTTGTCGGGCCGGGCGTAGCCGTCGGCGCCCTGCCAGCCCGGGGGCTGGTCACCCAGGTGGTAGGGCGCGGCGAACACCGGGGAGGGCCGCAGCGGGGTGCCGGGCACGGCGGGGTCGTCGCCGGCGTGAACCAGCCGGGTGCCGTCACCGAGCGGGGAGGGGAGTTCAGGAATGGACACGCGTCGTCCTCTTGCTCGGGGGCCGGCGTCCCGGCACTGCTACTCGGGCTTCGCCTCGCGGGTCATCATCTCGCGCACCATCTGCGCGGCCGACTCGCCCTCGTGGCAGACCCGGACGACGGCCTCGGTGATCGGCATGTCGACCCCGTGCGCGCGGGCCAGGTCGAGCACCGAACGGCAGGTCTTCACGCCCTCGGCGGTCTGCCGGGTCGTCCGCTGGACCTCGGCCACCGACATGCCCCGCCCGATCCGCTCACCGAAGGTCCGGTTGCGCGACAGCGGCGAGGAGCACGTGGCCACCAGATCACCGAGACCGGCCAGCCCCGCGAACGTGGACGGCTCCGCGCCCAGGGCGACCCCGAGCCGGGCGGTCTCGGCGAGACCCCGGGTGATCAGCGAGGCCCGGGTGTTGTCGCCGAAGCCCATGCCCTCGGTGATCCCGACGGCCAGCGCGATCACGTTCTTCACCGCCCCGCCGAGCTCGCAGCCGACCAGATCGGCGTTGGTGTACGGCCGGAAGTAGCGGGTGTGGCAGGCCACCTGCAGCGCCTCCGCCCGGTCGATGTCCGCGCAGGCGATCACCGTGGCCGCCGGCTGCTCCTCCGCGATCTCGCGGGCCAGGTTGGGGCCGGACAGCGCCGCCACCCGGTCGGCGGAGGCGCCGGTCACGTCACAGATGACCTCGCTCATCCGCCTCGTCGTCCCCAGCTCGACGCCCTTCATCAGCGATAACAGGGTCGCCTCGGGCGGCAGCAGCGGCGCCCACATCGCAAGGTTCTCCCGCAGCGACTGGGACGGCACCGACAGCACCACGACGTCGGCGACGTCGAGGGCCTCGGCGGCGTTCCCGGTCGCCCGGACCCGGTCGGGCAGCCGCACCCCGGGCAGGTAGTCGGCGTTCACCCGGGTGGCGGTGATGGCGGCGGCCAGCTCGGGACGGCGGGCGTAGAGGGTGACGTCACCGCCGGCGTCGGCCAGCACCTTGGCGAAGGTGGTCCCCCAGGACCCGGCGCTGAGCACCGCGGCCCGCGTCACCCGGCGTCCCCGGGCACGTCACCGGGCACGTCACCGGGCAGCGTGCGGCGCGGGCGTGGGTGGAACGCCCTCGGGGGCTGCTCGCCGCGCAGCTCGGCGAGCTGGTCGCGCACACCGACCATCAGCCGTTCGGTCACCTCGTGCAGCAGCTGCCCGCTCAACGGCTGGCCGGCCCGCACCCTGGCCCGCAGGTCGGACAGGTCGACCGGCTCCCCGACCAGGTAGTCCGCCGGCGCCCGGAGCCGCGGGTGGAGCTTGCCGGAGTGGTAGTCGTGCACCCGCTGCGGGCCCCACTGGGCGACCGGCAGGACGACGGCCTCGGTGGTCAGCGCCAGCCGGGCGACGCCGGTGCGGCCCTCCATGGGCCACCAGTCCGGGTCCCGGGTGACCGAGCCCTCGGGGTAGATGACCACAAGGTCGCCGGCATCGAGCGCGGCCTTCGCGGTGTGTACCGAGGAGCTGGCCGCACTGGAGCCGCGCGAGACCGGGATCTGGCCGGCGGCGCGCAGGATCGTGCCGGCCAACCCCACGAAGACCGAGTCCTTGGCCAGGAAGTGCGGCACGCGCCCGGCGTCCCAGACCAGCCGCGCACACGCCAACGGGTCGAGGACCGACACGTGGTTGGCCACCAGCAGCACCCCGCCCGTGGGCGGGATGCGGGACAGGTACCGGTAGCGCAGCGCGAACAACAGCGACGCCACCGGGTAGACGACCAGGACGCACAGTCGCAGCGCCCACGGGACGGGGCGCCGGGTCTGCCGCCGGGTCGGCCGCGGGGCGGGCCCGCCGGGAGCGGCGGTCCCGGCCTGCTCGTGCGGCACCTGACACCTCTTCCGGTCTCGACGGGTGGTCCTGTTCACGATCGTGCTCCTCGCCCACCCCCGGGTCCGCACTGGCCCCCGGTCAGGCGGTGCCGGCGAACTGCTGGGCGCGGCGGGCTCGGAAGACCTCCACCGGCCAGGCGGAGATCCCGCCCAGCCGGACCCGGGCGGCGGTGCCGTCGTCCGCCCACTCGTACTCGACGGTCTCCCCCGGCGACCCGAAGCCGGCCACCGACTCCTGCCGCAGGGTGGACCCGCTCTCCACCGTGAGCTCCAGGTGGTCCTCGGTGGGGTCGGGCGCGCTGGGGTGCAGGAGCACGAGCCGACCGCCCAGCAGCGCGACGTCGGTGACGCCCCATAGGTTGGCGAACCGCCCGGCGAACGCCGAGGGGGCCGCGGGGCCGCCGTCGGCCGGCGGTTCGGGCGCCTCCAGCGCTAGGTCCAGCAGCCGGAACAGGCCCCGGGCGAGGACGTCGGCCGGCCCGTCGACGGCGTTGGTGAACACGCTGACCACCACCTGCGCCGCCGGGTCGACCCAACTGCGGGTGATGTGGCCCGGATAGCCGCCGCTGTGACCGACCAACCGACGCTCGCCCTGGGTGCGCAGATCCATGCCCAGGCCGTAGTGCCGCGGCTCCTGCCCGTGCACCCGGATCTCGGACTCCGCCCGCTGCATGAGCCGCTTGCTGGCGTCGGTGATCAGCCGGTCGTCGCCGGGCACGTGGGCCGCGAAGTAGGCGGTGAGGTCCTCGGCGGTGGAGGCGAAGCCGGTCGCGGCCGCCATCGCCCGGGTGTCGACGTGCGGAATGGTCGACCGGGTGTCCTCGCCGTCCAGCAGGCCGGTGTGCCCGGCCGCGTGGTCGGCGGCCCGGCCGGGATCCCACTCCGGCGCGGTGTCGGCCAGGCCCAGCGGGTCGACGACGGCCTGCTGGACGTGCTCGGCGTAGCTGGTGCCGGTGACCGCCTCGATCGCCATGCCCAGCAGCGAGTAGCCGACGTTGGAGTACTTGAAGTGCTCGTTCCGCTCGAACACCGCCCCACCGTCGGCGGCCAGCGCGAGCAGCTGATCGGCATCGGGGAAGGGCTGCAGGAGCTGCCAGTGGTCGTTGTCCCGGCCGTCCCGGACGACGCCGCCCTGGTGCCCCAGCAGTTCGCGCACGGTGACCCCGGCCAGCGCGGGCGCCCGGTCGGCCACCGCCGGCACCCACTGGGCGATCGGGTCGTCCAGCCGCATCCGCCCGGCCTGGACCAGCTGGAGGACCGCGGTGGCGGTGAAGGTCTTGGAGTGCGAGGCGATCCGGAACAGGTGCCGGGGCGTCAGCGGCTCGGCGGTGTCGAGATCGGCGACGCCGAGGGCGGTGGACAGCACCAGGCGGCCGCCGACCCGGATCGCCGCCTGGACGCCGGGCACCCGCAGCCGGCGGCGCTGGTGCTCCAGCCAGGACTCCAGGTAGGGCGCAGCCGCGGCAGCGACCTCGGCGACGTCTCGGGCCGGGTCCGGGGCAGTGCTCATCGCGGGGCGCTCCTCGTCGAGGTGGGCGGCGCGACTCCGGGCGCGCGCGTGTGCTGAGCTTCCCAGGTGGAGGGGAGGCCGGAGCGGCGGTGGTCGGTGGTGGTGCCGGCCAAGCGGCTCGCCGTCGCCAAGACCCGGCTCCGCCCGCTCACCGACCGCCCGGACGGCACCGGCGGCGGCCACGACGAGCTGGTGCTGGCGCTGCTGGCCGACACCGTCGCCGCGATCACCGCGTGCCCCGCGGTGGGCGACATCGTGGTGGTCACCGACGACCCGCGGGCCGCCGCGCTGGTCACCGGGCTGGGTGCGCGGACGGTCGCCGACGAGCCGGACCGGGGGCTCAACGCCGCCCTGGTGCACGGCGCCCGCACCGCCGGCACCGGTCCGGTGGCCGCCGTCTCCTCCGACCTGCCGGCGCTGCGGCCCGCGGAGCTGGCCGGCGCGCTGGCCGAGGCCGGCCGGCTGGCCGCCGCTGCCGGCGGCGACCGCTGCTTCACCGCCGACGCCGCCGGCACCGGGACGACGCTGCTGGCCGCGGCCACCGGCGACCTGGACCCGCACTTCGGGCCCGGCTCCGCGGCCGCCCACGAGGCTTCGGGGGCGGTGCGGCTGCCCGCGCGGTGGCCCGGGCTCGCCCGCGACGTGGACACCCCGGCCGACCTGCGGGCCGCCGCGCTGCTGGGCCTGGGCCCGGCCACCGGGGCGCTCACCGGCGACTGACGGGCGCCCGCGTCCGCCGCCCGCCGTCCACCTGGGTGCGGCACCATGGCCACGTGCCCCGAGAGACGACACCGAGCGCCCCCCTCCCGGCCGACCGATTCCTCAACCGGGAGCTGTCCTGGCTGGACTTCAACGCCCGGGTGCTCGAGCTGGCCGAGGACGACGCCGCCCCCCTGCTGGAGCGGGTGAAGTTCCTGGCCATCTTCGCCAGCAATCTCGACGAGTTCTTCATGGTCCGCATCGCCGGGCTCAAGCGCCGGCAGAACACCGGCCTGAGCGTCCGGTCCCCCGACGGGCTCACCATCCGCGAGCAGCTGGCCCGGGTCACCGAGCGGACCCAGGACCTGGTCCACCGGCACGCGAGCGTGTTCGACAAGGACGTCGCCCCGCGCCTGGAGGCCGAGGGCATCGCGATCGTGCACTGGGCCGACCTGGACGACGCCGACGCGATGCGGCTGCGCGAATACTTCCGCGACCAGGTCTTTCCCGTGCTGACCCCCCTCGCGGTCGACCCGGCGCATCCCTTTCCCTACATCAGCGGCCTGTCGCTGAACCTGGCCGTCTCGGTGCGCGACCCGGAGAGCGGCGCCCCCCGGTTCGCCCGGCTCAAGGTGCCCGACAACGTGCCCCGGTTCATCCCTGTGGGGGCGGGCGGGTCGTTGGGCACGGACTCCGAGGCGGTGTTCCTGCCGCTGGAGGACCTCATCTCCGCGCACCTCTCCTCGCTGTTCCCCGGGCTGGACGTGCTGGACCACCACCTGTTCCGGGTGACCCGCAACGCCGACCTGGAGGTCGAGGAGGACCGGGACGAGGACCTGCTGCAGGCCCTCGAGCGCGAGCTGGCCCGTCGCCGGTTCGGCCCGGCGGTGCGGCTGGAGGTCACCGACTCGATGGACCCGCAGATCCTCGACGTCCTGGTGCACGAGCTGGAGATCAGCCCCGCCGACGTGGTGCACGTGCCGGGTCTGCTGGACCTCGCCGCGCTGATGGCGCTCTACGACCTGGACCGCCCCGAGCTCAAGGACGAGCCGTTCGTCCCCGCCACCCATCCGCGGTTGAGCGAGGGTGAGACGCCCAAGAGCGTGTTCGCCACCCTGCGCGAGGGCGACGTCCTGGTGCACCACCCCTACGACTCCTTCGCCACCAGCGTGCAGCGCTTCATCGAGCAGGCCGCAGCCGACCCGAACGTGCTGGCGATCAAGCAGACGCTGTACCGCACCTCCGGTGACTCCCCGATCGTGCAGGCGCTGATCGAGGCGGCGTCGGCCGGCAAGCAGGTCGTCGTGCTGGTCGAGATCAAGGCCCGCTTCGACGAGGAGGCCAACATCAGCTGGGCCCGCTCGCTGGAGCGGGCCGGCTGCCACGTCGTCTACGGGCTGGTCGGACTGAAGACGCACTGCAAGACCGCGCTCGTGGTCCGTCGGGAGAACGACGTGCTCCGCCGCTACTGCCACATCGGCACCGGCAACTACAACCCGAAGACCGCCCGGATCTACGAGGACATCGGCATCCTGACCGCCGACCCGCGGGTGGGCGCCGACCTCACCGACCTGTTCAACACCCTCACCGGGTACTCCCGGCAGACCACCTACCGGTCGCTGATGGTCGCCCCGCACGGCATCCGCGCCGGGCTGGTGGAGAAGATCCGCCGGGAGGCCCGGCACGCCACCGAGGGCAAGCCGGCTGGGATCCGGATCAAGGTCAACTCGCTGGTCGACGAGGTCATCATCGATGCGCTGTACGAGGCGTCGAACGCCGGCGTCCGGGTCGAGCTGCTGATCCGCGGCATCTGCACGCTGCGCCCCGGGGTGCCGGGCCTGAGCGAGAACGTGCACGTCCGCTCGATCGTGGGCCGCTTCCTGGAGCACTCGCGCGCGATGTCCTTCCGCAACGCCGGGTCGCCGGAGTGGTGGATCGGCAGTGCGGATCTGATGCACCGCAACCTCGACCGCCGGGTCGAGGTGCTGCTGCGGGTCAACGACCCGGTGGCGCAGCGGGACCTGCAGCGGGTCTTCGACGCCGCGCTGGCCCCCGACGTGCGCTGCTGGCAGCTGGCCGCGGACGCCGGCTGGACCCGGTCCGGGGAGCGGGACCACCAGGCCGAGCTGCTCGCCGTCCGGGGTGAGCACGCTGGCTGACCCCACAGTCGTGCGCGCGGCCGGCGGCGTGGTCTGGCGGCGCGACACGGACGGCCGGCTGGAGACCGCGCTGGTGCACCGGCCCAAGTACGACGACTGGTCGCTGCCCAAGGGCAAGCCGGATGCCGGAGAGCATCCGCTGGAGACCGCCGTCCGTGAGGTGGTCGAGGAGACCGGCCTGTCGGTGGTGGCTGGGCGGCGCAGCGTGCGCACCCGCTACCCGGTGACCCTGCGGGACGGCCGGGCGGCGCCCAAGGAGGTCGACTACTGGCTCATGCACGGCAGCGGCGACTTCGTGCCCAACGACGAGGTCGACCAGCTGTGCTGGCTCGGTCTGGACGACGCCGCCGGGCTGGTCAGCCACGAGCACGACCGCGCCGTGCTCGCCGACCTGGCGCGCACCGACGTCCCCCGCACCCCGACGCTGCTGCTGGTGCGGCACGCGAGCGCCGGCGATCGGTCGGACTTCGACGGCCCCGACGAGCTCCGCCCACTCGACCGGCGCGGCCGGGCGCAGGCCCGCCGGCTGGCCGAGGTGCTCGCCCTCTTCGGCCCGGTCGACGTCCTCTCGGCACCGCCGGTCCGCTGCGGGCAGACCGTAGCGCCGCTGGCCGAGCGACTGCGCCTCACCGTGCGGGAAGTCCCCGAACTCGGCGAGGAGGCCTTCGGCGACGACCCGGCGACCGGGCTGGCCGTGGTCGAACGCCTGCTGTCGAACCGTGCGGACGGCACGCCGGGCGTGACGATCGTGTGCAGCCAGGGCGGGGCGATCCCCTCGGTGCTGCTGGCGCTGGGCGTGCGCTGGCACGCCACCGCCGGGGCGCTGTGGCCACCGTCGGCCAAGGGCAGCGTGTGGGCCCTGGGCCGCCGGGGCGGTGAGCTGTCCGCCGACTACTACCGCAATGTCGGTCCGAACCCGGCCGGCTGACCGGCCCGAGCGGCCATTGTGGCCACAATGGCCGCTCGAGAGTCAGGCCGACGCCGGCTGCGAACGGGGCAGCCAGGCCGGACGGCGCTCCTCGAACGCGGTGACGTCCTCGAGGTGCCGCTCGGTGAGCCCGACGTCGTCCAGACCCTCCAGCAGCCGCCACCGGGTGTAGCCGTCCACCTGGAAGCCCACCACGCGGGCGCCGTAGCGCACCTCGCCCGCCTCCAGGTCGACCGTGACCTCCAGGTCGGGGTCGGCTTCGAGCTCCTTCCACAGCAGCTCGACCTCCTCCTGCGACAGCAGCACCGTCAGCAGGCCGGCCTTGGTCGAGTTGTTGCGGAAGATGTCGCCGAACCGCGAGCTGATGACCACCCGGAACCCGCCGTCCAGCAGCGCCCAGACGGCGTGCTCGCGGGAGGAGCCGGTGCCGAAGTCCGGGCCGGCCACGAGGATCGAGGCGCCGGCGTACTGAGGCTGGTTGAGGACGAACTCCGGCTCGTTGGTGCGCCAGGCGACGAAGAGCCCGTCCTCGAACCCGGTCCGGGTGATCCGCTTGAGGTACTCCGCCGGGATGATCTGGTCGGTGTCGACGTTCGAGCGGCGCAGCGGGGCCGCGGTGCCGGTGTGCGTGGTGAAGGCATCCATGGTCAGACTCCAGCAGTCTCGAGGTCGGCGGGGGCGGTGAGCTTCCCGGTCAGCGCGGTCGCGGCAGCGACGGCCGGGGACACCAGGTGGGTGCGCCCGCCCTTGCCCTGCCGGCCCTGGAAGTTGCGGTTGCTGGTGGAGGCCGACCGCTCCCCCGGCTTGAGCTGGTCGGGGTTCATGCCCAGGCACATCGAGCACCCGGCGCCGCGCCACTCGGCGCCGGCGTCGAGGAAGACCCGGTCCAGCCCCTCCTCCTCGGCCTGCAGCTTGACCGCCACCGACCCGGGGACGACGAGCATCCGGGTGTGCGCGTCGACCTTCCGGCCCTTCAGCAGGGCCGCGGCGACCCGCAGGTCCTCGATCCGGCCGTTGGTGCACGAGCCCAGGAACACGGTGTCGACGTCGATCTCGCGCAGCGGCGTACCGGCGGTCAGGCCCATGTAGGCCAGCGCGGACTCCGCGGCCCGGCGGTCGCCCTCGTCGACGATGGCGGCCGGGTCCGGCACGCTGGCGCCGATCGGCAGCCCCTGGCCGGGGTTGGTGCCCCAGGTGACGTAGGGGCTCAACGACGCGGCGTCGATGTGCACCTCGCGATCGAAGACGGCGTCGGGGTCGGTGTGCAGCGTCGACCAGTGCGCGACCGCGGCATCCCAGTCGGCGCCCTGCGGGGCGTGCGGGCGGCCCGCCAGGAAGTCGAAGGTCGTCTGGTCCGGCGCGATCAGCCCCGCGCGGGCCCCCGCCTCGATCGACATGTTGCAGATCGTCATCCGGGCCTCCATCGACAGCGCCTCGATGGTGCTTCCGCGGTACTCGAGAACGTGGCCCTGGCCACCCCCGGTGCCGATCTGGGCGATGACGGCGAGGATGACGTCCTTGGCCGAGACCCCCGGCGGCAGCTCGCCGTCCACGGTCACCGACATCTGCTTGACCGGGTACTGCGGCAGCGTCTGGGTGGCGAGCACGTGCTCGACCTCGCTCGTGCCGATGCCGAAGGCCAGCGCGCCGAACGCGCCGTGGGTGGAGGTGTGGCTGTCCCCGCACACGATCGTCATGCCCGGCTGGGTCAGCCCCAGCTGCGGGCCGATGACGTGCACGATGCCCTGGTCGCGGTCGCCCATCGGCGCAAGCCGGATGCCGAACTCGGCGGCGTTGCGGCGCAGCGCGTCGACCTGGGCCCGGGACACCGGGTCGGCGATCGGGCTCAGAATGTCCAGCGTCGGGACGTTGTGGTCCTCGGTGGCCATGGTGAGGTCGGGTCGGCGGACGGTGCGCCCAGCCACCCGGAGGCCGTCGAAGGCCTGCGGGCTGGTCACCTCGTGCACGAGGTGGAGGTCGATGTAGAGCAGGTCGGGTTCGCCCTCGGTGCGCCGGACGACGTGCTGCTCATACACCTTCTGCGCCAGGGTCTGGCCCATGACGGTCCTCCTCGGGTCTGTCGTCCCACGGTTTGTCATCTCACGCAGTGAGATGTAAGTATTGCTGCGTGGGACAGCCTAACCCCGTTGCCGTGCTCGACAAAGTCGTGGCCATCCTGCGCGCCGTGGCCGACGAACCGGCCAGCCTCGCCGACCTGGTGGCCCGCACGGGGCTGCCCCGGGCCACCGCCCACCGGCTGGCGAGCGCCCTCGAGGGACACCGCCTGCTGCGACGCACCAACGCAGGTGAGTGGGCACCGGGCGCGGCGCTGGGCGAGCTCGCCCGGGCCGGTGCCGATCTGGCCGAGGTGGCCGGCCGGCACCTGCCCGCGCTACGGGACGTCAGCGGGGAGAGCGCGCAGTTCTACGTCCGCGACGGCGGCAGCCGGGTGTGCATCGCCGCCGCGGAACGGGCCAGCGGGCTGCGCGACACCGTTCCGGTGGGCGCCCGGCTGCCGCTCACCGCGGGGTCGGCGGCGCACGCGCTGCTCGCCTTCGCCCCGGTCGAGGAGGTCACCGCGCTCCTGCCGACGGCCAGCTTCACCGCCCGGACGCTGCTCGACGTCCGGCGCCGGGGTTGGGCGCACAGTGTCGCCGAGCGGGAGTCCGGGGTGGCGTCGCTCTCGGCACCGGTCCGGGACGGCGCGGGCCACGTGCTTGGCGCGGTGTCGATCTCCGGCCCGGTCGAGCGGGTGGGCCGCCGGCCGAGCCCGGAGGTGGTCAGCGCGGTGCTGGACGCGGCCTCGGCGATCGGCCGCGCCGCGCGCTGAGTCCGGTCAGGGCTCGCGGGCCGAGGACTGCTCGTCGCCGGTGGTGGTCGCGGCCGGGGCGTCCACGACGACCGGGCGCAACCGCGTCCAGACGGCGAAGACCAGCGCGACCACGATCATCACGATGCCCGACCACAGGTTCGCGTTCCACCCGCCGGTCTTGGCCTGGTCCTCCGCGGAGCTGCCGACGATGCCCAGGACCACCAGCACGATGCCGTAGAGCCCGATCAGCCCGGCGATGACGTTGCGGACGTCGAAGGCCCCGGCGGTGTGCTTGCCTGCGGTGTGCTCGGCGGGGGCGGCGGTGGGGTCGCTCATGACGGTGCTCCTGTCGTCCGCGTCAGCGGAAGATCACGTTGAGGACGATGACCATGACCAGCGAGATGCCGGCCAGCCTGGTCGGCGACCGGTACCACGGCAGCCGGTGCGCGTCAGGGTCGGTACGCACCTCCTTGGGCGTCTCGGAGTAGACCAGCCCGGCGAGCTCGGCGACCGGCTTGGGTGCGGTGACCATGCTGACCGCCACGCTGACGATGATGTCGACGACGAACGCGGCGGCGGCGGCCACGAACGCGGCACCCTGACCCGGCAGGCTGATGACCCCTGTCTCGTTCATCACGAACACCACGATCGCGGCCCCCGTGCCCGAGACCAGTCCCGTCCAGCCGGCTGTCGGCGTCATCCGCTTCCAGAACATGCCCAGGATGAACGTGGCGAACAGCGGGGCGTTGAAGAAGCCGAACAGCGTCTGCAGGTAGTTCATCAGATTGCTGTAACCGGCGGCGATCAGTGCCGTCCCGATCGCGATGACGGTGCCGCCGACCGTGGCCCACCGGCCGACCTTCAGGTAGTAGGCGTCGGGCCGGTCCTTTCTCACGTACTGCTGCCACAGGTCGTAGCTGAAGACGGTGTTAAAGGCCGACAGGTTGGCGGCCATGCCGGCCATGAAGGCGGCCAGCAGTCCGGCGATCGCGATGCCGAGCAGTCCGTTGGGCAGCACGTCCCGGACCAGGGCCAGGATCGCCTCGTTGTAGGTGAGAGAGCTGTCGCCGCCGTTCTTCAGCTGGGTGATCTCCGGCACCAGGACGGCGGCGATCATTCCGGGGATCACCACGATGAACGGCACGAACATCTTCGGGAACGACCCGATGACCGGGGTGCTGCGGGCCGCGGACATCGACTTGGTCGCCATCGCTCGCTGGACCTCGACGAAGTTCGTCGTCCAGTAGCCGAAGGACAGCACGAAGCCCAGGCCGAACACGATGCCGACGACCGAGAGCACCGGGTTCTGGAACCCGGACAGTTCGGTGCCCGGCCA
This sequence comes from Modestobacter sp. DSM 44400, assembly GCF_900107175.1. Classification (GTDB taxonomy): domain Bacteria; phylum Actinomycetota; class Actinomycetes; order Mycobacteriales; family Geodermatophilaceae; genus Modestobacter. The sequence continues at coordinate 131,301 of NZ_FNOZ01000003.1, read as the reverse complement.
GGAGGACAACTGCTCGCCGGCGCCGCCCGGTGAGCCGTTGATGCGGTCGATGAGACCGCCCACGCCGCCGACCCGGTGCAGGCCGATCACGGTCAGCGGCAGCAGCGCCGCGACGATGACGAAGAACTGCAGCACCTCGTTGTAGATCGCCGCGGACAGCCCACCGAGGGTGATGTAGCTGAGCACGATGATGGCGGCGATGATCAGCGATATCCACAGCGCCCAGCCCAGCAGCGCGTTGACGATCGTGGCCAGCAGGAACAGGTTGATCCCGGCGATGAGCACCTGGGCCAGCGCGAAACTCAGTGCGTTCACCAGGTGCGCTCCGGTGCCGAAGCGGCGGCGCATGAACTCCGGGACGCTGCGGACCTTCGATCCGTAGTAGAAGGGCATCATCACGATGCCGAGGAACAGCATCGCCGGGACGGCGCCGATCCAGAAGTAGTGCATCGTCGGCATGCCGTACTGGGCGCCGTTGGCCGACATGCCGATGATCTCGACCGCACCGAGGTTGGCCGAGATGAACGCCAGGCCGGTGACCCAGGCGGGCAGCGACCGGCCGGACAGGAAGAAGTCGAGGCTGTCCGACACCCGTCGACGGGCAGCGAAGCCGATCAGCAGGACGACGGCGAAGTAGGCGGCCACCAACGCGTAGTCGACGAACGAGGCGTCGAGCCGCAGGGTGTCGTCCGCAGCGAGGACCACGGGGGTCTTCTCCTCAGATCAGGTACCTCGAGCCGACGACCTGGTGAACCGGCGGACCCCTGGTGCTGTCGGGCCGGGCGCGGTCCGTGCGACCCGGTGATCAACACCGGCGACGCTAACACCGGTCCGCGCCATCCGCAGATGGATGATCACTGCACCCACCCCGAGACGGCGAGAGCCCGCGACCGGTGAGGTCGGGGGCTCTCGCATCGTGTAGCCCCGAAGGGATTCGAACCCTCGCTACCGCCGTGAGAGGGCGGCGTCCTGGGCCGCTAGACGACGGGGCCAGTGCTGCTGCATCGATGATGGCATGCCCACCGCCGGGGATCGAGCCGAGGGGTGCGGCCGGCCGGCGACGGCCGCAGGGACGGCGAGAGCCCCCGACCGGGGAGGTCGGGGGCTCTCGCGTGGTGTAGCCCCGAAGGGATTCGAACCCTCGCTACCGCCGTGAGAGGGCGGCGTCCTGGGCCGCTAGACGACGGGGCCAGGCCGTGCTGTGGTGCTGGATCGTGCCGCAGAGGAGATCGTGCTTCCTCGCTGGGGTACCAGGACTCGAACCTAGACTAACGGAACCAGAAACCGTCGGGCTGCCAATTACCCCATACCCCAAGGGTGGTGCGGCGCCTCATGGCGCCGGGAGAGAACTGTACCCGATGCCGGCCGGGGACCCGCACCCGCCCTCACCACCGGGGGCGTCCCGCTTCTCCACCGAGGCTGCTCCCGGGGCCACTTCCAGGACGTTGGCCCTGGTCAGCGGGGGGACGAGCCCAGCGCTCGTCCGGCGGCGGCCCACCCCGACGCGGCGCCGGAAGACCCGGCGGCGGATACCAGCCCGGACCCGGACCCGAGTACGGCACCGGGCCCCAGGACGGGGCGGGGGGCGGGAACGGGCGCTGGAACGGGGGCTGGAGCGGCGGTCCCGCGACCGGCCGGGCACCCCGCAGGTCCAGGGCGGGGCTGAGTAGCTCGGGATGCAGCCGCTCCCGGAGGAATGCGACCCAGACCACGAAGCCGGCCATGCCGACCACCCCCAGCACGGTCGTGCCCCAGCCCAGCAGACCGGTCGCGTCCGCGGCCACCTCACCGCCCAGCAAACCACCCAGGAGAAAGACCACGACGTTGTTGACCGCGTGCAGGACGATCGCCGCTTCCAGTCCGCCGGTCAGCCACACCGCGGCGGAGAACGCCAGCCCGATGGCGAAGCGGTACAGGAAAGCTTGGCTGAACACCCCGCCCGGTGGCGCATGCGCGAGGGAGAACAGGACCGCGGTCACCACGGCGGCGACGATCGCCCCGGCCCGCGGCCGGCCGATCCAACCGGCGATGGCCTGGCTCAGGTAGCCGCGGAAGACGTACTCCTCCGCCGCGGCCTGCAGCGGCGTGGTGAACAGCACGACCAGCACCAGCCAGCCGAAGGAGGACGCCGGGCCGGTGAGTCCGTCGGCACCGGTGAGCACGCTGATGAGCACGGTCAGCGCGACGGCGAGGCCCAGCGAGGCGAGCGCGCGCCAGGTGAGCGGCACGAACAGCCGCCAGCGCAACCTGCCCAGCACCGAGGAGGACCAACCGATCCGCAGGCCGTGCGGCACCAGCCAGCACAGCCAGATCATCGGGATGGCGACGATCAGCGAGACGTTGGTGAGCAGCAGCACACCAGCATCGGTGAGGTCGACCAGCAGGTCACCGGTCAGGCCGCCGATCGCGGCGGTGAAGCCCAGGAGCAGCGCGGAGACGCCGTAGAGGACGGCGAACAACAGCAGCCCCAGCAGCGGACGCCACCACGACCAGTCCCGGGTGCGCATCAGCAGCGCGTGCGGCTGCGGGACGTCGTGCGGCGGCGCTCCCGGAGGCGTCACGGGCGTCGCCCGCCGCCCGGCGGGGACCGGAGGCCGGACAGGGCCGTACCAGGCAGCGGACGGCGGGCCGAGCGCCACCCGCGGCGGTGCGGCGTAGCGGCCGGTGGCTGGGGGCCCGGCGTAGGGCTGCGCTGGACCGGGCCCTCCGACCGGAGCGCTCCCCCACCCCGCGCCGGTCATGCGCCCGTCTGCGCCCGGGCGGCCGCGAGCCGGGCGAGCGTGCGCTCCCGGCCGAGCAGCTCCATCGACTCGTAGAGCGGCGGGGACACCGTGCGGCCGCTGACCGCGACCCGCACCGGCCCGAACGCCTGCCGGGGCTTGCGACCCAGCCCATCGACGAGGGCGTCCTTGAGCGCACTCTCCAGCGCCGGCGTCGTCCAGTCCTCGAGCTCGGTGAGCGCCCGCGTGGCGGCGTCGAGCACCTCGGCGGCGTCCGCGCCGGCCAGCTGCTTGGCCGCCGCGGCGGGGTCGATCTCCACCTCGTCGGTGAACAGGAACCCCAGCAGCCCGACGGCGTCGGAGAGCACGATCATCCGCTCCTGGGCGAGCGGGGCGATCGCCTCGAGGACGGCGAGCTGCTCGGCGGTGGGCTGGGTGCCCACCAGCCCGGCACCGGCCAGGTAGGGCACCACCCGCTCGATGAACTCCGAGACCGGCAGCGCCCGCAGGTGCGTGGAGTTGATCGCCTCGGCCTTCTTCAGGTCGAAGCGGGCCGGGTTGGCGCTGACCCGGGTGACGTCAAAGGCCTGGACCAGCTCGGCGACGGAGAAGATGTCGCGGTCCTCGGCGATCGACCAGCCCAGCAGGGACAGGTAGTTGGCCAGCCCCTCGGGCAGGAAGCCGCGCTCTGGGTAGACGTCGAAGTTGGCCTGCGGGTCGCGCTTGGACAGCTTCTTGTTGCCCTCTCCCATCACGTAGGGCAGGTGGCCGAACCGCGGGGTGCCCGAGGCGACCCCGATGTCGGTGAGCGCGGCATAGAGGGCCAGCTGCCGCGGGGTGGAGGGCAGCAGGTCCTCTCCCCGCAGCACGTCGGTGATCTGCATCAGCGCGTCGTCGACCGGGTTGACGAACGGGTACAGCGGCGCACCGTTGCCGCGCACCAGCACGAAGTCGGGCACGGAGCCGGCCGCGAACCGCACCTCGCCACGCACGAGGTCGCTCCAGACGAGGTCCTCGTCGGGCATCCGGAGCCGGAGCACCGGCGAGCGGCCCTCGTCGCGGAAGGCGGTCCGCTGCGCGTCGGTCAGGAACCGGTCGTTGTTGTCGTAGCCCAGTTTGGGGTCCTGGCCGGCCGCCCGGCGACGCGCGTCGACCTCCTCGTTGGTGGAGAAGGACTCGTAGGCGTGCCCGGAGGCCAGCAGCTTCGCCGCCACCTCGCGGTAGACCTCGCCCCGCTCGGACTGCCGGTAGGGCCCGTGCGGGCCGCCGACCTCGGGGCCCTCGTCCCAGTCAAGACCCAGCCAGCGCAGGCTGTCGACCAGGTGCCGGTAGGACTCCTCGGAGTCGCGGGCAGCGTCGGTGTCCTCGATCCGGAAGACGAAGGCGCCCCCGTTGTGCCGGGCGTGCGCCCAGTTGAACAACGCCGTGCGGACCAGCCCGACGTGCACCATCCCCGTCGGCGAGGGGCAGAACCGGGTGCGGACGGTGGCGTCCGGCGCACTCATCGGGTGACGCCGGCGGTGGAGGTGGGGTCGGCGCCGGCCACGCTGTTGGTCAGCGAGCCGAGGCTCTCGATCGAGCACTCGACCCGTTGTCCGGGCGCGATCGGGCCGACGCCGGACGGTGTGCCGGTGAGGATGACATCGCCGGGCAACAGGGTCATCACCTGCGAGATGTGCGAGATCAGCGTGGGCAGGCCGAACAACAGCCGGCTCGTGCGTCCGGACTGGCGCAGCTCGCCGTCCACCCGGCAGGTGATCTCCAGGTCGGCGGGGTCCTTGCCCAGCCCGGCCAGGTCGGTCTCGATCCACGGGCCCAGCGGGCAGAAGGAGTCGAAGCCCTTGGCCCGGGTCCACTGCCCGTCGCTCTTCTGCATGTCCCGCTCGGAGACGTCGTTGCCGATCGTGTAGCCGAAGACGCTGGCCATCGCCTGCTCCGGGCTGACCGAGCGGGCCCCGCGGGCGCCGATGACGACGGCCAGCTCGACCTCGTGGTGGACGTTGGTGCTGCCGGCCGGAATGCGGATGGCGTCGCCGGGGCCGATCACCGACGTGGAGGGCTTGAGGAAGATCAGCGGCTCCTCCGGCGCGTCACCGGTGGCCATCTCCGTGACGTGGTCGGCGTAGTTCTTGCCGATGCCCACCACCTTGCTGGGCAGGATCGGGGAGAGCAGCCGGACGTCGGCGGCGGCGTACCGCTGGCCCGTGAAGGAGATCTGACCGAAGGGATGGCCCTCGATCTGGGCGACCTGGCCGTCCCCGTCGAGGACCCCGAAGGACATGCCGGCCGGGTGGGCGAAGCGGACGATGCGCACGTCGCCGAGGTTAGTCGTCAGCGAGATCGCTCCCCGGATCGGTCGCCCGCTACCGTCCCGGGATGGCCAACCGGATCACCGCCGTGACCATCGACAGCCGCGACCCCGCCGCCCTGGCCGAGTGGTGGCGCACGGTGCTCGGCTACGAGGTCGTGGCCACCGACGCCGACGGCTTCACCGAGATCGGTACTCCCGACCAGGGGGCTGGTGGCCTCGTGCCGACGCTGGCGTTCGTCCCGGTGGCCGACCCGACCCCGGGCAAGGTGCGGCTGCACCTCGACCTCAACGCCACCGACCGCGACCAGGACGCCGAGCTGGAGCGGCTGCTGGCCCTGGGCGCCACCCGGGCCGACGTGGGACAGGGCCCGCTCACCGAGGCGATGACCTGGCACGTGCTGGCCGACCCCGAGGGCAACGAGTTCTGCCTGCTGCGCTCCCGGGTCGCCCCGTTGTGACGAGCGGGCCCAACGGGCAGCGGCTCAGCGCCCCTCGGGCACAGCACCCGGCCGCGGTGTCGGCCGAAGGCCGACAGTGTCACGGTGACGAACGGCGTACGTCAGCGCGTCGACCAGCGCGTGCCAGGACGCCTCGACGATGTTGGCGTGCACCCCGACCGTGGTCCACTCCCCCACCCCGTCGGTGGTGTCGACGAGCACCCGGGTGGTGGCGCCGGTGCCGCCCTTCCAGCCCAGGATGCGCACCTTGTAGTCGGCCAGCGAGACCCCGGCCAGGTGGGGATACCGGGCGACCAGCGCCTGACGCAGGGCGTTGTCCAGAGCGTTGACCGGGCCGTTGCCCTCGCCGGTGCTGATGATCCGCTCCGCCGTCCCGTCGCCGTTGGGGAGGTGCACCTTGACCGTCGCCTCGCTCACCACCACCCCGTTGCCCCAGTGCTCGACCGACGTGCGGTAGCTCTCCAGCTCGAACAGCGGCTCCGGCGCGCCGGGGAGCTCGGCGCGCAGCAGCAGCTCGAAGGAGGCGTCGGCGGCCTCGAAGGACCAGCCGTCGGCCTCCAGCACCTTCACCCGGTCGACCACCCGGCCGATCGCGTCGGACTGGTCGGTCACGTCGACCCCGAGTTCCCGGCCCTTCAGCTCGACCGAGGCGCGCCCGGCCATCTCGGTGACCAGGATGCGCATGTCGTTGCCCACGACCGTCGGGTCCAGGTGGTTGTAGAGCCCCGGGCTGACCTTGATCGCGCTGGCATGCAGGCCGGCCTTGTGCGCGAACGCCGACGCGCCGACGAAGGGCTGGTGGTCGTCGGGGGCGATGTTGGCCAGCTCGGCGATGGCGTGGCTGACCCGCTTGAGCTCGGGCAGGCACTCGGCCGGCACCACCGGCAGCCCCATCTTGGTGACCAGGTTGCCGATCAGGGCGAAGGTGTCGGCATTGCCGGCGCGCTCTCCGTAGCCGTTCGCCGTCCCCTGCACATGGGTGACCCCGGCCTCCACCGCGGCCAGCGTGTTGGCCACCGCGCAGCCGGTGTCGTCCTGGCAGTGGATGCCCAGCCGGCCCGTGGTGCGGGCCCGCACGTCGGCCACCACGCGCCCGACGCCCATCGGCAGCATGCCGCCGTTCGTGTCACAGAGGACGCCGACCTCGGCGCCGGCGGCGAAGGCGGCCTGCAGCACCTGAACGCCGTGGTCGGGGTCGGCGGCGTACCCGTCGAAGAAGTGCTCGCAGTCGAGGAAGACGCGGCGTCCGTGGTCCACCAGGAAGGCCACGGTGTCGGCCACCATCGCCAGGTTCTCCGCCACCGTGGTGCGCAGCGCCTCTCGCACGTGCCGGACGTCGGACTTGGCGACCAGGCAGATCACCGGCGTTCCGGCGTCCAGCAGGGCCTTCACCTGCGGGTCGTCCTCGACCCGGACGCCGGCCCTGCGGGTGGCGCCGAAGGCGACCAGCTGGGCGTGCCGCAGCGTCAGCTCGGTGCGCGCCCGGGCGAAGAACTCGGTGTCCTTGGGCAGCGCCCCCGGCCAGCCGCCCTCGATGAACCCGACACCGATCTCGTCCAGCAGCCGGGCGACGGCCAGCTTGTCGGTGACGGAGTAGCTGACACCCTCCCGCTGCGCGCCGTCGCGCAGCGTGGTGTCGAAGACGTGGAAGTCCAGCTCGGTGGGCACGGGTCGCTCCGGGGATGAGGTGTGCGCAGGCCCTGAACGCGAAAAGACCCCCCGGGGTACGGGAGGTCGGCGCGCAGTCGGGGAGGACTGCGCGCTAGGTGATGATGATCGTGTCGGTGGCGTACATCGCGACCAGTACAGCACGCGCCGACCCGGGGAGCCGCCCGGGTCGGCGCGGAACGCTCAGCCGCCCGCGAGGGCCGCCAGCCGGTCGCCCACGTCGCTGGTGCGCACCGGACCCTTCGGGTCGCGGGTGGACAGGTCGAAGGCCACTGCGGCGTTGACCTTCCGCGCCTGGTCCGGCCGGCCCAGGTGCTCCAGCAGCAGCGCCACGGACAGCACGGTGGCCGTCGGGTCGGCGATGCCCTGACCGGCGATGTCGGGCGCCGAGCCGTGCACCGGCTCGAACATCGACGGGTTCGTGCCGGAGACGTCGAGGTTGCCGCTGGCCGCCAGCCCGATGCCGCCGGTGACCGCGGCCGCCACGTCGGTGATGATGTCGCCGAAGAGGTTGTCGGTGACGATGACGTCGTAGCGGCCCGGGTCGGTGATGAAGAACATCGACGCGGCGTCCACGTGCGAGTAGGCGACGGTGACCTCGGGGAACTCGGCGGCCACCTCCTCGACCGTTCGCGACCACAGTGACCCGGCGTGGGTGAGCACGTTGGTCTTGTGGATCAGCGTCAGGTGCTTGCGCGGCCGGGCGACCGCGCGCTCGAAGCCGTAGCGGACCACCCGCTCCACGCCGAAGGCGGTGTTCAGGCTCACCTCGGTGGCCACCTCGTGCGGGGTGTCACGGCGGAGCACTCCGCCGTTGCCCACGTAGGGGCCCTCGGTGCCCTCGCGGATGCAGAGCATGTCGATCTCGCCGGGCTCGGCCAGCGGGCTGCGGACGCCGTCGTAGAGCTTGGCCGGCCGCAGGTTGACGTGGTGGTCGAGCTCGAAGCGGAGCTTGAGCAGCAGCCCCCGCTCGAGGATGCCGGCCGGGACGGTGGGATCACCGACCGCACCGAGCAGGATCGCGTCGTACTGGCGCAGCTCGTCCAGCACCGAGTCCGGGAGCAGCTCCCCGGTGCGCTGCCAGCGGGCGGCACCCAGGTCGTAGGGCGTGCTCTCCATGTCGGGGGCGACCGCGTTCAGGACCTTGAGCCCCTCCGCCACCACCTCGGGACCGATGCCGTCTCCAGGGACGACTGCCAGGCGCATGAGGCCAGAGGTTAGTGGGCGGCCTCGCGGAGACCGCCACCGCACGCGCCGGACGCCCCCGGCGAGGAGGTCCTCGCCGGGGGCGTCCGGGTGTCGCTGGGTGGTGCGGTAGGGCCCGCCGGCCGGGTCAGCTCACCCCGCGGGCGGCGGGGTGGCCTCCCCGCCGACGATCGGGACGGACTGTGCACGGCCGGTGGCGGTGTCGTTGTGCGGCAACACGACCAGAGCCCCCTTCTGCGCTCCCCCGATGGCGACGTCGGCGGCGTAGGACGCCGGGTCCTGGATGACCGTCAGCGTCGTCCCGTCCCCGGCCGGCAGCAGCAGCGCCGTCCCGCCGTCGGGCCCGGTGAAGGACAGCCCCGGGTGCAGCGGGTCGAAGCTCATCGCCTGCGGCGCGAGCTCGGTCCCGCTCGGCGTGGCCACGGTCCCCAGATCGTCGACCGTCCCGTAGGCACTGATCGCTTCGACCCCGAAGGAGATGCGGCCGAGGTGACCGTTGGCAGCACCGTTGCTGTTGCCACCGCCGTTCCCCTTGCCGTTGCCGTTGCCCTGGCCGCCCCCGTGGTCCCCGGCACCGGGTCGCTCGGTACCGATGAGCGGCATGGCCGACAGCGGCGCACCCAGGACCTGGACGTCGGAGTCGAGGGCGTTGGTGTCGACGTTCCCGTCCACCAGGTTCATGAAGCCGATGAAGGGCGCCGTTGCTGGGCATCAGGTTGTAGTCCCGGTCGGTGACGACCACCAGCGGAACGTCGAAGTCCGGGATCCGGGTGGTCGTCACCTGGTAGTCCCACAGACCGTCGCCGGTCGCGTCGAGGTACACGCCGTAGTTCACGGTCGTCTCGGCCGAGGTGTACTTGCCGTGCGCCGACACGGCGAAGTACAGCCCCGGGTCGTCGGCATAGGAGCCCACGTCCGAGGTCGCCCCGATTGCGGCCAGGTCCACCGAACGCTCGAGCTCGGACTTGTAGCAGCCCGGCCCGACGTCGGTCGTGCACTTCGACATCTCGGGGCTGGCCCCGAGCTGTTCGAAGACGTCGACCAGCGAGGTGTAGGAGTCCTGCTGGTAGGCCTCGCCGTTGGCGACGCCCTCCCCGGTCAGGGTGATGGTCGAGCCATCCGGACTCCCCGTGGCCGTCAGCGTGGACGACGGCTTGGCGTTGCTGTGCACCGGCACGCGCAACTGCACGCCGCCATCCGCCGGGGTGAAGAGGACACGCCCGCTGGACTCGCCGACGAACTGTCGACCGTCCCTGGTCGCGACCGTGGGATCGGCGCCCTTGCGCAGCCGGTCCTGGACGGCGGTCATGGTGACCGCCACGGTCCGGGTCTCCCCACCAGGGACGACCACGTACTGGGTGTCCGGCGAGTAGGAGACGCCCGGCTGGGACACCACCGAGTCGTAGGCCACCCGGTACGCCACCTGCGACGTTCCGGTGTTCTGGAGCGTGATGGTCTTCGTCGCCGTCACCTGCTCGTCCGCCACCTCGACGACCCCGAAGGATGCCGAGACCACACCGGAGCCGGCGTCGGAGTAGGCGAGGACCTGGTTGTCCAGGGCCGCCTTGGCGTCGATCCGTCCGGCACCCTGGCGGTTGGGACCGTAGAAGGTCCCGTCCGCGGTGTGCACGTCGTGGCCGGCGGTGTTCATCAGGTCCGCCTTGACCTGCTCGGTCGTCCAGTCCGGGTGCGCCGCGCGGATGAGCGCGGTGACCCCGGCCGTCGTCGGGGTGGCCATCGAGGTGCCGGACTCGCTGACGCCCTGGCTGCCGGTGCCGACGGCCGCGGAGTAGAGCGTCACGCCCGGCGCCGAGACGTCGGGCTTCAGGTCGCCGGCCTGCCGGGTCCCCCGGGAGGAGAAGGAGGCGAGCAGGTCCACCTGGGCCGGGTCGTTCACGGTCGCCTCGTCCTTCAGGCTGGGCCCGAAGGTGACCGTGACGGTGCCCGTGGTGGCGGCGGCCGCGAGCTTCTCACCGTCGGTGTTGGTGGTGAGGAGTCCCGGGATGGAGGCAACTCCGGTGATGCCGGTCTCCAGCAGGTCGTCGTCGGCGATGATCATGAAGCCGGCGGCCCCGGCATTGGCCGCGTTGGTGCCCTTGGTCACCGAACCGCAGCCGAAGCCGGCGGCCTCGATGAGCAGGATCTGCCCGGCGTAGTCGCCCGTCAGCGGCGCACACGCGGTCGGGTCGTCCCCGGCGACCGGGGACGCCACCGGTGCGGTGATGTCCGCGATGCCGGTGTAGGTGACCGAGCGCAGGCCCGGCCGGATGCCGTCGACGACGCCCGCGGGCGAGACGACCTGCCAGCCGTCGAAGACGCCGTAGCCGTCGTTGCTGGCGGCGACGCCGATGCTGCGCGGCGCGTTGCCCGGGGAACCGCCGATGTCGTAGCTGTCACCGGCGTTGCCGGCGGCCATGACCACGAGGATGCCGTTGGCCATCGCCTGGTCGGCGGCGAGCGCGTCGGCGTCGTCGGCGACCCCGTAGTCCGAACCGAGGGAGAGGTTGACCACGTCGAGGTGGTCGGTGATCGCCCCGTCGTGGTTGGGGTCCATCGCCCACTCGAGGGCCGGGATGGTGGCGTTGGTGGAGCCCTCGCAGCCGAAGACCTTCAGCGCGTAGAGCGAGGCGTCCGGCGCCATGCCGGGGCCGATGCGCAGTGCGTCGGGGTCGAACCCGGCGCCGTAGCCGCCGGTGTAGGTCGCACCCTCGGCCGTGACGCCCTGGCCGGCGGCGGTGCCGGCGACGTGGCTGCCGTGGCCGTTGCAGTCCAGCGGGTTGGGGTCAGGGGCAGGCACGTCCTTGTCGGGGGTGCTGGCGTCGTAGCCGTCCCCGACGAAGTCGTAGCCGCCGACGACCTTGACGCTGGGAAAGACGCCGTCGGGAGCCGGGGCGGCCTCGGCGGCCTGCAGCGCGTGGAACTGGTCCACGTCGCCGTTGCCACCGAAGTCGGCGTGGGTGTAGTCGATCCCGGTGTCGATGATACCGATCCGGACGCCCTTGCCGGTGTTGCCGAGGTCGGCCCACGCCTGCACCGCGCGGGTGACGCCGGCCGCGCCGGTGTTGCTGACCTTCTTGGGGGTGATCGCGTGCACGGCGGTGACACCGGGCAGCTGGCGGAGCGCGTCGTAGTCGCTCGCGTCCGCGCTGACCGCGACGCCGGAGAGCACCGTCGAGGCGGTGTAGAGCACGTCGGCATCCGGGACGGCGGCGGGCAGCTCGGCCACCACCTCCTCGGCGGCGGCCTCGGCCTCGGGCTTGGCGGCCCGCGCAGCCGCGGAGGCCTTGGCCTCGCCCTGGGGCAGCGCGTCGGCGTAGACCTGTGAGGTCGACGGCGTTGCCAGTTCGATGAAGAAGGACGCCGGACCGCTGCCGGGCAGCCCGGACGGGCGGGTCCCGTCCTGACGGACGGCGAGTTGGTCGCGGACCTGCTGCAGCTGCTCGCCGTTCAGCGTCAGGCCCTGGCCGCCGAAGCGGTCGACGATGGTGGCCGGTGAGGCCAGCGCGCTGCCGGTCCCCCCGGTGGCCGCGAGCGCGGCGGCGATGGCGACGACCCCGGTACGGACGGCGACGCGTCGGCGTCCCGTCCGGGTCGTCAGTGATGTTCTCGGACCCACGTGCACCCCTGTCAGCGGAATTCCATCGGACTGCCCGCCGGCCCTCCCGGGAACGCAGAGAACCGAGCTGCGACAGACTGTGTGCACCTGTTCACGGAATGCAAGCCCCTCCACCGTGGTCGTTGCCATCGTCAACGGCCAATAGGCCGTTCGGAGCACCGCGATCCGTCACATGACGCACTCGGGCCCAACGGCCCTCTTCGCGACGTGTGATCCAGAGCAACTGCTGTCCGGGCGCGCAGCAATCAGCGCAGATGGCCCGAGTGCATTGAGCCGGACGCCACGTTGCACGAAGGCTCAAGCGTCGGGGACACCGCCGGTCGTGGCGCCGCCCTGTCGGCGACCTGTCAGCCGGCCCTGAAGACGGCTCAGCCCGCGCGCATCCGTCGAACGCAGCGAGGCCGCGCCGTCCGGAGGGACGACGCGGCCTGGTGGCCGGGGTGGCCGCCGCGGGAAGCGGACGGCCGGTCAGCGGGGGTCAGAGCGGGTTCAGGTCGGCGGCCCGGGCCTGCCGCGCCCCGATCTGACCGGCGATACCGGCCAGCAGATCACCGCTGACCGGGCTGTCCACGGTGACCGCCATCAGCGCATCGCCGCCCTGGGTGGTCCGGCTCACCTGGGCGCCGGCGATGTTGACCCCGGCCGCCCCCAGCGCCGCGCCGACGGTGCCCACGACGCCGGGCCGGTCGGCGTAGACGAAGAAGAGCAGATAGCCGGCCGCCTCGAGGTCGAGATCGAAGCCGCCGACCTCGGTGAGCTTCGGCACCTGGTTCTTGCCGTAGAGCGTCCCGGACACGGTGACCTCCGCCCCGTCGGCCATCGCGCCGCGGACCGTGATGAGGTTGCGGTAGTCGGGGCTCTCCGGGTCGCTGGTCAGCGCCACCTCCAGGCCCCGCTGACCGGCCAGCAGGGGCGCGTTCACGTAGGTGACGGGCTCCTCGACCACGTCGGCGAAGACGCCGCGCAGCACCGCGAGCTGGACGACCGAGACGTCGAACTCAGCGATCTTGCCGCGCACGTCGACGGTCACCGACTGGGCGAGTCCCCCGGCGACGGCGGTGAACACCCGCCCCAGCTTCTCCGCGAGCGGCAGCCCGGGACGCACGTCCTCGGCCACGATGCCACCGGCCTGGACGTTGACCGCGTCCGGGACGAAGTCGCCCTGCAGGGCGAGCCGTACGCTGCGCGCGACGGCGGTCCCCGCCTTGTCCTGGGCCTCGGTGGTCGAAGCACCCAGGTGCGGGGTCACCACGACGTTGGGCAGGCCGAACAGCGGGCTGTCGGTGCACGGCTCCTTAGCGTACACGTCGATGCCGGCCGCGCCGACCTGACCCGACCGCAGGGCTGCGGCCAGCGCGGCCTCGTCGACCAGGCCCCCGCGGGCGGCGTTCACGATGATCACCCCTGGCTTGGTGGCGGCCAGCTGCTCCGCGCCGATCAGCCCGAGGGTCTCCGGGGTCTTGGGCAGGTGGATGGTGATGAAGTCCGACTCGCGCAGCAGCTCGTCCAGGGAGACCAGCCGCACGCCGAGCTGGGCGGCCCTGCCCGGCTGGATGTACGGGTCGTAGGCGATGAGAGTGACGCCGAAAGCGGCCAGCCGCTGGGCGACCAGGACGCCGATGCGCCCCAGGCCCACGACGCCCACGGTCTTCTCAGTCACCTCGACGCCGGTGAACTTCGACCGGGCCCACTTCCCCTCCCGCAGCGAGGCGTCGGCGGCCGGGATGTGCCGGGCGGCGGCCAGCAGCAGGGCGACGGCGTGCTCGGCGGCGCTGACGATGTTCGAGGTGGGGGCGTTGACGACCAGCACACCGCGCTCGGTGGCGGCGGCGACGTCGACGTTGTCCAGGCCGATGCCGGCCCGGGCGACGACCTTCAGCCCCGGTGCCGCGGCCAGCGCCTCGGCGTCGATCTGGGTGGCGGAGCGGATGAGCACGGCGGAGGCGTCGGCGAGCGCCGGGAGCAACGCCGCACGGTCGGCTCCGTCGACGTGGCGGATCTCCACGTCGTTCCCCAACACCTCCAGCACACTGGGGGCGAGCTCTTCGGCGATCAGGACGACGGGCGCGGACGTGGTCACGGGGCAGAAGCCTAGGAGGTGGCGGCGGGGACGACACACCAGCACCCGCGCACGCTTGCTCCGCCCGACTCGCCCCTACCATCCTGGCGGCGCAGCGCCGGTGCCGCCGGCCGCACCCGGAGGAGATCATGAGCAACGAGCGGGACGACGCCCAGGGCCGGTCCGAGGACCAGGAGCAGCCCTACGGCCAGCGGCCGGAGGCGCACGACTCGTCCGCACACGGGCAGCCGGACGCCCACGGGGAACCCTCGCCGTACGGCCAGACCGAGCAGTACGGCGACGTCGGCTACGGACAGGCCGGCTACGGACAGGCCGGCTACGGCCGGACTGAGCCCTTCGGCCAGCCCGGGTACGGCCAGCCCCAGCCCTACGGGCAGCCGGGCTACGGCCAGCCTGGGTACGGCCAGCCCGGCTACGGACAGCCGCAGCCCTATGGGCAGCCCGGGTACGGGCAGTACGGCGGCTACGGGCAGACCGCGGCGCCGGCCCGCCCGGGCGGTGTCATCACCGCCGCCGTCCTCGGGTTCGTTCTGGGCGCCCTCGGCGTCGTCGTCAGCTTCTTTCTGGTCGTCTTCGGCGCGGCCGTGGCCGGCGGGGCGAGCAGTCTGCAGGACGTCCCCGGCCTCGACGTGTTCAGCGGCGCGTTCGCCGGCGTGCTCCTGGTGCTGGGCCTGCTCGCCGCGGTCTGGACGGTCCTCATGATCTGGGGTTCGGCGTGGGCGCTGACCGGGCGCACCAGGGTGATGCTGATCGTCGGTGGGTCCATCGCCATCCTGGCCACCGGCGTCACGCTGATCGGGAGCCTCAGCGACGGGGACCGCGGCGGCATCGTGTTCGCCCTGCTGCTCTTCGCTGCCGCCGTCGCCACCGTCGTCCTGTTGTGCCTGCCGCCCGCGATCGAGTTCTTCGCCGCGTCCCGGGCCCGCCGCGGCCGCTGAGCGGCATTGCGGGGGCACACCACCCACGTACGACGGCCCCTGCCGCGCAGCTGCGCGGCAGGGGCCGTCGTGGTGTCGGGGGTGGTCCTCCCCCGGTGGGTCAGTTCCGTGCCGCGCTGCCGGTGTAGTCGTCAGTGGTCGACACCCAGCTCATCAGCCCGCGCAGCTGCCGGCCGGTCTCCTCGATCGGGTGCGCCTCGGCGGCGGCCCGCTTGGCCGTGAAATCCGGGGCCCCGGCGTCCTGGTCGGCGATGAAGCCGGCGGCCCAGGAGCCGTCCTGGATGGCGGTCAGCACGTCCTTCATCGTCGCCTTGACCCGCTCGTCGATGACCTTCGGGCCCGAGGTGTAGTCGCCGTACTCGGCGGTGTCGGACACCGACCAGCGCTGCTTGGCGATGCCGCCCTCGTACATCAGGTCGACGATCAGCTTGAGCTCGTGCAGGCACTCGAAGTAGGCGATCTCGGGCTGGTAGCCGGCCTCGGTGAGGGTCTCGAAGCCGGCGGTCACCAGCGCGGACATGCCGCCGCAGAGCACGGCCTGCTCACCGAAGAGGTCGGTCTCGGTCTCCTCGGCGAACGTGGTCTTGATGACCCCGGCGCGCGTGCCACCGATGGCCTTGGCGTAGGACAGCGCGAGCTGCTGGGCCGCGCCGCTGGCGTCCTGCTCCACGGCGATCAGGCAGGGCACGCCCTTGCCGTCGCTGAACTCGCGGCGCACCAGGTGGCCGGGGCCCTTGGGGGCGACCATCGCCACGTCAACGCCGGCCGGGGGCTTGATGTAGCCGAAGCGGATGTTGAACCCGTGGCCGAAGAACAGGGCGTCGCCGTCCTGCAGGTTCGGCTCGACGGACTCGGTGTAGAGGCTTCGCTGCACGTGGTCCGGTGCCAGGATCATGATCAGGTCGGCCTCGGCGGCCGCCTCGGCGGGGGTGACCACGCGCAGGCCCTCGGCCTCGGCCTTGGCGCGGCTCTTCGAGCCCTCGGGCAGGCCGACCCGGACGTCGACACCGGAGTCACGCAACGAGAGCGCGTGGGCGTGACCCTGGCTGCCGTAGCCGAGGACGGCGACGGAGCGCCCTTGGATGATCGAGAGGTCGGCGTCGTCGTCGTAGAAGATCTCGGCGGCCATGGGGCGTGGTTCCCTTCGGTCGAGCTTTATGGCGATAAAGCGCGGATCCGACGCTCCGGATGGGCGCCGGGAGTTCGGTGGGGTCAGGCGATGCCGGTCAGGCGGTGTCCATGGCGTGACTCCACGCCCTGTTCCGCTCCTCGCTCGTTCCTCGCTGCCATGCTCGCAGGGCTGTCGTCACGCGGTGCGCTCGACGGGGCGCAAGGTACCGGCGCCATTCATCGACCGGGGTCCGCGGCCCAGGGCCACGGTGCCCGACTGCGCCATCTCCTTGATGCCCAGCGGGGCGAGGACGGCGAGCAACGCCTGCAGCTTGTCCGGGGTGCCGGTCGCCTCGAGGGTGACCGTGTCGGTGTTGACGTCGATGACCCGGGCCCGGAAGAGCTCGGCGGTCTGCAGCACCTGCGAGCGGTCGGCCAGTGGTGCGCGCACCTTCACCAGCAGCAGCTCACGCTGGACGGCGGCGGTGTCCAGCTCGACGATCTTGATCACCTCGATGAGCTTGTTCAGCTGCTTGGTGATCTGCTCCAGCGGCTGGGACTCGGCGTCGGCCACGATCGTCATCCGGGACAGGTCCGGGTTCTCCGTCGGGCCGACCGCGAGGGACTCGATGTTGAAGCCGCGCCGGCTGAACAGTGCCGAGACGCGGGCCAGCACCCCGGACTTGTTCTCGACCAGGACCGAGAGCGTGTGTCGTGTCATCGTCAGACCTGTCCCTCGCCGAAGACCGGGCGCACGTCGCGCGCGGCCAGGATGTCGTCGTTACTGGCCCCGGCGGCGACCATCGGCCACACCTGGGCGTCGGAGCCGACGATGAAGTCGATGACCACCGGGGCGTCGGTGATCGCCATGGCCTTCTCGATCACCGCGTCGACGTCGTCCTTGCCCTCGCACCGCAGGCCGACGCAGCCCAGCGCCTCGGCCAGGGTGACGAAGTCGGGGATGCGAACCTGCTTGGCAGAGCCGTCGCCGGTGTGGGTGTTCAGCCGGGTGTTGGAGTAGCGGCCCTCGTAGAACAGGGTCTGCCACTGCCGGACCATGCCGAGGTTGCCGTTGTTGATGACGGCGACCTTGATGGGGATGCCCTCGATGGCGCAGGTGGCCAGCTCCTGGTTGGTCATCTGGAAGCAGCCGTCGCCGTCGATCGCCCACACGGTGGTGTCCGGGCAGCCGTACTTGGCACCCATCGCGGCCGGGACGGCGTAGCCCATGGTGCCCAGCCCGCCGCTGTTGAGCCAGGTGCCCGGCTTCTCGTAGGAGATGAACTGCGCGGCCCACATCTGGTGTTGGCCGACGCCGGAGGCGTAGATCGCGTCGGGGCCGGCGATCGCACCGAGCCGCTCGATCACGTACTGCGGCGACAGCGCACCGTCCCCGGGCCAGTCGTAGCCCAGCGGGTACTTCTGCCGCCACTGGTCCAGCTGCGCCCACCAGGCGGTCAACTGCGGCGTCCGGCCGGCCTCCTGCTCGGCGCGCACCGCGATCACCAGCTCGGCGATCGTGGCCTTGGCGTCACCCACGATCGGCACGTCGGCCCGCCGGTTCTTGCCGATCTCGGCCGGGTCGATATCGGCGTGCACGATGGCGGCATCCGGCGCGAAGCTCGACAGCTCGCCGGTGACCCGGTCGTCGAAGCGGGCGCCGAGGGCGACCAGCAGGTCGGCCTTCTGCAGCGCGGTCACCGCGGTGACGTTGCCGTGCATGCCGGGCATGCCGAGGTTCTGCGGGTGGCTGTCGGGGAAGGCGCCACGGGCCATCAGGGTGGTCACGACGGGAGCGCCGGTCAGCGCGGCGAGCTCGGCCAGCTCCTCGGTCGCGTGGGCCTTCAGCACCCCGCCACCGACATAGAGGACCGGCTGGCGGGCACCCGCGATGAGCGCGGCGGCCTCGCGGACCTGCTTGCCGTGCGGGCGGACGGTCGGCTTGTACCCGGGCAGGTCGATCCGCGGCGGCCAGCTGAAGTCGGTGTGCGCCTGCAGGACGTCCTTGGGGATGTCGACCAGCACCGGGCCGGGCCGGCCGGTGGAGGCGAGGTGGAAGGCCTCGGCGATGCGCTGCGGGATCTCGTCGGCGCTCGTGACGAGGAAGTTGTGCTTGGTGACCGGCATCGTGATGCCGCGGATGTCGGCCTCCTGGAACGCGTCGGTGCCGATGGCCGCCGAGGGCACCTGCCCGGTGATGGCCACCATCGGCACCGAGTCCATGTAGGCGTCGGCCAGCGGGGTGACCAGGTTCGTCGCGCCGGGGCCGGAGGTGGCCATGCAGACCCCGACCTTGCCGGTGGCCTGGGCGTACCCGGTGGCGGCGTGCCCCGCGCCCTGCTCGTGGCGGACCAGCACGTGCCGCAGCGCGGAGTCGAACAGCGGGTCGTAGGCCGGCAGGATCGCCCCGCCGGGGATGCCGAAGATGACCTCGACACCGACGGCTTCCAGCGACCGGACCAGGCTCTGCGCGCCGGTGATGCCGGAGACGGGCTCGGCGGCGGCCTCGGCCATCGACCGGGCGGTGGTCTCCACTCCGAGGGTCGCCCGCGCGGCGGACTCGGTGGGTGCGGTGAGGACGGCCTGGTCGGGGCCGGCGCCCGGCGCGAACGCCGCGGGCGCGGAGCCGGCCGGGGTGGAGCGGCCGGCGCTGCTGGTGGTAGTGCTCATGGTCGACGATCTCCCTGGACGGGGTGGGTGCGGCGGCGGGCGCAGTCGCTGGCCGGGCACGCCCGGCCAACAAAAAACCCCTCGTGCCGGAGGCACTGAGGGGCGGCGCGTCGGTCGGGAGGACCGGCGCGCTAGCGGATCGCTACGAGCAGGCGAGTGCTGGGCACCTCGACACTGTGCGCCCGCGACGGTCTCCACGTCAACCGAGCTGTCCCACCAGGTGGACCGCGCTGACGGCATTCGTGGGACGACGGGTCAGTTCAGCGCGAGCGGGCCGTCCAGCAGCGCGGCGTCGAAGCCGTCGATGAGGGCGGGCAACTCGGCGGCGGCGGTCGGCCGGCCCAGCAGGAAGCCCTGCAGGTACCGGCAGCCCAGCCCGCTCAGCGCGGCCAGCTGTCCGCGCGTCTCCACGCCCTCGGCCACCACGTCGATGTCCAGTCGGCGGCCCAGGTCGATGACGCTGCCCACCAGAGCAGCGCTGCGCTCGTCGTCCTCGATGCCGGCCAGGAACTCCCGGTCCATCTTCAGCACGTCGACCGGCAGGCGGGCGAGGTAGGCGAACGTCGAGTACCCACGCCCGAAGTCGTCCAGGGAGATGACGCAGCCCATGTCGTGCAGGGTCGACAGGTCGCCCTCGGCGCGGTCTCGCTCGCCGATGAACACCGACTCGGTGACCTCCAGCATCAGCCTGCGGGGCGGCAGCCCCGCAGGGCCCAGCGCCGCGGCGACATCGGGCACCAGGCAGCCGGCCTGCAGGTGCCGGACGCTGATGTTCACGCCCAGCTGCAGGTCCCGGCCCTGGCGCAGCAGCCCGGCCAGCTCGGCGGTGGCCTGGTCGAGGACCCACCGCTGCATCGGCACGATCAGGCCGTCGTCCTCAGCCAGCGGGATGAACTCCTCCGGCGGCACCTCACCCAGCAGCGGGTGGTCCCACCGCAGCAGCGCCTCCAGTCCCAGCACCCGGCGCTCGGCCAGGCCGACCACCGGCTGGTAGACCAGCCGCAGCTGCCCGCGGTCCAGCGCGTCGGGCAGGTCGCGGGCCAGCCGGGTGCGCCGGCCGGTGGCGCTGTCGGCGGCCTCGCCGTGCCGGCGCACGCAGTCCTTGCCGGCGGCCTTGGCCGCCCGCAGCGCGAGGTCGGCCTGCCGGAAGGCGACCGGCACGTCCTCGGCCGGGTCCAGGGCGGTGACCCCGATGCTGGCCGAGACGTCGAAGACCAGGTCGGGGTCGGCGCCGGGCGTGGGCACCGAGCGGTGCACCCCGTGCAGTTCGACCACGATGCGCTCGGCGAGAGCGCTGGCCTCCTCGAGGTCGGCCGACACCAGGACGGCGAACTCGTCGCCGCCCAGCCGGCCCACGAGGTCCCGGTCCCGCACCGTGGTGCGCAGCCGCGCGGCGACCTCGACCAGCAGCAGATCCCCCGCCTCGTGCCCGGCGATGTCGTTGACGGCCTTGAAGCCGTCCAGGTCCAGCAGCAGCAGGCAGGCCGCGTCGCCCTCAGCCGCCCGGCTGCGGGCGGCCGCCGCGGCGGCCATCAGCCGAGCGCGATTGGGCAGCCCGGTCAGGTAGTCGGTGTAGGCCAGGCGCTCGAGCTCCCGCTCGTCCACGCGCCGGCCGTCGAGCTCCCGCAGGTGCAGGATCAGACCGTCGGCGTCCCGTCCGGACGGACCGGCCTGCAACGCCGCGGAGGAGACCACCCGGACGGTCTCGTAGGCGCGCCAGCCGCCGTCGCGGGTGCGGAGCCGGAACACCCGGCCGGGACCGTCGTGCACGCCGGTGGCGGCCAGCGCGCGCTCGAGCTCGGCGCGGTCGTCGGCGTGCACGAACTCCTGCAGGCGGTGGCCTTCCAGGTCCCGCGCCGCCCATGCGGTGGGGCCGTGTTCGGCACCGGAGGACCAGGTGATCTGGCCGTGGTGGTCCAGCACGATGGTGATGTCGGCCGAGCTGTTGACCAGGGTGCGGAAGTAGGCCTCCGTACGCAGGACGTGCCGGGTCAGGCGGGCACTGTCGCCGGCCCACACCAGGGTCCGCACGAAGGTGAGCAGGAGCAGCACGGTGAGCACCGCCGCCTCTCCGCTCGTCACCGACCGGACGGTCGCCCAGCCGCCGAGCAGCAGCAGCACCACGCCGAAGGCCAGGCAGTAGCTGACGACGATGCCGGCCAGCGGCACCGCGGCCGCCGGGGCGCCGCCGGCCCGCGGGCCGGGGTCGGCGGCGAGTGCCAGTGTCGCGGCGACGAGCATCGCCAGGTAGGCGGTGCTGCTGACCACGTCCAGGGCGGGCGAGGGCGACGCGACCGCCAGTGCCCCGCTGAGCATCGCCACGGCGAGCGAGCCGAAGGCCAGCAGCAGCCAGCCGGCGGCGGCGCGGCGCGCGGCGCGGACCCCGGCCAGGGTCACCAGGCCGGCTGCGCACAGCACCGCGCTGACCGCCGGGTAGCCCACGGTCAGCAACGGGTCGGCCGCGGCGTCGGAGATGCCGACGGCAGCCGGCACGACCACCTCCATCAGCACGCCGATCGCGACGAGCGCGACCGTGGCGTCCAGGACCACCCGGGCCCGGACGCGCCCGCCGGTGGCCCGGACCAGCCGCGCGCACAACAGCACGGTGACCAGGCCGGCGGCCGCCAGCGGCAGGTCCGACAGCCCCGACACGTCGGGGTTGACCCCGACGCCGACGAGCCCGCGGCCGGCCTGGCCGAGGCCGAGCAGCCCGGCGATGACCGCGAGGGCCCGCCAGGCCTGGGCGGCGACCGGGTCGATCCAGCGGCAGTGGTCCACAACCAGCGCGCCGACCACCCAGGTCGCGGCGGCCAGGACGAGCGGGCCGCCGTGGCCGGTCCACGCGGGAGCGAGGAGCTCCATCAGCCCCAGGACGACGGCCAGTCCGGCGAGCGCGCCGACGACGGCGGTCCGCGGCCAGCCGCCCGGCCCCCGCAGAGCGGACGCCGGGTCGGCGCGGGGGCCGGGCAGCGCGGTGTCCGGAGGTGCTGTGCACCTGCGTGACCTCGCTAGCTCGGTCACGTTCTGCTCGGGACGCCCGGCCAGAGCTGGCCGGCTCCCTGGTCGAGGAGCTGCACGACACCGGGCAGGGCCACCGGCCGGGAGAGCAGGAAACCCTGGGCGAAGCCGCAGCCGATCGCCTCGAGGACGGCCAGCTGGCTGGTGGTCTCCACGCCCTCGGCCACGACGTCCACCCCGAGGGCGGCGCCGATCCCGACGACCGACTCGACCAGCGCCCGGGTGTAGGCGTCCCGGTCGATCCGGGCCAGGAAGCCGCGGTCGAGCTTGAGCACGTCGACGGGCAGCCGCGCCAGAGCCGGCAGGGTCGAGTGGCTGCTGCCGAAGCCGTCGAGCGCGACGTGCACGCCCATCAGCCGTAGCGCGGAGACGTCGGCGAGGTCGTGCTCACCGCCGGAGGCCACCGCCGATTCGGCGATCTCCACGATCAGCCGCTCCGGCGGCAAACCACTGGCCTGCAGGGCGGCCGAGACGTCGCCGACCAACGTGCCGGCGGCCAGGTGCCGGGCCGAGATGTCGACGCCCAGCTTGAGCTCCACGCCGTGGACGGGCAGGCCGACCGCGGCGAGGGTGGCCTCCCGCAGGACCCAGCGCTGCAGGTCCACGTCGAGACCGGCGCGCCCGGCGACGGGCAGGAACTCCTCCGGTGGCACGTCGCCGTACACCGGGTGCCGCCACCGCAGGGAGGCCTCCACACCGGTGACCCGGTGGTCGGCCAGGGCCACGATGGGCTGCCAGGCGAGGGTCAGCTCACCGCGCTCGCGGGCGCCGATCAGGTCACGTCGCAGCTGCTCGCGCCGGTCGCGGGCCGCGCCCAGACCGTCGTGGTAGCGGCGCACGCTGCCCGGGGCGACAGCCCGGGCGTCCCGGACGGCCAGCTCGGCGTGGTCCAGCGCCTCCCGCTCGGTCAGCCCGGCGACCAACGGCACCACGCCGACGGCGGCGGTCAGGTCGACCAGCCCGAAGTCGGTGACCAGCGGCTGTTCGATCACCGACAGGCAACGCGCGGCGACCTTGTCGGCGTCCGCGCGGGTGCCCACGGCCAGCACGCTGAAGGACTCGGCGCCCAGCCGGGCCACCTGGTCCTCGCTGCGCAGCGTGGCCCGCAGCCGGCGGGCTATCTCCTGCAGCGCCAGGTCCACGACGTCGCCGCCGACGTTCTCGCGGGACTCGAGCAGGCCCTGCACCTCGAAAACCAGCAGGGAGGCTGCGACGTCGTCCTCGTCGGTACCGTCCTCGCTGCCGTCCACGGACCGCCCGCCGGCCCCGTCGGCGAGCGCGCCCAGCCGGCGGCCCAGGACGGCCAGCTGGGCGGCCCGGTTGGGCAGTCCGGTGAGCGGGTCGGTGAAGGCGAGGGAGTGCAGCTCGTCCTCCCGGTCCAGCCGGGCGGTGATGTCGCGGCAGTGCAGCACCAGGGCGCGGACGTCGGCGTCGGCCCGCAGGTCGCTGACCCCGGCCTCCAGCACGCGCCAGCTGCCGTCGGCGGCGGGCAGCCGGAACGTGCGAAGTCCGGTGAGCCCGGCGGTGGTCGCCTCGGCGGCCAGCCAGGTGGTGACGGCGTCCGCGTCGGCCGGGTGCACCACGGTCGGCAGCGGGCGGCCCACCAGGCCGGAGCCGGCGGCGACCGCGGCCTGCTCCAGGACGGCGGCGGCCCAGGTGACCTGGAGCTCGCCGTCCAGGATGAGCACCGCGTCGCTGCTGGAACGGACCAGCGAACGGAAGTAGGCCTCGCTGTCCCGCAGCCGGGCGCCGACCCGGGACTCGTCGCGGGCGGTGACCGCACGGTGCACGGCGGTGAGCCCGAGGCCGGTCAGCAGGGCCAGCGCGGCGACCAGGGTCGGCTGGGTGCCCAGCGCCGCGGACCCGACGAAGAGCAGGGCCGCGGCGACCATGACCAGGTGCGGCAGCAGCTGGCCGGCCTGGCTGAGCCGGACGTCGCTGCGGGTGGGCGGGGCGTCGCAGTGCGAGCCAGGGTCCTGCAGCACGGCCAGGCAGATGAGCAGCAGGCTGGCGAGCTGGACGTCCGGCACGGCGGCCTCCAGCACGGCGAGCGAGCGGTCCGCGCCGACCACGGACAGGCCGTGGGCAGCCGCCTGGCTGCCGGCGGCCAGGAGCAGCAGGGCGCCGGGGACGCGGCGCGCCCCGGCGGAGACCAGCACCAGCACGCTGGACAGCAGCGCCGCGGTGGTCAGGCAGGACAGCTCGATGGCCAGGCGCGCACCGGCCGGGGCACCGGGCGGCCAGGCGGCCAGGACCGGGCCGACGACCAGCACCTGGCCGAGCACCAGGGCCGCACTGAAGAACAGGGCGGTCTCGGTGAGCAGTCGGGCGCCGCCGCGACGGAGCTCGCCGGAGCTGAGCAGGCTCAGCACGCCGCCGATGGCCAGCAGCAGAGAGGGCAGGGGCACGAGCACCGCGGCCGGGTCGAGCAGCTGCCGATGGGCGGCAGGGAGGAGCAGGTCGGCGGCGGCGGTGCTGGCCAGGCCGAGGCCGACCGCCACGGCCAGCAACGTCCAGCCGCGCAACCCGGCACCGGCCCGCCGGCCACCCCGCCACAGCAGGGCGGCGGTGGTCAGCGCGGCGACGAGGAGCAGCAGGTCGGCGGCCAGCGGGACGGCGCCTGCGGCTGCGCCGGCCAGCACCGGGGCGAGGAGCAGCCACCATCCGGGTGCGCGACGGCGCTCGTGGTCCACACCCTGGTTGTCGACCTGGCCGGGGGGATGCCCAAGCCCCGCTGCCCGGCCCTCACCCGAACGGGTCGGGCCGGACTCTCCCGGTCAGCCGCAGATCGCGCCCTGGGCCGCCGAGCCGACCAGCTTGGCGTACTTGCCGAGCACACCCCGGGTGTAGCGCGGGGCCGGCGGCATCCAGCCCTCGGCCCGCCGGGCCAGCTCGGCCTCGTCGACCAGCAGGTCGAGGGTCCGGCCGGTCAGGTCCAGCCGGATCGGGTCGCCGTCCCGCACGAAGGCGATCGGCCCGCCGTCCATGGCCTCGGGGGCGACGTGGCCGACGCACAGCCCCGTGGTGCCGCCGGAGAAGCGCCCGTCGGTCAGCAGCAGCACGTCCTTGCCGAGCCCTGCGCCCTTGATGGCACCGGTGACGGCAAGCATCTCCCGCATCCCCGGCCCGCCCCTCGGCCCCTCGTAGCGGATGACCACGACGTCGCCGGGGCTGAGCGTGCCCTCGGTGACGGCGTCCATCGCGCCCTGCTCGCCGTCGAAGACCCGCGCGGTGCCCTCGAAGACGTCGGCGTCGAAGCCGGCGGACTTCACCACGCCGCCCTCGGGCGCCAGCGAGCCGCGCAGGATGGTCAGCCCACCGGTCGTGTGGATCGGGGAGCTCATCGCGTGGATGATCGCGCCGTCGGGGTCCGGCGGGGACAGTTCGGCGAGGTTCTCGGCCATCGTCTTCCCGGTCACGGTGAGACAGTCGCCGTGCAGCAAACCGGCGTCCAGGAGCGCGCGGAGCACCACCGGCACGCCGCCGATCCGGTCGATGTCGCTCATCACGTACCGGCCGAAGGGCTTCACGTCGGCCAGGTGCGGGGTGCGGTCGCCGATCCGGTTGAAGTCGTCGAGGGTCAGCGGGACGTCGGCCTCGTGCGCGATGGCCAGCAGGTGCAGCACCGCGTTGGTGGAGCCGCCCAGCGCCATGACCAGGGTGATGGCGTTCTCGAACGCCTCCTTGGTCATGATCTGGCGGGCGGTGATCCCCTGGCGCAGCATGCCCACCACGGCCTCACCGGAGGCCACGGCGTAGCCGTCGCGGCGGCGGTCGGGCGCCGGCGGGGCCGCGCTGCCGGGCAGGCTCATGCCCAGCGCCTCGGCCGCGGCGGCCATCGTGTTGGCGGTGTACATGCCGGCGCAGGCACCCTCGCCGGGGCAGGTGGCCTTCTCGATCGCGGTGAGCTCGTCGCGGGTGATCTTGCCGGCGGCGCAGGCACCGACGCCCTCGAAGACGTCGATGATCGTCAGGTCCCGGTCACCGAGCCGGCCGGGCAGGGTGGCCCCGGCGTAGAGGAAGACGCTGGCCAGATCGAGCCGCGCGGCGGCCATCAGCATGCCGGGCAGCGACTTGTCGCAGCCGGCCAGCAGCACCGAGCCGTCGAGCCGCTCGGCGAAGACCACGGTCTCCACCGAGTCGGCGATGACCTCGCGGGACACCAGCGAGGCGCGCATGCCCTCGTGGCCCATCGAGATGCCGTCGGAAACCGAGATGGTGCCGAACTCCAGCGGGAAACCGCCGCCGGCGTGCACGCCCTCCTTGACCTTCTTGGCCAGCCGGTCGAGGGACAGGTTGCAGGGGGTGATCTCGTTCCAGGACGACGCCACCCCGATCTGCGGCTTCACCCAGTCGTCGTCGCCCATGCCGACCGCCCGCAGCATCGCGCGGGCGGGGGCCTTGGCGATCCCGTCGGTCACCTCGTGGCTGCGGGGCTTCAGGGTCGCGGGATCGCTGCCGGCGGGGCGCTCTTCGACGGTGGTCACGGTCCTGGATGCTAGGCCCGGGTCGGCGCGGCTACGTTCCCGGACCCCTGGAAGCATGTCCCGACGTGGCCGTCGCCCGGATGCGGATGAACCGCACCGCCCTGCTCCCCGTCGTCCTGCTGGCGCTGTGCGTGGTCCCGGCCGCGGCCGCCACCCCCTGGATGGCGCTGCTGCTCCTGCTGCCCGTGCTCGCGGCCGCCTGGGTGCTGCGGGTGGGCGCCGACGTCGGCGAGGACGGCGTGACCGTCCGCTCGCTGGTCGGCTCCCGGCACGTGCCGTGGGACCGGGTCGCCGGCCTCCGGGTGGGCGGCCGCGGTCGGCTGTGGCTGGTGACGACCGCGCACACCCAGGTGCGGCTGCCGGCGCTGCGGGCCCGCGACCTGCCCCGGCTGTCCACGGCGTCCGGCGGCCGCATCCCCGCCCCTTAGCGACCCCTGGAAGGACCCCGCTGCCCCCCACCGCTCGCGAGCTCGCGGCGGGACCCTGCGGCGGGGCCTCAGTAGTCGCCGACGACGTTGCGCAGCGGCTCCCCCGCCAGCACCCGGGTCAACTGGTCGGTGACCGCCGCGGTGGCCCGCGCGTTGGTGCCGGGGACGTCCCCGGCGACGTGCGGGGTGAGCAGCAGCCCCGGCGCCGACCACAGCGGGTGCCCGTCGGGCAAAGGTTCGGGATCGGTGACGTCCAGCGCGGCCCGCAGCCGGCCCGACTGCAGTTCGGCGAGCAGCGCGTCGGTATCCACGACCACCCCGCGGGCGGCGTTGACCAGCAGGGCGTCGTCGGCCATGGCGGCCAGGAAGCCGGCGTCGACCAGGCGGATGGTCTCCGGCGTCACCGGGACGATCACGATGACCACGTCGGCGTCGGGCAGCAGGGTGGCCAGCTCGTCGGTGCTGCGCACGCCGTCGCGCGCCGTCCGGGCCGCGTAGGTCAGCGCGACGTCGAAGCCGGCGAGCATTGCGCCGATGGTCCGGCCGATGTCCCCGGCGCCCACCATCAGCACGCGGGCGCCGACCATCGAGTGCTCGGTGCGCGGGGCCCAGCGGCCGGCGTCCTGCTGGCGGGTGAAGTGCGGGATGCCGCGCTGGGCGGCCAGCATCGCGGTCACCGCCCACTCGGCGGTCGAGGGCGTGTGCGCTCCCCGGGCGTTGCACAGCGCGACGCCCTCGGGCAGCCGCCCGGCGAACTTCTCCGCGCCGGCGCTCATCAGCTGGACCAGGCGCAGCCGCGGCAGCCCGGCGAGGAACTCGGCGGGGAGCTCGGCGCCGCCGCGGGGCACGAGCACCTGGGCTGAGGCGGCCTCGCCGGTCGGTGCACCGTCGGCCGGGTCGTAGCGGTGGGCGCGCACGCGGGGCGAGAGCGCCTCGACCGCGGCGGCCACCGCCCGGGAGGGGACGAGCACGTGCAGCGTCTCGTCGGGGGACAGGTCCAGGCGGGGTGCGGTGCTGGCATCGGGCACGGCTGCCGACCCTAGGCGCGGCCCCGCACGTACTGTGGCCGGGGTGGGACGGCGGAGGGCGGCACGCGGCACCGGGCTGGCGACGGCCCTGGTGGGGGTCCTGCTCACCGTGGCCTGCGGCAGTGGCTACTCCCCCTCCGGCCCCTTCCGTGAGCTGCCGCGGGGCGCGCCCCCCGAGGTCGCCCCGCCCACCGGTTCCGCCCCGGCTCCCGTGCCCGGCGACCCGTCCACCCCGGGCAGCAGCGACGAGCAGGCCGGCGACCCGAACGTCGTGGCCACCGAGCTGACCGTGCCGACCGGGCTGGTCGTGCTGCCCGACGGCACGGCGGTGGTCGGCGAACGCGACTCCGGCCGGCTGCTGCAGGTCTTCCCCGACCGCTCCCCCGCCCGCGAGCTGATGACGGTGCCGGGCATCGACACCGGCGGTGACGGCGGGCTGCTCGGCCTGGCGCTGTCGCCGACGTTCCCCGAGGACGGGCTGTACTACGCCTACCTCTCCACCGCGACCGACAACCGGGTGGTGCGCTTCCCGGTGGGCGGCACGCCCAACCCGGTGCTGACCGGCATCCCGCGCGGCGAGGTGCGCAACGGCGGCGGCCTGCTCTTCGGCTCCGACGGCACGCTGTACGTGGGCACCGGCGACACCGGCGACCCGGCGCTGGCCGCCGACCCGGCCTCGCTGGCCGGCAAGGTGCTGGCGGTGGACGTCTTCGGCCAGCCCGTCGGCGCCGATCCGGTCTTCAGCCGCGGCCACAGCGACGTCACCGCCCTGTGCTCCGGCGGCGACGAGCGCGTCTTCGCCACCGACAACCTGCCGACCGGGCCGGACGAGTTCGACGCGCTGGTCGCCGGCGGCGACCAGGGGCCGGACGGGACCGGGCCGGTGCTGACGGTGCCCGAGGACGAGGCGGGGCTGGCCGGCTGCGCGGTGTCCGGCCCCTACGTGTTCCTGGGTGCGCTGACCGGCCGCAAGGTCGTGACGGCCGAGCTGGACGGCACCGGCGCTCCGGTCGGCGACCCGGCGGACTTCCTGCCCGACCGGTACGGCCGGCTGCGCAGCGTGGCGCTCGACCCGACCGGCGCGCTGTGGATCACCACGTCGAACAAGGACGGCGCCGGCACCCCGGAGGCCGACGACGACCGGGTGCTGCGGGTCCTCCCGCCGTCGTCGGCCGCCGACTCGCCGCTGTAGCCGGGCGGCTCAGGAGCTGAGCACGCGCTCCTCGAGCATCCGCTTGACCGTTGCGGCGTCCGCGGTGCCCCGGGTGGTCTTCATGACCGCGCCGACGAGGGCGCCGAGGGCCTGCACCTTGCCGCTCTGCACCTTGGCCACGATGTCGGGGGCACCGGCGATGGCGGCCTCGACGGCGGCCACCAGCTCGTCGGACTCCCCCAGCACCGCCAGGCCCTGGGCTGCGACGACGTCGGCTGGTCCGCCACGGCCAGCCAGCACACTGTCGAGCACCTGCCGGGCGAGCTTGTCGTTGATCGTGCCGGCCTCCACCAGCCCGGCCAGCTCGGCGACCTGCGCCGGGGTGACGGCCAGTTCGGCGAGCTCGCTGCCGGCCTCGTTGGCCCGCCGCGCGAGGTCACCCAGCCACCACTTGCGGGCATCGCCCGGCGTGGCACCGGCGGCGACGGTCTGCTCGACCAGCCCGAGGGCGCCGGCGTTGGCCAGCCACTGCATCTCGGTGCCGGAGATCCCCCACTCCTGCTGCAGCCGCTCGCGGCGCGCCGCCGGCAGCTCGGGGAGCCCGGCCCGCAGCTCCTCGATCCAGGCCGCGTCGGCGGCGATCGGCACCAGGTCGGGCTCGGGGAAGTACCGGTAGTCGGTCGCCTCCTCCTTGGAGCGGCCCGAGGAGGTGGAGCCGGTGTCCTCGTGGAAGTGCCGCGTCTCCTGGACGATCCGGCCACCCTCGTCGAGCACGACGGCCTGGCGGCGCATCTCGTAGCGCACCGCCCGCTCGACCGACCGCAGCGAGTTCACGTTCTTGGTCTCGGTGCGGGTGCCCCACTCGGCGGCACGCACCGGGTTGAGGGAGATGTTCACGTCGCAGCGCAGGCTGCCCTGCTCCATCCGCACGTCGGAGACGCCGAGGGCCTGGACGATCTCGCGCAGCTCGGTCACGTAGGCGCGGGCCACCTCGGGGGCCTTGAGCCCGGCGCCGGGGACTGGCTTGGTGACGATCTCCACCAGCGGGATGCCGGCCCGGTTGTAGTCGACCAGCGAGTGGTCCGCCCCGTGGATGCGGCCCGTCGAGCCGCCCACGTGGAGATTCTTGCCGGTGTCCTCCTCCAGGTGCACCCGCTCGATCTCCACTCGGTGGGTCTCGCCGTCGACGACCACGTCCAGGTGCCCGCCGACGCACAGCGGCTCGTCGTACTGGCTGGTCTGGAAGCCCTTGGGGATGTCGGGGTAGAAGTAGTTCTTCCGCGCGAAGCGGCACCAGGAGGCGATCTCGGAGCCGAGCGCCAGGCCGATCTTGATCGTCGCGGCGACTGCAGCCTCATTGGCCACCGGCAGCGAGCCGGGCAGGCCCAGACAGACCGGGCAGGTCTGCGTGTTGGGCTCGGCGCCGAAGGTCGTCGAGCAGCCGCAGAACATCTTCGAGGCGGTGCCCAGCTCGACGTGGGTTTCCAGGCCGATCACCGGCTCGTAGCGCGTGGCGACCTCGTCGAAGTCGAGGAGGCGGTCGGTGCTCACGATTTCTGCTCCTTGCGGGTGGGTGCCGCCGGCAGGCTGCGGCCGGTCAGCCACGCGCCGATCCCGGTCAGCACGCCGAGCACGATGAAGACGGCGAAGACCGCCCGGCCGGTGGTCGCCCACAGCACCGCGCCGACCACGATGACGAAGACAACCAGCCCCCAGGCGGCCTTCAGTGCGCCGTTCATGCCGTCGTCCGGGCGGGGAGCTCGTCGAGCAGCCGGTGCCCGCGGGCGGCGTCCTGCGCGGCTTCCAGCGCGGCAGCGACCCGGTAGCAGCGGTCGTCGGCCAGGCCGG
Organism: Modestobacter sp. DSM 44400; assembly: GCF_900107175.1. Taxonomy (GTDB): domain Bacteria; phylum Actinomycetota; class Actinomycetes; order Mycobacteriales; family Geodermatophilaceae; genus Modestobacter. Next base: position 100,562 of record NZ_FNOZ01000003.1, on the reverse strand, counting down.
GGGCCATCACCTGCAGCCCCACCGGCAGCCCCTCGGACAGGCCACAGGGCACCGAGATCGCCGGCACGCCGGCCAGGCTGGCCGGCAGGGTGCACAGGTCCGCGGCGTACATGGCGATCGGGTCGTCGACCCGGGAGCCGATCGGGAACGCCACGGTCGGGGTGGTGGGGCTGACCAGGACATCGACCCCGGCGCCGTCCGTCCGGTCGAACGCAGCCGCGAACTCCCGGCTGATCAGCGTGCGGACCTTCTGCGCCTGGCCGTAGTAGGCCTCGTAGTAGCCGCTGGACAGCGCATAGGTGCCCAGGATGATCCGGCGCTTGACCTCCGGGCCGAAGCCCTGCTCCCGGGTCAGTGCCATGACCTCGTCGAGGTCGTGGCTGCCGTCGTCGCCGACGCGCAGGCCGAAGCGGACGCCGTCGAAGCGGGCCAGGTTGGACGAGGCCTCGCTGGGTGCGATCAGGTAATAGGCGGCCAGGGCCAGGTCGAAGGTGGGGCAGGAGACCGGCACGATCTCCGCGCCCAGGCCGGCCAGCACCTCGAGCGCCTCACCGAACCGGGCCAGGACGCCGGGCTCGTAACCGTCGGAGTGCCCCTCGCCGCCCAGCTCGGTGACCACGCCGATCCGCAGGCCGGCCAGGTCGCCGGTGGCGCCGGCCCGCGCCGCGTCGGCGAGCCGGGGCAGCGGGACGTCGATGCTGGTGGAGTCGCGCCGGTCGTACCCGCCGATCGCCTCGTGCAGGACGGCGGCGTCCAGCACGGTGCGGGCCATCGGGCCGGCCTGGTCAAGGCTGGAGGAGAAGGCGATCAGGCCGTAGCGGGACACCGAGCCGTACGTGGGCTTGTGCCCGACCAGCCCGGTGACTGCGGCGGGCTGGCGGATCGAGCCACCGGTGTCGGTGCCGATCGCCCAGGGCGCGAGGTGCCCGGCCACCGCGGCGCTGGACCCGCCGGAGGAGCCGCCCGGGATGCGGTCGGGATCCCAGGGGTTGCGGGTGACCCGGTAGGCCGAGTTCTCCGTGGACGAGCCCATGGCGAACTCGTCCATGTTCGTCTTGCCCAGCAGCACGGTGCCGGCGCTCTTCAGCCGCTCGGCCACCGTGGCGTCGTACGGCGGTCGCCAGCCCTCGAGGATCTTCGAGCCGCTGGTGGTGGGCACGCCCTCGGTTACCACGACGTCCTTGAGCGCGACCGGCACCCCGGCCAGCGGGCCGAGCGCGGCACCACCGGCACGGGCCTCGTCGACCGCCGCGGCGGCGGCGAGCGCCGCGTTCCCGTCGACGTGCAGATAGGCGCCCAGGGTCGCGTCGTCGGCCGCGATCCGGTCCAGGTGGGCCCGGGTGACCTCGACGGCGCTGACCTCGCCGGCGGACAGCAGGGCGGTCAGCGCGTTGACGTCCAGCGCCGTCAGATCGGGGCTGGTGCTCACGCTTCCTCCTGCAGGATGCGGGGCACGCGGAACCGGTCGTCCTCGGCCGCGGGCGCGCCGGCCAGGACCGCATCGCGCGGCAGGCTCGGGGTCACCTCGTCGGGCCGGAAGACGTTCGTCAGCGGGACGACGTGGGAGGTGGGCGGGACGTCGGCGACCGGCGCCTCACCGACCCGGGCGACGGCAGTGAGGACGACGTCCAGCTGGCCGGCGAAGAGGTCCAGCTCCTCGTCGGTCACCGCGAGCCGGGCGAGGCGGGCCAGGTGCTCGACGTCCGTTCGGGACAGGCTGCTCATGCTGGGCTGGGACCCGGGGTGCGACGACCCCGCTCCGGCTGCCGGTCCGACCGGCCTCGACTGCGCTCCACGACCGGCCACTCTACGTGGGACACGGGCGAGGTCCGTGCGCCCCGGGTTGACCACCGGGCCCCTCCATGCGGGAAGCTGACACCGCTCTCGATCGACGGCGATCGGCCCGCACACCCGTGCATCCGGCGGGGCCCTGACGTGGACGGCACCGGAGGCACCCGTGTCCTACCTCTTGCGACTGGTGGTCCCCGACCGACCCGGCATCCTCGGGGCGGTCGCCACGGCGCTCGGCACCGCCGGGATCGACATCGTCTCCGTCGACGTGCTCGAACGCGGAGGCGGGACGGCCGTCGACGACGTGGTGGTGGAGCTGCCACCGGACCGGGTCGCCGACAGCCTGATCACCGCGGTCACTGCCGTGCCCGGGGTACGGGTGGAGTCGCTGCGGCCCTTCGCCGGACCACTGGACACCCACCGCGAGCTGCTGCTGCTGGAAGCGCTGGTCCGGGCCGGGTCGGGGACCCCGAAGCTGCTGGCCGCCGAGCTGCCGCGGGTCTTCCACAGCGGGTGGGCAGTGGTGCTGGCCGGCCCGCCGGCAACATCCACCGTGCTCGCGGCGTCGGAGGCGGCGCCGTCCTTCGATGGGGTGCCGCTGCCCTGGCTGCCGCTGAGCTCTCCCCTGCTGCTGCCCAGCGAGGGCGACTGGGTGCCCCCGCGCTGGCAGGAGCTGGCCGTGGAGATGATGGCCTCACCGCTGGACGACGCCGGCACCGCGGCACTGCTGGGCCGCTCCGGTGGGCCGGCCTTCCGGCGCTCGGAGCTGCTGCGGTTCGCCCACCTGACCGGGATCGCTGCCACCGTCTCCCGGCTACCCCCCGCCTGAGGAAGGACCCCTTTGCCCCCCAACCCTCGCTGACGCTCGGGCCGGGACCCTGCAAAGGGGCCGATCAAGCACCGTCGCTGTCGGCGTTGCCCATCGTGGCGACTTCGCGGGCCGCATCGGGGCCCTGCTCGAGCAGCACTGCGAACCCGTCGTCGTCCAGGATCGGCACCTTGGCGGCGACCGCCTTGTCGTACTTGCTGCCGGGGTCGGCGCCGACCACGACGAAGCCGGTCTTCTTCGAGACCGAGCCGGTGACCTTGCCACCGCGCTCCTGGATGGCGGCGATCGCCTGGTCGCGGCTGTGGTCGCGCAGCGACCCGGTGACAACGACGGTTACGCCGGTGAGCGGGCCGGGGCCGGTGTCGGACTCGGCGTCGGCCATCCGGACGCCGGCCTGCCGCCACTTCTCCACGACCCCGCAGTGCCAGTCGACGCCGAACCAGTCGCGCACCGCGGCGGCGATGGTCGGTCCGACGCCCTCGGCGGCGGCGAGCTCCTCCTCGCTCGCTTCCATCAGCCGGTCCAGCGAGCGGAACTCCCGGGCCAGCGCCTGGGCGGCGGTGGGGCCGACGTGCCGGATGGACAGCGCCACCAGCACCCGCCAGAGCGGAACGTCCTTGCGGGTCTGCAGGTTCGTCAGCAGCCGGCGGCCGTTGGCGGAGAGGGTGCCGTCCTTCTTGGTGAAGAAGTCGCTGCGGACGAGGCTGCCCTCGGTGAGGGAGAAGACGTCACCCTCGTCCTCGAGCAGGTGCGAGCCCAGCAGCGCGGTCGCCGCCTCATAGCCGAGCACCTCGATGTCGAAGGCCCCGCGGCCGGCCACGTGGAAGACGCGCTCCCGCAGCTGGGCGGGGCACGAGCGGGCATTCGGGCAGCGGATGTCGGCGTCGCCCTCCTTCTCCGGGCGCAGCTCCGTGCCGCACTCGGGACAGTGCGTGGGCATCACGAACTCCCGCTCGGAGCCGTCGCGGGCGGCGACCACCGGGCCGAGCACCTCGGGGATGACGTCGCCGGCCTTGCGGATGACGACGGTGTCGCCGATCAGCACGCCCTTGCGCCTGACCTCGCTGGCGTTGTGCAGGGTGGCCAGCGCGACGGTGGAGCCGGCGACCTTGACCGGCTCCATGAAGGCGAACGGGGTGACGCGGCCGGTCCGGCCGACGTTGACCCGGATGTCGTGCAGCTTGGTCGTCGCCTCCTCCGGGGGGTACTTGAAGGCGATCGCCCAGCGCGGCGCGCGGCTGGTCGAGCCCAGCCGACGCTGCAGCCCCACCTGGTCGATCTTCACCACGACGCCGTCGATCTCGTGCTCGACGGAGTGCCGCTGCTCGCGGTAGCGCTCGATGTAGGCCCACACGCCCTCGAGGTCGGCGACCACCTCGTAGCGACTGCTCACCGGCAGGCCCAGCGCGGCCAGTTGCTCGTAGGCCGCCGACTGGCGGTCGGCCTCGAAGCCCGTCCGCGCGCCCAGCCCGTGCACCACCAAACGGAGCGGTCGGGAGGCGGTGACCTTGGGGTCCTTCTGCCGCAGCGACCCGGCGGCGGCGTTGCGGGGATTGGCGAACGGGGCCCGGCCGGCCTCCACCAGCCCGGCGTTGACCTCGGCGAACGCGGCGACCGGGAAGTAGACCTCGCCGCGGACCTCGAGCAGCTCGGGCACAGCGCCGTCGTCCCCGGGGAACTGCTGGGGGACGTCGGCCATGGTGCGGACGTTGGCGGTGACGTCCTCCCCCGTCGTCCCGTCACCCCGGGTGGCCGCGCGCACCAGCCGGCCCCGCTCGTAGACCAGGTCGATGGCCAGCCCGTCGACCTTCAGCTCGCAGAGGTACCCGGCACCGGCAGCGCCGTCCCGGGCGGCCCGGGCGGCCCAGGCGGACAGCTCGTCGGAGCTGAAGGCGTTGTCCAGGCTCTGCATCCGCTCCAGGTGCGTGACCGGGGCGAAGGTGGCGCCGAAGCCACCGCTGACCTTCTGGCTCGGCGAGTCGGGGGTGACCAGTGCGGGATGCGCGGCTTCGATCGCCTTGAGCTCGCCCATCAGCTCGTCGTACTGGCCGTCGCTGACCAACGGCGCGTCCTGCACGTAGTAGGCGAACGCGTACCGGTCCAGCTCCTCGGCGAGGTCGCGGTGGCGGGTACGCGCGTCGTCGGGGACCTCGGTGAGGTCCTCCCGGTCGGTGGCGGCGCCGGTCTGTGGCTGGTCCAGCGAGGCGTCGGTGCTCACGGAGGGCACCGTAACCGGCCGGTATGACGGAAGGCCGGCGGATCAGCCGCCGACCAGCGGATTGCGGGTGCGCAGCTCGGGAAACCAGCCGTAGTCGCGGTCTGCCGTCCAGAATTCCCGCACCCCGTGGTCGAGGCAGATCGCCGCAATCCGGGCATCGTGGATGCGGGCACCCGTGAACCCGGAGCGTTCCAGCAGCCCGCGCAGGAGTGGCCAGTACCCGGCCCGTTCTCCGATCACCTGGGCAACCGGGGCGTTCAGCCAGGCGTCGACCTGTGCCAGCGCCCTGGTCAGGGGGGTCGGGTCAGAGGAGAGGCGTCGACCGGTGACGACGGTAAGAAACTCACCGATGCACGGAGCCGGGATCCCGACGCGCTCCTCGCTCGTCTCCAGCAGCGAAGCGACCGCCGAGCTCGCTCGGCCGAACTCGGGCGTATCCGGCCGGTGCGCATAAACGAGGAGATTGGTATCGAGCGCAATCACCGGTCGGGCCCGTAAGCGGCTTCGAGAAATGCATCATGTCCGCCGGCCAGGTACTCCGGACGGATGCCACCAGTCCCGTAACTGAGGTCGGGCAACGTATAGCCGGGCGGGGGCGACACCTCGTCGAGCACGCGACGGAGCCCCTCTTCCAGCAACGACCGCATCGTCTGCCCTCTCCGCTCTGCTACCTCGCGCGCCTCGGCGAACAGGGCGTCCGCGATCTCCACGGTGGTCTTCATGCGGGCCACCGTACGCGCGGACCCATACTCCCGTACTCACTCCGGCAGCAGGTACTTCGCCGCCTCCCGCACGTGGCCCATCGCCGTCCGGGCGTAGGCGGCACTGGCTCCGGCCAGACCACAGGACGGCGTGAGCGTCACCGCACCGTGCAGCTGCTCGGCCGGGAAGCCCAGCTCCCGCCACCAGGCCTGCAGGCGGCTGGCGGTGGCCCTGGGTGCGGGCAGATCGGTGTCAGTGCCCGGCACCACCCCCACGAGCAGGTGGGTACCGGCCTCGACCGCGGTGCCGATGGCGTCGAGGTCCTGCACCAGGGCCAGGTCGAAGGACAGCCCGGCCGCGCCGGCCGCGCGGAACAGCTCCAGCGGGGCGCGCCTGGCGCAGCAGTGCACGACCACCGGTACGGACAGCTGGTCGACCACGTCGGTCAGCCCCTGCTCCACGAGGTGGGACTCGACGGCGGCGAGCTTGCCGAACCCGCTGACGGTGGGCAGCCCGCCCTGCAGGACGGCGGGCACCGACGGCTCGTCGAGCTGCACGACGACGCCGCCCGCGGGCACCCGCGCAGCGACGGCGGCGACGTGCGCGGCGAGCCCCTCGGTCAGCGACTGCGCGAGGTCCCGGCGGGCCCCGGGGTCGACGACGGCCCGGTCGCCGCGGGTGCGCTCCAGGCCGGCAGCAAGCGCCCATGGACCGGCCGCCTGGACCTTGAACGGACCGGCGTAGCGCTCAGCGACCTCGTAGAGGGAGTCGAGGTCGCGCTCGAGCATCTCGCGGGCTCGGCGCTGGTCCACGCCGGGTCGCGAGACCAGCCGCCAACCGGCCGGGGTGAGGTCGACGAACAGGTCGACCAGCAACCCCGCCGTCCGGCCGATCAGGTCCGCTCCGGCGCCGCGGGCGGGCAGCTCGGGCAGGTGCGGAAAGTCCGGCAGCTCACCGGTCACCAGGCGCAGCGCCTCGATCGGGTCGGTGCCGGGCAGCGAACCGACGCCGGAGGCCGGCCCCCACGGAAAGGGGGCCGGCCCCGCGGCTCCGTCCCGAGGCTCGTCCCGAGCCTGCGAGGGATGAGGATGGGGTCCTTCTTCAGTCGGCGAGGCCACGCCGGCGACGGTAGCCCGCCGCCATCAGGACCCCACCGGCCGCCAGCAGGCCCCCGGCGATGCCGGTCAGCTGCAGCACAGGCGCGCCGGTGTAGGCCAGCGAAGCGGCGGTGCTACGCCCGGTGCCGCTGCCGGTCCGGGACCCACTGCCCGCGATCGGCAGCACGGCCGGCGTCGGCGCCGGCGCCGGGCTGGCGACCGGCGGGGCAGGCGTCGGAGCCGGGGCCGGGACCGGCGCCGTGGTCCCCGCGCAGTCCAGACGGTCCGAGGTCGCCATGGCGTGGTCCGCCGCCGGGGGGCTCACCGGCGAGTGCGTCCGGAAGTACTCCGCCGAGGTGTCGACGTCGACCGGCCCGGTCACCGGGTCGGTCCCGTTGGTGAAGCCGGTGAAGCTGTCGCCCCCGGCGATCAGGAAGCTGTTGGCGACGACCCGGTAGCTGCCGGCCGGGTCGATGAGCTGACCGTCCAGCGTGATGGAGCACGGGTCGACCCGGTCCCCGTAGGCGCGGGTCAGGTCGTAGCTGTAGGCGAAGCCCTCCGAGGTCCCGAGGACCAGCTGTGAGGCGCGCGCCTGGTCCTTCTGGAACTGCTCCTCCAGCACCTGCTTGATGTCCGCCCCGGTCAGGGTGATCGCGTTGACCGTGTTGCCGAAGGGCTGGACGTCGAACAGCTCGCCGTAGGTCACCGGGCCGGCGGCGATGTCGGTGCGCAGCCCACCCGGGTTCATGAACGCGATCACCGGGTCGCCGTACTGGGTCTGCTGGAGCGCCTCCAGCTGCGCCTGCGCCACCAGGTTGCCCAGCGAGGACTCGGCGTCGCGGGTGGCGGCGGCCGGCGGCGCCCCGGCGCGCAGGATGTCGGCGCTTGCCTCGCCGACGACGACGTCGCCGGCCACCGCGGACTGCGCCGTCCAGTAGTCGACGATCGCCTGGACCCCGGCGTCGGGGGCGTCCCGGGTGACCGGAACGTTGAGCGCCGAGTAGGTGGCGGAGCGGTCGACGTCGCCGGTCAGCGGGTCCAGCGAGAGCCGGATGTCGGTGACCAGACGGCCGTAGAAGCCGGCCTGGGTCACCAGTCGGGGCTGACCGCTCGGGTCGTCGAGCAGGCAGTTGTACGCCTGGTGGGTGTGCGCGCTGATGATCAGGTCGACGGCCGGTGAGACGGCGGCATTGATGTCGGTGATCGGACCGGTGAGGGTGTCGCAGCCGTTGCTGTCCGCGGCGTCGGCGCCCTCGTTGGTGCCCCCCTCGTGGACCAGGACACCGATCGACTGGATGCCGAGGGCCTGGATGGTCGGCACCCACCGGTTGACCGCGGTGGCCTCGTCGATGAACTCGACGTCGGCGATCCCGCCGGGCGACACGATGGTGGGTGTGGTGTCGGTGACGACGCCGATCAGGGCCATCTGCTTGCCACCGCCGACGTCGAAGACCTGGAACGGCGGGAGCATCGGTGCGCCGGTGTCCTTCATGACCACGTTGGCCGCCAGGTACGGGAAGTCGGCGCCCTCGAACTCGTGGCCGGTGTCGCCGAAGCAGCCGGTCACGCCGACCTCGATGCCCTCGCACGCGCTGACGTCGTCGGAGTAGAAGCCGTCGGTGGCCGCGGAGATCCGGCGCAACTCCTCGGTGCCGCGGTCGAACTCGTGGTTGCCGACGGAGGAGACGTCCAGGCCCATCGCGTTGAGGACCTCGATGGTCGGCTCGTCCTTGAAGACGCTGGAGTTGAACGGCGAGGCACTGATCAGGTCCCCGGCGCCGACGAAGAAGGAGCTGCCGGCGTCCCCGCCGTCGCCGACGAAGGAGGCCTGCACCGACTCCACGGTCGAGGCCACGTTGGCCGAGCCGCCGACGGTGAGCACCACGTCGTCGGCCGTGCCGATGACCCCATCAGCACCGGCATCGGTGAGCTGACTGTCCCCACCGGTGGTCTCGGAGATCCGCCCGTGGAAGTCGTTCATCGCGACGAGCTGCACCGGGATGTCGGCGGGTGCGGCGGCTGCCACCACGGCCGGAGCCCCAGCGCCAACGGCCGGCTCCGGCTCAGCAGCGACCGGCGCGGCCTCCTCGGCCGGCGCGCCAGCCTCGCCCGACTCCGCGACCTCGGTGGCGCCGGCAGTCCCGGTCGACTCCGCGGTCCCGGTCGACGCGGCGGGCTCCGTCGACTCGGCGGCCTCGGTCGACTCCGCGGCCTCCGTCGACTCCGCAGAACCGGTCGGTGCAACGGTCGTCGTCGACTCCGTCGAGGAGTCGGTGGCGGGGGCGGCGATTGCCGCGGTCGGCACTCCCAGGACGGCGACAGAGGCCACCGCAAGGGCTGCCAGGGACAGGCGCGTACGGCGCAAGGAGGTCCTCCAGAGGACGTGCGGCCGGGTAGCCGATCTCAGTAGCTCGGCTCACGATCAGGGCAAGAGATCCGGGTTGGACCGGTTCGTCACAGGACCGTAGCGGTCGGCCGCTGATCAGCCAAGCGTCAGCTGTGGATCGACGGCTGCCGTTCACCGGCGCGCAACACCGCGCCCTGGCCGAGCACCCGGTCCCCGCGCTCGGCGTCCGGGGCGTAGAGCACGGCGGACTGTCCCGGCGCCACTCCGCGCTGCCGGTCGGACAGCGCGAGGCGCAGCCCACCGTCCTCGGTGGCACTGACCTCGCACGGCACCGCGGCGCCGTGCGCGCGCAGCTGCACCTGGGCCAGGAACGGCAGCTCCGGCTCCGCGCCACCCCAGGTCGGCGCCGCGGTCACGACCTCGTCGATCCCGGCCTGCTCGGCGGTGCCCACGGTCACCGTGCGGGTCACCGGCTCGATGCCCAGCACGAAGCGGGGCCGCTGGTCCCCGACCTCGATCCCGAGGCCGCGGCGCTGGCCGATCGTGAACCCGTGCGTGCCCGCGTGCTCGCCGACCGTACGACCGGTGGCTGCATCGACCACCGGGCCGGGCGCGGCCCCCAGCCGGCGGGCGAGGAAGCCGCGGGTGTCGCCATCGGGGATGAAGCAGATGTCGTGCGAGTCCGGCTTCGTGGCGACCGCATACCCACGCTCGGCGGCGATCTCGCGCACCCGGTCCTTGGTCATCGACCCGAGCGGGAAGAGCGCGCCGGCCAGCTGGTCGGCGGTGAGCACGCCGAGCACGTAGGACTGGTCCTTGGCCGCGTCGACCGAGCGGCGCAGCTCGCCGTCGGCCAGCCGGGCGTGGTGCCCGGTGACCACAGCATCGAAGCCCAGTGCCCGGGCCCGGTCGAGCAACGCGGAGAATTTGATCTTCTCGTTGCAGCGCAGGCAGGGATTCGGCGTCCGGCCGGCGGCGTACTCGGCGACGAAGTCGTCGACGACGTCCTCGCGGAACCGGTCGGCCAGGTCCCACACGTAGAAGGGGATGCCGAGCTCGTCGGCGACCCGGCGCGCGTCGTTGGCGTCCTCGACGCTGCAGCAGCCGCGGGCACCGCTGCGCAGCGTCTGCCGGTCCGGCGACAGGGCCAGGTGCACCCCGGTCACCTCGTGCCCGGCGCCGACGGCCAACGCCGCGGCGACGGCGGAGTCCACTCCGCCGCTCATGGCCGCGATGACCCGCATGCCGCTCACCGCCGTCCAGTCCCCGCCCTACGTGCCCGCTCGACGACCGGCGCGATCACCGCGAGGACGGCGTCGACGTCCGCGTCGGTCGAGGTGTGCCCGAGGCTGAACCGCAGGGAACTGCGCGCCCGGTCGGCGTCGGCACCGGCGGCCAGCAGCACGTGGCTCGGCCGGGCCAGCCCGGCGCTGCACGCCGAGCCGGTGGAGCACTCGATGCCGCGGGCGTCGAGCAGCATGAGCAGGGCATCGCCCTCGGTACCGGGGAAGGACAGGTGGGCGTTGCCGGGCAGCCGCCCGGGCCCACCGGCCAGGACGTCGTCCAGCGGGGGACCGTTGAGGTCGGCGTCGGGCACCTGCTCGACGATCCCGGCGACGAGCCGGTCGCGCAGCGCCGCCAGACGAGGGGTGCGGACGTCGCGCTCCCCCACCGAGGTCACCGTCGCGACGGTGAGCCCGACGATGGCGGCGACGTCCAGGGTGCCCGAGCGCACGTCACGCTCCTGGCCGCCGCCGTGCAGCAGCGGCGTGCACTCGGCGTCGCGGCGCAGCAGCAGCGCACCGACACCCATCGGGCCGCCCACCTTGTGGCCGGTCATGGTCAGCGCGTCGACGCCGGTGGCCGTGAAGTCCACCGGCAGCTGTCCGACGGCCTGGACCGCGTCGGTGTGCAGCGGCACGCCGACGGCGTGCGCGGTGGCGGCGAGTGCGGTGAGGTCGCTGACCGCACCGATCTCGTTGTTGGCCCACATCACGCTGGCCGCGGCGACGTCCACGCCGTCCCCGAGGGCGTCGGCGAGCGCCTCGGGGGTGATCCGGCCGGTGGGTTCGACCCGCAGCCAGGTGACCTCGGCGTCATCGTGCTTCTCCAGCCACTCCACGCTGTCGAGCACCGCATGGTGCTCGGCGGGGCTGACCACGAGCCGGCGGCGGCGGGAGTCGGCGGTCCGGCGAGCCCAGTACATGCCCTTGACCGCCAGGTTGTCGCCTTCGGTCCCGCCGCCGGTGAAGAGCACCTCCGACGGGCGGGCGCCCAGCGCCTCGGCCAGCCGCTCGCGGGACTGCTCGGCGACGCGCCGCGCATGGCGCCCGCTGGCGTGCAGCGACGAGGCGTTGCCGAACCTGGCCAGCTGCTCGGTCATCGCCGTCAGCACAGCGGGCAAGATCGGCGTGGTCGCCGCATGGTCCAGGTAGGTCATGGCGCCACCAGCGTAACCGCGTCCGCCGATGCTGCCGGTTGCGCGAGCGGGCCGGCCGCCCGGCGCGACACGAGCGCACCCAGCACGGCCAGCGCGGCGTAGCCGGCGACCACGACCAGGACGGCGACGCGCAGCGGGAAGGCCCCCGCCGTCGCGGCGGCCACCAGCACCCCGGTCAGGCCGATGCACAACGCCGACCCGGTGACGTCGGCGATCTGCAGCGCCGCGGAGTCCGCGCCCCGGCGGTGCTCCGGCGAGGCGGCCAGCAGCAGCACGCTCAGGCTCGGCATGCCCAGCCCCATCCCGAGTCCGGCGATGCCCCAGGTCAGGTAGGCGGGCCAACCGCCGACCCCGGGCACCGCGACGACGGCGGTAAAGGCCAGGCCGATGGCGACCAGTACGAAGCCGGCCCGCAGCAGCCGGACCCGGGAGGCCCCGGGGTGCCTGCCCTGCCACTGCGAGGCCAGCGCCCAGCCGACCGCCCCGGCGGTGAGCGGCACACCGGCGGCGGTCGGGCGGTAGCCGTGCACGGCGGTGAGAGCCAGCGGCAGCAGCGTGTCCACCCCGAAGAAGGCGCCGGCCAGCAGCCCGCGCGCGGCGACGACGGTGGGCAGGCCGCGCCGCAGCCGGGCAGTACCCGGTGGGAACAGCGGCCGCAGGCCGAGGACGAGCGCGGTGAGCCCGGCGACGGCGAGCACCGCGGCGAACGCGTCGAGCCGCTGCCCGGCGTACTGCAGCAGCGCCACGCCGGCCCCGGCGAGCAGCGCCCACCAGTGGCGGGCCCGCGCCGGTCGCGGTGGGTCTGCCGGTACCGGTAGCCCTCGTAGCGCGGGCAGCACCAGCGCCAGGCCGACGGCGATGAGGGGCAGCAGGCCGAGGAACACCCAGCGCCAGCTGGCCGCGCTGGTGACCAGCCCGGCCACCAGTGGTCCCACCAGGGCCGGCAGGACCCAGGCGGCGGCGATCGCGCCGAACAGCCGCGGCCGCAGCGCCTCGTCGTAGGCCTGCCCGGCGACCAGGTAGAGGCAGACGCCGATCAGCCCGCCACCGAAACCCTGGACCGCCCGGCCGGCAACGAACAGCGCCATGTCCGCGGCCAGGCCACAGGCCAGCAGCCCGGCGGCGAAGACACCCACGCCCCAGAGCAGGGCGACGCGGGGTCCCCGGCGGTCACCGACGTCCCCGCCGACCACCATCCCGACGACCTGGGCGACGAGGAAGGCGGTGAACGGCCAGCCGTACCAGACCAGCCCATCGAGCTCGGCGACCGCGGTGGGCATCGCGGTCGCCACCGCCATCGACTCGAACGCGACGAAGGTGACCAGCATCAGCAGCCCGGCGGTGGTCAGCCGGTGCCGCGGGTCGAGCACACCCGCGGGCGCGTCCATGGCCACCTCCTCCCCAACCGCGTGCTCCCCTCGCCTGCTTCCCCCTCCCCACACACGTCGAGCGCCGGCCCCGCGGGGGGACAGGCGCTCGTCGTGTCGTGCTGGAACGGCCGCCCTTCAGGGGCCCGCGCCGAGCCTGCGAGGCGTGGGGGGAAGGGTGGTCCTTCTACTTGCGGGCGGTGATCTGCTCGGTCGCGGCGGGGACGACGGTGTTCAGGTCGCCCACGACGCCGAAGTCGGCGAGTTCGAAGATCGGCGCCTCAGGGTCCTTGTTGACCGCGACGATGGTCTTCGACGTCTGCATGCCGGCCCGGTGCTGGATGGCACCGGAGATGCCCACCGCGATGTAGAGCTGCGGGGACACCGTCTTCCCGGTCTGCCCGACCTGGAAGGTGTGCGGGTAGAAGCCGGAGTCCACCGCCGCCCGGGAGGCACCCACCGCGGCACCCAGGGAATCGGCAAGGCCCTCGATGACCGAGAAATTCTCGGCCGAGGCCACCCCGCGGCCGCCGGACACCACGATCGCGGCCTCGGTCAGCTCCGGGCGGGAGGACTTCTGCTCCACGATCCGGTCGACGACGCGGGTCAGCTTGGCCTGCTCGGAGATCGAGACGGAGACGGTCTCCTCGGCCGCGGCGCCAGCGGCGGACTCGGGGGTGACCGAGTTGCCGCGCAGCGTGTAGATCGGCGTCCCGACGGTGACCTTGGAGTGCACGATGACCCCTCCGGCGAAAGCCACCTGGGTGGCGGTGCCGTCGGGGCTGATGTCGGTGACGTCGGTCAGGAACCCGCTGCCGGTCTTGATGGCGAGCCGCCCGGCGATCTCCTTGCCCTCCGGGGAGGAGGGGATGACGACGGCGGCCGGGGACTTCTCCACGACGAGCTGGGCCAGCACCTCGGCCTTGGGGGCGACGAGGTAGCCATCGATGTCGGCGGACTCGGCGACGTAGACCTTCGCGGCGCCGTACTCGGCCAGGCCATCGCGGACCGTGGCCGCGGTGCCGGGGGCGCCGAAGACGACGGCCGAGGGCTCACCGAGGACACGGGCGGCGGTCAGCGCCTCCAGCGTGGTCTTGCGGACGCCGGTGCCGGCGGGGTTGAGCTCGGCAAGGACCAGGACTTCTGCCATGTCAGTTTCTCCTCAGCTCTGAGTCGGGCCGGTCAGACGATCTTCTGGCTGGCGAGGTAACCGACGAGCTTCTCGGCGCCGTCGCCCTCATCGGTGACCTTTACGCCCTCGCCCTTGGGCGGGCGGCCGGCGAAGTCGAGGACCTGGCTGGTGGCGGTGGCCAGGCCGACCGTCCCCGGATCGATGCCCAGGTCGGCCAACGTCAGGGTCTGCACCGGCTTCTTCTTCGCCGCCATGATCCCCTTGAAGGAGGGGTAGCGCGGCTCGTTGATGGTGTCCCAGGTGGACACGATCGCCGGCAGCGAGGCCTGCAGCTGCCAGTAGCCGCCGTCGGTCTGACGCTCGACCGTCGCGGTCTGGCCCTCGACGGTGAGCTTGCGGGCCCCGGACAGCTGCGGGATGCCCAGCCGCTCCGACAGCAGCGCCGGCATCACCGAGACCTGGCCGTCGGTGGACTCGGCGCCGCAGAGGACCAGGTCGTACTCCAGCTGGCTCAGCGCCGCGGCGATGATCGCGGAGGTCTGCGGAGCGCAGGCGCCGTGGATGGCCGGGTCGGACACGTGCACGGCCTTGTCTGCACCCATCGACAGCGCCTTGCGGATGGCGTCGGTGGCGGTGTCGGGGCCGACGGTCAGCACGGTGACCTCACCGCCCTGCGCCTCCTTCACCAGCAGCGCCTCCTCGATGGCGTACTCGTCCATCTCGTTGATCACGTTGTCGGCGGTGGCCCGCGCGACGGTGTTGTCCGACGGGTCCAGCTTCCGCTCGCTGCCGGAGTCGGGGACCTGCTTGACCAGAACGACGATGTTCATCGTCAGACCAACCTCCGCGGTGGTTCGGGGCGCGGGCGGGGGCGCCCGCACTGCTGCCGATCGTCGAGGCTACTTCGGGGTAACGAACGCCGGGCGGCCGGGCCGGCGGTGAGCTCGCTCACCCCTGCCTCTCCACGCAGGTCAGGACGGCGGCCGCCACTCCCCCGTGCGCTGGAAGTGCTCGAGGACGGCGGTGTACGGGGCGAGGTCGAGTCCCTGCGCGGCCACCCAGGCGTCGGAGTGGTAGGTGTGGGCGTACCGCTCGCCGCCGTCGCAGAGCAGGGTGATCACGCTGCCGACGCGTCCGGCGGCGATCATCTCCGCGACCAGCCCGAAGGCACCCCACAGGTTGGTTCCGGTGGAGCCGCCGGCCCGCCGTCCGGTCACCGTCTTCAGGTGGCGCATCGCGGCCAGCGACGCGGCGTCGGGGACGCAGGTCATCCGGTCGACGATCGTCGGGACGAAGGACGGCTCGACGCGCGGCCGCCCGATGCCCTCGATCCGGGACGGCTGGCCGGTCGCGGCCGGATCGCCGTCCCGCCAGCCGGGGAAGAACGCCGATCCCTCCGGATCGACGACGGCCAACCGGGTGGGCAACCGGCGGTAGCGCAGGTAGCGGCCGATCGTCGCACTGGTGCCGCCGGTGCCCGCGCCGACCACCACCCACTCCGGCGTCGGGTGCCGCTCCAGGCCCAGTTGCTCGAATATCGACTCGGCGATGTTGTTGTTGCCCCGCCAGTCGGTGGCCCGCTCGGCGTTGGTGAACTGGTCGAGGTAGTGCCCGCCGGACTCCGCGGCGATCCGCCGGGCCTCGTCGTAGACGGTCGAGGGGTCGGCCACCAGGTGACACCGGCCGCCGTGGAACTCGATCAGCGCGATCTTCTCCGGGCTGGTCGAGGCGGGCATCACTGCGACGAACGGCAGACCCAGCATCCGGGCGAAGTAGGCCTCACTGACCGCGGTCGACCCACTCGAGGCCTCCACGACCGTACTGCCCTCGCCGATCTGCCCGGAGCACAACGCGTAGAGGAACAGCGAGCGCGCCAGCCGGTGCTTGAGACTGCCGGTCGGGTGCGTCGACTCGTCCTTGAGGTAAAGGTCGACCCCCCACTCCGGCGGGAGCGGGAACACGAGCAGGTGGGTGTCGGCGCTGCGCAGCGCGTCGGCCTCCACCAGGGCCACCGCCCGTTCCAGCCAGGCCCGCCCGCCGCGGTCAGAGCGGTCGACGTCGGGCCGTGCGGCGTTCGTACCCGCGGCAGTCGTCATGCCCGAATGATCACGCATGCGCCACGCAACTCGTCGACGATGCGCACATGACGCGCATGCATGTTCTCGGCCTCGAAACGCATGCTCAGCGCATGTAGCCTGGCTTCCATGAGCAAGATGCTCCAGGTTCGCCACATGCCTGACGATGTGCACGCCGCGCTGCGTGCTCGCGCAGCCGCGAGCGGACTGAGCCTGTCCGAGTTCGTCCTCCGGGAGCTGACGACCATCGCCGAGCGGCCCAGCAAGGCAGAGGTGCTGGCTCGCGCCGCCCGCCGCGGCGGGCGGCTCAGCTTCACCGAAGCCGTCGAGGCGGTGCACGCGGATCGCCCGGAGCACGGCGCATGATCGTGGCGGATGCGTCCGTCCTCGTCGCAGCGCTGCTGGACGAGGGCAGCGCCGGCGCTCTGGCTCGCGAGCGTCTGCTGGCCCACGACGTCCATGTGCCGGAGCTGGCCGATGTCGAGGTGCTCTCCGCGGTGCGACGACGAGTTCTGTCGGGCGCCGTGGCATCGGAGCGCGGCGCGGGAGCGCTTCAGGACTACGCCGAGCTCATCCTCGGACGCTTCCCTCATCTACCGCTGCTGGCCCGCGCGTGGCAGCTCCGCGACGGCGTCAGCGCCTACGACGCCATCTACGTGGCGCTCGCCGAGGTCCTCGAGGTGCCCCTCGTCACTGCTGACCGGCGGCTGTCCCGCGCTCCCGGACTGCGCTGCGAGATCGATCTGCTGCAGTGACCGGAAGAGTCGATTCGTCCTTGCGGTGCCGATCGATGCCCCGGTCATGCGCGCCTGATCCCCACCGACGTGAGTCCGTCCCCGTTGTCCACCTGTCGGGGTCTCCTTGAACCCGAGCCGTCCACAGATCCCGACAAGCGGGTGTCCTGTGGATCGGCGAGGTAGCCGCGGGCGCCGCCGCCATCCCGATCCACCGGCGCTGCCAACACCTGCGCGCCCGACGTCGTGGACACCGGAGTGACGAACCACGAGCGCTGGGGAACGGTCACCGCCGTGTCAGCGGCCCTGGAACGTGGCCTTCCCGGGACCGCTGTCCAGGAACGACGCCATCCCGGTCTTCTGGTCCTCGGTGTCGAACAGCTCGGCGAACAGCCGGCTCTCCAGCGCCAGGCCGGCGGCCAGGTCGCCGTCCCCACCGGTGTCGATCGCCTGCTTGGCCGCGGCCAGCGCCAACGGCGGGCCGGCGGCGAACTTCCGCGCCATCGCCACGGCGGTCGAGTAGACCTCATCGTCGGGGACCACCGCGTCGGCCAGGCCCATCTCCAGGGCCTCCTCCGCGCCGACGTGCCGGCCGGTGAACACGAGGTCCTTGGCCTTGGCCGGGCCCACCAGCCGGACCAGCCGCTGGGTGCCGCCGGCACCGGGGATGACGCCCAGCTGGATCTCCGGCTGGCCGATCTTGGCGGTGGTGCCCATGACGCGGAAGTCGGCGCACAGCGCCAGTTCGTAGCCACCGCCCAGCGCGTACCCGGTAATCGCGGCGATGACCGGCTTGGGGATAGCGGCGACCTGGCCGAAGGAGGAGGTCAGCTCCCGGCCCCAGGCGACCATCGCCGAGCCGGACAGCTGGGACATCGCCCTGATGTCGGCGCCGGCGGCGAACACTCGCTCACCGCCGTAGAGCACGACGGCGCGGACGCCGGGGTCCGCGCTCGCCTCCATCGCGGCGGCACGCACCTCCCAGTGCAGCTGCTCGTTGATCGCGTTCATCTTCGGCCGGTCGAGGCGGATCGTGCCGATCCCGTCCTGGACCTGGAGGGTGACGAACTTCGGCGCTGCCATGAGGGCTCCTGTCGGGCGGGGGACGTCGTCGTCCCCCGGCACCCTAGCCACGGGAGCGTCCTCAGGCCGCGGGGAAGCGGTGCATGCGCATGCTGTCGGGCACGCCCGGGTCCCGCGCCACCACTTCCTCCGGCTTTCCGCGCAGTTCGCCCAGCACCGTCCGCAGCTCGCGGCAGTCGGCGTCGGACGGGACCCGGTAGCCGTTGCCGCTCACCACCCAGATGGCGTGGTCCCCGGCCCGGGCGCTCAGAGCGGCGGCCACGGCAGCGGGGTCGGCCGAGTCGTTGCGCTCGGCGTAGTCGGTCCAGTCGACCCGGTCCGCGGGGCCGAGGTCGGGGTAGACCACCATGTCGAGGCCGGGCGGGGCCAGCCGGCTCACCTGCGGCCCGAGCTGGTCGGGACAGAAGGCGACGGTATCCCCGAGGTTCGCCCCCGCCAGTGCGGCGGCGACCTGCCCGGCCTGGGTGCGGGGCGTGCGCACCGCCGCCGCAGCCACGGCGAGCCCGAGCACGACGACGACCGCGAGCAGCGCTGCACCGGCCCGCCGGCCCGCCAGCGACACCAGGCCGGCTGCCACCAGCGCCAGGTAGGCCGGCACCGCGACGCTGGTGTACCGCGAGCTCACCGCGCTGTCGGTCAGCAGGCTGGCCAGACCGGCCAGGACCACCGTGCCGGCCGACAGCGCCAGCAGCGACCAGCGCGTCCGGCTCCGGGTGACCCCCAGGCCGACGACCGGTGGACGCCCGCCCGCGGTGGCCTCCGCCACGGGCACCGCGACCAGCCCGAGCGCGGCGAGGCAGAACTGCGCGTGACCCAGGAGTACGGCCGCGAAACTGCCCCCGCCCCGCCACGCGGTGAGCGCTGTCGGGACCACCGAAAGGCCCCCGACCTCCGCCCACGGGGTGCCGGTGTGGGCGAGCTGGAACCGAAGGCTGGGCAGCCACGGCAGGAAGGCCAGGGCCGCCAGGCCGAGCGCGACCAACACCCGCAGGGCCGGGCGGCGGTGCCGACGCAGCCCGGCCAGGGCGAGCAGTCCCGCCACCGCGATCAGGTAGGCGGCCCAGTAGTGGGTCAGTAGCAGCGCGGCCGCGCCCAGCGCCAGCGCCACCACCGGGACCGGGCCGGAAGAGCGCACCGCCCACCGGGCGGCCAGCGCGGTGGCCAGCACCAGGAGCACCAGCAGGGAGTACATCCGGGTCTCGCTGCTGTAGCGGATCAGGAAGGGGTTGCTGGCCAGCAGCAGGGTCAGCACGACCGCGCCCCGCCGTCCGGCCACCTCCCGGCCCAGCACCCAGGCCAGCGGAAGAGCGAGCACGCCGAGCAGCCCCGACAGTGCGCGCACCGCGACCGCACCCTGGCCGAACACCCCGACCCACCCGTGCAGCAGGAGAGAATACAGGGGCGGCGAACCGTCCTGCCGCAGCGCCGTGAACAGCTCGGGCAGCGGCAGCCGCGCGATGGCCACGCTCTGCGCCTCGTCCAGCCAGAGGTCGGCCGGTGCGACGAAGCGGAGCGCGACCCCGGCGAGCAGTGCCGCAGCGACCAGCCCGCCCGCGAGCCAGGCTGCCGACCCGCGGGCGGCCGTGCCGGGTCGATCCACGGACACGACGCCGGGGAGGAGGGACACCGGACCGTCCTCCCCGGCGGCGACCTCAGGCAGCCTGGACCGGCTGCCGCGGCCGGACGGGCGCAGACCGCCCCGTCCCCACGGCCGCCACGGTCGCCGCAGGCCGGTCACTGCCCGACGGGCCGACGTCGGGGACGGCTGCCTGCTCGTGGTAGTCCTCCTCCACGTTGACCGACCAGACGTCGTGCTGGGCGTCGTCGACGATGTTCTCCACGGTCAGCATGGCGGTGACCATCGAGTGGTCGGCGTTGTTGTACCGGTGCATGCCGTTGCGCCCCACGGGGTGCACGTTCACCGCCGCCTCGGCCAGCCAGGCGCGGATGAGGTCCACCTGCCGGTCATAGCCCTTGTCGTAGACCGGGTAGGCCTTGGGCATCCGGACCACGTAGCCGCGCTCGACCGAGCCGGCCTGAACCAGGCCGAGGAGGTCCAGCTCCTTGGTCGCCAGGACGATCAGGTCGTCGTCCGGGGACTCCCACAGGTCGTCGCCCTCGTCGACGAAATACTCCAGTCCCAGGCAAGTACGCCCGTCCTTGACCAGGTACGGCGACCAGCTGCCGAAGTTCTGCACCCGGCCGACCCGGGCCTCCGGCGAGTGGACGTAGATCCAGTTGTCCGGAAACCCTGCGGACTCGGGCACCACCAGGGCGACGGTGAGGAAGTCGCGGTGGGACAGCGCGCGGGCGGCGACCTGGACGTGCTCGGGAGCCGGCGGGTCCATCGCCAGCACCAGCTCCGGCAGCGGCATCGAGCTGATCACCTCAGCCGCGGGCAGCCGGTGGCCGGCGGTCGGCTGGCCGGTGTCGTCCGTGGTCTGTGTCGTCACCGCGGTGACCCGGCCGTCCTCCCGGTGGAGCGCGGTGACCGCGGTGCGCATCCGCACCACCCCACCTGCCGCGCGGACCTGCTCGGTGGCCCGCTCCCACATCAGTCCGGGCCCGGTCTTCGGGTACTGGAACTCCTCGATCAGCGTGGTCACCGTGGTCGTGTGCCGGCCCGGGCGCAAGGCGTGCAGGATCGCCGTCCCGAGGGACAGGTCCTTGATCCGCTGCGCCGCCCAGTCGGCTTGGATCTCGGTCGCCGGCATCCCCCACACCTTCTCGGTGTAGGTCTTGAAGAACATCTCGTACAGCCGGCGACCGAACCGGGCCGAGACCCAACCCTCGAAGTGCGACTGGTCCGCCGGTGGCCGCACCTGCGCCTGCACGTAGGAGGCCACGCAGCGCACCGCCTCGACGACCCCGAGGCTCCGCAACGCGTTCATCGGCTTGAGCGGGTAGTCGAACAGCGTGCCGGCGTAGAGGATGCGCGACATCCGCGGGCGCGACAGGAACTCGTCGTCGGTGAGCACCGCGTGCCACCAGGCCTCGACGGCCGGGACCTTGGTGAAGAAGCGGTGGCCGCCGATGTCGAACCGCCAGCCCTCACGCTCGACCGTGCGGCTGATCCCGCCGACTACGTCGTCGGCCTCGAGGACGGTCACCGGCAGGCCGCGGCGCGTCAGCTCGTGGGCCGCGGTCAGCCCGGCGGGCCCGGCGCCGATGACGACGACGTCCGAATGGTCGGAAGGGAACTCGGGCACCGAACCTCCATGAGGAGTCACTCCCCCGGCGGACGCGCCGGATCGGTGAGACTGACTGATGTCCGCGGCGCGGGGCTGACGCCTGCGGGGTCGACGGGGACAGTCGTACCTGACGACCCTGTGCGCCAGCCGCTACCCGCCCGTTTCGCCCTGCAACCTCCACACGGAGACGTGGCCGGACGGGTGTGACCGGGCGACCTCGACGTACCCGGCGCGCAGGTCAGCGAGCACCCGCGTCGTCCGCTGGGCGTGCCGCACCCAGCCTTGCGCACGGTCCAGCCCAACGACCAGAACGTAGTCGAGCCGCCCGGTGACGGCGGCCAGGTGCACCCAGGGCGGCACCGCGTCCAACCCGTCCAGCCCCGGGTCGAGGGCCCGACGGAGTTCCGCCCCGTCGGCGAACCGGACCTGGAAGTAGGGGTAGATCGCCTCGTAATGGCCGATGTCCACGCCCTGCGCCCGGACGGCCAAGCCGCTGGAGAGGTGGCGCAGCGGGTCGGGGCCGCCCGGCACCGGCGCCACACCGTCCCGGTTGCCGCTGAACCGCAGGACGGCGAAGGTGGCGCCCGCCGGCAGGTCCGCCGCAACCGACAGGACCTCCGCGGCGTCACGTTGGTCGTGCAGCTGGCTGGGGAGCCGCACGAGCACGGCAGCGGTCGCCGCGACGACCAGGCAGCCCGCCGCGAGCTGGCGGGTAGAGACCCGGGTCGGTGGCGCTGTGGCGCAGAACAGCACGAGCAGGAGCGGAGGGAACCAGGCCAGCCGGTCGGACAGGAACCCATACTCCTCCCCCAGCTGCTCCGGGGACAGCAGGAACCCGACCGCGGAGAGCGCGGTGGCGGTCCCGAGGATCACCCGGTCCGCCCGCGCCCGGCCCACGCCGGCCCGGCCCGGCGCCCCGAGCGAGAGCACCTCATCGACGCGAGCCGGCCGCAGCGCCCGCACCAGGAGCCCGGCCAGCACGCCGGCCACCAGCACCGACGGCACGATCTCCCACCAACTGCCGACCACCAGCGGCCGGTACAGGGTCAGCAGCGACGCCACGCGGGCAGCCCCCGGCCAACCGGCGGCGGCCCCGTGCCGACCGTCGCCACCGACCAGGAAGCCGACGCTGAGCGCGAGCGACGGCAGCACCGCCACGGCCGGGCCGGCCAGGTGGCGGAAGACCGCCCGAGCCGGCCGCAGGTCGCACGATACGTCGCTGACCACCCGGCCGACGCCCAGCCCGGCGACCACCACCGTGGCCACCGTGTACGGCAGCAGGTGCGCCGACCAGGTGAGCAGCAGGAGCAGACTGAGCACCCCGGCGCCGGCCAGGGTCCATCCGTCGCGGCGGCGCAGGGCCCAACCCATGGCGAACAGCGCCAGGGCCACGCCCCAGCAGAAGTTGTAGAAGCCGTAGACGACCAGCTCGCTGCCGGCCAGCGGCAGCGCCGCGACGGCCAGCCAGCCGGCCCGGCGGTGCACCCCGCGCAGGGCGTAGTGCAGGCCGGCCACCAGCAGCACGACGAACCCGGCAACCACCACCTTCTCAGCGGCGCCCGGGGTCAGCACCGCCAGCAGGAGGGCCAGCAGCGCGGTGGTCAGCATGTTGGGCACCGGATCGAGGTCGATCGCGTAGTGCGTCCGGAGGAGCTCGCCCACGGCCCCGTCGTCCCCGTGGTGCAGCAGGACCCAGGCGCCGTCGACGTGCGCCGGGCCGTCCTGAGTGAGCACCACCGGCAGGAGGAGCCACGGGGCCAACTGCACCGCCAGGCCGGTCAGCAGGAGGACCGTGGGCCAGCGCGCCCGGGCCCACCCGACCCGGGACCCCGGCGACCGGCGCCCGGTCCCCGCATCGGACCGCCCGCCCACGCCGCGGGTCAGCCCGAGCGCCGGGCGGTGAACCGGCCGTCCTGCCGCTGCACCGTCAGCGGCAGTGCGAACGCCTCCGACAGCAGCGGTGCGGTCAGCACGTCCCCCACCGGCCCGGCCGCCAGGACCTCGCCCTCGCGCAGCAGCAGCGCGTGGGTGTAGCCGGGCGGGATCTCCTCGACGTGGTGGGTGACCAGCACCTGGGCCGGCGCGTACGCGTCGCGGGCCAGGTCGGTCAGCCGGGAGACCAGGTCCTCCCGGCCGGCCAGGTCCAGCCCGGCACCCGGCTCGTCGAGCAGCAGCAGCTCTGGATCGGTCATCAGCGCGCGGGCGATCTGGGTGCGTTTGCGCTCCCCCTCGCTGAGCGTGCCGAAGGGCCGGTGGGCCATCGGCGCCACCCCCCACTGCTGCATCAGCATCGCCGCCCGGGTCAGGTCGTGGACGTCGTAGCGCTCCCGCCACCGCCCGACCACGGCATAGCCGGCGCTGACCACCACGTCGCCCACCCGCTCCGCCGCGCTGATCCGCTGGGCGATGGCCGCGCTGGTCAGCCCGATCCGCGGCCGCAGCTCGAAGACATCGACCGCCCCCATGGTCTCCCCCAGGATGCGCACCTCGCCGGAGCTGGGGTGCATCTGCGCCGAGGCGAGCTGCAGCAACGTCGTCTTACCCGCGCCGTTGGGCCCGAGGAGCACCCAGCGCTGGTCGGCCCGGACGGTCCAGTCGACGCGGCGCAGCAGGTGGGCCTGGCCGCGGATGACGTCGACGTCCCGGATCTCGACGACGGGTTCACTGTCCACGGACGCCATCCAACCAACCCCGCGGGAGTGTCGGCGACGCGGCCAGCAGTCCGGTGGCCGGCGGTCGGGCACGATGCGACGGGTGAGTGCATCGAGAACGGGCCCCTCGGTCGAGGTCTGGCCCGGCACGTCGGCACCGCTGGGCGCGCACTGGGACGGCACGGGCACCAACTTCGCCCTGTGGTCGGCCGGGGCGACCGGCGTGGACCTGTGCCTGTTCGACGCCGACGGCACCGAGCACCGCGAGCGCCTGCAGGAGACGACGCACCAGGTCTGGCACGGCCGGCTGCCCGGGGTCCGCCCCGGGCAGCCGTACGGCTACCGGGTGCGCGGACCGCACGACCCGGCCTCCGGCGCGCGCCACAACCCGGCGAAGCTGCTGTTGGACCCCTACACCCGCGCCGTGGACGGCGAGCTGCGCCTGTCCCCCGCCCTCTTCGGCCACCGGCAGTCCGACCCCTCCGCGGCCGACCCCGCCGACTCCGCGCCGTTCGTGCCGCGGGGCGTGGTCATCCACGACTCCTTCCCCTGGGAGGGCGACGCGCGGCTGCACACCCCCTGGTCGGACACGGTCGTCTACGAGGTGCACGTCAAGGGCGCGACCATGCTGCACCCCGACGTCCCGCCGGCGCTGCGCGGCACCTACGCCGGCCTGGCCCACCCCGCCTTCGTCGAACACCTGGAGTCGTTGGGCGTCACGGCGGTCGAACTCCTCCCGGTGCACCACTTCGTCAGCGAACCGCACCTCCTGCGCCGGCGGCTGACCAACTACTGGGGCTACAACACCCTGGGCTACTTCGCCCCCCACGCCGCCTACAGCGCCACCGGCTCGGGCGGCGGGCAGGTCACCGAGTTCAAGGCGATGGTCAAGGCACTGCACGCCGCGGGCATCGAGGTCGTGCTGGACGTCGTCTACAACCACACCGCCGAGGGCGACCACACCGGCCCGACGCTGTCGTTCAAGGGGATCGACAACGCCGGCTACTACCGGCTCGGCCATGAGGACCGCTCGCGCTACACCGACTACACCGGCTGCGGGAACACCCTGGACGTGCGCCGTCCGCCGGTACTGGCGCTGCTGATGGACTCGCTGCGCTACTGGGTCGAGGAGATGCACGTCGACGGCTTCCGCTTCGACCTGGCTTCTGCGCTGGCCCGCTCGATGCACGACGTCGACCGGTTGTCGGCGTTCTTCGACGTCGTCCACCAGGACCCGGTGGTCAGCCAGGTCAAGCTGATCGCCGAGCCGTGGGACGTCGGCGAGGGCGGCTACCAGGTGGGCAACTTCCCGCCGCCGTGGACGGAGTGGAACGGCAAGTACCGGGACACCGTGCGCGACGTGTGGTCCGGCGCCCGGGTCGGCGTCCGGGACCTCGCCTACCGGCTGACCGGCTCCTCGGACCTGTACCGCTCCGACGGGCGCCGGCCCTTCGCCTCGGTCAACTTCGTCACCGCCCACGACGGGTTTCCCCTGGCCGACCTGGTCGCCTACGAGCGCAAGCGCAACGAGGCCAACGGCGAGGACAACCGGGACGGCGAGAGCCACAACCGGAACTGGAACTGCGGGGTCGAGGGGCCCACCGACGACCCGGCGGTGCAGGAGCTGCGCGGCCGGCAGGTGCGCAACCACCTGGCGACCCTGCTGCTGTCCACCGGCGTGCCGATGATCACCGGCGGCGACGAGCTGGGCCGCACCCAGGGCGGCAACAACAACGCCTATTGCCAGGACAACGAGGTCTCCTGGCTGGACTGGGGCGCGATCGACGCCGACCTGTGGACGTTCGTGTCCCGGCTGGTGTCGCTGCGGCGGGGCTCGCCGGTGCTGCGCCAGGAGGCCTTCTTCGAGGGCGGCGAGATACCGGGCACAGCGCTGCCCGGCACCGGGGGCACCCGCGACCTCGCCTGGTTCGCCCCCGGTGGCGGTCAACTGACCAGCAGCGACTGGTTCGACACCGGGCTGCAGACCATCGGGATGTACCTGGACGGCCGCGGCATCCGGCACCGGGACGAGCGGGGCCGACCGGTGGTCGACGACTCCTACCTGGTGTGGCTGCACGCCGGCCCGGACGCGCTCCAGGTGGAGCTGCCCGGGCCCCCGTGGGGTGACGGCTACGAGCTGGTCGTGGCCACGGAGTACCCGACGGGCGCGCCGCCGCGGCCCACCGCGATGGCGCCGGGCCCGGTCGAGCTGCCCGGCCGGTCCGTCTGGGCGCTGCGGGTGCTCCGCAACCCACCTCCGGCGATGGGCAGGAACGGCTACGCCGTGCTGAGCGCGACCTGAGGCGCAGCGGGCGCCGCGGAGTAATACGCCTGCGGCGGATTACTCCGCGGGCTGCTCGAAGGTGATCACGGTCCAGCCCAGCAGCAGCCGGTCGCCGTCGGCGAGCGGGTGGGAGACGCCGGGCTCCAGCTGCGTCCACTCGGTGGCCTCGGGGCCGGCGACGTGCGTGCCGTTGAGCGAACCGAGGTCGGTGAGCGAGACCTCGCGACCGGTCCGCTGGATCGCCGCGTGGGCGGAGGACAGCACGTTCTGGGTGTCGGCGATCGGGACCGGCCTGGCGTTGCCACTGGTGACCAGCTCGTGGCCGTCGGGACGGCGCCCGAGGACCAGGTCCTCATCGACGTTGACGACCATGCCGTCGTCGAAGCGGAGCACCGGCGCCGCGGTGGACTCCGGGCGCCAGAAAGCGGTGGACTCCCCGACCTGGCCCATCGGCTGGGAGACCGGGCCGCGGCTGGAGCTTCCGAAGCCGGCGTCGGAGCCGGCGGTGAAGGACTCGGCCGGCGGCAGCGCGGTGGCCGGCGGAACGACCACGCCGGAGGGGCCCGCGACGGCAAGCTGCAGCAGCGCGCCGGCGCCGGGCACGGTTCCCTCGGTCAGGTCGAAGGCGACGCCCGGAGGCATCGAGGCGGCCGGCTGGCCGGGGCCCACGTAGAGGGTCTGGCCCAGGGCGAAGCCGCTGGCGAGAGTGCAGCCGTCCACCGAGGAGCCGGACACCGGGACGCCGTCCACGGCCGGCTGGCCCTTGCCCGACCACAGCGCGACGCCGGAGCCCGAGCCGGCGGCGGTGTCGGCGAGCACCAGGGCGAAGGACGCCGGGCCGTCGGACAGCCGGGAGACCTGCCCGGCGACGGCGGCCAGCACGCGCTCGGCGCCGGGACCGGCCACCCCGAGACAGGCGTGCAGGGCGGCCACCAGGGCGGGGGAACCGGGAGCGTCCACCCACAGCAGGCCGCCGCCACGTCGGGCGACGACAGAGTCTCCGGGGAGCACCTCACAGCGGTCGGGCATGCGGACCAGCCTAGTTGCGCCCAGCGGGATGCGGAGCCGGGCGCCCCGTGGCACGCCGGATCTTGGCGGCGTCCACCGCACCCCGTGCACCACCGGTCACCACCGGTCGCACCAACCACTGCTGTGCACGCGGTCCGGAGGACCGCTGTGACAATCCGGCGCGGGACCCGGAGGGTTCCCGCCGGGGTATCACGAAACGGCTCCGCGCGGACCGGGCACGGCTCCTGGCCGCGGTGGGAGTCCGGAGGACGACAGTCTGGCTACGCGTTGACGACCACGCCCAGCTCGGCGGGGTCCGCGAGGTGCTCGGAGTGCGGGAGCACCCGCACCGTGTAGCCGAAGGCACCGGTGCGCTCCAGCGGCACGTTCGCGGAGAACCAGTGCCGGGAGCCCTCCGTGAGGTCGTGCCGCATCGGCACGGTGGTGATCTGGTGCAGGCCGTCGGCGTCGTCGACCCGGCCGAAGGCGGCCTCGACCCGGACGTCGCCGGGGGTCAGGCCCGGCAGCTCCACCTCGGCCCGCAGGTCGATGCTGGAGCCGATCTCCGGGGTGTCGCCCACCCCGGTGGCCTCCACGTGGGCGACCCGGATGCCGTGCCAGTTCTCCAGCAGGTGCCCGCGCCAGGCGGCCTCGCTGCGCGCGACCTCGTATCCTCCCGTGGCCAGCGACCGGGCCGAGCCCGCCGCTGGCACGTACAGCTGCTGGACGTAGTCGCGGACCATCCGGGTGGCCAGGACCTTCGGCCCGGTCACCCGGAGGGTGTGCCGCACCATCTCCACCCAGCGGGTCGGGATGCCGTCGGCGTCGACCTCGTAGAAGCGTGGCAGCACCTGCCGGTCCAGCAACTCGTAGATGGCGTGCGCCTCGACCTCGTCGCGCCGGTCGTGGTCCTCCACGCCGTCCGCGGTCGGGATCGCCCAGCCGTTCTGGCCGTCGAACCACTCGTCCCACCAGCCGTCGCGGATGGAGAGGTTGAGGCCGCCGTTGAGCGCGGACTTCATGCCCGAGGTGCCGCACGCCTCCAGCGGGCGCAGCGGGTTGTTCAGCCACACGTCGCAACCCCAGTACAGGTAGCGGGCCATGCCGATGTCGTAGCCGGGCAGGAACGCGATCCGGTGCCGGATCTCCGGGTCGTCGGCGAACTTCACCATCTGCTGGATCAGCTGCTTGCCGCCGTCGTCGGCCGGGTGGCTCTTGCCGGCGATGACCAGCTGGATCGGTCGCTGGGGGTCCAGCAACAGCGCCTTGAGCCGCACGGGGTCGCGCAGCATGAGGGTGAGCCGCTTGTAGGAGGGCACCCGGCGGGCGAAGCCGATGGTGAGCACGTCGGGGTCGAAGGCGGTATCGGTCCAGCCGAGCTCGGCCTCCGCGGCCCCGCGGGACAAGGCAGTCTCCTGGATCCGACGGCGGACCTCCCCCACCAGCCGTCCGCGCAGCAGGCGACGGGTGTTCCACAGCTCGCCGGCGTCGATCCGGTCCACGCCGTCGAAGAACACGTCGCCGACGACGTCGACCGGCTCGCCCTGGCTGGTCGACTGGGTGCCCAGCTCGACGAGCTCCCGAGCGGTCCAGGTGGGGGCGTGCACGCCGTTGGTGATCGAGGAGATCGGCACGTCGTCCTCGTCGAACCCGGGCCACAGATCGCCGAACATGCCGCGGCTGACGTGGCCGTGCAGCTGGCTCACGCCGTTGGCGCGCTGACCCAGCCGCAGGCCCATGTGCGCCATGTTGAACTTGCTCGGGTCCTCCTCGGCGCCCAGCGCGAGGAGCTGGTCGACCGGGACGCCGAAGCCGGCGAAGTACCGCTCGATCAGCGCGCGCGGGAAACGGTCGATGCCGGCCGGGACCGGGGTGTGGGTGGTGAAGACCGTCCCCGCGCGCACGGCCTGGAGCGCTTCGCCGAAGGTCAGCCCGTGTGACTCGGTCAGCTCCCGGATCCGTTCGACGCCCTGGAAGCCGGCGTGGCCCTCGTTGGCGTGGAAGACCTCCGGCTGGGCGGTGCCGGTGAGCGAGCAGTAGGCGCGCAGCGCGCGCACGCCGCCGATGCCCAGCAGCATCTCCTGGCGCAGCCGGTGGTCCTCCCCGCCGCCGTAGAGCCGATCGGTGACCCCGCGCTCGGCGGGGGCGTTCTCCTCGATGTCACTGTCGAGCAGCAGCAGCGACACCCGGCCGACCTGGGCGCGCCAGACGTGCGCGTGCAGCATGCGGCCCTCGGGCAGCGGCACGGTGATGACCACGGCGTTGCCATCGGCGTCGCGCAGCAGCTTCACCGGCAGGCCGTGCGGGTCCAGCGCGGGGTAGTGCTCCAGCTGCCAGCCGTCGGCCGACAGGCCCTGGGAGAAGTAGCCGGCCCGGTAGAGCAGCCCGACGCCGATGAGCGGGACGCCGAGGTCGGAGGCCGCCTTGAGGTGGTCGCCGGCCAGGATGCCCAGGCCGCCGGAGTACTGCGGGAGCACCTCGGTGATGCCGAACTCGGCGGAGAAGTAGGCAATGGTGGCCGGGGCGTCCGCGCCGAGGGACTGGTACCAGTGCGGAGCGTCGAGGTACTCCTGCAGGTCGTCGGTGACGTCCTGCATGCGGCGCAGGAAGCGGCGGTCCTTGGCCAGCGCGGCCAGGCGCTCGGCGGACACCTCGCCCAGCACCTGGACCGGGTCCCCGCCGCAACTACCCCACAGTTCGGGGTCCAGCGCCTCGAACAGGTCACGGGTCTCGGGGTGCCAGGACCACCGCAGGTTCATGACGATCTGCGACAGCGGCAGCAAGGCCCCGGGGAGGGATGCTCGGACGGTCAGTCGGCGGAGGGCTCGCACAGGTCCGACCCTAGCGGCCGAGGAGGCCCTGCACCGGTCCTCGAACAGATCCCGAGGACCCTCCGCGCTGACCCCGCGGCGACGGGGCGTGGACCGCCGATGTGCCCGTGGGGCAGTTGATCGCTAGCGTGACCGGCGATGAATGGCCGCGCTGACCTCCGCCTCGGCATCACCGATGTCGCCCCCGTCGTGTCCTGCGGGTCGTTCTCGACCCGCGCCGTGGTCGGTGAGCACGTCCCGATCACCGCCACCGTCTTCCGGGAAGGCCACGACGCGGTGGGCGCCAACGTGGTGTTCACCCCGCCGGCCGAGCCGGACCGGCGGGCCGGTCGCCCCCCGTTGGTGCGCATGGTGGAGTTCGGTCCCGAGCCCGACCGGTGGCTGGCGACCGTCGTCCCCGACCGGGAGGGGCTGTGGACCTTCCAGGTCGAGGCCTGGGACGACCCGCTGCGCACGTGGCACCACGACGTCGAGGTCAAGGTTGAGGCCGGTCAGGGCGCCGACGAGCTGGCCAACGACCTCGAGTCGGGCGCCCGGCTGTTCGACGAGGTCGCCGAGGCCGCACCCCGGGAGCACCGGGCCGCGCTCACCGCGGCCGCCGTCGCGCTGCGCGACACGTCGCTGGAGCTCATCGCCCGCCTCACCCCCGCGCTGTCCCCCGCACTGCAGCGCGTACTGCAGGACAACCCGGTGCGCCGCCTGGTCACCCGGTCGCCGCGCTACGAGGTGTGGGTCGACCGGCCCCGCGCTCTCTACGGCTCCTGGTACGAGTTCTTCCCCCGCTCGGAGGGCCCGGTCGTCGGCGGCACGAGGACGCACGGCACCTTCGCCCAGGCCGCCGAGCGGCTCCCGGCGATCGCCGAGATGGCTTTCGACGTGGTGTACCTGCCGCCGATCCACCCGATCGGCACGGTCAACCGCAAGGGCAAGAACAACACCCTCGTCGCGCACGACGACGACACCGGGTCGCCGTGGGCCATCGGCAGCGAGGAGGGCGGTCACGACGCCGTCCACCCGCAGCTGGGCACGCTGGAGGACTTCCGCGCCTTCGTCGACCGGACCCGGGAGCTGGGCATGGAGGTCGCGCTCGACCTGGCCCTGCAGGCGGCCCCGGACCATCCGTGGGTCACCTCGCACCCGGAGTGGTTCACCACCAAGCCCGACGGCACCATCGCCTACGCGGAGAACCCGCCGAAGAAGTACCAGGACATCTACCCGCTCAACTTCGACAACGATCCCGACGGTCTCTACACCGAGGTCCTGCGGGTCGTGCGGCACTGGATGGACGCCGGCGTCCGGATCTTCCGCGTGGACAACCCGCACACCAAGCCGCTGAACTTCTGGCACTGGCTGATCTGGGAGATCAAGAAGGCCGACCCCGACGTGCTGTTCCTGGCCGAGGCGTTCACCCGGCCGGCGATGATGCACCAGCTGGCCCGGATCGGCTTCACCCAGAGCTACACGTACTTCACCTGGCGCACCCAGCGCGCCGAGCTCGAGGAGTACGGCCAGCAGCTGGTGGAGTCCGCGCACTACATGCGGCCCAACTTCTTCGTCAATACCCCGGACATCCTGCACGAGTCCCTGCAGCTCGGCGGCCCGCCGATGTTCAAGATCCGGGCTGTCCTGGCGTCGATGCTCAGCCCGACCTGGGGCGTCTACTCCGGCTTCGAGTTGTTCGAACACGTCGCCGTGCGCCCGGGCAGCGAGGAATACCTGGACACCGAGAAGTTCCAGTTGCGCCCCCGGGACTGGGCGGGTGCGGAGGCCGCCGGGCGGAGCCTGGCGCCCTACCTGCGTCGGCTCAATGAGGTGCGGCGCGCGCATCCGGCGCTGCAGCAGCTGCGCACCCTGCGCTTCCACCCGGTCGACAACCCGCGGCTGCTCTGCTTCTCCAAGACCGACCCCGGCTCGGACGACGCCGTCCTCGTGGTCGTCTCCCTGGACAGCACCAACACCCAGATCGGGACCACCTCGGTGGACCTGCCGGCGCTGGGCCTGGACTGGTCGGACCGGTTCGCCGTCACCGACGAGATCACCGGCGCGACCTACGACTGGGGCCAGTTCAACTACGTCGAGCTCGACCCCCACCGCGAGCCCGCGCACGTGTTCACCGTGCACCGCGCCCTGCCGCCGGGGCCCATCTCCCTCGCCTGACCGGCCCAGCCCGACCAGCACACCCGAGATCGAGGACACCCCCGCCCCATGAGCCTCCCCGTCCCCGACCAGTCGACCCCCGGCGCGGCCGAACAGTCCACGCTGCCGCCGCCGGGCTCGGACCCCGAGTGGTACAAGCGCGCCGTCTTCTACGAGGTGCTGGTGCGCGGCTTCGCGGACAGCAACGCCGATGGCATCGGCGACCTGCGCGGCATGATCAGCAAGCTGGACTACCTGCAGTGGCTCGGCGTGGACTGCCTCTGGCTGCCACCGTTCTTCGCCTCTCCGCTGCGCGACGGCGGCTACGACGTCAGCGACTACACGGCGGTGCTGCCGGAGTTCGGGAACATCGAGGACTTCCAGGACCTCGTCGCCGAGGCGCACTCCCGGGGCATGCGGCTGATCATCGACTTCGTCATGAACCACACCTCGGACCAGCATCCCTGGTTCCAGGCCAGCCGCAGTGACCCCGAGGGTCCCTACGGTGACTTCTACGTATGGGCCGATGACGACACCGGCTACGCCGACGCGCGGATCATCTTCGTCGACACCGAGAGCTCGAACTGGACCTTCGACCCGGTCCGCAAGCAGTACTTCTGGCACCGCTTCTTCAGCCACCAGCCGGACCTGAACTTCGAGAACCCCGCGGTCTGCGAGGCGATCATCGACGCCCTGCGCTTCTGGCTGGACCTGGGCATCGACGGCTTCCGGCTCGACGCCGTCCCCTACCTGTTCGAGGAAGAGAGGACCAACTGCGAGAACCTGCCCAAGACGCACGCCTTCCTCAAGAAGGTGCGCAAGGTGGTCGACAAGGAGTACCCGGACCGGGTCATGCTGTGCGAGGCGAACCAGTGGCCCGGCGACGTCGTCGAGTACTTCGGCGAGGACGGCGACGAGTGCCAGATGGCCTTCCACTTCCCGGTGATGCCACGGTTGTTCATGGGCGTCCGGCGGGAGCAGCGGTTTCCGATATCGGAGATCATGGCGCAGACGCCGGCCATCCCGGACAACTGCCAGTGGGGCATCTTCCTGCGCAACCACGACGAGTTGACCCTGGAGATGGTCACCGACGAGGAGCGCGACTACATGTGGGGCGAGTACGCCAAGGACCCCCGCATGAAGGCCAACATCGGCATCCGGCGCCGGCTCGCCCCGCTGCTGGACAACGACATCGACACCCTCGAACTGTTCACCGCCCTGCTGTTGTCCCTGCCCGGGTCGCCGGTCATGTACTACGGCGACGAGATCGGCATGGGCGACAACATCTGGCTCGGTGACCGCGACGGCGTCCGGACGCCGATGCAGTGGACGCCGGACCGCAACGGTGGCTTCTCCACCGCCGACCCCCAGCGCATGCACCTGCCGCTGATCGCCGACCCGGTGTACGGCTACCAGGTCACCAACGTCGAGGGCCAGCTGCGCAACTCCAACTCGATGCTGCACTGGATCCGCACGATGATCTCGGTGCGCAAGGAGCACCCCACGTTCGGCGTGGGCAGCTACGCCGAGGTCGGCTCCCGCAACCCCACCGTGCTGTCCTTCGTCCGCGAGTTCGGCGACGACGTGGTGCTGTGCGTCAACAACCTGTCCCGCTTCCCGCAGCCGGTGGAGCTGGACCTGCGCCGCTTCGAGGGGTACATCCCCATCGAGCTCACCGGCCGGGTCGAGTTCCCCCAGGTCGGCGTCCTGCCCTACATGCTCACCCTGGCCGGCCACGGCTTCTACTGGTTCGAGCTGGCGAAGGCCGCCGAGCCCACTCCGGACGCAGACGACGGCTGGGAGACGACCACAAGCAGCAGCGTCGCGCAGTCCCTGCTCGACGCCGGGGTGGTGGGCGCCACCGACCTGCCGACCGGTAGCGGCGGGCGGGGTGTGGAGTCGATCGGCGGAAAGGCGATCGGCGGCACGGCGACGTCCGGAACCACCGACCCCGACGGAGGGGCCCGATGAGACTCTCGACAGCACGGTGTAACCGTTCCGCTCCTGCACCGGAGGTGGGTCGATGAGCGCGTTGACCGACATCCTGGCTGACTGGATCCCGAACCAGCGCTGGTTCGGGGGCAAGGGCCGGCACTGGGCCGGCGTCACCGAGGAGGGCTTCTTCCTCGACCAGTCCGACCCCGCGCTCTCGGTGCACCGGGTGCGGATCAGGTACACCGACGGCGGCACCGACACCTACCTGGTGCCGCTGTCCTGGCGGGACGCCCCGGCCGACGAGCTGGCCAACGCCTTCGTCGGCGCGGTCTCGGGCGCACACGGGTCGAACTACGCCTACGACGCGATGCGCGACCGTGACTCGACCGTGCCGTGGCTGACCCACCTGGTGGCCGCCTCGACTGTCGGGCCGATGCACTTCCACCCCGCGGGCAGCTCCTCGTCGGGCGGGGCCCACATCCCCGAGGGTCTACCCGGTGACGTGATCTCCACCGAGCAGAGCAACACCTCGCTGGTCTACGGCGAGAGCGCGATCCTCAAGCTGTTCCGCCGGCTCGAGCCAGGGCTCAACCCCGACGTCGAGGTGCACGACGCGCTGCGCGGCACGGAGAACCCGCACATCGCGCCGCTGCTGGGGTACATCGAGGTCAACGACCCCGACCCGGCGCAGGAACCGGCGACGGTGGCGATGCTGCAGGCCTTCGTGCCCAACGCCAGCGACGGCTGGCGGCTGGCCACCTCCAGCGTGCGCGACCTGTACGCCGAGGCCGACCTGCACGCCGACGAGGTGGGCGGCGACTTCGCCGGGGAGAGCGAACGGCTGGGCGAGGCGACCGCCTCGGTGCACGCCGACCTCGCCCGGGTGCTCCCCACCGAGCCGGCAGACCGCGACTGGTACACCACGACCGCCGAGCAGATGACCGCCCGGCTCGAGGCCGCCGTCGAGGTGGTACCCGACCTGGCCGAGCACGCCGACGGACTGCGGGCGCTGTACGCCGCGGCCGCCGCCTCCGATGAGCCGGTGGTCCGCCAGCGTGTGCACGGTGACCTGCACCTGGGTCAGGTGCTGCGCACCACCACGGGCTGGATCGTGCTGGACTTCGAGGGCGAGCCGGCCCGGCCGCTGGCCTCCCGTCGCCAGCTGGACACCCCGCTGCGCGACGTGGCGGGGATGCTCCGCTCCTTCGACTACGCCGCCCGGCACATGCTCGTCGAGCAGCCCGGCGACCCGCAGCGCGCCTACCGGGCCCAGGAGTGGGCCGAGCGCAACCGGCACGCCTTCCGCGCCGGCTACGCGGCCGCCGCGGGCGTCGGGCTGGACGCCGCATCCCCGCTGCTGCGCGCGTTCGAGGCCGACAAGGCGGTGTACGAGTGCGTCTACGAGGCGCGCAACCGCCCACACTGGCTCATGATCCCCCTCCAGTCGGTGTCCCGGCTGACGACGACCGACTGACTGCAGACAGGAACGAGGGACCTCGCACCATGACGATCGACGACGCTTCCACCCCCGCGCCCGGCGGCGAGCCTGCCGACAAGGCCGAGCTGATGCGCCGGGTCGAGGAGATCACCGAGTCCGTGCGGTCCGACGCCGCCACCGCCGACGAGCCGACGGCACCGCAGGCAGCCGCCGCCCCGGCCAGGGAGACCGCGGCCAAGCGGGCACCGGCGGTGCGCAAGGCCGCCGCCAAGAAGGCGTCCCCGGCCGCAGGCGAGGACGCCGTGGGCGAGGACCAGGCCCCGGCCCCGGCCAAGAAGGCGACGAAGCCGGCTGCGGCGAAGAAGACCGCCGCAGCCCCGGTGCCCGATGGCGACGCGTCCGCGCCGGCGAAGGCCACCAAGCGCGCCCGGGCGACGAAGAAGGTGACGGCCACCCCGGTTGTCGCGCCCGCCCCCATCGCCGAGCCGGGCAACCCCTCGGCACCCTCGGCCCCGCAGCCGGAGCCGCCGAGCCGCGACCCGGCCGAGCCGAGTACCCCGCAGGCCCCGGCCGACGGCCAGCAGGCCGGCACGGGCGGCAGTTCCCCGGCCGAGACGGCGTCCGAGCCCGGCGACCCGGGCCGCACGGACACCGGCCCCGAAAGCGCCAGCGGTGCCGTGACGACGCCTGGCGGGTCCGCACCCACCCCGGCGGCCACGCCGGCCGCCGCCGTGCCCGCCGGTGCCGAGCCGGCGCTGGCCGAGCCGGCCGGGTCCGGCGCCCCGTCCGCCGCCGGGGTGCCGACGACGACGCAGGGCCGGGAGGTCAGCGAGGAGGAGCTGC
Organism: Modestobacter sp. DSM 44400; assembly: GCF_900107175.1. Classification (GTDB taxonomy): domain Bacteria; phylum Actinomycetota; class Actinomycetes; order Mycobacteriales; family Geodermatophilaceae; genus Modestobacter. The sequence continues at coordinate 64,430 of NZ_FNOZ01000003.1, read as the reverse complement.
GCGCCGTCGTCGAGGGCCGGTCGTACAACCCGCACGGCGTGCTGGGCACCCACCAGCTGCCTTCCGGGTGGGCGGTCCGCACGCTGCGGCCGGACGCCGCGGCGGTCACCATCGTCGACCAGGACGGCAGCCGGTACGACGCCACCCAGGTGCACGACGGCGGGGTCTTCGAGGCCCGGCTGCGCGGCCAGCCCGGCGACTACCGGGTGGAGGTCACCTACCCCGACGCCGAGGGCGGCACGAACACCCACGTCGTCGACGACCCCTACCGCTGGCTGCCCACGCTGGGCCAGCTCGACCAGCACCTCATCCGCGAGGGCCGGCACGAGCAGCTGTGGACCGTGCTGGGCGCGCACGTGCGCGGGTTCGACACCCCCGGCGGCCACGTCGAGGGCGTCTCCTTCGCAGTCTGGGCCCCGAACGCGCGCGGCGTGAAGGTGACCGGCGACTTCGACTACTGGGAGGCCCGCGCCTACCCGCTGCGGTCACTGGGCTCCTCCGGCGTCTGGGAGGTCTTCATCCCGGGCGTGCAGGTGGGCACCCGCTATCGCTTCCACGTGCTCGGTACCGACGGGCAGTGGGTGGTCAAGTCCGACCCGATGGCCTTCGCCACCGAGGTCCCGCCGTCCAACGCCTCGGTCGTCACCGAGTCCGCCCACGTGTGGGGCGACGACGAGTGGATGACCCAGCGGGCCGAGGGCAACTGGCACCAGCGCCCGATGAGCGTCTACGAGGTGCACGCCGGCTCCTGGCGGCAGGGCCTGTCCTACCGGGACATGGCCGACGAGCTGGTCGCCTACGCCACCGACGCGGGGTTCACGCACCTGGAGTTCATGCCGCTGGCCGAGCACCCCTTCGGCGGCTCGTGGGGCTACCAGGTCACCTCTTACTACGCCCCCACCTCCCGGTTCGGCAGCCCGGACGACCTCCGGTACCTCATCGACCGGGCGCACCAGGCCGGGCTGGGGATCATCGTCGACTGGGTGCCCGGGCACTTCCCCAAGGACGAGTGGGCGCTGGGCCGATTCGACGGCACCGCCCTCTACGAGCACGGCGACCCGCGCCGCGGGGAGCAGCCAGACTGGGGCACCTACGTCTTCGACTTCGGTCGCTCCGAGGTGCGCAACTTCCTGGTCGCCAACGCCCTGTTCTGGTGCAAGGAGTTCCACGTCGACGGCATCCGGGTCGACGCCGTCGCCTCGATGCTCTACCTGGACTACTCCCGCAACGACGGCGAGTGGACGCCCAACGTCTACGGCGGACGGGAGAACCTCGAGGCGGTGGCGTTCCTGCAGGAGATGAACGCCACGCTCTACCGCGAGATCCCCGGCGTGGTGACCATCGCCGAGGAGTCGACGTCCTGGCCGGGGGTCACCCGGGCCACCCACCTGGGCGGTCTGGGCTTCGGCTTCAAGTGGAACATGGGCTGGATGCACGACTCGCTGGCCTACATGTCCAAGCAGCCGGTGCACCGCAGCTTCCACCACAACCAGCTGACGTTCTCCCTGGTCTACGCCTTCTCCGAGAATTACGTGCTGCCTATCAGCCACGACGAGGTCGTTTACGGCAAGGGCTCCCTGCTGCGGAAGATGCCCGGGGACCACTGGCAGCAGCTGGCCAACCTGCGCGCCTTCCTGGGGTACATGTGGGCGCACCCGGGCAAGCAGCTGCTGTTCATGGGCTCGGAGTTCGGCCAGCTGTCGGAGTGGGCGGAGAGCCGCTCGCTGGACTGGTGGCACCTCGACGATCCGGCGCACTCCGGCGTCCTGCGGCTGGTCCGCGACCTCAACACCGTCTACAAGGACACCGAGGCGCTGTACTCCCAGGACTCCGACCCGGCCGGCTTCCAGTGGATCGACGCGAACGACGCGGGCGGCAACACGCTGTCGTTCCTGCGCTACGGCGCCGACGGCCAGGTGCTGGCCTGCGTGGCGAACTTCGCCGGCAATCCGCACCAGGAGTACCGGATCGGGCTGCCCCGCGGGGGTCGCTGGCGCGAGCTGATCAACACCGACTTCGACGGCTACGGCGGCTCGGGGGTCGGCAACTACGGCGGCGTGGACGCGGTGGCGGAATCCTGGCACGGGCAGCCCTACTCGGCAACGCTGACCGCGCCCCCCCTGGCCACGGTGTGGTTGGTCCACGAGGGGCCCGACCCCGACGAGGCGGCGGCCGACCCGGAGCAGGCGGCCGGCGAGGCCTCCGGCGGCGTCGAGGGGCTCGACATCCCCTAGGCCTGAGTCCGGCCGGTGGTCCCCCGCCCTCCCTCGAGAGGGCGGGGGACCACCGGGTCCGGCAGGATGGAACGGCCTGCCGGATCGTCCCGGCCCGACCGATCGGGAGCTCATGCCCTCTCCGTCCCGCCGGCTGCTGGCCGCCGTCGTCGTCGTCAGCATTGCGGCCCTGCCGGTGCTGGCCGGCTGCGGGGTGACCTTCGTGGTCGGCAGCGCCAGCCCGGCCACCGGGCAGGTCGGCACGGTGCAGTCGCAGGACTTCCCGGTGATCGGGGCGACCGAGGACGAGATCGACCAGCTGGCCCGCAACGCCCTGGTCGACCTGAACGTCTTCTGGCAAAACCAGTTCCCGGACACTTTCGGCCAGGAGTTCACCCCGCTGCGCGGCGGCTACTACTCCGTCGATCCGGCCAACATCGACCCGACGCAGTACCCGGGCGGGCAGATCGGGTGCGGTGAGACGCCGGACGCGGTCGAGGACAACGCCTTCTACTGCCCGCCCAGCAACGAGTACCCCAACGGCGACGCCATCCAGTACGACCGGGCTTTCCTGCAGGACCTGGCCAACGAGTACGGGCGGTTCCTGCCGGCGCTGGTGATGGCGCACGAGTTCGGGCACGCCATCCAGGGGCGGGTCGGCTACCCGCTGCAGGCCTCGATCGCGATCGAGACGCAGGCCGACTGCTTCGCCGGCGCCTGGACGGCGTGGGTGGCCGACGGGAACGCCCCGCACACCACGATCCGGACGCCGGAGCTGGACGACGTGCTGCGCGGCTACCTGCTGCTGCGCGATCCGGTCGGCACCGACCTCAACGAGAGCGAGGCGCACGGCTCGCTGTTCGACCGGGTGTCGGCGTTCCAGCAGGGCTTCGACGACGGGCCGACGGCCTGCCGTGACGAGTTCGGTGCCGACCGGATCTACACCCAGCGCGAGTTCGACCCCGCGGACGCCGCCACCCAGGGCAACGCCAGCTACCCGGTGACGCAGCAGCTGGTGACGGAGTCACTGTCGACCTTCTGGAGTAGAACCTTCACCGCGCGCGGCGAGACCTTCGCCGCGCCGGACGTCGTCCCCTTCTCCGGCACGGCGCCGGACTGCGCCGGGCAGGGCAACGAGCAGGCCGATCTCGTCTTCTGCGCCAACAAGGACACCGTCGGCTACGACGAGACCGACCTGGTCCGACCGGTGTACGAGGAGCTGGGCGACTACGCGGTGCTGACCGCGGTGGCGATCCCGTACAGCCTGGCCGCGCGCGACCAGCTGGGGCTGTCCACCGACGATCAGGACGCCGCCCGGTCGGCGGTCTGCCTCACCGGGGCATTCACCCGGTCCGTGCTGAGCGGAGAGGTCAACGGCATCACGATCTCGCCGGGCGACGCCGACGAGAGCGTGCAGTTCCTGCTGGGCTACAGCGATGACCCCGACGTGCTCGGCGACGTCGGCCTCAGCGGTTTCCAGCTGGTCGACGTCTTCCGCAGTGGCGTGGTCGAGGGCGAGTCCTCCTGCGGCATCGGCTGACCAGGGAGAGCCAGGTCTCGGCTGCGCCGAGCGTCCCTCCGGTTCCGTCCGGGCGGTGCGGGATGCTCCGCATGCCGCACCGCCCGGACGGTCAGAAGAGCGCGAGAGTGAGCGCCCGCCGGGCGGCACCCACCCGGGGATCGTCGTCGCCGACGACGACGAAGAGCTCCACGAGGTGCTTGCGCGCCATGTCGCGGTCCTCCCCCGCGGTGCGCCGGACGACGTCGAGCAGCCGGTCGAAGGCCGCCTCGACGTTGCCGGTGCCGAGCAGGAAGTCCGCGGCGCAGGTCTGCGCGGCGACGTCGTCGGGCGCGGCGTCCGCGGCGGCCAGCGCGTCCGGGCCGGCCTCCTCGGCGCGGCGGAACAGCTGCACCTGGCGCAGCGCCAGGCCGGCCACCGGGTGGTCGGGCTCGGTGGCCAGCATCTCGGTGTAGGCAGCCTCGGCGGCGGCCAGGTCGCCCCGGTCCAGCGCGGCCTCGGCAGCATCCAGCCGGGGGTCCTCGGCGTCGGTGGCCTCGTCCTCGCCCTCGGCGCCGGGCACCGCTCCCCCGGTGGTCGCCGCGACCAGCTCGGTGACGAACTGGCGGGCCTGCTCCTCGGGGATGGCGCCGGTGAACTCCGCGACCAGCTGGCCCTGCCACACCGCCTTGACCGCCGGGATGCCCTGCACCTGCAGGCCCTGGGCCAGCGCGGGGTTGGCGTCCACGTCGACCTTGGCCAGCACCCAGGTGCCGCCGCCCTCGGTGGCCAGTCGCTCCAGCACCGGGGACAGCTGCTTGCACGGCCCGCACCACTCGGCCCACAGGTCCAGCACCACCGGCACCTGGAAGGAACGGTCGAGCACTTCGGACTGGAAGGTGGACTCGTCGACGTTGACCACGGCGCTGCCGGGCGCGCCCACCGGGGCGGCCGCCGTGGGCGGCGGTGCGGCCTGGGCACGGGCGGCCGCCTCCGAGCGCGCCTTCACGGCCGCGAGGTCGACCGCGCCGGCCAGCGAGGCCGCCATCCGGGCCTGCTGGGCAGCGGCTCGGGGGTCGGCGCGCGGGTCGGGTCGGGCGGGGCGGTTCGGCTGCATGACCGCAATCCTCCCACCGTCCCGGCGGCCCCGCCGCACCCCTCCTGAGCCGCCGTTCGATCCGACCCGAGTGGCGAGCTGTTGTGGTGTCCGGACCGGCCGAGGCCGCACCAGGTCGCCACCCGAGTCGAGGCGGCCGCCTGTGGACGGGAGAACCGGGCCGCGGCGCGGGTCGGTCGGCCAGGCTCCCGTCGTGCCCGTACCCGCCCGTCGCACCCCGGCGCGCTGTCCGGCCGGGTGTTCCGCGGCTCGGCCGCGGTGGCCGACGGAATGCTGACGGCGACCGAGCTGCGCGGTTCGACCTGGCGCCGGCTGTTCCGCGACGTCTACGCCTGCCCGGCCGTGTCGGTGGACCACCAGGTGCGCCCCCGGGCCGCTGCGGCGCTGCTGCTGCCCGGCGCCGTGGTGCCCGGCCGGAGGGCGGCGGTGCTCTGGAGCGTCGGCCCGGCCGGTCCGCACGACGACGTGGTCGACTCTGTCCTGGCCCAGCACTGGCCGACCGTATGCCCGAGAGCAGCCCCTCGCAGCTGCCCCGTCCTGGGAACGGCTCCTCCGAGTGTCAACCCCCGGGTTTGGTGGAGACCGGGTTCTCACGCTCCGGCGGTCGCCGGGGCGGGTTGCAGGGCCGCGTGGGCGGCTTCGTACTCGGCCGGTGGGACATGGCCGATCTCGCCGTGCAGCCGGAGGTGGTTGAACCAGTCGATGTACTCGACGTTGTTGATGCCGCGCCAGGGGCCTCGGTTGGCGGATCAGTTCGGCCTTGAACAGGCGCGTTCCGGCTCATCGGCGACGCGTTGGCCACCGCCCGGGCGGCCGGCGCGACGCCCGACGGGACGATCACGATGCGCGCCGACTCGGCGTTCTACAACCACAAGGTGGTCGCTGCGTCCGACGGGGGGCCCGCTTCTCGATCACCGCCCGGGTGGACCCTGCGGTCCGTCGCGCCATCGCGGCGATCGGCGAGGACGCGTGGACCCCGATCCGCTATCCGGGCGAGATCTGGAAGGAGGCCGAGCAGCGCTGGATCTCCGACGCCGAGGTCGCCGAAACCGAGTTCACCGCGTTCACCTTCCGCCGCAGGGCCGAGCACGTGACCGCCCGGCTGATCGTCCGGCGGGTCAAACGGCTGAACCCCGCGTCGGTGCCGCCCGGGCAGACCGCACTGTTCGGGGAGTACCGGCATCACGCCGTCTTCACCGACTCACCCCTGTCGATGCCGGCCGCCGCGGCCGCCCACCGCGACCACGCCATCGTCGAGCAGGTCATCGCCGAGCTCAGGGCAGGGCCGCTGGCCCACCTGCCCTCGGGAAAGTTCACCGCGAACGCCGCCTGGCTGGTCTGCGCGGCCATCGCGTTTCAACCTCACCCGCGCCGCCGGTGCCCTGGCCGGGGCGTTCCACGCCAAGGCCCGAACGGCGACGATCCGCGCGCAGCTCATCGCCGTCCCGGCCTGGATCGCCTCCTCCGCCCGACAACTACGCCTGTACCTGCCGCAGAACTGGCCCTGGCAGACCGGCGACGAGCAGCTGTCCACCGCCGCCCTCGGCCCACCGGGCGCGGTCGCGGCCTGACCACCCAGCCCAGCACCGAGCGCAAGGAACGACCGACGTGGAGAAGCCGGACAGACCGGCGACTACCGCACGCCCACCGCCGGGAACCATTCCACCGATCAGGATCACGTCACTGAGAATGCCGATCGGCGGATCGACGCTCAGGCGGGGAACTTGTTCTCGACGGCGGAGGCCCCTCCGTCGAACGCTTGCTGGAGCCGGATGATCGCCACGGTGATGTCGGCGATGAACCGGTTGTACATGAACAGCACCCCGGTCAGGCCGGCGATGTCCGTCGGGCTCATCGACTCCTCGAGGTCGCGGCGAGAGACCCCGCCGACCCCGGTCAGGCCGGCGACCTCCTCGCGGGCGATCTCGCGGATCCGGCGGGTGGTCTCCTCGTACTCGGAGGTGAGTGCGACGGGCCGCAGGACGTCCTCGACCGCGACCCGGAGAAGGTCGGGCCACGCCGCGAGCACCCGGTAGTCACTCGCGGGACCGTGGTGCAGCAGGACGTCGCGCGCCTCGCGCAGCAGCTCCTGCACCTCCTTCGGGGCGGCGTCGGGGTCGACCAGGTGGAACGGCTCGACACCGTCCGGGAGACCGTAAGGCAGCGGCGCTGCGGCGGAACTCGTCAGTGGATGGTTGGGGTCGCCAGCAGCCCGCTCGTGCCAGGCCTCGTTCCACGCCGTAATCAGTATGAGGTACTTCGGGTTGCCGTAGTTCAAGGCGTCCAGCGCCAGTTGGACGCCCGCGATGTCCTCCTCGCTCCAGCCCTGCTCGCGCAGCCGCGGACGCGGGTCGGGTGGAGGTGGCCCGTCGAGGATGGACGCCCGGCGGATCCGGTCGGCGGCGTCCTCCGCGTACTGGGTCGCGACGAGGGGCTTGAGTGCGCCCCATGCCTGCGGCACGTAGGACCCGAACTGCGCCATGACGCGGATCGCGAAGGCCACCCACGGCACCCGGAGGGTGTCGCGGATGTCGGCGTAGAGCTCGGCGATCTCTCCCGAGGCCGTCTCCTGGTCGAGCTGGGGGAACATGGCTGCTGTCGAGCGAGCGGGCATCGCGAACCTCTCTCCGATGGGCGGGGCGACGGTGGTCGTCGGGCCGTCAGGTGGTGGCGTCTTGAGCGCTCGTCCGGACCCGGTAGGTCTCCCGGGCGACGAAGACGGAGACCAGGGTGATCGCGGCGAACACCATAATGTAGGTGGCGACCGGCCAGGCGGCGTTGTCGTAGGCGGCCAGCAGTGCCGCAGCGGCGAGCGGCGTGAACCCGCCTACGATGGCGCCGGTGACCTGGTAGCCGAACGCGGCGCCGCTGTAGCGCACCCGTGCGGGGAACAGCTCAGAGAAGAACGCGGCCTGGGGCGCGTACATGGCGGAGTGGAACACCGCGAGCGCGAGCACCGCGGCCAGCCAGACCAGCACCGGCTGCTCGGAGTCGACGAGCAGGAAGAACGGATAGGCAAACACGAACGCCCCGGCCGTGCCGAACAGGTAGATGGGCCGGCGGCCGAAGACGTCGGAGAGCCGGGCGAAGACCGGGATCGTGACCAGCTCCAGGGCGGCCGCGATCAGGATGCCCGTGAGCACCGTGCTCCGGGAAAGGTCGGTCGTCAAGGACGCATAGGTGATGATGAAGACCGCCCCGACGTAGAACTGCACGGTCTCCCCCACCCGCGCTCCGGCGGCGATGAGGATCCCCTTGGGGTGCTCCTTGATGGCGTCGAGCAGCGGCAGCTTCGCCTGGCTCCCGCTCTTCATGATCGACTCGAAGTCAGGCGACTCGGCGACCTTGAGCCGGACGACCAGCCCCACGATCACCAGCAGGGCGCTCAGCAAGAAGGGGACCCGCCAGCCCCAGGAGAGGAACTGCTCGTCCGGGAGGGTCGACACCAGTGCGAAGACGCCCGTGGCCATCAGCAGCCCGGCCGGCACACCCATCTGTGGTGCACTGCCGTAGAGCCCACGACGTCCCTCCGGCGAGTGCTCCACCGCCATCAGGACGGCGCCGCCCCACTCGCCGCCGACGGCGAAGCCCTGCGCGAGCCGCAGGACCACCAGGAGGACGGGCGCCAGCACGCCGATCTGGTCGGTGGTGGGGAGCACCCCGACCAGGAAGGTGCTGACCCCCATGATGAGCAAGGTGGCGACCAGCATCTTCTTCCGGCCGAGGCGGTCGCCGTAGTGGCCGCACACGACCGCGCCGACGGGACGCGCCACGAAGCCGACCCCGAATGTGGCCAGTGCGGCGAGGGTGCCCCCGACCTCACCGGCCGCACTGAAGAACAGCTGGCCCAAGACCAGGCTGGCAGCGGTGCCAAAGATGAAGAAGTCGTACCACTCGATCGTGGTCCCCGCGAAGCTGGCGAGAAGCACTCGTCGCACCGAGATTGGCGGGGCTGCTGGGATGGCGGTTGATGGTTCAGTCACTGGTCTCGTCCTCCTTGACGGGCGTCGTGGTTGAATCCTCGTCGGGGTCATCCGGTCGCCTCTCGTGGGCGTCGGCCGTAGGTGGTCGGGCGTCGCTGTCGAGCGGGTCGCGGCGGCGGTGACGCCGGCCCTGCTGGACGGTGCGGTGCTCCTCGCCCTGCCAGAGCCGGCCGAACACCTCGGCCACCTCGTGGGCCGAGGCGTCCTGGGCGAGCAGCTGCTTGGCCGCTCGCACCGAGGGGCGTGGGAGGACGGCGACGGCGCGGGTGAGGCGCGTTGCTTCCTCGGCGGCGGAGTCCTCGGCGACCACGTCGACCAAGCCGATCTCGCGAGCCCGGTGGGCGTCTAGGCGGTTGTCGACGAGCAACACCTGCAGTACGCCGTTTCGTCCGAACAGCTCGCGCATCCTGCCCAGGCCGCCCCAGGGCGGGACCAGGCCCATGCCCACCTCGGGGCGCAGGAGGCGGCTGCTGGCGTCGGCCACGCGGAGGTCGCAGGCTAGGGCAATCTCATGACCACCGCCGACCGCGTGCCCGTTGAGGGCCGCGACGGTCGCCGCCGGAAGCCGGGAGAACCGGTCCAAGACGCGTTGCATCCGGAGGCTGAGCTCACGGGCGCCGTCGGCCGGGTCGAGCGACGGGTGCTCGTCGAGGTCCCCACCGGCGCGGAAGAACCGACTGATCGCGGAGATGACTCGACCTCCGAGCGCTTCCACCCACTCGCCGTCGATCAGCATCGAGGTGGGACCCGTCATCTCGACCTCGTACGTGGGGGCGGCTGCTGCCGTCATGAGGGCCCCCTCGGTACGTTCAGCGATACGCAGTATCGAACTACGGAACGCGCGTGGCGTCCGACCGTGTCATCTGTCCCTGTTAATGTCAACGGGTGAGTTCCGCGGCCACAGCACTGCGCGCTCTGGAACTCATCGCCAGTCACCAGCCGCTCGGGGTCAGCGAGTTGGCGCGGCGGCTGGAGATCCCCAAGCCCACCGCCCAGCGTGCGCTGAGGACCCTGGCCGACGCCGACTGGATCCAGCGGTCCGAGAGCCAATCCGGACGGTGGGTGCTGACGACGAAGCCGCTGCGGATCGCGAACGGCATCGGCCGCGAGTTCGGCCTGCGGGAAGCGGCCCTGGGGCCGATGACGCGGCTGGCGGAGCGTACGACGGAGTCAGTCCACCTCGCGTTGCTCGACCGGCTCGACGTCGTGACAATCGACGACATTGAGTCCACGCAGGTCGTGCGCATCCACTGGCCGATCGGCAGCCGGTCGCCTGCCTACGCGAGCGCCAACGGCAAGGCGATCCTCGCGACGCTGCCGCGGGACCGAGTTCGCCAGCACCTGCCTGACAAGCTGCGCGCGCTAACCTCCGAGACAATCACCACCATGAAGGACTTCGATGCCGAGCTGGACCGAGTGGTCGAGCGCGGGTATGCCGTGCAACGCGGCGAGCAGCGCGCGGACGTCGCGTCGATCGCCGCCGTGGTCGGTCGGCCGGGCCAGCCGGTCGCGTCGCTCAGTCTCTTCATGCCCGCCCATCGCTTCCCCGAGGCGGAGGAAGCGCACTTCGGGGCCATGGTGCGGAGCGCGAGCGAGCAGGTCACGGCGGCCCTGACGGTCAACTCCCGTGGGGTGGTGCACGAGGTGTGATCCCTCGTCGTTCGCGGGGCCGAGGACGGGAGTCGGCGGTCGGCGTTCCGCACGTCCGGCAAGCCCAAGACTTACGGCCTGACCTGCCGCAGGCATGATCGGGATGTCACCCGCGCCGGCACCCCGGTGCTGGCGTGGTCCTGGCCGGGCAACACCGCCGACTCCGCCCTGATCCGCCAGGCCGAGGCCGATCTGCCCCGGATTCGCCGGTAGTCCCGGCCCGACAGGGCCAGGGCGAGCAGCGCGGCCCACAGCCAGGCGGTGTTCACGCCCGGGTCGGCCGAGGGCAGGTGGATCAGGGCGGAGCGTGCTTGAGCGTGCTTGGCGTCGCGGAAACGGCCCTCGATGTCGGTGCGACCGCGATACCAGGCCTCGATGCCTACGGCCTGGGCGGGAGTGTCGGTGGGCAGGTTGGTGGCGATGACGGAGTAGCCGTAGACCGCGTCGAGTTCACCATCCAGCGCCAAGGTGAGTTGCTCTTGGGGGATGGTGCGCCGCCGGCCGGCCCGCGGATCGGCCGACAGATCGGCCGCGGCATGCCGGACCCGGCGCACCACACAGACGGCGCCTGAGGTGGTCGGTGGTGGTGTCGGCCATCGCGCCGGGGAGAGCGAGGACCGTCATCCCGGGGCGGTGAGTCCGCCGAGCTGCTCTGAACCGAGCAACCGACCCGGGGACGGCGGACGCCGGTGACGACGCCGGGGGTTACGGCAGTCGCCCTCGTCGGCATCGGCGGACTGGAGGAGGCCGTAGTCGCCCTCGACCGGTTCGTTGGCAGCGGCGTGGCCGACCTTCGTCGACGTCCGGGCGACCGCGGCGGTGACCACGGGGCCGGGTAGCGGCAGGCACGCACGGCGGCACTCGCCGACGGGCTGGCGGGCACACCGCAGGAAACGCGACTGCGGTCGCTGCTACACCGCTCGCCGCTGCTGCCACCGCCGGTCGCCCAGTTCACCATCCGCCACGGCCGTGTGTGTGGCCCGGGTCGACTTCGCCTGGCCGGAGCACCGGCTGGCCGTCGCGTACGACGGACTGTGGCACGGCGAGCCCGGCCAATTCGCCGCCGATCGGGAGCGCCTCAACCGGTTGCTGGCCGCCGGCTGGCGCGTGCTCTTCGTGACCGCGGCCGACCTGCGCACGCCGGACCGGCTCATCGCCCGGATCGCCGCGGAGCTGACGCGCTGACGCGAGTGGCGAGCTGGTGTGGTCTCCCGACAGTCGGTGGCCACACCACCTCGCCACTCGCAACCGAGGGCGTCCCGAGACTTCAGGCCGGCGGAGCGGGGCGCAGCGGCGGAGCATGCCGGACGCCGAACACCTCGCGCAACGCCACCTGGGCCGCGTTGTCGCCGCACTGCCCGTGCACCGCCGGACCGGGTGGGGTCGCCGCCGAGGCCAGATAGGTGCCGAGGACCGGCGTCTTGTAGGTGTTCCAGCGCGGGACCGGCCGGGCGAGCATCTGGCGCAGCGACGGCTCGCCGTTGGAGATGTCGCCGCCGACGTCGTTGGGGTTCCAGTGCTCCATCTGCCCGGCGTGCATGGTGTGCCGCGCCAGGATGGTGTCCCGGAAACCCGGGGCGAACCGCTCGACCTGCGCCTCGATCACGTCGGTCATGTCCACCGTCGACCCGTGCGGTACGTGGACGTAGGCCCAGAAGACGTGCCCAGCTTTGGGCGCGCGCGACGGGTCGACCACCGTCGGCTGGACGGCGAGCACGTAGGGCCGGTCCGACAGCCGGCCGTGGGCCGGCGCCGCCTCCCCCGCGATCGTCTCCTCCATCGTCCCGGCCACGTGCACGGTGCCTGCCCGGCGGACGTCGGGGTTGGTCCACGGCACCGGCTCGGACAGGGCCCAGTCGATCTTGAAGACCCCGGGGCCGTGCGTGTAGCGCTGCACCCAGCGGCGGTACCCAGGGTTCAACCGGTTGCCCGCCATCGCCACGAACGCGCCCGGCGAGGTGTCCAGCAGCACCGCCGGGACGCCGTCGAACTCGCGCAGGTCGGTGACCTCGTGCCCGGTCACCACCTCCCCGCCCTGCTGCTCCAGCGCGGCGACCATGGCGTCGGCCAGCACCTGCGAGCCGCCCTCGATCAGCGGCCAGCCGTGGTGGTGGGAGAGCATCCCCAGGAACATCCCGAGCGCCGCGGTCAGCGGGCGGGTGAGGTCGAGCATCCCGTGCGCGGCGGCGCCGGCGATCAGGGCCTTGGCTGCGTCGTCGTCGAAGTAGCGGCGGGCCAGCCAGCCCACGCTGGGCAGCCCCTGCAGCCCGAAGCCGGCGATGCCGAGCAGGCCGTGCGGCGGCGGCAGCCGGCGGAAGGCCGAGGTGAGGAAGAAGTCGGTGATCTCGTCGGCGTGGCGCAGCAGCGGGCCGAACAACCGGCGGTAGGCGGCCGCGTCCGCGCCCAGCCCCGCCGCAGTCTGCTCCAGCGAGTCGAAGGACAACGCCGCCCGGCCGCCGTCCAGCGGGTGGGCGAAGTTGATGTCCGGCTGGAGCAGCCGGACACCCCGGGAGGCCAGGTCGAACTCTCGGAAGAACGGCGCCGCCGCGGCCATCGGGTGCACCGTGGAGCAGATGTCGTGCCGGTAGCCCGGCAGCGTCACCTCCTCGGTGCGCAGCCCGCCACCGGCCCGGTCGCCGCGCTCCACCACCCGCACCGACAGGCCGGCCGCGGCCAGGCGCAGCGCGGCCGCCAGACCGTTCGGTCCGGCTCCGACGACGACAGCGTCCGGGGTCCCCTTCACCAACTCATCCTCTCCCGCGCACCACCCGGACGGCGCGGTGAGGGGTCAGCCGGTCAGAGCCGGGCGACCAGTTCGTCGGCCGCACGGTAGGGGTCGGTCTGCCCCGCGACCACCTGTTCGGCCAGGGTGCCCAGAGCGGCCGACCCGTGCACGTCGCCGAGCCAGGACCGCAGGCCGGCCAGCGCGATGGCCTCGATCTCCCGGGCGGCGCGCGCGACCCGCCGGCGCCGCCCCTCGCCGGAGGCGGCCAGCCAGGCGGAGTGCTCCGCGATGCGGTCCATGACGTCGGGCACGCCGTTGTCGGTTTCCCGCGAGGCGACCGTGGAGACGATGGGCGGCCGCCAGGCGCCGTCCGCGGCCCGTCCGCCGAGGGTCAACATCGAGCGCAGGTCGCGGACGGTCTGCGCGGCGCCCCCCCGGTCGGCCTTGTTCACCACGAAGACGTCGGCGATCTCCAGGATCCCGGCCTTGGCCGCCTGGACGCCGTCGCCCGTCCCCGGTGCGAGGAGCACCAACGTGGTGTCGGCCAGGGACGCCACCTCGAGCTCGGACTGCCCGACGCCGACCGTCTCCACCAGGACGACGTCACAGCCGGCGGCGTCCAACACGCGCAGCGCCTGGGGAGTCGCCCAGGCCAGACCGCCCAGGTGACCGCGGGAGGCCATCGAACGGATGAACACCCCCGGGTCGCCCGCGTGGTCGCTCATCCGCACTCGGTCACCGAGCAGCGCTCCGCCGGAGAACGGGGACGACGGGTCGACGGCGAGCACGCCGACCCGCTTGCCGGCGCCCCGGTAGGCCCGCACCAGCGCGGTGGTCGTGGTGGACTTACCGACCCCGGGCGGGCCGGTCAGGCCGAGCACCTGAGCCCGACCGGTGTGCGGAGTCAGGGCGGCGGCGACCTCGCGGAGCAGCGGGCTGGTGTCCTCGACCAGCGAGATCAGCCGGGCCACCGAGCGGGCGTCGCCGTCCCGGGCCCGGTCGACCAGCGTCGGGACGTCGGCAGCACGCCGCCCCCGCCGCCCCGGAGGGACGGCGGGGGCGGGACCCTGGACTGCTGTGCTCTCCGGGAACCCAGTCACGCCCGCGCGGGCACGTGTAGCACCAGGGCGTCGCCCTGCCCACCGCCGCCGCACAGGGCGGCCGCGCCGACACCGCCGCCGCGGCGGCCGAGCTCGAGGGCCAGGTGCAGCACGATCCGGGCACCGCTCATCCCCACCGGGTGGCCCAGCGCGATCGCCCCACCGTTGACGTTGACCTTCTCCGGGTCGATGCCGAGCTCGCGGGTGGAGACGATGCCGACGGCGGCGAAGGCTTCGTTCAGCTCGACGAGATCCAGGGACGCCGGGTCGATCCCCTCGCGGGCGCAGGCCTTGGCGACCGCCCGGGACGGCTGCTGCTGCAGCGTCGCGTCGGGCCCGGCCACGACACCGTGCGCGCCGATCTCCGCCAGCGGGGTCAGGCCAAGCTCTGCGGCCTTGGCCGCGGACATGACGACGACGGCGCAGGCCCCGTCGGAGATCTGCGAGGCCGAGGCCGCGGTGATGGTGCCGTCCTTGGCGAACGCCGGCTTCAGCTTGGCCAGGCTCTCGACCGTGGTGTCGGCGCGGATCCCCTCGTCCTCGCGCAACTCGATCGGGTCGCCCTTGCGCTGCGGGATCAGCACGGGGGTGATCTCGTCGTCGAACAGGCCGTTCTTCTGCGCCGCGGCCGCCTTCTGGTGGCTGCCGGCGGCGAAGGCGTCCTGCTCCTCGCGGGTCAGCCCGTACCGAGAGTTGGCCTCCTCGGTCAGCGCGCCCATGGCGACCTGGTCGAAGGTGTCGGTCAGCCCGTCCTGGGCCATCGAGTCGACGAGCGTCGTGTCGCCGTACTTGGTGCCGGTGCGGGAGTTGGTGAGCAGGTGCGGGGCCTGCGTCATCGACTCCATGCCACCGGCCACGACGACGTCGAACTCGCCGGCCCGGATCAGCTGGTCGGCCAACGCGATGGCGTCGATGCCGGACAGGCAGACCTTATTGAGGGTGAACGAGGGCACGGTCATCGGGATGCCACCGGCGACCGCGGCCGGACGGGCCGGGTTCTGGCCGGCGCCGGCCTGGATGACGTGGCCCATGATCACGTAGTCGACCTGGTCGCCGGAAATACCGGCACGCTCCAGGGCCGCCTTGATCGCGAACCCGCCGAGGTCGGCGGCGGAGAAGTCCTTCAGCGAGCCGAGCAGGCGCCCCATAGGGGTGCGTGCGCCGCTGACGATGACCGATCGGGGCTGTGCGGGCTGGCTCATGGGAGGCCTCCAGTGGCTCCGGCCGCCGCCGTTGGCGGCCGCTTCGCGTGACAGCGCGCAGGCACCGGCGGCGCCTCGGGCTGCCCTCAGGATAGGACGAGGACCGCCGGCCCGAAGCCCTGGTGACCGACGTCACGGGGTCGAACCGCCTGGGACGCCCGACCGAATACATGGCGCACGACCGGGTAGGACATCACCAATAATCAACCCCGCACTGGAGGAATCCATGCCCCAACTGACCGTCGGCACGGAGAACGGCCACCCCGTCGAGTTGCACTACACCGACCAGGGCACCGGCAGCCCCGTCGTCCTCATCCACGGCTGGCCGCTGTCCGGCCGCTCCTGGGAGGCCCAGGTCCCCGCGCTCGTCGAGGCCGGCCACCGGGTCATCACCTACGACCGGCGGGGCTTCGGCCAGAGCAGCCAACCGTGGGCCGGCTACGACTACGACACCTTCGCCGCCGACCTCGATGCCCTGCTCACCCAGCTGGACCTCACCGGGGTGACCCTCGTGGGCTTCTCCATGGGCGGCGGTGAAGTGGTCCGCTACATCGGCACGTACGGCACCACCCGGATCGCCAAGGCGGTGCTCGCCTCCGCCGTCCCGCCCTACCTCTACAAGAGCGAGGACAACCCGGACGGCGGCCTGGACGACGCCACCATCGCGCAGTTCGAGACCGGCGTGGCCACCGACCGGCCGGCGTTCCTGGACGGCTTCACCGCTGACTTCTTCAACGCCGGCGGCAAGGGTCTGCTGGACTCGAAGTCCGGCGCGGTCAGCGAGCCCATGCGCCAGTACGCGCTGCGGCTGGCCGAGGTGGCCTCCCCCAAGGGCACGCTGGACTGCATCGCGGCCTTCGGCCGGACCGACTTCCGCGGCGACGTGGCGAAGGTGACCGTGCCGACGCTGGTGGTCCACGGCGACTCCGACGCCGTCGTGCCTTTCGAGGTCAGCGGCAAGCGCTCCCACGAACTGATCGCCGGCAGCGAGCTCGTCGTCATCGAGGGCGGGCCGCACGGCATCAACACCAGCCACCCGGAGCAGTTCAACCGGGCGCTGCTGGAGTTCCTGGCGCGCTGAGCCGCACCCGCACGCCGCCCGGAGCCCACCTTACCCATGGGAAGGCGGGCTCCGCTGCGTGAAGCCGATCACATCCCGCTGTGCGTCGCCCCGGGTGGCGGCAGGATGCCGACCGTGACCACCGACGCGCACACCGGCCTGCCCGCGGACCTGTTCACCACCATCGACCACGTGGGCATCGCGGTGCCCGACCTCCGGGAGGCGATCGCCTTCTACGAACTCGTCTTCGGCATCACCTCGGTGCACGAGGAGGTCAACGACGAGCAGGGCGTCCACGAGGCGATGCTCGCCGTCGGCGACGGGCAGACGCGCATCCAGCTGCTCGCCCCGCTGACCCCCGAGTCGGCGATCGCGAAGTTCATCGGCCGCTCCGGACCCGGGCTGCAGCAGCTGGCCCTCCGGGTGACCGACGTCGAGGCGGTCAGCGCGACTTTGCGCGAGCGCGGCCTGCGGCTGCTCTACGACGCCCCGCGGCGCGGGACGGCCGGCAGCCGGGTCAACTTCGTCCACCCGAAGGACGCCGGCGGGGTGCTCGTCGAGCTGGTCGAACCGGCGTCGTCCGACACCGTCGCGCATTGATCCCTACCCACCAGTAACGTTCGCGCTGCCGCACCTGCACCCTCCGAGCCAACGACGACCCGGGAGCCCGCATGGACGAGATCAAGGACGCCATCCTCGCCGACCACCTCGATGCCGTGGGCGGCCTGGCCGTCCCGGAGTCCTATCGCGCGGTGCTGGTGCGCAAGGACGAGCAGGACATGTTCGAGGGCCTGGCCACCAAGGACAAGGACCCACGCACGTCCCTGCACGTCGAGGAGGTGCCCACCCCCGAGCTCGGCCCGGGCGAGGCGATCGTGGCCGTGATGGCCTCCTCGGTGAACTACAACACCGTCTGGACGTCGATCTTCGAGCCGGTGTCGACCTTCGGCTTCCTGGCCCGCTACGGCAAGGTCTCCGATCTGACCAGAAAGCATGACCTGCCCTACCACGTGGTCGGCTCCGACCTGTCCGGCGTCGTGCTCCGGGTGGGCCCCGGGGTGAACAAGTGGAAGCCCGGCGACGAGGTCGTGGCGCACTGCCTGTCGGTGGAGCTCGAGGACCCGGCCGGCCACGACGACACGATGATGGACCCGCAGCAGCGGATCTGGGGCTTCGAGACCAACTTCGGTGGCCTGGCCGAGCTCGCCCTGGTCAAGAGCAACCAGCTCATGCCCAAGCCCGCCCACCTCACGTGGGAGGAGGCCGCGGTGCCGGGGCTGGTGAACTCCACCGCCTACCGGCAGCTGGTCAGCCACAACGGCGCGAACATGAAGCAGGGCGACGTCGTCCTGATCTGGGGGGCCTCGGGCGGGCTGGGCTCCTACGCCACCCAGATGGCGCTCAACGGCGGCGCGATCCCGGTGTGCGTGGTCAGCAGCCCGGAGAAGGCCGACATCGTGCGCTCGATGGGCGCGCAGCTGGTCATCGACCGCTCGGCCGAGGGCTACCAGTTCTGGAAGGACGAGCACACCCAGGACCCCAAGGAGTGGCAGCGCCTGGGCGCCAAGATCCGCGAGCTGACCGGCGGCGACGACTCCGACATCGTCTTCGAGCACCCCGGCCGGGAGACCTTCGGCGCCAGTGTCTACGTCGCCCGCCGCGGCGGCACGATCGTCACCTGCGCCTCGACCAGCGGCTACCTGCACCAGTACGACAACCGCTACCTCTGGATGAACCTCAAGCGGATCATCGGCTCCCACTTCGCCAACTACCGCGAGGCCTGGGAGGCCAACCGGCTCATCGACCGAGGGCTCATCCACCCCACCCTCTCCAAGACCTACGCGATGAACGACGTCGGCCAGGCGGCCTGCGACGTCCACCGCAACCTGCACCAGGGCAAGGTCGGCGTGCTGACCCTCGCCCCCGAGGAGGGGCTGGGCGTGAAGGACGTCGCCAAGCGGGAGCGCCACCTGACCGCGATCAACCGCTTCCGCGACATCTGAACGAGGACCCCCCTGCCCCCTCCGCTCGCAAGCTCGCGGCGGGACCCTGCAGGGGGGCCTCATCCCCGAGCCCTTCGCGGGCTCGAGGACGCCAAGGACGGGCCGGCTGGAGATCTCCTGGGAGAGGCGCTCCACCGATCCCCCGGCACCTCGACGTCTGCGAGGATGGACACCATGAGCGACCCCCGCGACGACCTGCTCGCCCCCCGGGACGCCGGGTACGACTTCGCCACGGTGCGCCGGGGCGGCTACGACCCCCGCCAGGTTGACGGGACGATCGAGACGATCGAGGCGGAGATGCGGGTCGCCGTGGCCGAGCGGGATGCCGCCACGGCCCGCGCCAGCGACCAGGCCGCCCAGCTCCAGGCGCTGCAGAGCGACAACGAGGCGCTGCGCCGCCGCGCTGCCACCGCCGGTGCCCCCACGTTCGAGAACATGGGCGAGCGCATCTCCAACATGCTCCGGCTGGCCGAGGAGGAGGCCGGGGAGATCCGCCGGGTCGCCGGGGAGCAGGCCGCCGCGCTCCGGCAGGCCGTAGCCGCCGAGGCCGAGGGCGTCCGCGAGCGGGTCGCCGGCGAGGAGCGCGCCCTCGGCGAGCGCCAGGCCGCCAGCCGGGCCGAGGCCGAGCGGGTCGTCACCGAGGCGCGCCAGCACGCCGAGCAGGTGTCGGCCAAGGCGCAGGCCCGCGCCGACGAGCTGGTGCAGAAGGCACAGGAGCGCGTCGCGAAACTCGACGCCGACTCCCAGGCCCGGCGGGCCAAGGTCGAGGAGGACTTCGAACTCGCCCAGCGCGCGCGCCGGACGGAGACCGCGCGGGTGGAGGCCGAGCGCGAGCAGGCCTCGATCGCGGCGGCCCAGCAGCGCGTCGCCGCGGCCGAGGAGCACGCCCGCCGGATGGTCGCCGAGGCAGAGGCGTCTGCGATGGGCATCCGGGCCGCCCGTGACGACCTGACCCGGCGCCTGGCCGAGGTCCGGCAGCTGCTGTCCGAGTTCCCCGACCTCTCCGACCAGCCGGCACCGGCGCGGGCACCGCAGCAGGCAGCGCCCCAGCAGCAAGCGCCGCAGGCGGCTCCCCCGCAGCAGGCCGCACCGGCCGAGCAGACGCAGGTCGTGCGCCCGGTACCCACCCAGCAGCCGGCGGCGGAGGCCGCCGCGCCAACCGCGCCGCGTCCGGCCCCGGCCGCCACCGGCGCCACGGCGGCCGGCGTCGCTCCACCGGCACAGGCCACCCCCGAGGCCAGCCCGGCCCCGACCCAGGCCGCCGGACCGACGCAGCAACAGGGCCGCCCGAGCCCGCCGTCCCGCCCGCAGCCGGCGCCCCGGCAGACCCCTCCGGTCCCGGACTCCGATCCGGCGACCCGGACGATGCCCGCGGTCAACCCCCAGGCAGCGACCACCGGCCAGCCGGCGACCACGGAGCAGCCGGTCGCGCCGGCCGGCCAGCGCCCGGGACGGCGCTGACCGCAGTCTGAGCCCCGCCGGCCTCCCGGTGGCCGCTGGGCGGCGACCGTGCCAGGGTCGGACGTCACCACCCCCGGTACCGGCCCGGGGCCATGCCGCACCGCGAGGACTGACCGAGCGCTGGACGCCGCAGCCGCTCGGTGTGCCGGGGGGAGCCGCGCCGTGCCTGACCCGAGGGCCGGGGTGACCGCCTCCACCGCTGGACCCGACCCTCTCCCGCCCGGCCTCCCGCAGTACACGCCCCGGCACGCCCAGCCGGAGCCCGAGCCCAAGCCGGACGCCCCCTCCGTCGCCGACCTGTCGCCGTCCGCTGGACCGCGACCCCGGCACCGTGCCGGCGGGAGCCGGCTGCCCCGGATCGGCGCTGACGCCCTCTGGCCGCTGGCCGCGGTCGTCGCCGTCGCGCTGGCCGGTGCACGCACCCTCGGGGGCCTGCCCCTGCCCGACGACGGCGCCCTGACCGACCCCGCCTTCCGGCTGCTGCGCGGGGGCACCGCCGTCTCGCTGCTCTCCCCGGACGGGCTCGCTGCGGTGCACACCGCCGTCTACGCGACGGTCACCCGCGCCTTCTCCCGGCATGACACCCTGACCGGGGCCGGCCGGGAGATGCTGCTGGTGCTTCTGGTCGTGTCGGCCCTGCTGGTCTGGCGGACCAGCCGGCGGCTGGGGTTGGGCGATCCGGCGGCAGCCGCCGCCGTGCTCGCCTTCGGCGCGGTGCCACTGCTGGTGCCCGCGCACGCCGTCAGCGCGCCGGCGGCATTCGCCGTCGACTGGGCGCTGCTGGCCTGCCGGCTGGCCCTCGCCCGGCGTTCCGCTCCGGCCACTTGGACCGTGGCCGCGATCGCCGTCCTGCTCGCCGTCCTGCTGGCCCCCGACGCCCTGCTGCTGCTCACCACCGGCCTGGCCGGCGCGGTGCTGACCGGGCGGGTGCGCCCCGGGTGGCCGGCGCCGCTCCGCGTCGGGGTTGCGGCCGTGTTGGCCGTGGCAGCCGTCGGCGTCCGGCTGCTGCTCCCCCGCTGAGACCCCGACGTCGAGGATCCCGCCCGCTGGTCCACCGGCGCGGCCGGCCTGATGGGCGTCAGTGCCGTGCTGCTGGGAGTCGGCCTGCTGGCGCTGTGGGCGCTGCCCGCGCTGCGCGGCCCCGCGGTCGCCCTGGTGGCGACGACGCTGCTCGCGGTCGCACCGCCGTCCGGCCGGCTGCCGGCCCTCCTGCTGTGCCTGCCGCTGGCGGCCGTGCTGCTCGGCGCGCTGCTGGAGCGCGCCGCCCGCTCCCTCGTCGGCACCCGGCGCGGCCCGGCCCGGGCCCTCCGGCTGGTCGCCGCCGGAGCGGTAGCCGCGTCGGTCGTCGCCGCCGGCGTGGGTCTGGCGACGGCCGACCGCAGCGACTTCGGGGCCGCGGCCCGCGACGACCTGCTCACCTGGGCCGGAGCGCAGCTGTCCCAGGACGGCCGGCTGTCCGTCGGCGAGAAGACCTCCGCGGAGCTGCTGCACGCCGGGGCGGACCCGCAGGCGGTGACCGCCGGCGCCGACGTGCCCGTGCCGGCCACCGGACCGAGTCCCGTCGTGCTGCGCGTCGTGTCCGGCAACCCGTCCCGGCACGGCGCCCCCGTCGCCCGGTTCGACGCCGCGGACGGCCTGCCCGCGCTCACCGTCATCACCCCCCGGCCGGTTCCGCCCACCGCCGAGGAGCTTGAGCGCCGCCAGGTGCTCGGGCAGGCCCTCGCGGCCAACCCGGAGACCGTGGCCGACGAGCAGGTCACCGACCGGTTGGCCCGCGGGGACCTCGACCCGCGTCTGCTGTCCCTGCTCGCCGGTATTGGAGCGCAGTCCGGCATCGGGCTGGCCGGCCTCCCCGCCGTGCCGGCCGAGCACGACTGGACGCTGGTCCGGCAGGCGGTGATCGAGAGCGTGGGCGGCGTCCGGCTGGACGCCGACGCGGCGCAGACCGACCGCGTGCGGGCCCTGCTGCGGGCCCAGCGTCCGCCATACACTCCGGATGTCGTCCGCCGCGTGCCCGGGGGGCTGCTCGTCGGCTACGGCTATGTGCCCGACCCCGACGCGGTCCTCACCCGGGCGGGCGTCGGATGACGCCACGCCGGGCCCGGGATGCGCCGCCGGCCGGCATGAGGTACAGCTGGTCCTGTCACCGTCCGACCCCGCAGTGCAACACCGGCACCCCGTGCCGGGCACGTCGCTCGTCTCGAGCGCATCTGGAGGCACCCCTCATGGCCCGGTTCACCCGAGCGGCCCTGCTCGCCCTGCTCGTCGCCGGACTCACCGTGCTGGGAGCACCGGCCGCCGGCGCCATCCCGGCGCCGGGCACCGCGCTCGTCCGGATGATGCACCTGTCGCCCGACACCCCCTCCGTCGATGCCTACATCGCCTCGGTGTCGGACCCGGACGTGAAGGTGGTGCTGAAGGCGGTCTCCTACGGGGACGTCTCGGGCTACCAGACCGTGCCGGCCGGCACCTACACCGTCAGCGCACGGGCGGCGGGCGCCGACCCGGAGAGCCCGCCGGTCCTCGGCGTCACCGTCACGCTCGACGCGGGCACCGCGACGACGATCGCGGGGGTCGGTTACTTCGCCGAACTCGGCTTCGCCGTGCTGACCGACGACCTCACCCTGCCGCCGGCTGGCCAAGCCCGCGCCCGGGTGATCAACGCGGCCTCCGCCGGGTCGCCTCTCGACCTGTCCCTCGGCGACGCGAGCACGCTGGCCCGCGGCCTGGACTTCGCCAAGAACACCGAGTACGTCGACGTCCCCGGCGGGCCGGGCACCCTGTCGGTCGCCACCTCCGGGCCTGATGCCGACCTGCCGGTCGACCTGGGCGCCGGCTCGGTCTACACGGTGCTGGTGCTCAACGGCAACGGCGGCGGGGTCACCGTGCAGACGGCGCTGGACGCCGCCAGCCCGGGCGTCGTCCCGGCCGGTGGCGTGGAGACCGGTGCCGGCGGCACCGCAGCGGACGGGGCCAACCCCCTGCCGCTGGTCGCGCTGGCCGCCCTGGCGGTGGCGGCGCTCCTGGTCACCGCCTTGCCCCGGCTCTCCCGGCGCCGCCGCGACCCGCGGCACGCCGCCTCCTGACCCTGGTCACCGGGGGTCGGCATCGCCGCCACAGCCTGGTGCTGTCCCGGCTGCGGTGGGCAGCGACCGTCGTGGCATTGGGAGCCGGGGCGCTGGCGCTGCTGTTGTCACCGGACGGGCCGGCCGCCCCAACGGCCGAACCGGTCGCCAGCACGATCGTGGCGCCGCCGGCGCCGGTGCTGTCCGGACCGGCGCCGGCGCCGGCCGCCGCGACGCCGCAGCAGGTGCGCATCCCCGCCATCGGCGTGGACAGCAGCCTGGCCTCGCTGGGGGTCGATGCGGCCGGTGCACTCGTCCCGCCCGCCGACTTCGCCCAGGCCGGCTGGTACAGCGCCGGCACGGTGCCCGGGGACGTGGGGCCGGCGGTGATCGCCGGGCACGTCGACGACTACACCGGTCCGGCGGTCTTCTACCGGCTGGAGGAGCTCACCGTCGGGGACGCCGTCCAGGTCATCCGCAGCGACGGCCGGACGGTGGACTTCCGGGTCACCCGGGTCGCCCAGTATCCCAAGGACGACTTCGCCACCGACGAGGTCTACGGGCCCACGACCGGACCCGAACTGCGCCTAATCACCTGCGGTGGCACGTTCGACACCAGTCGCCGCAGCTACCGGGACAACGTCGTCGTCTACGCCCGCTCGGTGAGCTGATATACCGGCCCCGCCGCAGGGGCCCGCCGCGAGCCTGCGAGCGG
Organism: Modestobacter sp. DSM 44400; assembly: GCF_900107175.1. Taxonomy (GTDB): domain Bacteria; phylum Actinomycetota; class Actinomycetes; order Mycobacteriales; family Geodermatophilaceae; genus Modestobacter. The sequence goes on along the minus strand of NZ_FNOZ01000003.1, from coordinate 40,638 downwards.
TGGGGGGCAGCGGGGTCCTTCCTCAGCGGCGCCGGTCGCGGTTGCGCCAGCACGCGGTGTGCCAGTGGCGCCGCCAGTCCGCGGCCGACTCGGTGTCCCACGGGTCGAGGTCGGAGTCGCGGGCGTAGGCCGGCCAGCTGACCACGTGCGGGGTGCGCGGCGGAATCTCCTGGTCGCAACCCGGGCAGCGGTAGGTCTTGTCACTGCCCGCCCCGCTGATCGCCCGGACCGCCCAGTCACCGTCGGCCGCCTCCTCCACCGGCTGCCGGGGAGCGACCGGACCACGGCCCGGCTGTGCATCACGGGCAAGGCCGGGCCTGCGGCGGGGACTGCCTCGACGGGGCACGGATCAGCGGTCCGGCATCAGCTGACGGCGGTCAGCGGGCGGTGTGGTCGCGGAACCCGCGTCCGGCCTTGCGGCCCAGGTAGCCGGCGGTCACCAGGTGCTCGAGCAGCGGGGCGGGGGCGAACCCGGGCTCGCGGAACTCGGTGTACAGCTCCCGCTCGATGGCCAGCGACACGTCCAGCCCGACGACGTCCAGCAGCTCGAAGGGGCCCATCGGGTAGCCGCAGCCGACCTTCATGGCCGCGTCGATGTCGTCGGCGGTGGCGTAGTGCGCCTCCAGCATCTTGACCGCGTCGTTGAGGTAGGGGAACAGCAGCGCGTTGACGATGAAACCGGCCCGGTCGGTGCAGGAGACGGCGTGCTTGTCCAGCTGCGCGCAGACGGCGTGTGCCGTGGCGGCGACGTCGGGCTCGGTGGCGATGGTGGAGACCACCTCGACGAGCTTCATCACCGGGGCGGGGTTGAAGAAGTGCAGGCCGATGACGTCACCGGGGCGTTCACTGGCCTTGGCGCACTCGATCACCGGCAGGCTGGAGGTGGTGGTCGCGAGCACTGCGCCGGGCTTGGCGATCTCCCCGAGCGCGGCGAACAGCGCCCGCTTCACACCCAGCTGCTCCACGACGGCCTCGATGACCAGGTCGACGTCGGCCAGGTCGTCGAGCTCGGCGGTACCGGTGACCCGGCCGAGGACGGCGTCCCGCTCGTCCTCCGTCAGCCGGCCGCGGACCACCTGCTTGTCCAGCGACCTGGTCAGCGCCGTCCGGACCGCCTCCACCTTGTCGACCGTGCGGGCGACGAAGGTGACCGGGAAGCCGCTCTTGGCGACGACCTCGACGATGCCGGTGGCCATGGTGCCCGAGCCGACGACGCCCACGGTGCGCACCGGGCGCGCGCCGTCGGCGGCACTGCCGGCCGCCGGGGTCGCCGCGTCGGTCACCACCTCGGCGGAGTCGCGGCCGGCGTAGGTGTAGAAGCCGCGACCGGTCTTCCGGCCGAGCAGCCCGGCGGTCATCATCTGCTTGATGACCGGGCTGGGCGCGTGCAGCCGGTTGCGTGACTGCTGGTACATCGTCACGAGGATCTCGTAGGCGGTGTCGATGCCGATGAGGTCCATCAGCGCGAGCGGGCCCATCGGCAGGCCGCAGCCCAGCCGCATGGCCGCGTCGATGTCCTCGCGGCTGGCGTAGCGGTTCTCGTACATGGAGACCGCGTGGTTGAGGTAGCCGAACAGCAGCGCATTGGCGATGAACCCGGCCTTGTCGCCGATGGTCACGTCGACCTTGCCCAGCCGGGCGGCGAGCGCCTCGACATCATCGACCACCGAGGGCTCGGTGACCACGGTGCGGACCACCTCGACCAGCTTCATCACCGGCGCGGGGTTGAAGAAGTGCATCCCGATGACCTTGCCCGGCCGGCCGGTGGTGACCGACAGCTCGGTGACCGACAGGCTCGAGGTGTTGGTGGCCAGGATGGTGTCCGGCGGGCAGATCCCGTCCAGCTTGGCGAACACCTGCGCCTTGAGCTCCATCCGCTCCGGGATGGCCTCGACGACCAGCTCGGCCCGGGCCAGGTCCTCCAGGCTGGTGGAGAAGTGGATCCGCTCGAGGATGGCGTCGCGCTCGGCCGGGTCCAGCTTCCCGCGGGACACGGCCTTGTCGGTCGACTGCTCGACGTGTTTGCGCCCGCGCAGCACCGCGGCCTCGGTGACGTCGACGGCGGTCACCGCCAGCCCCGCCCGGGACAGGACCTCGCAGATGCCGGCACCCATGGTGCCCAGCCCGACGACCCCGACCTCGCTCAGTTCCCTGGCCACGCCGCCAGTCTCCCATCCCCACCCGAATGGAGTGCCACGGGCGCGTTTCCGCGCTGTGGCACTCCACTACGGATCAGAACAGCCGGGCCGAGGGGTCGTCGGTTCCCTTGAGGACGGCGTAGTCGACCGTCACGCAGTCGATGCCCCGGTCGCCGGCCAGCACCCGCGCCTGGGGCTTGATCTCCTGGGCGGCGAACACGCCCTTCACCGGGGCCAGCAGCGGGTCGCGGTTGAGCAGCTCCAGGTACCGGGTGAGCTGCTCGACGCCGTCGATCTCCCCGCGCCGCTTGATCTCCACGGCCACCACCGCGCCGGAGGCGTCCCGGCAGAGCAGGTCCACCGGGCCGATGGCGGTCGGGTACTCCCGGCGGACGAGCGACCAGCCCGCGCCGAAGGTCTCCACGTGCAGCGCGAGCAGCCGCTGCAACTCGGCCTCCACGCCGTCCTTCTGCAGGCCCGGGTCGACCCCGAGCTCGTGCCGGTGGTCGTGCAGCACCGACTCGATGGTGATGACCAGCTGCTCGCCGGCCCTGTTGGTCACCGTCCACGTGCCCGCCCCGTCCGCGAGGTCCTCCCGCAGGGAGCACGGCGGGCTCATCCAGTTCAGCGGCTTGTAGGCCCGGTCGTCGGCGTGCACGGACACCGAGCCGTCGGCCTTGACCAGCAACAACCGGGTGGCGAGCGGGAGATGAGCGGTGAGCCGCCCGATGTAGTCCACGGAGCAGCGGGCGATGACCAGACGCACGGACGCCGACGCTACCGGGTCGCCGGAACCACCCCGACCACCCCGACGTCCTCTCTCCATGACCGGTCTCCGTTCCGCCCGAACCGCCGCTGCCCTCGCCCTGCTGCTGGCCCTCGCCGCGTGCGCGCAGCGCAGTGGCGCCGGCGCTGCGCCGGAGCCCACCGGGTCCATGGCGCCGATCGCCGCGCTGCCGACCGAGGCCGGTGTCCTGGTGCTCCAGGTCGCCGCAACCGGCGGCTTCGTCACCCCGCCGATGCTGGCCGCCCGGTTGCCGCTGATCAGCGTCTACACCGACGGCCGGGTGATCACCGAGGGCCCGGTGCCGGCCATCTATCCGGGGCCCGCCTGGCCGAACGTGCAGGTGCGGCAGGTCCACCCGGCCGACGTGCAGGAGATGGCCGACCGCGCCCTCGCCGCCGGCGTCGGCGGGACCGCCGACCTGGGGACGCCGCCGATCGCCGATGCCACCTCCACCCGGTTCACCCTCGTCACCGCCGAGGGCAGGCACGTGCGCGAGGTCTACGCACTCCGGGAAGCAGCCGGGTTCCCCGGTCCGGGGGGCGAGTGGGACAGCGGCCTGACGGCGGACCAGGAGGCGGCTCGGGCGGCGCTGTCCGACCTGCTCGACGCGCTGACCGCCGTCCCCGGCATCGGGGGCGACGTGCCCTACCAGCCGGCCGCCGTCGCCGCGATCGTCTCCCCGTGGATCGACCTGGACGAGGAGCTGTCCTCCCCGCAGCTGCCTTGGCCCGGCCCCGCGCTGCCGGGCGAACCGACGGGCAGGCCGCCGGACGTCAGCTGCGTCACCGCGACGGGGGCACAGGCTCAGTCCCTCCGGGACGCCGCCCGCTCGGCCAGCTCGCTCACCCCGTGGGTCACCGCCGACGGCGCTCGGTGGTCGGTGACCTTCCGGCCGCTGCTGCCACACGAGTCCGACTGCGCCGACCTGACCGGGTGAGCGGGACTCGATCCGTCCTCAGGCCCGAGCGTCGCGCACCGAGATGCCGTAGCCGGAGAAGGCCTGGTCGGCGGTGGAGACGGCCAGCCCCTCGGCGAGCGCCTGCGCGATCAGCAGCCGGTCGAACGGATCGCGGTGCTGCCAGGGCAGCTCCTGGAGCCGGACGAGGTGGGCGTCCTCGATACCGAGTCGCTGGACAGCCGCTTGCTCCAGCACGGTGGGCAGCGTGGGCAGCGTGGGCAGCGCCGAACGGGCCTGCGCACCGAGCCGCCGATCGCCGGCCACCAACCAGAGCAGCGCGTTGGTGTCCAGCAGCAATCGCACCGGTCAGCGTTCCACGTGCTCGAGCAGGGCCTGCGCGATCTCGTCGTCCGCCGCGTCGTAGTCGTCAGAGAAGCAGACCTGATCGGCGTCGGCCGAGGTCTGCAGGCCCAAGAAGCTGGCCGGGACCAGACCGAGCAGGAAGTCCCACCAGGAGCCGGTGGTCTGCGGAACGGCCGCTGCGGCGGCGTCGACGGAGCTGTTGCGGCCAGGCTGGGTGAGCAGGCCCAGGCCGATGCCGATGGAGACGGCGATGAGCGCGGTGATCGCGAACCGCAGCAGCGTCTGGCCGGCCAGCCGGGCGGCATTGGAGACCTGATTGAGGTTGGCGACGCTCACGATGATCGCGGTGACGATCAGCGGGACGACGATCACCCGCAGCAGCGCCACGAAAGTGCTGCCGATGGTCTGCAGGGTGCTGGTCAGCCAGTTGGGGGTGCCGTCGGCGACGGGCCTCATCTGGCGGGCGACCAGCCCGAGGGCGATGCCCAGCCCGAGGGCGATGAGCACCTGCGCCGCGAAGGGGCGGTGGAGTCGAGCGAACACGGGAGAGGTGCCTTCCAGACGGAGGAGTAGGGACGGCGGCTGGACGCGCTCAGCGAGCGCGGGGGTCGCGCGCCCGAGGTCGACGACGAGGCGTCGCGTCAGGCTCCACAGGTTCTGCACACGCACCTGAAGGCGGCCACGCGCCCGCCCGCATCCCGGATGTGTGGGGCAGGTTCACTGTCGGGCGAAGGTCCATCGGGTCGGGCTGCCGGGGAAGTCGTCCCCGTTGAACGCAATCACCCGGTGCGGGGCGACCGCATAGGTGCCGTTGACCGACGGGTCGAGGAAGTCCGCCGTCAGCCCCGCGTCGTATTTGCCGTTGACCGCGTCGAAGAAGGCGGCCAGCCGTCCGGCGTCGACCACCCATTCGGCGACCCCGTCGAGCACAACGGGATTTCGGGCGTCGTCAGTGGTCAGCGAGCACCGCGGGTCGGCTGCCAGGTTGCGGGCCTTGCGGGACCGCGCCCCGCTGGAGAACCACAACCGGCCACCCAGCCAGACTCCCCAGACCGGCATGACGTGCGGGCGCCCGTCCGGTCGGACGGTCGCACACCAGTAGTCGTACGAGGCGAAGAGCCGCCGTTCGGCCTCCCCCCAGGGGCGGCAGCCCACTCCCCCCGCCGGCCGGCAGCACTCCGTAGCCGGGCATGACCGGCCGGTCGGCCACCGGCTCGGTCATCGCGGCTCGGCCCGCTTCCCGGTCGCCCTCAGTCGGTCCAGACGGGTTTCCGCTTCTCCAGGAACGCCGCCATCCCCTCCCGGGCGCCGGGGAGCTGGCTGGCCGCGGCCATCACCTCGACCGCGGTCGCATAGGCGTCCCGCTCCGGGCGGTCCAGCTGGGCATACATAGTCTGCTTTCCCCAGGCCTTGCTGGCCCGCGACCCGCGGGTGGCCCGGCCCAGCAGCTCGTCGACCGCGGCATCCAGCTCCTCGTCGGGCACCACCCGGTTGACCAGGCCCCAGTCCAGCGCCGTCCGGGCGTCGATCACGTCCCCGGTCAGCGCCAGCTCCATCGCCCGCTTGCGCCCCACGTTGCGGGCGATCGCGACCATGGGGGTGTGGCAGAACCATCCGCCCTTGCCCCCGGGGGCGGCGAACCCCGCGGATTCCGCGGCGACCGCCAGGTCGCAGGAGGCGACCAGCTGGCAGCCGGCCGCGGTGGCCAGCGCGTGCACCCGGGCGATCACGACCTGGGGCACCTCCTGCAGGGTCTGCATCAGCTCGGTGCACAGCGCGAGCAGGCTGCGCACCTCCGGCAGCGGCACCCCCGACACGTCGGCGAAGTCGTGTCCGGCGCTGAACACCGGCCCCTCACCGCCCAGCACGATGCCGGTGGCGTCGCTGTCGCCGGCCGCGGTCACCGCGGCCAACAGCTGGGTCAGATGCTCCCGGGACAGCGCGTTGCGCTTGGGCCCCCTGGTCATGGTGATGCGCACGGTGTCCCCGTCGCGGTCGACACGAGGTGCTCCGTTCGAGGTCATGCCCTCACCCTCTCCTGCGCCGGTACGGTGCGGCACCCGGGAAGTCCGGGTGGCCGGAACGACGCCGTCCCGGCGACTCCACCACGTCGACGGCGGCTGCGGCAACGGCTCGCCGCCGGCCGTCCGCCCAGGAGCCCGTCATGCCGCAGGACCGCCCGACCTCCCGGCGCCTCCTCCTCGTCCTGCTGACCGCCGTGCTCGTGGCGGCCGCGGTGGTCGCCGGCCTGGTGCTCGGCCAGCGCGACCGGACGGCGACCGCCGAGCCTGCGCCCACCGCAGGGACGAGCGCATCGTCGGCAGCGCCGGCCACCAACGCCGCGATCGACGCCCCGGTCGACGGTGCGCTCACCTTCGAGGCGCTGATGACCCCGGCCGACGTCGCGGACGCGGGCCTGACCGTCGCCGATCCGGTCGCGATCGACGCCCCGCTGTTCCCGGTGCTGTGCGACGCCCCGGACTGGGGCAACCAGTGGAGCGCGCCGGAGCAGGGCGTCGGGCATGAGTACCCCACCACCGGCGCCGGAGTGAGCGAGTACGCGGTGGGCTACGCCGACAGCGCCGCGGCCTCGGCTGCGCTGGCCCGGCTGACCGACGACGCGGTGGCCTGCCCGACGCCGTCCACCGGTGGGTCGATCGAGCCGACCGGCACGGTGAACGGCACCGGCGACGAGTCGGCCGTGTTCGTCGTCGACGACGGTGGTCGGGACGGGGTCATCCGGGTGACGTGGAGCGTCGTGGTCCGCTCCGGCAGCACTCTGCTGCACGTCGGGTACACCACCGAGCAGTCGATCGGCACGGGCTCCGGCCCCGGGGACGGCGGCGACGACGCCGCCGGGGACAGCGCCGCGGCCCGATCCACCGCGGAGTCCCTCGCCCACGCGGCCGTGGACCGGTTCAACGCCCAGGCCTGAGCCTCCACTCAGGCCGGTGCGGGCACCTGCGCATCGAGTCCGTTGGCCGCCCGGACGACGTCGACGATCTCGCCCATGATGTCGGTGATCGCGAAGTCCTTCGGGGTGAAGACCCGCGCGACGCCCTGGTCCCGCAGCCGCCGGGCGTCGCCGTCGGGCACGATGCCGCCGACCACGACCGGGACGTCGTCCAGGCCGGCCTCGCGCAGCCCGGCCAGGACCGCGGGCACCACCTGCAGGTGCGAGCCGGAGAGCACCGACAGACCGACGACGTGCACGTCCTCCTCGACCGCGGCGGCCACGATCTGCGCCGGGGTGAGCCTGATGCCCTGGTAGACGACCTCGAAGCCGGCGTCCCGGGCCCGGACGGCGATCTGCTCGGCGCCGTTGGAGTGCCCGTCCAGGCCCGGCTTGCCAACCAGGAACCGCAGCCGGCCGCCGAGCTCCTGACCAGTGGCGGCGACCCGTCCGCGGATGTCGTCCAGCGTGGTGTCCCCCGCGCCGCCGGCAGCCGCGGCCACCCCGGTGGGCGCCCGGTACTCGCCGAAGACCTCGCGCAGCACGCCGGCCCACTCGCCGGTGGTCACCCCGGCGCGGGCGCAATCGAGGGTGGCCGGCATCAGGTTGGCGTCGGTGCCGGCCGCCGCGCGGAGCGCGTCCAGTGAGCGCTGCACGGGCTCGGGGTCCCGCTCGGCACGCCAGGTCCGGACGGCTTCCTGCGCCGCGTTCTCCATGGCGGGGTCCACCACCATGATCGCGGCGTCGAGATCGGCCAGCAGAGGGTTGGGCTCGGTGGTCTGGAAGCGGTTGACGCCGACGACGACGTCCTCGCCGCTCTCCATCCTCCGGAGCCGGTCGGCCAGCGAGCCGACCAGCTGGGACTTCATGTAGCCGGACTCCACGGCCGGCACGGCCCCACCCATCTCCTGCACCCGGGCGATCTCGGCCCGGGCACCTTCGACCAGCTCGGCGACCTTCTGCTCGACCACGACCGAGCCGGTGAACAGGTCCTCGTACTCGAGCAGGTCGGTCTCGAAGGCCAGTACCTGCTGCAGTCGCAGCGACCACTGCTGGTCCCAGGGACGGGGCAGGCCCAGCGCCTCGTTCCAGGCCGGCAGCTGCACCGCGCGGGCGCGCGCGTCGCGGGAGAGGGTGACCGCGAGCATCTCCAGCACGATGCGCTGCACGTTGTTCTCCGGCTGGGCCTCGGTCAGGCCGAGTGAGTTGACCTGAACCCCGTAGCGGAACCGACGGTGCTTGGGGTCGGTCACCCCGTAGCGCTCGGCGGTCAGCTCGTCCCAGAGCTGGCCGAAGGCCCGCATCTTGCACATCTCCTCGACGAAGCGGACACCCGCGTTGACGAAGAAGGAGATCCGGGCGACGACCTCGCCGAAGCGCTCGGGGGGGACCTGTCCGGAGTCCCGCACCGAGTCCAGGACGGCGATGGCCGTGCTCATCGCGTACGCGATCTCCTGCACCGGCGTCGCCCCGGCCTCCTGCAGGTGGTAGCTGCAGATGTTGATCGGGTTCCACTTCGGCATTGCGGTGACGGTGTAGGCCACCATGTCGGTGATCAGCCGCATGCTCGGCGCCGGAGGGAACACGTGGGTGCCCCGCGACAGGTACTCCTTGATGATGTCGTTCTGCGTCGTCCCGGTCAGTTGCGTGACGTCGTGCCCGTGCTCCTCCGCGACCACCTGGTAGAGCGCGAGCAGCCACATCGCGGTGGCGTTGATCGTCATCGACGTGTTCATCCCGTCGAGCGGGATGCCGTCGAAGAGGGCCCGCATGTCCCCCACGTGGGTGACCGGGACACCGACCTTGCCGACCTCGCCGACGGCGAGCTCGTCGTCGGGGTCGTAGCCGGTCTGGGTGGGCAGGTCGAAGGCGACCGAGAGGCCGGTCTGCCCCTTCGCCAGGTTGCGGCGGTACAGGGCGTTGGACGCAGCCGGCGAGGAGTGGCCGGCGTAGGTGCGCATGACCCAGGGGCGGTCGCGCTCCTTCGGCGTGTGCGGGAACGGCATGACCGCGGAGTGTAGGGCGGTTACCGGCCAGTAGCCATGGGGCTCCCCCCTACGGCGGTGGCACACTCGAACGGGAGTCCGGCCGTCCCGACCGGACCTGCCGCCCAGCCGGGGGGAGTCCGCGTGCCGATCGACGCCGGGAGCCTGCACTACGCCGTCGGCCCGGTCATCGCCGCGATCATGGTGGGCCTGATCGCGCTGTTCCTGCGCTGGGCGTTCTCCTACTCGACGGGCTCCGGTGGCCGGCCCGGGCCCGGGCCCGGGAGCGGCGAGGGCCTGCTCACGCCGGTCGCCTCGCTCACCCGCCGGGAGTCGGCGCTGGCGCTGCGCGCGGTGCTGTCGGACGCCGGCATCCGGTCCACGCTGCGGGAGCCCGCGCCGCACCGGACCGACGTGCTGGTCTTCCTCGAGGACGCCGAGCGGGCCCGCACGCTGGCGATGTCCTTCCGCGACGGCTGACCAAGGACCCCGCTGCCCCCCGCCGCTCGCACGCTCGCGGCGGGACCCTGCAGCGGGGCCGCGTGCCTCCGAACCTCGCTCCGCTCGACTCGGGCCCCTGCACGAGGGCCAATCGGGGAGTCAGCCGGGGCGGTCGGTCCGCTCGATAGTGACCCCCACGCCGCGCAGCTGCTCGGCGAAGTCGGGATAGCCGCGGTCGATGTGCCGGACGTCCTGCACCTCGGTGACGCCGTCGGACAGCAGACCCGCCAGCACCAGCCCCGCACCCGCCCGGATATCGGTGGCCAGCACCGGGGCGCTGGAGAGCCGCTCCCGGCCGCGCACCACCGCGTGGTGGCCGTCGATGCGCACGTCGGCGCCGAGCCGGACCAGCTCGTTGACGAACATGAACCGGCCCTCGAAGACGTTCTCGGTGATCAGTGCCGTCCCGGTGGAGACCGCCGCCAGTGCCACCGCCATCGGCTGCAGGTCGGTCGGGAAGCCCGGGAAGGGCAGCGTGACCACGTCCACACCGCGCGGCCGATCGGCCATGGCCACCCGCACGCCGTCAGGCCGGGGCTCGACGGTTGCACCGGCGGTGACCAGCTTGTCCAGCGGGACGGCCAGGTGCTCGGCGACCGCCCGCTCGATGACCACGTCGCCGCGGGTCATCACCGCACCGATCGCCCAGGTGCCGGCCACGATCCGGTCCGGCACCGTCGTGTAGGCCACCGGCCGCAGCTCGGCCACGCCCTCGACGGTGATGGTGGAGGTGCCCGCGCCGTCGACCCGGGCGCCCATCGCGGTGAGCATCGCGCACAGGTCGCTGATCTCCGGCTCGCGGGCGGCGTTGTCGACGATCGTGGTGCCCTCGGCGAGCACCGCGGCCATCACCAGGTTCTCCGTCGCCCCGACCGAGGGGAAGTCCAGCCAGATCGAGGCGCCGACCAGCTTGGGCGCGGTGGCGATGAGGAAGCCGTGCTCGTTGACCACGGTGGCGCCGAGCCGCTCCAGGCCGGCGATGTGCATGTCCAGCCCCCGCGAGCCGATCGCATCGCCCCCGGGCAGCGCGACCTTCGCCGTCCCGAGCCGGGCCACCAGCGGGCCCAGCACGCTGATCGAGGCGCGCATCCGGCGCACCAGGTCGTAGTCCGTCTCACTGGAGGGCCGCTCCGGGACGTCGATGTGCACCCGGCCACCTCCCCCACTGCCGGCGGGGTAGCGCTCGAAGCCGACGCCGCAGCCCAGCCGGCGCAGCACCTCGCTCATGATCTCCACGTCGAGGATGTCCGGGACCTCGTCGAGGGTGGTCCGACCGGTGGCCAGCAGCGCGGCGGCCATCAACTTCAGAGCACTGTTCTTCGCACCGGTCACCCGGACCCGGCCCCGCAGCGACGCACCACCGGTCACCGAAAAGCAGTCCACCGGGCCAGCGTAGAGGCGTCCTCGCCCCGCGCCCCAACCGAGCACCGTCCACCGGTAGCGGCCGCAAGACCTAGGCTAGCCGGCATGACCGTCCGGCTCACCCGCATCTACACCAGGACCGGCGACGCCGGTCAGACGCACCTGGGCGACATGAGCCGGGTGACGAAGACCGATCCCCGGCTGGTCGCCTACGCCGACGTCGACGAGACCAACAGCGTGCTGGGGGTCGCGGTCGCCCTGGGCGCGCCGTCGGCGGAGGTCGCCGACCTGCTGCGCAGCGTGCAGAACGACCTGTTCGACGTGGGCGCCGACCTCTCCACCCCGGTCACCGACTCCCCGGCGCACCCGCCGCTGCGGATCACCCCGAAGTACACGCAGCGGCTGGAGACGGCCTGCGACGCGGCCAACGCCGAGCTGCCCGCGCTGACGTCCTTCGTGCTGCCCGGCGGCACCGCGCTCGCCGCGCTGCTGCACCATGCGCGCACCGTCGCCCGGCGCGCCGAGCGGAGCGTGTGGGCGCTGCTGGCCGTCGACGCCGCACGCACCAACGCCGAGACCGCCCGCTACCTCAACCGGCTCTCGGACCTGCTGTTCATCCTGGCCCGGGCGGCCAACCCCGACGGCGACGTGCTGTGGGAGCCGGGCGCGCACAGCCACACACCTCCGGTGTAGGCGGCGAACGACTGCGCCGTGCTCAAGCCTTCTTGAACCGCGGCCTCCGGCCCCCGGACCGCGAATGGCTTCGCACTTTCGTCGTACGGCTCTATCGCTCGATCGGCGGAGCCGACTCGATCCAGGACAGGAAGCCGGTCACCGTCGAGACGTCCATGGCCAGCTCCTGCGGGCCGGCCCCGGTCCGGCAGGTCAGCACGACACTCTCCGCGGGCAGCGCCAGGTCGTCACGGGTGGCCGGACGACGGCCGTCGACGTGGAACTCCGAGCGGCACATCCGCCGGTTGGGCCGCACCGACAGCGACAACGCGCGGTACCAGAGCAGGTTGTCCCCGGAGTACCAGGCCACCCCGACGGCCCAGCGGGGGCTGCCGGCCGGGCGCAGCCACATGGTGACCGCGCCGAGGCCGGAGAGGAGGAAGCGACGGCGCAGCAGGAAGGCGGCGACCAGCGCGACGACCAGTAGTCCGACGAGGACCAGGACGACGGTGGTCACGGGTCAGCAGCCGCCGGACCTGACGGAACCGAGGCGTCTCAGGCGTCCTGACCGGCGGCCCGGAGGCGGGACTGGGCGCGACGCCCCGCGGCGAGGGCCTCGGGGTCGTCGCCGGCCTGTTCGGCGCGGCGCAGAGCGTCGCGAGCGCGCTCCACGTCGATCTCGCTGGCGATCTCCGCCGTCTCGGCCAGGATGGACACTCCCCGCTCGGTGACCGAGAGGAAGCCACCGTGGGCGGCGACGACGAGCTCCTCGCCGGACTCGGGGCGGATCCGCACGACGCCACCGGGAGCGAGCTCACCGAGCAGCGGGGCGTGCCCGGGCAGGACACCGAGCTCGCCTTCGGTGGTACGGGCGATGACCATGGTGGCCTCGCCGGACCAGATCATCCGCTCCACGGCCACGAGCTCGACCTGCAGGGTCGCCACGTCACTCCTCGGGGTCCACCGCGCCGAGGGGAACCGGCGGGTGCGAAGTCGCCGGTCCGGGTGGACACGGCGACGGGTCGTCATCCACTGTACCGACGGGGGCGGAACGGTCGCCCGCAGCCCCCGGCCCCAGAACGGGGCCCGGCCCCGTCCCGGGCCCCGCCCTGAGCTTGGCGAAGGGTGGGCAGGACGGGGCCCTTCTACTTCTTCAGGCACCCCGCCGGTAGAGCACTGTCCACCGGCCGACCCGCAGCTGCGGGTGCCACACGGTCGAAGCAGGCGCCCACTCGGGGGTGTCGAACGGTACGGCCGCCAGCTCGAGCGGGGCGTAGGGAGGCCAGCTCCAGTCCAGGTCGTGTGCCTGCGGGACCACCGCAGACGGGAGGGCGGGCAGCGCTACCTGGTCCCGGGTTGTTCGGCGTTCCTCGCGGTACACGGTGGTTCTCCTGGCTGGACGCCCGCGGTTCGGACGCGCTGACCGGATGATCGACCTGCCACGCCCGTTGCTTGAGCGTCGCCGGCCGCCGCCACCCGATCGGATGGCCGGTCGTCGCCCTGCGCGACCGGCCGGCGACCCGCGCACCCCGTTCGGGGAACGGAAACGCCGACGGCCGGGCCCTCCGAGGGAGGAGCCCGGCCGCGCTGGACGGAGTGCTGAGGTCAGCAGTCTTCAGACCGGCTGCCCAGCGCAGCTGAGGTCAGCAGTCTTCAGGTCTCCTTCAGTCCGGCTCCCCAGCGGAGCTGCGATCAGGTCTTCTTCAGTCCGGTTCCCCAGCGGAGCTGCGATCAGGTCTTCTTCAGCTTGTCGAAGTTGCGCTCGAGGTCCTCGAGACCACCGCACATGAAGAAGGCCTGCTCGGGCACGTGGTCGTACTCGCCGACCGTGAGCGCCTTGAACGCCTGCAGGGTCTCCGAGAGCGGCACGTAGGACCCCGGCTGCCCGGTGAACGCCTCGGCTACGAACATGTTCTGCGAAAGGAACCGCTCGATGCGCCGGGCCCGCTGCACGGTGACCTTGTCCTCTTCACCGAGCTCGTCGATGCCGAGGATGGCGATGATGTCCTGCAGCTCCTGGTACCGCTGCAGGATCCGCTGCACCTCACGGGCGATGTCGTAGTGCTCCTGCCCGATGTACTGAGCGTCGAGGATCCGGCTGGTGGAGTCCAGGGGGTCCACGGCCGGGTAGATGCCCTTCTCCGAGATCGGCCGGGAGAGCACCGTCGTCGCGTCGAGGTGGGCGAAGGTCGTGTGCGGCGCCGGGTCGGTGATGTCGTCGGCGGGCACGTAGATCGCCTGCAGCGAGGTGATCGACCGGCCGCGGGTCGAGGTGATCCGCTCCTGCAGCTCGCCCATCTCGTCGGCCAGGGTCGGCTGGTAGCCCACCGCGGAGGGCATGCGGCCCAACAGGGTGGAGACTTCGGAGCCGGCCTGGGTGAACCGGAAGATGTTGTCGATGAAGAGCAGCACGTCCTGGTCCTGCTCGTCGCGGAAGTACTCCGCCATCGTCAGGGCCGACAGTGCCACCCGCAGCCGGGTGCCCGGCGGCTCGTCCATCTGGCCGAAGACCAGCGCGGTCGAATTGATGACGCCGGACTCGGTCATCTCGGTGATGAGGTCGTTGCCCTCGCGGGTCCGCTCACCCACGCCCGCGAAGACCGAGACGCCACCGAACTCCTGCGCGACGCGGCGGATCATCTCCTGGATCAGCACGGTCTTGCCCACGCCGGCCCCACCGAACAGGCCGATCTTCCCGCCGCGCACGTACGGGGTCAGCAGGTCGATGACCTTGATGCCGGTCTCGAGCAGCTCGGTCCGGCCCTCGAGCTGGTCGAACTTCGGCGCGTGCCGGTGGATCGTCCAGTGCAGGGCGTCCTCGCCGTAGCCGGGTGTGTCCAGGCACTCGCCGAGGGCATTGAACACGTGCCCGGTGACGACGTCGCCGACCGGCACGGAGATGGCCGACCCGGTGTCGCGCACCTCGGCCCCGCGGACGAGGCCGTCGGTCGGGGCCATGGAGATCGTGCGGACCACGTTGTCGCCCAGGTGCTGGGCGACCTCCAGGGTCAGCGTCTTGCCCAGATCGGCGAGGGTGACCTCGACCTTGAGGGCATTGAAGAGCTCGGGCATCGCGTCGCGGGGGAACTCGACGTCGACGACCGGGCCGGTGACCCTGACCACGCGGCCTGCGCCGGTGATCTCCTGGGTGCTCGGACGGTCCTCGGTGACGGTCATCTGTACTGCTCTCCTGCCCTCGGGCTCGGTGGTCTCGCGTCTTCAGTGTCCCCGGCCGCGGCGGTGGGCGCAGCGGCCGGGGCGGGTGGCTCAATGACTGGCCGGCTCACTAGTTGTCGGCGTTGGCCGACACCAGCGCGTCGGCGCCGCCGACGATCTCGCTGATCTCCTGGGTGATCTCCGCCTGGCGCGCCTGGTTGGCCTGCCGGGCGAGGTTCTTCGCCAGCTCCTCGGCGTTGTCCGACGCCGACTTCATCGCCCGGCGGCGCGACGCCGACTCCGAGGCCGCCGCCTCGAGCATCGCCGCGTAGATCCGGGTGGTGACGTACTTCGGCAGCAGGGCGTCCAGCAGCGCCTCCGCCGACGGCTCGAACTCGTACGAGGTCGGGACGTCGCTGGTCCGCTGGGCCTGGACCTCCTCGTCCCGCTCGTCGCGGAACTCCTCGACCTCCTCGACCTCCAGCGGCGCCATCCGCTTCGCGACCGGCACCTGCGACAGCAGCGAGCGGAACTCGGTGTAGACGATGTGCAGCTCGTCCACGCCGAGGACCCCGTCGGCCCCGGCACCGGTCCCGTCGTCGTCGGCACCGGCGGTGAAGGCGTCGATGAGGACGCTCCCCACCTCCTGGGCGTTCTCGTAGCCCGGCTGTTCGGAGAAGCCGGTCCACGTGTCGGCCGTGTCCCGCTCACGGAAGCGGTAGTACGTCTCGCCCTTGCGCCCCACCACGTAGAGCAGCGGCTCCTTGCCCTCGTCGCGCAGCAGCCGGAGGAGCTCCTCGGTGCGACGCAGCACGTTGACGTTGTAGGAGCCGGCGAACCCGCGGTCAGAGGTGATCACCAGGACGGCGACCCGCCCGGGCTTGTCCCGCTCGGTCAGCAGCGGGTGGTCCAGGCTGGCCGAACCGGCCAGCGCCGACAGCACCCGGGTGATCTCCCGTGCGTACGGCTTGGACGCCGTCACCCTGTTCTGCGCGCGGACGATGCGGGCACCGGCGATCAGCTCCTGGGCCGAGAAGATCTTCTTCGTCGACTGTGTGGAGCGGATCCGGCGCCGCAGCGCGCGGAGGGAACCGGCCATGGTCAGCGGCTCCGCTTCACCTGGACGGTCTCCTGACCGCGCTCGCTGGCGTCCATGGCCTCGACCTCGGCGTCGTTGACCTGGAGCGACTCGCCCTCGCCGGTCCGGAACTGGCCGAGGAACGCCTCGACTGCCCGCTCCAGGCTGGCGACCGTGTCGTCACCGAGCTTCTTGGAGTTCCGGATGTCGTCGAAGATCGTGTTGTCACCGCGGCCGATGAACTCGAGGAACTCGGACTCGAAGCGGCGCACGTCCGGGACCGGCACCTTGTCCAGCTTGCCGGTGGTGCCGAGCCAGAGAGAGACGACCTCACGCTCGACCGGGTACGGCGAGTACTGCCCCTGCTTGAGCAGCTCGACCAGACGCTGACCGCGGTCCAACGTCGCCCGGCTGGAGGCGTCCAGGTCCGAGGAGAAGGAGGCGAAGGCCTCCAGCTCGCGGAACTGGGCCAGGTCCAGCCGCAGCCGGCCGGCGACGGACTTCATCGCCTTGATCTGCGCGGAGCCACCGACCCGGGACACCGAGACGCCGACGTTGATCGCCGGGCGGACACCGGAGTTGAACAGACCGGTCTCGAGGAAGATCTGGCCGTCGGTGATCGAGATGACGTTCGTCGGGATGTAGGCCGAGACGTCGTTGCCCTTGGTCTCGATCAGCGGCAGCCCGGTCATCGAGCCCGCGCCCAGCTCGTCGGAGAGCTTCGCGCAGCGCTCGAGCAGCCGGGAGTGCAGGTAGAAGACGTCGCCGGGGTAGGCCTCGCGGCCCGGCGGGCGGCGCAGCAGCAGCGACACGGCCCGGTAGGCCTCGGCCTGCTTGGACAGGTCGTCGAACACGATGAGGACGTGCTTGCCCTCGTACATCCAGTGCTGGCCGATGGCCGAGCCGGTGTAGGGAGCGATGTACTTGAAGCCGGCCGGCTCGGATGCGGGGGCGGCGACGATGGTCGTGTACTCCATCGCCCCGGCGTCCTCCAGCGCCGCGCGGGTGGCGGCGATGGTGGATCCCTTCTGGCCCACGGCGACGTAGATGCAGCGCACCTGCTGCGCCGGGTCACCGGTGGCCCAGGCCTGCTTCTGGTTGATGATCGTGTCCAGCGCGATCGCGGACTTGCCGGTCTGCCGGTCACCGATGATCAGCTGACGCTGGCCGCGGCCGATCGGAGTCATGGCGTCGATCGCCTTGATCCCGGTCTGCATCGGCTCGTGCACCGACTGGCGCTGCACCACGGAGGGCGCCTGCAGCTCCAAGGCGCGCCGGTCGGTGGTCTCCACCGGGCCCGCGCCGTCGATCGGGTTGCCCAGCGGGTCGACGACCCGCCCCAGGTACCCGTCGCCGACGGCGACCGAGAGCACCTCGCCGGTGCGGCGGACCGTCTGGCCCTCCTCGATGCCGGCGAAGTCACCCAGGATGACCACACCGACCTCGCGCACGTCGAGGTTCAGCGCCAGGCCGCGAACGCCACCCTCGAACTCCAGGAGCTCGTTGGTCATGACCGAGGGCAGGCCCTCGACCCGGGCGATGCCGTCGCCGGCCTCGGTGACTGACCCGACCTCCTCGCGGGAGACGTCGGGGGCGTAGTCACTGACGTAGTTCTGGATGGCACTGCGGATCTCGTCCGCGGAGATCGTCAGCTCGGCCATGGCTCTGCGTCCTCTTCCTACTGGTGACTGGGGCGGTGGGGCGGCCGGATGATCGGCGGGGCGGGTCGGATGTCTGTCGGGCCCGGCTCAGCCGGCCAGCCGCCGGCCGGCGGCCTCGAGTCGGTGCGCGATGCTGCCGTCGATGACCTCGTCGCCGACCCGGATGACCAGACCACCGAGGACGGAGGGGTCGACCTGGACCTGGAGGCCCATGGTCCGCCCGTAGAGGCGCTCGAGCAGTTCCGTGAGCCGGCGTTCCTGGACGGCGGTGAGGTCCACCGCACTGACCACGTGGGCGACCGACTGTCCCCGGCGGCGCGCGGCCACCTCGGACAGTCGCTCGATCGTGTTCTCCGGGTTCTGCACGTGCGAGCTGGTCAAGGAGTTCCGGACCAGCCGCTCGGTGACCGGGCTGACCTTCCCCGACAGCAACCGGTCCAGCAGGGCCGACTTCCCCTCCCGGGGAGCCGACCGGTCACCCAGGATGCGCAGCAGCTCGTCGTCACCGGAGATGATCCGCCCGAAGCGGAACAACTCGTCCTCGACGCCGTCGAGCTCGTTGCGCGCCTCGGCCGCGTCCAGCGCGGCCTCGACCGCGAGGATCTCGGTCGCCTCCACGAGGTCCAGCGGCCGCGACCAGCGCTGCCGCGCCACGGCCTCGACGACCGCGAGCGCGGCCGGCGACACCTGGGCGGCGAGCAGCCGCGAGGCCAGCCCGGCCCGGTCGTCGGGTCGCACCGACGCGTCCGACAGGGCCCGGCGCAGCGACGGCTGCCCGTCGAGCAGCCGCGCTACGGCGAACAGCTCGTCGGTGAGCGCGAGCAGGGTGTCGCCTCGGCGGTTGCTCGGGGCGCCCTGCGTCTGCCCGGCGAGAGCCGCGCGGGCCTCGTCCATGGCCGCCCGGCTCGACGCCTCCATCAGCGGTCGCCCTGCGGCACGTACGCCGAGTTGCCACCGCGGCCGTCGGCCGAGGCGGTGCCGGCGCTCATCCCGTCGAGCTCGTCAAGGAACCGGTCGACGGTCCCGCTGCGGCGGGCGTCGTCCGCGAGGGACTCCCCCACCACCCGGCCGGCGAGGTCGACGGCGAGCGCGCCGATCTCCCCGCGCAGCTGGTTGACCACCTGCTGGCGCTGGGCAGTCAGCTGCTCCTCGCCACGGGCGACGATGCGGGCCGACTCCTCCTGAGCCTGGGCACGCAGCTCCTCGAGGATCTGCTGCCCTTCGGCCCGGGCGGCGTCGCGGATCTGCGCCGCCTCGGTCCGGGCCTCGGCGAGCTGGGCGCGGTACTGCTCCAGCGCCGCCTTCGCCTCGGCCTGCATGGCCTCGGCCCGCTCGATGCCGCCCTCGATGGCGTCACGACGCGCGACAAAGGCCTTTTCGAACGCAGGGGCGACGAACTTGAAGACCACGAACAGCACGACCGCGAACGCGATCAGGCCGATGATGATCTCGCCCAGGGGCGGGAGGAGCGGGTTGTGCTCCGCCTCGGCTGCCCAGGTCAGCATGGTGTCCACCATCCAGTCGGGATCCGTGCTCGGGAGAGCAGGATCAGATGCCGAAGACGAACGGGACGACGAAGCCGATCAGGGCCAGCGCCTCGGAGAGCGCGAACCCGAGGAACGCGTAGGTGCGGGTGAGGCCGGCCGACTCCGGCTGCCGGGCGGTCGCCTGGATGTAGGCGGCCCAGACGATGCCCACACCGATGCCGGGGCCGATGGCGGCCAGGCCGTAGCCGACCGAGCCGATGCTGCCGGTCAGTTCTGCCAGAAGCTCCATTGCGGGGTGTTCCTCCTGTGTCGTCGCCCGGTGGATACCGGGCGGCTGGCGGGGGTGGTGCGGGTGGTGCAGCTTTGGGTCGTGCGGTCGTGCGGTCGTGCGGTCGTGCGGTGGTGCGGCTCAGTGCTCGGCTTCGATGGACCCGTTCAGGTAGGTGCCCATCAGCACGGTGAAGACGTAGGCCTGCAGGAAGATGACCAGCAGCTCGAAGAAGGTCATCACGATCGCCATCAGCACCGATACCGGCCCGAAGATCACCGAGTAGTTGCCGACTTGGAACAGGTACACGGCGCCGAGGGAGAAGACCACCAGCAGCATGTGGCCGGCGAACATGTTGGCGAAAAGTCGGACGGCGAGGGTGAACGGCCGGACGATGAAGTTCTGCAGGATCTCGATCGGCGTGACGAGGACGTACATCGGCTTGGGCACCCCGGGCAGGAACAGGATGTCCTTGAAGTACTTGCCCGCGCCCTGGTTGCGGATGCCGACCACGATGTATATGACCCAGCAGATCATCGCCAGCAGCAGCGGGAAGGCGAACTTGCTCATCGGCGAGATCTGCGCGAACGGGATGATCGACATCAGGTTGTTCGCCAGGATGAAGAAGAACAGCGCGACCAGGAACGGCGCGAACGGCAGCCCCTTCGGCCCGACCACGTCGCGGGCGATGCCGTCGCGGACGAGGGAGTAGCCGCTCTCACCGAGGAACTGCAGCCGGCCGGGCACGATCTTGGGGTTGCGCGCCATGGCGAGGAGCAGGGCGGAGATGGCCAGCGTGGCGATCCAGAGAATGATCGTGATGCGGGTGATCTCGAAAGAGACACCGAGCACCGAGAAGCTGCCGATCACCTCGGGGTAGAACTCGCCGAGGCCGGGAGCCTGAAACCCGGAGTCGCCGCCACCGCCTTCGGCAGCGAGCACGTCCACGAGCGCGAGGGCGCTGGGGGTCACCGTCGTCCCTTCTGCGTCCTTGTCACTGTCCCTGGCTGGCTCCGTCGTCCGCCCGGGGTCTTCGCCGACCGCTGACCCGGGAGCGGGTCGGCGGCGCCGTACCTCTTGACCACCAGGTAGATGGCCACTGCCATGCCGAAGATGATGCCGACCGGGAAGAACACCAGGATGTCCAACCAGCGGTCGAGCAGCCACCCGGCCCCGCCCCACACGGCCATCCCGGAGATGAGCGTTCCGGTGACCGCCCAGCCGGTGTCCGCCCCACTGGGCTGACGAGCTGGACTCGCAGGTCGTGGTCGGGGGCTCCCGGGTGTGGGAGTGTCCTCAGCCATCGGATCGGACCCTATCAGCCGCGCGCCGGGCGAATTCCCGGGTCATCCGCCGCACCGGGCTGAGAGTTCGCTGTGCGGGCGACCGGCGGCGGAGGTGGGGACGTGTAGTAGATCTGCCGGGTCCACACCCAGCGCAGCTGGACACCGCTCCACAGCAGCGCACCGGCGATGACCGACCATGCCAGCGCCCGTCGGTCCAGCCAGCCGTCAGCGGGCAGGGCGGACAGCACGGCGTACAGCACCAGCGCCTTGATGCCGAAGGTGCCCAGCGCGGCCGGCAGGGTCCACGTGTCGTCGATCTTGCCGGCCCAGGCAATGACCAGGCCGGACACACAGAAGAACGCCGTGACGATCACCGCGCCCACCAGGATGCCGAGGGCGTCGGACCAACCGGCGAGCAGGCCGGTGACCGGGACGGCGACGGCGGTGACCGCCAGCGCCACCAGCACACCCACCCGCAGGAAGGACAGGTCCCAGGGGGCGTCGCTGCGCGGGCCGGTGGGCTCGGCGAACAGCCCGCTCACCGCCGCACTCCCGCCGGGGTCGAGGAGACGACCGGGGGCGCCGGAGGGGCAGGGGCGGGCGAGGCGGACGGCACGGCGCGCCCGGTCGGGTGGGTCGAGCGGCTGCGTTCCCTCATCGCGGCCAGCTTCGCCTGTCGGGCAGCGATGGCCGCGCGCCGGGCCCGCGGGCTGAGCACCACGACCACCCCGACGACGAGCAGGGCACCGATGACGACCAGGACGTTAGCCGTCCCGCCGGTGATGGACAGCGCGACCGCGCCGAAGCTGAGCAGCGCGGCCCAGAAGTACATGATCAGCACCGCCCGCCGGTGCGAGTGCCCGATCGACAACAGCCGGTGGTGCAGGTGCATCTTGTCCGGGGAGAACGGCGACTGCCCGCGCCTGGTGCGCCGGATCACGGCCATCACCAGGTCGGCGAAGGGGATGAACAGCACGGCGACCGGCACCAGCAGGGGCAGCGCCAGCGGCAGCAGGCTGGCCGCGGAGTCGAAGGTCTGGGGATCTGCCTGGCCGGTCGCCGAGACCGCCGCCGCCGACAGCATCAGGCCCACCAGCATGGAGCCAGAGTCGCCCATGAAGATCCGCGCCGGGCTGAAGTTGTGCGGCAGGAAGCCCAGGCAGGCACCGGCGAGCACGGCAGTGATCAGCGCGGGTGCGCTGGCCACGTCGTCGTAGCCGACCAGCCCCAGGTGGTAGCTGTAGGCGAAGAAGGCCAGCGCGGCGATCGCCGAGACCCCCGCGGCCAGCCCGTCGAGGCCGTCGATGAAGTTCAGCGCGTTGACCGTCAGCAGGGTCAGCAGGATCGTCGCCGGCACCCCGACCGAGGGCCCGAGGATGAGCGTGCCGATGTCGGCGACCGGCAGGAAGAGGTAGAGCAGCTGGACGCCGAAGAGCACCATCACGCCAGCCGCGGCGATCTGGCCGGTGAGCTTGGTCAGCGGGTCGAGACTGAACCGGTCGTCGAGCACGCCGAGCAGGCAGATGACGCCGCCGGCGATGAGCACGCCGATGGTCTGCGAGTCGTCGAAGGTCCGCTGCAGCGCGGGCAGCCGGCCGGCGACCAGGACGGCGGCGGCGACCCCCAGGTACATCGCCACTCCCCCGCCCCGCGGGGTGGGGATGACGTGCACGTCGCGTTCCCGCGGCGCCGCCATCATCCTGAGCCGGACCGCCGCCACCCGGACCACGGGCGTGGCCAGGAAGGTGACCACCGCGGCGGTCAGCAGGACGACGGCGTACTCGCGCACCGGATCAGGCGGAGTAGGAGGCGGGAGCGGGGTAGGCCGGGTGCGCGGCCACGAGCTCGCGGACGCCGACGGCCACCTCGGCGGTCCGGGCACCGGAGGCGTCCCGGATAGCGGTGCCGATGAGCGCGGCGACCGCCTTCATGTCGGTCTCGACCATGCCCTGGGTGGTGACCGCGGGGCTGCCCACCCGGATGCCCGAGGCGATCGAGGCCGGCTGCGGGTCGAAGGGAATGGCGTTCTTGTTCAGCACGATGCCGGCGGCGTCCGCGCGGGCCTCGGCCACCTTGCCGGTGACCAGCTCGCCGGCGTCGTCGGTCACCTCGCGCAGGTCCAGCAGCGCCAGGTGGGTGTCGGTGCCACCGGCCACCGGGCGGAGTCCCTCGGCGGCGAGGCCTGCGGTGAGCGCCTGGGCGTTGGCGATGACCTGGCGGGCATAGACCTGGTATTCGGACTGCAGGCACTCCTTGAGGTTCACCGCCTTGGCCGCGATGGCGTGCATCAGCGGGCCGCCCTGCATCATCGGGAAGGTCGACTTGTCGATGGCCTTGGCGTGCTCGGCCCTGCAGACGATCGCGCCGCCGCGCGGCCCGCGCAGCACCTTGTGCGTGGTAAAGGTGACCACGTCGGCGTAGGGCACCGGCGAGGGGATCGCTTTGCCGGCGACCAGGCCGATGAAGTGCGCGGCGTCGACCATCAGTATCGCGCCGACCTCGTCGGCGATCTCCCGGAAGGCGGCGAAGTCGATCAGCCGCGGGATGGCCGAGCCGCCGCAGACGATCAGCTTGGGTCGGTGTTCGCGGGCCAGGTCGCGCACCTGGTCGTAGTCGATGTGCTCGGTGTCGGGCCGGACGCCGTACTGCACGGCGTTGAACCACTTGCCGGAGAAGGACACCTTGGTGCCGTGGGTCAGGTGCCCGCCGTGCGGCAGCGCCATGCCCAGCAGGGTGTCGCCCGGGGAGAGGAAGGCGCCGTAGGCGGCCAGGTTTGCGCTGGCCCCGGAGTGCGGCTGCAGGTTGACGTGCTCCGCGCCGAAGAGCTCCCTGCCGCGGGCGATGCCGATCTCCTCGGCCCGGTCGACGACCTCGCAGCCGCCGTAGTAGCGCCGTCCGGGATAACCCTCGGCGTACTTGTTGGACAGCGTGCTCCCCAGCGCGGCCAGCACGGCCGGGCTGGTGAAGTTCTCGCTGGCGATCAACTGCAGGCCGCCGCGGAGCCGGTCGAGCTCGTCTAGTACGACGCCGGAGATCTCCGGGTCGAAGCCGGCCAGGGCGTCGAAGTCCGGGCCCCAGTAGGGGGTGGGTGCGGAGGTGCTCATCGCGGCTGCACTCCAGGAACGGGACGACGGTGCGTCGGTGCGGGCGCCCGCGATGCCCGGGCTCGGACGGCGCGGCGGACAGTCAACCGTAACGCTGCAACGTGGCGATGCTTCGCATCGCATCGCGGCCACGTGCCGTCCTCGGTGGCGTGGAGCCGTTTCGTGCGATGACGGCGGGAGCCTCCGGCCCAGCGGTCCGTCAATCCGTGATCCCGGGGACCACCTCGCGCAGCCGGTCGACGTCGATGGCCCCGATCCGCAGCACCCGGGGCGTCGGTGCGGTGCAGTCGACGATCGTGCTGGCCGCCGAGCCCTCCCGCGGGCCGTCGTCCAGGACCACCGCGCCGTGCTCGCCGAGCTGGTAGTCCGCCTGCTGGGCCGTCGTCGCCGCCGGACGCCCGGACCGGTTGGCGCTGGACACCGCCAGCGGCCCGGTGCGGCGCAGCAGCTCCCGGGTCAGGTCGTCGTCGGGTAGCCGGACCGCGACGGTGCCCTCGGCATCGCCGAGGTCCCAGGCCAGCGAGGGCGCGTGCTCGAGGACCAGGGTGAGCCCGCCGGGCCAGAACGCCTCGGCGAGGGCGTGTGCCACCGACGGAACGGTGGTGACCAGGCCGGCCAGCGTGGACGCCTCACCGATGAGCACCGGGACCGGCATGCTGCGGCCGCGGTTCTTGGCGGCCAGCAGCTTCGTCACCGCAGCGGGGGTGAAGGCGTCGGCGGCCACCCCGTAGACGGTGTCGGTGGGCAGGAGGACCAGGTCGCCGCGGGACAGCGCCGCTGCGGCGGCGGCCAGCCCCGCGGTGCGCTGCTCCGGGTCGCTGCAGTCGTAGACGTCGGCCACGGGACCGGAGTCTGTCACTGCGCCTCCCGGCGCTCCGCCCGGCTCAGCCTCGCGGGCCCGGGTCCGGTGCGGCCTCGGCCCCGCCGAGCCGAGCGGTCGTGTACCGCGGCCGGCCGGCCAGGTCAGAATGGTCGGTGACCTCGGTCCACCCGCCGGCGGCGCGCACCAGCGCGGGCAGAGTGCTGCCCTGCTGGTCGGCGTGCTCGATGCCCAGCCAGCCGCCGGGGCGCAGCAGCCGGGCGGCGGTGCGCAGGAGCCCGCGGACGACGTCGAGTCCGTCGGGTCCACCCCACAGCGCCAGCGGCGGATCGTGGTCGGCGACCTCGCGCGGCAACCGGGCGCCGTCGGGGACGTAGGGCGGGTTGGAGACGACGACGTCCACCGAGCCCTCGAGCGCGGACAGCAGCCCGGGGTCGGTCATGTCCCCGGCGAGCACCTCGACCGGGGTGTCCCCGGCGGCGGCCCGCGCGGCGGCGTTGTGCCGGGTCCACTCGATGGCGCCGGCGTCGTGCTCGACGGCGACGACCTGCGCGCCGGGGTGCTCGGAGGCCACCGACAGCGCGATCGCCCCCGAGCCGGTGCCCAGGTCGACCACCCGCGGCGCGTCGAGCCCGGCGATCCGGTCGAGCACCCAGCCGGCGATGAGCTCGGTCTCCGGGCGGGGCACGAAGACCCCCGGTCCGACGGCGAGCTCGACGTGCCGGAACGGCGCCCGGCCGGTGAGGTGCTGCAGCGGCACCCGCGCGGCCCGCTGCTCGATCAGGGCGGCGAACCGCCCGGCGGTGGCGTCGGGTACGTCGTCGAGGGTGAGCAGCCGGGCGCGGGGCACGTCGAGCACGGCGGCCAGCAGGAGCTCGGCGTCCGCCCGCGGGGATTCGACGCCGGCCCCGGCGAGTGTGCGGGCCGCCTGCGCGGCGAGGGTGCGGGCGTTCAGGAGCCGGCCGCCAGCAGCTCGGCGGTGTGCGCCTCGGTGAGCGCATCGAGCACCGGGTCGAGTTCGCCGTCCAGGACGGCGTCCAGGTTGTGCGCCTTGAACCCGACCCGGTGGTCGCTGATCCGGTTCTCCGGGAAGTTGTAGGTGCGCACCCGCTCGCTGCGATCGACGGTGCGCACTTGGCTGCGGCGGTGGTCCGACGCGGTCGCGGCGGCCTCCTCGCGCGCGGCGGCGAGCAGTCGGGAGCGCAGCACCCGCAGCGCGGACTCCCGGTTCTGCAGCTGGCTCTTCTCGTTCTGCGAGCTGACCACGATGCCGCTGGGCAGGTGGGTGATCCGGACGGCGGAGTCGGTCGTGTTCACGCTCTGCCCACCCGGACCCGAGGAGCGGAAGACGTCGATCCGCAGGTCGTTCGGGTCGACGCTGACGTCGACCTCCTCGGCCTCGGGCAGCACCAGGACGCCGACCGCGGAGGTGTGGATGCGGCCCTGGGACTCGGTGACCGGCACCCGCTGCACCCGGTGCACGCCGGCCTCGAACTTCAGCCGGGACCAGATGCCCTCGTCCGTGCGCGACTTCACCGCCACCGCGACGTCCTTGTACCCGCCGAGCTCCGCGCCCACGGCGTCGAGGACATCCGTCGACCAGCCTCGGCGCTCGGCGTAGCGCAGGTACATGCGCAGCAGGTCGCCGGCGAACAGCGCCGACTCCGCCCCGCCCTCCCCCGCCTTGATCTCGAGGATGACGTCCTTGTCGTCATCGGGGTCCTTGGGCAGCAGCAGCTCGGTCAGTCGGTCGTCGAGCTGGGCCACCCGCTGCTCGAGGGCAGTGGCCTCGGCGGCGAAGGAGGCGTCCTCCACGGCCAGCTCGAGCGCGGTGGCCAGGTCGCCGCGGGCCTCCTCAAGGGCGCGGGCGTTCTCCACCAGCGGGGCCAGCTGGGCGTAACGGCGCCCCAGCCGGCGAGCTCGGGCGGCGTCGGCATGCACCGCCGGGTCGGCCAGCTCGGCCTCCAGGGAGGCGTGCTCCTCGAGGGCGTCGGCGAGCCGGTCGGTGCCGGCGTCAGCGTTGCTGCTCACGGTGCACTCCTACGGCAGGCCCGGCCAAAGTGGCCACTTTGGCCGGGGAAACGGGTCCGGACATGACGACGGCGCCTGCGCCGCTCCCGCGAGGGGAGCGGCGCAGGCGCCGTCGGAGGTGCTACTTCTCGGCGTTGACGCCGGTGGTGCGCTTGCCGAACCGCTTCTCGAAGCGGGCGACGCGGCCACCGGTGTCCATGATCTTCTGCTTGCCCGTGTAGAACGGGTGGCAGGCGGAGCACACCTCGACGCTCAGCGCGGGCTGGCCGTAGGTGCTGCGCGTGTGGAACGTGTTGCCGCAACCACAGGTCACCTCGGTGACGGTGTAGTTCGGGTGGATGTCGGCCTTCATGCCGCTCACCCTCTCTCTGCTCGGTCGGTCTGGTTCTGGATCGGTGGCGCAGGCTCGGCCCATCAGTCTCCCAGACGGGAGGACCGGCCGGGCGGGCCGGGGGTCAGTCCTTCTCGCCGACGCCGAGCGTCGTCTTCTGGACCTGCATCAGGAACTCGATGTTGTTGCGCGTCTTGCGCATGCGGTCCAGCAGCAGCTCGATCGCCTGCTGCGGCTCGAGCGCGGAGAGCACCCGGCGCAGCTTGATGATGATCGCGAGCTCGTCAGGAGCCAGGAGGATCTCCTCCTTGCGGGTGCCCGAGGCGTTGACGTCGACGGCCGGGAAGACCCGCTTGTCCGCCAGCCGGCGGTCGAGCTTGATCTCGGCGTTGCCGGTGCCCTTGAACTCCTCGAAGATCACCGTGTCCATCGTCGACCCGGTCTCCACCAGCGCCGAGGCGATGATGGTGAGCGAGCCACCGTTCTCGATGTTGCGGGCGGCACCGAGGAAGCGCTTCGGCGGGTACAGCGCCGTGGAATCGACACCACCGGACAGGATGCGGCCGCTGGCCGGGGCGGCCAGGTTGTAGGCACGCCCCAGCCGGGTGATCGAGTCCAGCAGGACGACGACGTCGTGCCCCATCTCGACCAGGCGCTTGGCCCGCTCGATGGACAGCTCCGCGACCGTCGTGTGGTCCGACGGCGGCCGGTCGAAGGTCGAGGCGATGACCTCGCCCTTCACCGAGCGCTGCATGTCGGTGACCTCTTCGGGCCGCTCGTCGACGAGCACGACCATCAGGTGGCACTCGGGGTTGTTCGTGGAGATCGCGTTGGCGATCGCCTGCAGCACCATCGTCTTGCCCGCCTTGGGCGGGCTGACGATCAGCGCACGCTGCCCCTTGCCGATCGGCATGACCAGGTCCATCAACCGGGTGGTCAGCAGGTTCGACTCGGTCTCCAGCCGCAGGCGTTCCTGCGGGTAGAGCGGCGTGAGCTTGGTGAACTCCGGCCGGTCGCGGGCCTGCTCGGGGTCCAGGCCGTTGACCGAGTCGAGGCGGACCAGCGCGTTGTACTTGTCCTTGCGCTCGCCCTCCCGGGGCTGGCGGACCGCACCGGTGATGGCGTCACCGCGGCGCAGGCCGTGGCGGCGCACCTGGGACAGCGATACGTATACGTCGTTCGGGCCGGTCAGGTACCCCGAGGTCCGGACGAAGGCGTAGCTGTCGAGCACATCGAGGATGCCGGCGACCGGCAGCAGGACGTCGTCGTCGCTGACCGTGGGCTCGCTGGGCTCGAAGCGCTCCCGGCCCCCGCCGCCGGCGTTGCCGCCGCGACGGTTGCGGTCGCGGTAGCGCCGGCCGCGGCGACGGCCGTTGCCGTCGAACTCGTCGTCGTCCTCGTCGGGACGGCCGGCGTCGTTGCGGCCGCCGTCGCTGCGGCCCACGTCGCTGCGGCCCACGTCGTTACGGTTGCCGTCGGGACGGCCTCCGTCGCGGTTGCCGTCGCGATTGTTACGGCCGCTGCGGCCGCGCTCGGCGCGGTCGCCGGTCTCGCCGTCGCCCCCGCCGGTGCGGTTGCGGCCGGCGCGCTCCTCGGAGTCGTGGTTGCCGTCGGCACGGGGGCGCTCGTCGCGCTTGGCGCCCTCACGGGTGCGGTCCTCGGCGGCAACGCCCTCGCGGCCGGCACCGTCGCGGGCACCGTCCCGCTCGACGCGGTCACGGTTGCCGCGGGTCCGCTGCGGGCGCTCGGGACGCTCACCCTCAGTGTGGCCCTCGGCCGGCGCCGTGTCCGGAGGGGACTCGGTGCGGGTCTCGGCGCCGGCGGCGGGAGCCGCGGCGCCCGGGGAGTCGGTGCTCCCATTGTCGGCGTCCGCCATCGGCGCGCCGGCCGGACGGCTGGCGGTCCGGCGACGGCGCCCCGTCGGCGCCTCGGCGGGAGCGTCGGCCGCGGTGTCGGCACCGCCGGCTGCGGCGCCGTTGACCGACCCGTTGACGGGTCCGCCGTTGCCGCCTCCGCTGATCGGCGCCTCCAGCGGCGCGGCCGTAGTGGTCACACCCCCGGTGACGGGGCTGTCGGCCGCGCGGTCGGAGCGCGGCGCGGGGGGGGTGGGTGCGGTGACCTGCGCCGGCGCCGGGCCGGACGGCCCGCCCACCTGGCGCTCGGAGATGGCGGCGACGAGGTCGCTCTTGCGCATCTTGCCGGTGCCGGCAATGCCCAGTTCACCGGCCAGGCGCTGCAGCTCGGGCAGCAGCATCCCGGACAGTCCGCTGCCTCGACGACGGGAACGGCTGGCCGCTCCGGTGTCGGCAGCTACCTCGTTCGACGGGGCGTCGACGAGGTCGGTGGTCTCACTCACGTACAGGTCCTTCCCTGCGGTGACCTGCGCCTACCAGCGCAGGGGGTGATCCGGTCCCGGACCATAGGAGCCAGCTGTTCGACTCGTGGCGTCGATCGGGATAACACGAATCTGTGGATGCGGGGCGAGGACGAGCGGCGACGGATCGTCCCGTCTGCAACGCTCCCGCGTGGAGCAACGCCCGGAGGCGGCTACGTCGTCAGCCTAGACACAAGCCGACAGTGCCCACAACACCGTCTGCCACCAGTGTCTTCCAGGCGGTCAGAACGATACCGCATCGTGATCAGCGGGCAGCGGGGTGACCGCCGCGCCGGTGTGGTCGACCGGCAGCGGCAGGCAGCGCCACCCCGGCGGGGTGTACCCGGCCAGCTCCCGGACGGCGGCAGCGGACACCGCGTCGCCGGCGTGCTCGCCGGTGGTCAGCTGCGCGAGCACCAGCACGCTGGGCCCGGCGCCGGAGACGGCGGCGGCGTGCCCGTCAGCCCGCAGCCCGGCTACCAGCGCGGCACTCTCCGGCATCGCCGGGGCACGCTGAGCCTGGTGCAGCCGGTCCTCGGTCCCCTCGAACAGCAGCGCCGGGTCGCGGGTGAGGGCGTGTACGAGGAGCGCGGCCCGGCCGGCGGCGTGCGCGGCGTCGGCGTGCGGGACGGTGGCCGGCAGCAGCCCCCGCGCCACGTGCGTGGACAGCGTCGCAACAGGTACGAACAGCACCGGGGCGATCCGCGGGTCGACCGACAGCCGTTCGGCGCGGGCGCCGGCCGACGTCGTCCAGGACAGCGTGGCCCCACCCAACAGGCAGGCGGCGACGTTGTCCGGGTGGCCCTCCATCTCGGAGCAGAGCCGCAGCACCGCTGCGTCGTCGACCCCGACGACGTCGGGGCACAGCGCCCACGCGGCCAGGACGCCGGCGGTGACCGCCGCGGCCGAGGAGCCCAGCCCGCGGCCCTGCGGCACCTCGTTGCGGGCGGACAGGCGCAGACCTGCCGGCGACCAACCGAGCTCCACGCACGCCGCCCGGAAGGAGCGCACAACCAGATGTGACTCGTCGGTGGGCAGCTCCCCCGCCCCGGTGCCGCTGACCTCGACGGCCAGCCCGCCGTCGGTGACGACGACGTCCAGTACGTCCCAGCAGCTCAGCGCCAGGCCGGCGCAGTCGAAACCGGGACCGAGGTTGGCGCTGGTGGCGGGCACCCGGACGCGCACCGCCGAGCCGGAAGCCGCCACTAGAGGCCGAGCTGCGCGGCCGCCGTGGCGGCGTCGACCGGGATCGTCACCGGCGCGGGGGCGCCGGAGATGGCCCACTCGGGGTCCTTGAGGCCGTTGCCGGTGACGGTGCAGACCACCCGCTGACCCGGGGCCAGCTCGCCTGCCGCCGCCACCTGCAGGAGCCCGGCCACCGACGCCGCGGACGCCGGCTCGACGAACACCGCCTCGGTGCGGGCGAGCAGCTTGTAGGCGGCCAGGATCGCCCGGTCGGTGACCGCGTCGATCCGCCCGCCGGAGGAGTCCCGGGCTTCCAGCGCCTTGGTCCAGGACGCCGGGTTGCCGATCCGGATGGCGGTGGCGATCGTGCTGGGCTGCTCGACGACCCTGCCGGTGACGATCGGGGCGGCGCCGGCGGCCTGGAACCCCCACATCCGCGGCGTGCGGGTGGCCGGACCGTCCGCGGCGTACTCGCGGTAGCCCTGCCAGTACGCCGTGATGTTGCCGGCGTTGCCGACCGGCAGGCAGTGCACGTCCGGGGCGTCGCCGAGGACGTCGACCACCTCGAACGCCGCGGTCTTCTGTCCCTCGATGCGGTACTGGTTGACGCTGTTGACCAGGCTGACCGGGTAGTCGATCGCCAGCTTGCTGGCCAGCGCGAGGCAGTCGTCGAAGTTGCCCTCGACCTGCAGCAGCTTGGCCCCGTGCACCAGCGCCTGGGCCAGCTTGCCGCTGGCGATCTTGCCCTGCGGCACCAGGACGGCGCAGACCAGCCCCGCGCGCGCGGCGTA
The DNA here is from genome assembly GCF_900107175.1 of Modestobacter sp. DSM 44400. Classification (GTDB taxonomy): domain Bacteria; phylum Actinomycetota; class Actinomycetes; order Mycobacteriales; family Geodermatophilaceae; genus Modestobacter. The sequence continues at coordinate 9,407 of NZ_FNOZ01000003.1, read as the reverse complement.
GGCGGCGGCGCTGGCGCTGGTGTTGCCGGTGGAGGCACAGATGACCGCCTTGGCCCCCTCCTCAACGGCCTTGGTGATCGCCATCGTCATCCCGCGGTCCTTGAACGACCCGGTCGGGTTGGCGCCCTCGACCTTGAGGTAGACCTCGCAGCCGGTACGCCGGGACAGCTCCGGCGCCGGCACCAGCGGGGTGGCACCCTCCTGCAGCGTCACCACCGGGGTCGACGGGCTGACCGGCAGCCGGTGCCGGTAGGCCTCGATGAGCCCCGGCCAGAACGGCGATACGGCGCCCCGCAGGATGTTCGCCCCGGTCATGACCAGATCACCTGTTCGCTTCCGCGGAGCGCTCCGCGCCTCGCTCGCTCCGTCACAGGTCGCCTCCGCGGTCGCTCCGCTCCTCGTTCGACGCCACGGGTCGCCTCCGCGGTCGTTCCGCTCCTCGCTCGCTGGCGCTCGCTGAGATGCTCGCTCCCTGTCGGCTCCGGGCAGCTCACTCTTGGTCGGCTCATCCGCTCGCTGCGATGCTCACGCTTCTGTCCGCTCACAACCCCTCCACACGCAGCACGCTGGTGACCCCCCGGACGGCGGCCATCCCGCGCAGCCGCTCCACCGTCGTCGCCAGGGCGGCGTCCGGGGCGCGGTGCGTGACGATGACCAGGGTGGCGGCGTCGCCGTGCCCGTCCTGGCGGACGGTGGCGATGCTGACCCCTTGGGCGGCGAACTCACTCGCGACCGTGGCCAGCACACCCGGCTTGTCGGCCACGTCGAGGCTGACGTGGTAGCGGGTCGGGGTCTCGGCCATCGGCCGGGTCAGCAGCCCGGCGTAACCGGTGGCCCCCGGGCCGGCGGCACCGGACACCCGGTTGCGAGCCACCGCCACCAGGTCGCCGAGGACGGCGCTGGCGGTGGGCTCACCGCCGGCGCCCTGCCCGTAGAACATCAGCTGCCCCGCGGCCTCGGCCTCGACGAACACCGCGTTGAACGCCCCGTTGACCGCGGCGAGCGGGTGCGAGGTCGGGATCATCGCCGGGTGCACCCGCACCGAGATGGAGTCCCCGGAGCCGTTGCCGTTCGGCACCCGCTCGCAGATGGCCAACAGCTTGACGGTGCAGCCGATCTCGGCGGCCCGGGCGACATCGGTCGCCGACACCGCCGAGATGCCCTCGCGGTAGACGTCGGCGGCGGTTACCCGGGAGTGGAAGGCCAGCGAGGCGAGGATCGCGGCCTTGGCTGCGGCGTCGAAGCCGTCCACATCGGCGGTCGGGTCAGCCTCGGCGTAGCCGGCCTCGGTCGCCTCGGCGAGCGCTTCGCCGAAGCCGGCGCCGGTCTCGGCCATCGAGGACAGGATGTAGTTCGTCGTCCCGTTGACGATGCCGACCACCCGGCGCAGCTGGTCGCCGGCCAGCGACTCGCGCAGCGGGCGGAGCAGCGGGATGGCGCCGGCGACGGCCGCCTCGTAGTAGAGGTCGACACCGGCGGCCGCCGCGGCGGCGTGCAGCGCGACGCCCTCGTCGGCCAACAGCGCCTTGTTGGCGCTGACCACCGACTTGCCCGCGGCCATCGCCGCCAGCAGCAGGGTGCGGGCCGGCTCGATGCCGCCGATCACCTCCACCACCAGGTCGACGTCGGGGCGGGCGACCAGCGCGTGCGCGTCGGTGGTGAGCAGGCCGGCGGGCACGCCGGGATGCCGGTCGGGCCGGCGGACGGCGACCCCGGCGACCTCGATCGGGCGGCCGATCCGGGCGGCCAGGTCCGCGCCCTGGTCGGTGAGCAGCCGCAGCACCGCGCTGCCGACGGTGCCGCAGCCGAGCAGCGCGACCCGCAGCGGCGTGCTCGACGGTCCCGTCATGAGCGGGTCCCGGCGGCGAGCTCGGGCGCCGGCTGGTCGATGACCGGAGACGGGGCGGGCATGTGGGCGAGGACGGCGTCGAGGGCGAACACGTCGGACAGTGTCTGACGGCGCACCAGCTCAGTGGCCACGCCGTCCCGGACGGCGACCACCGGCGGCTTGAGCAGGTAGTTGTAGTTGCTCGCCATCGACCAGCAGTAGGCCCCGGTGGCCGCTACCGCGAGCAGGTCGCCGGGGACGACGTCGGCGGGCAGCCACAGGTCGCGCACCAGGATGTCGCCGGTCTCGCAGTGCTTGCCCACGACCCGGCACAGCGCCGGTGGGGCGTCGGAGTCCCGGTTGGCCAGCACGCAGGTGTAGGCGGCGTCGTAGAGGGCGGTGCGGATGTTGTCGCTCATCCCGCCGTCCACCGACACGTAGTTGCGTACCAGCGGGGTGCCCGGGGCGCCGCTGGCGCCCAGCCGCACCGGCTTGATCGTGCCGATCTCGTAGAGGGTGACCGTGCCCGGGCCGGCGATCGCCCGGCCCGGTTCGACGGCCAGCCGCGGTACGGGCAGTCCGAGCTCGGCGCACTCGGCGGCCACGATGGTGCGTAGCTTAGCCGCGACGTCGCCCGGGGCGACCGGGTCGTCCTCGGGCAGGTAGGCGATGCCGAAGCCGCCGCCGAGGTTGAGCTCGGGGAGCACTCGACCGGTGGCGTCGCGGATGGCACCCATCAGCCCCACGACCCGGTGCGCCGCGGCCTCGAAGCCGGCGGTGTCGAAGATCTGCGAGCCGATGTGGCTGTGCAGCCCGGCCAGTTCCAGCGCCGGGGAGTCGCAGACCCGGCGGGCGGCGGCCAGCGCGTCGCCGGTAGCCAGCGAGAAACCGAACTTCTGGTCCTCGTGGGCGGTGGCGATGAACTCGTGGGTGTGCGCCTCGATGCCCACGGTGGCCCGGATCAGCACCGGGACCGGGCGGCCCCCGGCGGAGACCCGCGCGCTGGCCAGTGGCACCAGCCGGTCGATCTCGTCGAAGGAGTCCAGCACGACGTGCCCGATGCCGGCGTCGACCGCCAGCTGCAGCTCCACGAGGGACTTGTTGTTGCCGTGCAGCGCGATCCGGGGCGCCGGGAAGCCGGCGGCCAGGGCCAGGGCCAGCTCGTTGCCGCTGCAGGCGTCCAGGTGCAGGCCGTCCTCGGCGACCCAGCGGGCCACCTGGCCGCAGAGGAAGGCCTTGGAGGCGTAGTGCACGTCGGCGCCGGCGAACGCGCCGGCGAAGTCCGCGGCCCGGCCGCGGAAGTCGCCCTCGTCCAGCACGAACAGCGGGGTGCCGTGCTCGCGGGCCAGCTCGGTAACGGAGCGGCCGCCCAGGTGCAGCTCGCCGTCGACCCGCCGCGCGGAGCGGGGCCAGACCTGCGGGTCGAGCGCGCCCAGATCGGCCGGTGCAGGCCCGGTGGCCGGCGGCGGCGCGATGCCGGCATGCAGCGGACCTGCGGGGTGCGCCCTCACATCCGCTCCGGGGCGTGCACGCCCAGGACGGCGAGCCCGTTGCGCAGCACCGTGGCGGTCGCCGCACACAGCCACAGCCGGGCGGTGGTCAACGTGGTGGCCTCCTCGTCGCCGCGCGGCAGCACCCGGCAGGCGTCGTAGAACCGGTGGTAGGTGCCGGCCAGCTCCTCCAGGTAGCGGGCCACCCGGTGCGGGGCGCGCAGCTCCGCGGCGGAGGCCACCACCTGGGGGAACTCCGCGATCGCGCGCAGCAGGTCGCTCTCGCGCTGGGTCGCCAGCAGGGCGGGGTCGACGTCGGCGGGCTCGCCGAGGACCAACCCCAGGTCGCTCGCCGCCCGCAGCAGCGAGGCGATGCGGGCGTGCGCGTACTGGACGTAGAAGACCGGGTTGTCGCTGGTCTGCCGGCTCCACAGGTCCAGGTCCAGGTCGATCTGCTGGTCGATCGAGGCCCGGGCCAGCGCATAGCGGGCGGCGTCCGCGCCGATCGCCTCGACCAGGTCGCCCAGGTTGATGACGTTCCCGGCACGCTTGCTCATCCGGACCGGTTCCCCGCCCTTGACCAGGTTCACCAGCTGGCCGATCAGGATCTCCAGATTGGTGTCCGGGTCGTCGCCGAAGGCGGCCACCAGCGCCTTGTACCGGCCGACGTAGCCGGTGTGGTCGGCGCCCAGCATGATCAGGACCTTGTCGAAACCGCGCTCCCTCTTGTTCAGGTAGTAGGCGCAGTCGGCGGCGAAGTAGGTCGGCTCGCCGTCGCCCTTGACCAGCACCCGGTCCTTGTCGTCGCCGAACGTCGTCGTCCGCAGCCAGATCGCGCCGTCGGCCTCGAAGACGTGGCCCTGCTCGCGGAGCCGGGAGATCGCCTTCTCCAGCGCGCCGGCCTCGTGCAGGGTCCACTCGCTGAAGTAGACGTCGAAGACCACGCCGAAGCCGGACAGCGAGCTGCGAATCTCCACCCACATCAGCTCGACCCCGCGGGACCGGAACACCGCGAGCTGCTCGTCGTCGGCGCGCTCCGCCAGCCCCGGCTCGGCGGCCACGACCTCGGCGGCGATGTCGTCGATGTAGGCCCCGGCGTAGCCGTCTTCCGGGACCGGCCGGCCCTGCGCCGCGGCCTGCAGGCTGCGGGCGAACCGGTCGATCTGGGCGCCGGCGTCGTTGAAGTAGTACTCCCGGGTGACCTCTGCGCCGCTGCTCTCCAGCAGCCGGCCGAGCGCGTCACCCACGGCCGCCCACCGGACGGCGCCGATGTGCACCGGGCCGGTCGGGTTCGCCGAGACGAACTCCAGGTTCAGCCGCTGCCCGGCGAGCATCTCGGTCCGGCCGTAGGCCTTCCCGGCGGCGACCGCCTGCAGGGCCACCTGACCCAGCGCTGCCTTGGCCAGCCGCACATTGAGGAAGCCGGGGCCGGCGATGTCGACGGCGTCGATGCCCGGCTGTTGGCGCAGCTCGGCGGCGATCACCTCGGCGACCTCCCGCGGCGGTCGGCCGGCGGCCTTGGCGAGTCGGAGTGCGAGGTTGGTGGCGTAGTCGCCGTGCTCGGGGTTCTTCGGCCGGTCGACCACGACGTCATCGGGGACGGCGACGGCGAGTGCGCCGCGCTCCACGGCCGAGGCCACGGCAGAGCGGACGACGTCGCGGAGCTGCTCGGGTGTCACCTGGTGATCGTACTGACCCGCCGGGTCCGCCCGACCGGCGCGCAGGGGCCGTCGACCTGCGGTGACCGGGGAGGCACAGGCAGCGCACCTACGCTCGCCCCGCCAGGCGGGAGAAGCCCGTGCGGGACGAGGGCGCGCGCAGCGCCCGGCACGACAGGAGTGGCAGTGGCCAAGGACCCCAAGCCCGAGGACAGCCGCGCTGCCCGCGGCTTCACGCCCCGGGGGTCCAGCGCCGCCGGCAAGAAGCCGCCGCAGCGCGGGCGCACGCGCCCGCCGGCCAACGTGGTGACCGCCCAGAAGCCGTGGGGGCTCATCGCCGGTGCCGTGGCCGTCGTCGTCTTCGCCGCCGCCGTGCTCACCTACGCCGTGGTGCAGGTCAACCGGTCCAACGCCGATCGGGTGACCTCGGCCGACCAGATCGCGGGCCTGCAGACCTATGACTACGCCGCCGGCCAGGACCACGTGTCCACGCCGGTCACCTACACGGAGTCCCCGCCGGTCGGTGGCGCGCACGACCCGGAGTGGGCCGACTGCACCGGCACCGTCTACGACGTCGACATCCGGCACGAGAACGCGGTGCACAGCCTGGAGCACGGGGCGACCTGGATCACCTATGACCCGGACACCATCAGCGACGACGACCTGGCTACCCTGGAGGACGTCGTGCGGGGCAACTCCGGTCTGATGCTGTCCCCCTACGACGGCCTCGGCTCGACGATCAGCCTGCAGTCGTGGAACCACCAGCTGGCGGTCGACTCGGCCACGGACCTCCGGGTCCAGCAGTTCGTGGACTTCTTGACCAAGAACGCCGACGTAGCGGGTCACTACCCCGAGATCGGCGCCAGCTGCGAGAACCCCACCTTCATCAGCGACCCGCTGGTGGAGGGCCACAGCAGCCGGTCGGCGACGTCCACCGACGTGGCCACCGACGCACCGACCACCCCGACCGCCACGACCCCGGCGCCCTGAGCGACATGACGCACCCCACGGCCGCGCGGGATGACGCGGCACCCCCGCCGCGTCGCCGGCTCACCACGGCGCTGCTCGCCGTGATCGCGGTCGGCCTGCTCGTCGCCGGTGGCGGCCTGGCCGTGGGACTGGGCATCGGGCGGACGGAGACACCGGCGGCGGACTCGGTGGACGCCGGGTTCGCCCGCGACATGAGCCGGCACCACCTGCAGGCGGTGGAGATGGCCAACCTGACGCTGCAGCGCACGCAGGACGCCGAGGTGCGCCGGCTGGCCTTCGACATCTCGGCCACCCAGACCAACCAGGTAGGCCGGATGCAGGGCTGGCTGTCGCTGTGGGGGCTGCCGCCTTCCGGCAGCAAGGTCATGGCCTGGATGAGCGCCGACGCCGATTCCATGCCCGACGCTGCCGCGGCGGCCGACGGCGCGGTGATGCCCGGCATGGCCACCGAGGCCGAGCTGGCCGAGCTGCGCTCGCTGTCGGGCACGGAGCTGGACGTGCGGTTCCTCAAGCTGATGATGCGGCACCACCAGGGCGGGCTGGAGATGGCGCAGTACGGGCACGCGCACGCCACCCAGCCCGCCGTCCGCACCCTCGCCCGGTCGATCGCCGAGACGCAGGCGGCGGAGACCGCCACGATGGAGGACATGCTTCGGGCCCGCGGCGCGGCGCCGCTCCCGGCGCCCTGAGCCCCCCGCCGGGGCACCCGTTCCCGGCTGGTAACGTCCCTGCCGCGCCGCGCGAGAGCGGGGCGACAGCACCACAACGCGGCACGAGCCCCCGTAGCTCAGGGGATAGAGCACTGCCCTCCGGAGGCAGTGGCGCAGGTTCGAATCCTGCCGGGGGCACTTGACAAAATGCCTGGTCGGAGCGGGGATAGCCCGCTCCGACGGGCTCGGTCGAAGAACAAGACGATGAGTCTGTAGTCCTCGCGTCGCCGTTCGCTCAGTCTCCGGTGCTTGCTGACGGGCTGGCCTACAGGAGCCGCGCAGGCCTCGGCGAGCCGCTCGACCTCCGCGTGGGTCAGGTACTGACGCTCTTCGGTGACCACTCGCGGAAGGTTGACGCCGGTGGCCGCGTTCCGCGCCAGCCGACCGTCCTTCACCGCCATGGTCAGCACCAGGGAGAGGACCCGGTGCACCTTGCGCACGGTCGCGGGCGACCGCGCCGCCGCGAGCCTGGCCACCCAGGACTGGACGTCGGCGTGTGAGACGTCGGCAAGGCGCACCCTTCCCCACTGCGGGTCGATATCCTTCCGCAGGATGCCGGCGTAGCGCTCGAGGGTCGACGGCTTGAGGTGCGTCTGGTCAGCGAGCCAGCGGACCGACCACTCACCGACCGTGAGGCGACCCAGGGATGGGTCGGCGAACGACCCGCTCAATTTCGCCGACTCCACAGTCGTCAGGAACCGCTCGGCGTCCCCCTTGCGCGTGAAGGACTTGTTCCGCTGCTTCCCATCCGGCGTGCGGTAGTGGGCGCGCCAGATCGTCCGCCCGTCGCGGACTCGTTTCTCTACGCTGCTCACGCTCGCCGGCTCCGTGGGCCGGCCGGCATGTCGCCGGGTCTGGAGCGGGGCGCCAGGATGGCGGCCATCGCACCGTCCTTCCTCGTCGGTCGCTGCGGTCTTGTCAGGAGGAGGCCACCCGCGCCTCAAGTGCCTCGCGGGCGAGTTGGGAGATGGTCTTGCCCTCGCGGGCGGCGATCTCGGCGGCGCGGTCGCGGACGCTGGGCGTAACGCGGAAGACGATGCGCGGGGACGTGGCCGCCTCTCCGGTCAGGGATGGCCGTCCGCCGCGACGCCGCACTTCCTCCACGATCGCCGCGGCCTTCTGCTCGGTCAGCCGGCTGCCGTCTGGAAGGCGTACGTCCTCCTCGTCGAGGTCGACGTCGGGTCCCAGCGGAGTGCTGGTCGTGACGGGGGGTGGGGTGCGCTTGGCCATGGGCTTCATCCTCGGAGCTGGGTCGGCATGACGTGGATGACGAGGAGAGACGGCGCCGCAGGCTCCGTCGACAGCGGAATCGCGATGATCTCCAACTCTCGGCCTCGTTTGTCGCGTCCGATGTAGAGCCAGGCGTCGGTGCCGTTGGCGGTGGTGACCAGCGTCGGTTCGGTGCTGGCCATGACGTGCCGTGCGGAGGCTTTGCCGATGCGGTGCCTGCGCGCGGACTGGGTGAACCGGATCTCCGCCCCGCCACTATTGTCTGACACAAGCGCCTCGTCAAGGCCGGGCGGGGGCGCCCTGGTTGTGCTGAGTGTTGATCCAGGCTCGGAGGTCGTTTGCGGCGGTAGAGGACGCGGCGGCCGAGGGGGAAGCTGCGTGGGCCGGTGCCGAGGTGGCGCCAGTAGCGCAGGGTGCCGACGGGGGCGCGGAGGAGTTCGGCGGCTTCGGCGATGGTGAGCAGTTCCGGCTCCCTGTCTGCAGTGAGGTCGCGGACGCGGCTGGCGGTGTGCTCGGGCATGGCTGGCTCCGGGGCTGGTCGAGCGTGGTTGGCGGTGCACTACAGAAGGCGTCATTTCCCGGTGAGTGCTGACAGCCGACAACCAGTTCCCGCAGCTGTCCTCCGGTCGTTCTCCTGTGGCGGCGTCCACCCCGCCGCGCGCCCGCACGAAGGCCCGTGGTCAACGCCCCAGCCGGGGCACGGCGCCGGGACGGCTATCGGACCGCCCAAGGTATTCCGGCTGCGGGCGTGGCACGCCCGACGTCGAGGTGGCCTGCCGCGGGGCGGGGGTGCCCCGCTGGCGGCGCTCGGTGTCGCTCCGGGCTCGCCAGGCGTCGTGTTGCTGGGCGAGCCCGTCGACCGGCTGGGCGAGGATGGCGGGCTCGGTCGTGAGGGTCGCGATGCGCGCCCGGGTGTCGGTCAGCTCCTGGTGCGCGGCGGCGATGCCGCGCTCGAGGTCGGCGAGCCGCCGCTCGGGGTCGGGGGTCCGAACCGGTCGAGTCGCTCGCTGCGTTGCCGGCGGCCCTCGGCCAGGGTGCGTCGGGCGTTGTCGTGCGCCTGCCGCGCTGCGTCGGCGGCGGCGTGCAGCGCCGCGTGTTAGGGGTGGGCGTCTGCGGCGGCGCGGCGGGCGACGGCGTCCAGCGCCCTCCACAGCGCGGGCCGGTCATCGATCCAGCTAGAGCGTGTCTGCCAAAGATTGGCGGGTTGGTGGGCGACGCTGGACGAATGTTGCGTACCGACGAGATCCCGGACGAGTTGTGGGAGTTGATCCAGCCGGTGCTGCCTGCCGGCGGTCATCAGGGCCGGCCGTGGAATGACCACCGACTGACGCTCGAGGCGATCATCTGGCGGTACCGCACCGGGTCGCCGTGGCGTGACCTGCCCGATCACTTCGGCGCGTGGCAATCGGTGTGGGAACGCCACCGTCGCTGGTCTGACGACGGCACCTACGTGCGGATGTTCGCCGCGGTGCGCGCCGCAGCCCCTGAGCGCGATGAGCAG